>NZ_JPOK01000001.1 GCF_000733865.1 Mycoplasma buteonis
AATTCTACCGTGATTATATTTTTGCAGTTCTTACAAATAATGAAGAACTTGTGGATAACTTGTCACACACACACACACACACCTTCTAATTCAAATTAAGAAAATTTTACTTTATATATTAGGTTTTGAATTTAATAATATAGGCGGTTTGTGCAATATTAAAAGAGGCAAAGTCATAAGTAAAAAGGATATTAAAATTTCTTCAAGTAAATATCCTGTTTATTCTTCTCAAACATCAAATGATGGGTGCGTTGGTTATATCGATACTTATGATTATGATGGTGAATATGTTACATGAACAACTGACGGAGCTTACGCAGGAACAGCATTTTATAGAAAAGGAAAATTTAACATTACCAATGTTTGCGGATTATTAGATATAAAAAATCGGGAAAATGTTTTAAGTAAATTTTTATTTTTTTGATTATCTGCAAATATGAAGAAATACGTAAATAAAAATATTTCTAACCCTAAAATGATGTCTAACGAAGTTGCTAACATCCAAATTCTTATCCCACCTATACAAATTCAAAATTATATAGTTAATACATTAAGTAAATTAGAAGATTTATCTAAAAATTCAGTTAATTCTATTCCAAAACTTATAGAATTAAATAATAAGAGATATAAATATTATTTAGAGAAATTATTCGAGTTTGAAAAGAGAGAATAAATATGGACAAAAAAGTAAGTTCAATTCTTCAAAGTGATAGTTTTACCGTTATAGGTGAGTATGATTTTGAAAAAAATAAAAATCAGTATACACAGTATGAAAGTGAATCAAAACTAGAAGAACGCTTTATTGAAAAGTTAGTTGATTGTGGATACGAGTATGCTAATTTTATTAAAACTGAAAATGATTTAATTAATAACTTAAGAGATAAATTAGAAAAATTAAATAAAATCAAATTCACTAATACAGAGTGAAGAAGATTTTTTAATGAATATATTTCTAATCCAACTAACAAATTAATTCAAAAAACACGTCAAATTCAAGAAATTAGAATTTTAGAGTTTGAAAGAGATGATAAAACATTTAAAAATATCAAATTAATTGATGATAAAAATATTAATAATAATTATTTACAAGTTATTAATCAATTTGAAAATACAGGAAAACACAAAAACATTTATGATGTAACGATTTTAGTTAATGGTTTTCCAATGGTACACATTGAACTTAAAAGACGTGGAATAGAGCTTAAGACTGCTTTTAACCAAATTGAACGCTATAAGAACGAATCTTTTTGAGCTAACTCTGGTTTATTTGAATATGTACAAATCTTTGTTATTTCTAATGGTACAGAAACTAAATATTATTCAAATACCACAAGAGAACACCAATATATTGAAATTGAAAATAATCAAAAAGATAAAAAAGCATATGTAGGTTCATGAGCTTCTAAAACTTTTGAATTTACAACTTATTGAACTGACTCACGTAATTACATTATTAATGATTTAATGGATTTCGCTCAAACATTTTTTGCTCGTCATACGATATTAAACATATTAACTCGTTACTGTGTTTTTAATACTGACGAAAAACTACTTGTTATGCGTCCATATCAAATTGTGGCTACCGAAAGAATTTTAAATAAAATCAAATATGCAACAAATAACAAAGAGTATGGAACCATTAATGCTGGTGGTTACATTTGACATACTACTGGAAGTGGAAAGACTTTAACAAGCTTTAAAACAGCCACTTTAGCATACCGCGATAACGAAATTGAGAAAGTTGTTTTTGTTGTTGACCGCAGCGATTTAGATTCGCAAACAGTAGATGAATATAATCGTTTTCAAGAAAACTCTGTTTCTGGTAATTTTAATAACACTGAGTTATTAAAAAAGAATTTGGAAAGCAAAGATTTAAATTCTAAAATTATTGTTACAACAATTCAAAAGTTAAATAATTTAGTTAAAAATCCTAAATATAATAATTTATCTGTTTATAAAGAAAAAGTAGTTTTTATTTTTGATGAATGTCATCGTTCACAATTTGGCGAAATGCATAAAAATATTATTAATAAGTTTAAAAACTATTATATTTTTGGTTTCACAGGTACACCAATTTTTGCAGCCAATGCACTAATTTCAAAATCAAATGTTTTTAATGTAACAACTGAGCAAGTTTTTGGTAAGTGTTTACATCAATATACAATTGTTGACGCAATTAGAGATGCTAATGTTTTACCATTTCAAATTAAGTATCCTTCAGTAGCGAAGTTTAACGCAATTAATTATAAAGATGAGCGAGTTAATGACATAGCAAAAGAAAAAGCATATCGTCATCCAGAAAGAATTAAATCACTTTGTGAATATATACTTTCTGATTTTGATCATCTTACCAAAAGAAACACAGAACAATTTTTTAAACTCAACATCAAAAAAAGAAATGAACAGGGAATTTTAGTCAGCACAGGACAAAGCAAACAAATTCGCGGATTTAATGCTATGTTAGCGACTGCTGATATCCCTTCTGCAAAGCTTTATTATACTCAGTTAAAAAGAATGCTAAATGATCCAAATAGCATTCATGCACTGAGAAAATTAAAAATTGCTTTAATTTATTCATATAATCCAAATGAAAATACTGAAAATTATGACACTGATGGTTTATTTGATGAAAATAACTGAAGTGTTAGTGGACTAGATAAAAGTTCAAGAGAATTTTTAGAACACGCAATGGGTGATTATAATCAAATTTTTGGAACAAATTTTTCAACTGATGATCAAAGCTTTAGTAAATATTACAGTGATGTTTCAATGCGAATGAAAAATCGTGAAATTGATTTACTTATTGTGGTAAATATGTTTTTAACTGGTTTTGATGCTCCAATTTTAAACACATTATTTGTTGACAAGAATTTAAGGATGCACGGATTGATTCAAGCTTTTTCAAGAACAAATCGGATTTTAAATTCTATAAAAACAAATGGCAACATTATTTGTTTTCGTAATATAGAAGAATCAGTTGAAAAAGCTATTGCTTTATTTGGAGATAAAGAAGCAAAAGGGATTGTTCTAATTAAAACTTTTGATGAATATATTAATGGTTTTCAAGATTTGCATAATAAATGGCAAGCAGGTTACAAGCAAGTTACTAGTGATTTAAAATTTAATTTTCCAATTGAAAAGATTTTTAACGGAACATACCTTTTAAATAAGGAGCAAAAGAAAGATTTTGTTCGTTTATGATCACAATTTTTAAGAATTAATAATATTTTAATCGGTGCTTTTAGTGATGAATTTGAAAATTATAAAGAATTACATGCTGCAGAATTAATAAACGAATTTCAAAGTCAAAATTATCAAAGCTTATATAATCAATGTTATAGAGAATTTGTTCAAAAAATTGAACGTACTGATATTAATGAGGATTTAGAGTTTGAAATTGGAATTGTTAAATACTATGATATAGATATTGATTATATTTTAGACAAAGTACAAAATTTAAGAAAAGATAATGTAAAAGATAAAGAAATCATCACCAACATCGATATTTTAGTTAACTCGAGCCTTTTATTTTATGATAAAAAAGAACTTATTGAAAATTTTATTAAAAAATATAATCTCCACTCGGAAAATGATAATATACAAGAAAAGTTTGATACTTTTGTAAGCGAAGAACGTGCTAAAGCAATCGAAGATTTAGTTCTAAAATATAATGGTAAAGTAAAAATAGATAAATTTAGAAAGTTTGCAGATAACTGCTTAGAAACAAAAAAGGTCAACACTTACGGAGTTGAACTTAATAATATTATTATTAATGCAACTTTTCCCTTTTTAACAAGTGATCCAAGCTTGTCTTATACAAAGATTAAAGAAAGCATTATCGAAGATTTAGAAACTTTAATTAAAAAATACTAAAAACACCAAAAAACACAAAACTTTTTGTGTTTTTTTAATTTTTTTATTTTATATAATATTTCGGTAAAGGAGATTTATTATGAATGAAATTATTTTAAGAAGTTATCAAGTAATAAAAGTAAATATTAATGTAATCAGAAGTTTGATTAAGTTTTTTGTAATTAATCAAGAGTTTAATTTTGGGAATTTAATTAAGTAAAATGAATAAATGAAATTATAAAAAATATTTATCATTAGGTGCAGTTGTTTCTCCACTAATATTAACAACAAGTTGCATACAAATTACTAATAATAATTCAAATGGATTTGCAAAGCAAGCAGCAAAGAGTGATTATAAATTAATCAAGCGTTTTCAAAAAACGAGTAGATTTGAATTTGTAGAAAATAGCTTTCAAAATAAACTATCAATTGCGGACAAACAATTCATTTCAGAGCACTTACCAAGCTTTTTTGATAGTAAAGAAAAAATTGATCATATTTTAAGATTTAGAAGTGATGATTTTTATAAAGACTATGAATTAGTCGGTTATGAGCCTTATGATCAGGAAGCTCTTTTAGTTGTGTATTTTAAAAATAATGCTTATAAAAAACTTCATATTGCTGAATTGGACTTTGATCTTGAACCAGAGCTAGATTTTGTTATTTTACAAGGATTTAAAAAAGCTCCTTTAGAAGATTCTAAGGTTTTAACTTTGAATAATAAAGCAACACCAAATATGGTGGGAATTGCATTTGAAAATAATGAAAACAATTTAATTTCAGCAAATGGTTCATTTGTAAATTATTTAGCAACACAAGAACCGCAAGAGTATCCAACGACTTGATTTTTACTTTCTGCTGGTCATCCATTTTTTGACAAAATGGATGGTTCAAGTTTTGATTTAAATGTTTTTAATACTGATGGAAAAATAACTACAAAAGCAAGGGTAATTCAAGACGGTAGAAACCAGTGAGATCACGATATTAGTTATTTTAAAAAGATGTTACCAGAGAAATACCAAAATCTTGATATTAAACCATTTTTAGATTACAGCATTTTAGAAGTGAAATTTAACTCTGTCGAAGAAGCAAAGAAATATACTGCTAAAAGTTTTAATATTTCATACTTAACAGATAATTTATTACAAGATCGAGTTGGTTTTTATGACTTCCAAGAAAATAAAGCGGTATATAAAGAAATTGAAAGAAAGCACAAATACATTGAAACAAGAGCAAAGTCTCTTGATTCTGAAATTATAGAATTTTCTAATTTCTTCTATAATACAGCAGAAATTTCTTTTTTAAAAAATCAAAAGGTATTTGAAATTAATGGAGAATATTTTATTGATTTAAGTATACTGCAACCTGTGCGTGACACAAAGCTAGGTGCTGGTTCATCAGGAGTACTAGCTTTTAATGATGATAATTATTACTTAAAAGTGGCAGAAAATCAAAATGATGGGTTATGGATACTTACATCAACCGCACCAGAAATTAGATATGTTTTTGAGTTACCATTTAAATTTGAATTACTTGGTGGTTCAGAAGAACTTTATGAAGAAGTTAAAAAGCTCACATACGATATCTTTGCGAATCTAAGCAAAGAGTCAAAACATCAAACAAAAAGCTTTATAAAAACGTTTAAAAAATTATATCCTAATGGTAAATTAGGAATAGAAGCTTACTATACAGATAATACCGAAAAATAAAATAAAAATCACAAGACTTTTGCTTCTTGTGATTTTAATTTACTTTTTAAAAAGTGCGGTTTGATAATCTTTACCATAAACTTTAATTAAAGTTTCACGGTAAGAATTACTTTGATGTGGAAATTTTTGTTTATCAGTACCATCAATAATATTATATGGTTGCACATATCCATTTATAGCATTTGAGTAAAAAGGTCTATTTAATGTAAAAGCAACATTAAGTGATTTAACTAAATCAGCATGCGTTCTGTCGTTTTTAAGAACTGGTTGAGTTCCACTTGAACCAAATAGCAATCCAATTGGTAAATTATCTTGGTTAACTACCAGTGAACCACTAGCACCACCGATAATTCGTTTACTTACTAAATTTTCATACATTAAACCATAAAAAGTACTTCGCGGTTCATTGTTAAATTCTACTCCATGATCTCCAATAACGTGTCCGTTACCTTGATCAAGAGTACGTCAGTAGTTACGCTCAATTCCTTCATTTAGACCAATAGTATTTAGTAATTTACTATCTGGACTATATAAAACTTTATTACGATTTTGTTCAAATGGATAACCCACAAAGTAATCCCAATATGGTTGCTCTGCAACTTTTCCATTTGAAAAGTATTTTTTAATTTCTTGGTCAACAAATTTAATTTTAGCGATAGTGTTTGGTTCAATAAAGTTATTGGTATCAAAATCACGACCTAAATCGTTATTTATAAACATAAAGACAGAACCATAATCCATTGTTGCGTATGGTAATTTGTTAGTTTGCATTGGACTTAATCCACTTGCAAAATAGCTAATGGAATTGTTTAATTCACTAATGGCACCTTCGATTTTTGCTTTTAGAGCATAATTAATTTTGTTTTCTTGTCTTCTTTTTTGTACTTCGATATTATATTCAATAGTGTTTGGAGTTGCAGTAATAGGATCTGTTTCCATAAAAGTATCAAAATCATAATCAAATTCAATGACAGCAAATTCAGTATAGTACCGAGCATTATATAAATTAGAAACACTTTGATCCATAAAATTATGTGCTAAAAATAAATTTTTAGGTCATAAATTTTGTTTTAAAGTTTTGTATTCAAAGCGCGAATTAGGTTCTAAATAATCATTAACAGAACCTAAACGAATATTAGTAATCTGTTTTTGTCTATTGGGTTGACTGTTAAACTCATAATCATTTGAATGATAAAGTTCAGCGGCAACGTGATAATTGGTAGCAAAAAACAATTTATAGTGATTTTCACTAACTTGATGATAATCAAATAATCAAATAGTTCCTGCTGTGTTGGTTCCATCATCAAAATCTCAGCTAAGTACAAATGAACGCTTATTAATAGCATCAAGGTACTGACGATTCGTATCAAATTTCATGTCAGTGTTATTAGCGAGGTTAAAACGTGCTATTTCTGGATGATTAGTGTAATAATCATTAATTTCCGCTTGAGTTAAAACTTTATTTTCATCATTTAAATTCTTTGATGGTGTTTGTTCTGTTTCTGAGTCTCGTGAATCTGTTTTTTGATTAGTAGCAGAATCAGTTTTATTGCTTTTTTCCTGTAATTGTTGCTCTAAGCTTGAAATTTTTTCTCTTAAAGTAGTAACTAACTGATTTAATTGTGTAATTTTAGACTTTAAATTTGATAGTTCTGATTGCTGAGTGACAATAGTTCTTTCTAAGTTATTTTTTTCTTGCACTAAAGCTGCTATTTGTTTTTGTAAATTCTTAATAGCTAGCTCTTTTTCACTGAGTAATTCTTTGTAACGGGAATTTGATTCATTTTGTTTTTGTGTTTCAGGATTATTATTTGTATCTCTTTGTAAATTGCTTTTTTGTTGAGATTCAAGCTGGTTAATTTTTGCTTCATACTCTTTTAAAAGTTGAGTTTTAGAATCTAATTGCTTGACTAGATTTGCAATTTCAATTTCCTTACTTGTTAGTTGCTGATTAAAATCACTTTGTGTCTGGATTTTTGCATTTAAAGTAGCAATCTGGATTTTTAATTGTGCAATTTCATCATCTTTTTGTTTTAGTAAAACGCTTTGATTGTCACTGTTTTCTCTTGGTGAACAAGAGCTACTAATAATTGGTGTTGTTAAAATAACGGGTGTTGATAGCATTAAAAATTTTCATTTTCTCATATAACCTACTTATTTTAATTTTATACTTTTGTTTTGTAAAGTCAGAATAAAAAAGCATGCCAAAGGCACGCAAAATTAACTACGTCAATTTTTTTTAAAGTAATCGTAAAATTCGTTATTTTCTAATTTCTTAGTTTTAATAAGTTTTTGAACAATTACATCTACAATATATAGCTGTGAAATTTTAGAAGAGATTGGAACAACTCTATTTTTCTGTTCAAGGGTTTGAAAGTTAATTACAGAAATATTTTGAACAGGTTTAATATTTGTATTAGTGGTTACAATAACAGATTTGATTTTAAATTTTTTAACACAATTTAAGAGGAAGTTGTATTCATGTGAATTAAATTGTTTTGAAAAAATAACTACCACAACGTTTTCTATATTTAATGTCTTACTTCAAACTGCTATTTCGTGAACATTACTGGTTGATAAACAAGATTTACCAATAGTTAACAGTGAGTTTTGCATCTCTTGTGCCGCAATTAACGAAGTACCAATTCCGATAGCAATAACTCTCTCTGCTTTATTAATAAATTTTGTTGCACGTTTTAGCTCAGATTTATCTAATAAAGATGCTGTTGTTTCAATGCTGTGTTTATAAAAAATTTCAATACTTTCGATTTCGCTTAAATTCATTGAATTTGTATAATATTGAAACTGTCTTTCTTTTTCAAGAATTAAGAACTTTTTAAGATCTTTGATTGAATCAAAACCAATTCTTTGGACAAATCTGGTTACTGCTGCAATGGAAACGTTTGTTTGTGATCCAATTTCTGTAATTGAGTTATTGATAAAGTCTTCTGGATTGCTTTCGATAAAATCAAGAATTTTCTTTTCATTTTTTGTTAATTTTTCAGTCAAAAGATTTGCAAATATTTTCATACCTTTATTATATTCTTTATCAAAAAAAGTTTTTTTGTAAAAAATTTAATTTTTATTTTTTAAGAACTAAAAATTCAGGGTATTTGATAATCAGCTAAAAAATTAATAAAAATAAAGAAGTATACTATATATTATGATGAAAAATAAAAAGTTTATTGTTTCGTGTCAAGCTTTAGAAAATGAACCACTTTATGGTGGAGATACTGTAACCAAATTAGCAAAAGCGGCTCTTTTAGGAGGTGCTGATGGTATTCGAACGAGTCAGTTAAACAATGTTATTGATATTAAAAAGAACTTCCCTGATGTTTATTTAATTTCAATTATTAAAAATAGTTATCCTAATTCGGAAGTTTTTATAACTCCAACTCTTTGTGAATTAAAAGCCTTATTAGAAACAAATACTGATGTTATTGCACTAGATGCCACTTTAAGAAAGCGTCCCAAAGAAACTTTAAGTGAAATGGTAAGTTATTTTAAAAAGTATAAAAAAGAGTTTCAACGCTTAATGGCTGATTGTTCGACGATAAAAGATGTAAAAAATGCTATTAGTTTAGATTTTGACATTATTGGAACTACATTGCGTGGTTACACTAAGGAAACAGAAAATTGCAGTAATATTGAAAATAACTATCAATTTCTTAAAGATGTTTCAAATTTATGCAAACAAAATAACAAGCTTTTTTATGTTGAAGGAGGAATTAATACTCCAGAGTTAGCAAGGGATGTATGAAAACTAGAAATTGATGGTTTAGTAATCGGGAGTGCAATCACTAGACCTATGTTTATTACCAAGCAATTTAAAGAGAAGCTAAAATAAAAGTCTAAAAAACCAAAAAGATTTTAATAATAAAAATTTTTGTGGAATTTTTTGCAGAAAATTAAATTAAATTTGCAAAATAGTAACGTTATATATTTGAAATGTTAAAATTTAATTGACTAAAATTTATCTTAAATTCAGTAGTCCATTTTTTATTTATTAATAATTTTACGGAGGAAAAATGACACCACATATACAAGCGAAACAAGGTGAAATCGCTAAAACAGTTATTATGCCAGGAGATCCACTTAGAGCAAAATTTATTGCTGAAACTTTTTTAGATCCAGGTTATAAATTAGTTAATACTGTTAGAAATATGTTTATGTTTACTGGAACATATAAAGGAAAACCTATTACAGTCGCAGGAAGCGGAATGGGTTGTCCTTCTATCGGAATTTATTCATATGAATTATTCAAATTTTATGATGTAGATAGAATTATTAGAATTGGTTCAATGGGTTCATATCAAGCAGAATTAGGATTATACGAAGTTGTTTTAGCAACTGAAGCATATGCAGATTCAGATGCATTTAGAAGAATTGCATTAGGAAAAGAAGGACAAGTTGCTTTTCCAAGTTCAAAATTAAATGATGAAATTCGTTCAGTTGCACAAAACTTAAAGATTAAATTAAATGAAGGAAGAGTTCACTCTTCAGATGTATTTTACTCAGTAATTCCGGTTGAAGAAAGAATTGCTACTACACAAAGTGTTGGTGTAGAAATGGAATCATACGCATTATTCACAAATGCTGAAGTTACAGGAAAAGAAGCAGCTTGCTTACTTACAGTTAGCGATAACCTTATTACACATGAAGAAACTTCAGCTGAAGAACGTCAATTAGCATTTACAAAAATGATGGAGATTGCTTTAAATTTAGCTAAATAGTATGAGAGTAGTTGATTTAATTGAAAAAAAACGTTTAAACAAAGAATTAACTAATGAAGAAATTAAATTTTTAATTAATTCTTATGTTGAAAATAAAACACCAGATTATCAAATGTCAGCATTTTTAATGGCTGTAATGTTTAATGGAATGAATGCACGTGAAATTGCAACAATGACTAAATACATGATGCATTCTGGTGATGTTATTGATTTAAGTGAAATTCCAGGAGTTAAAGTTGATAAACACTCAACAGGTGGTATTGGTGATAAAACTACACTTGCAGTAGCTCCGATTGTTGCAGCTTGTGGAGCACCTGTTGCTAAAATGAGCGGTAGAGGATTAGGACACACAGGTGGAACAATTGACAAATTAGAATCAATTCCAAACTTTACAGTTGAAGTTAGCGAAGAAAACTTTATTAAACAAGTACAAGAACATAAAATTGCAGTTATTGGTCAAAGTGCAAAATTAGTGCCTGCTGATAAAAAATTATACGCATTAAGAGATGTCACAAGTACAGTTGAATCAATTCCGTTAATTGCTTCAAGTATTATGTCTAAAAAATTAGCCACTGGAGCAGATGCTATTTTATTAGATGTTAAATGTGGTAACGGTGCATTCATGAAAGATTTAGAATCAGCTCGTGCTCTTGCTCAAACTATGATTAATATTGGTAAAGAGCTTAATGTAGACGTGCGTGCAGAAATTACTAACATGTCTCGTCCAATAGGTCGTGAAATCGGAAATAAAAACGAAGTTTTAGAAGCTATTGCTACTCTTAAAGGTCAAGGACCATCTGATTTTAATGAACTTGTATTTTCTTCATGTGCTACTATTTTAGAACAAGCTAAAATTGCTACTTCACATGATGAAGCACTTAATATGATTAAAGAAGTTATTGCTAACGGTTCAGCACTTGATAAGTTTTATGAATTTGTTAAAATTCAAAATGGAGATGTAGAAGCACTTAAACGTAGTGATTTTTGAAATCCTAAATATAAATTAGAGGTTAAAGCTAAAGATAGTGGATATTTAGAAATTTTTGATGCTTTAACTTTCGGATTAGTTTCAATGAAGTTAGGTGCAGGACGTAAAACCAAAGAAGATTCAATTGATTTTGAAGCTGGTATTACACTTAATAAAAAGACAAATGAAGTTGTTAAAGAAGGTGATACTTTATTTACACTTTATTCATCAAATCCGATTGATACAGAATTAGTAACTGAACTTGAAAATGGATATCAAATTAATCAAGAACCAGTCGAAAATAAAATTATTTTAGATAAATTAAAATAATAAGAGGAGTAAAAAATGAATTACAATAAAATGATTGATCATACATTTTTAAAAGCAGAAGCAACTACAAAAGAACTTGATAAATTAGTTGCTGAAGCTGTTAAATATGATTTTAAAACAGTATGTGTTAACTCTTCATGAGTTAAATACGTTTCTGAAAAATTAAAAGGAACAGGAATTGGTGTTACAAGTGTTGTTGGTTTCCCTCTTGGAGCAATGATTACTCAAGCTAAAGCACATGAAGCAAAATTAGCTATTGATCATGGTGCTGATGAAATTGATATGGTTATTAACATCGGACGTTTCAAACAAGGTGATTATGAATACGTTCTTAATGACATCAAAAAAGTTAAAGAAGCTTGTGGAGAACATGTTCTTAAAGTTATTATCGAAACAGCTTTATTAACAACTGATGAAATTAAAAAAGCAACAGAAATTGTTATGAAATCAGGAGCTGAATTTATTAAAACTTCAACTGGATTTAGCTACCGTGGGGCAACACTTGAAGATGTTCAAATTATGAAATCAGTTTGTGGAGATACACTTTTAATTAAAGCAGCTGGTGGAATTAGCAATATGGATGATTTAATTGCTATGTACAATGCAGGAGCTACTAGATTTGGAACTTCAAGATCAGTTGCTATCGTTGAAGGAAAAGATTCAAAAGGTGGATACTAATAGAGAAAACTCAAATGAGTTTTCTTTTTTTTAACATTATATATAATATAAGTACTATGAAAACAGAATTACTGACAAAATTAACAAAAGAAGATAATTATTTTAAAATTCTATTTATTGGAGATGTTTTTGGTAAGCCAGGTTTACTAACTGTTGAAAGAGTTCTTCCGAATTTAATCCAAAATTATAAAATTGATTTTGTTATCGCACAAGGTGAAAATGTTTCAGGTCGCAAAGGACTAAATTATGAGGACTATTTATTCCTTAAAAACAGTGGTGTTAATTGTCTAACTATGGGTAACCACGTATGAGCTAATAGTGAAATTTTTAATTTTATTGATACATCTGATGTTATTCGTCCTTTAAATATAAATGATAGTTATCCTGGGAAAGGAAGTAAAATTTTTTCAGTAAAGAGCAAAGGTAAAGAGTATAAAATTAGAGTAACTTCTTTAATGGGAATAAGTTTTAATCAGCTTATGAAGCCTTGAAATGAAGAAACTGCTAACAGTTTCTTTGATGCAGCTGATAAATTGATTAATAATGATGAAGAATTTGATTTTGATTTTATTGACTTTCATGGTGAAACTACAAGTGAAAAATATGTTTTGGGTTTATACCTTGATGGTAAAGTAGATGCTATTTGCGGAACTCATACCCATGTACAAACAAATGATGCAAAAAAATTCCCAAAAGGCACATGTTTTATAACTGATGCTGGAATGACAGGTCCAGAAAATTCAGCTATTGGAGCTAATTTTCAAGAAGTTTATGAAAAAATGCGTTATGATGCTCACAAATCTTTTAAAGTCAGTGAAAATAATACTCAATTTAATTCTGTTTTAATACTCCTGGATAAAGATAAAAATAGACAAAAAAATTTAATTTTTCCAATTAATTTCTCAAATATTGATTTATAATAATATAAATAAGTAAATAAAATTCGATTTTATAACAAGGAGATAGTTATGACTCAAACAAATGAATTAGCAAACAATCAAAACGAAAATCAAGAACAAGAAGCAAAAAGACAAAGAAATAAAAAAATTCTTTTAGTTACTTTAGTAGTTATTTTTGTAATTTTACTAGCACTTATTGCTGTTGAAATTGCATATATTGCTGATTTTTACATTTATAAAGATTCAGGAAATGACGGGTTACTTTGAACAGTAGCACAAAGACAAACTGGATTATTTGGTAACTTCAATAATTAATATTCCTTGTATATTTTAATATGTTAAAAAATTAAATTAATATTTTAAATAATAAGCTTAGTGCTTATTTTTTTATCACTTATATTAATAAAATAAAAAAATAAAAATTTTAAAAAAATGTTTGTTTATTTTAAAAATCATGTTATCATATTTAAGCAAACAAATTGCAAAATAAAGTTCTTTGAAAACTAGATATATACAATACATGACAGTCAATTTT
>NZ_JPOK01000002.1 GCF_000733865.1 Mycoplasma buteonis
CTGAAAATAATTTAATGTATGAAATTTCAATTTTAGTTGTAACAAAAGCTGCTTCACTAAAAGAATTAAAACAAAAAATTTCAATGAATGAAAAAATTGCTCGCTCGCTAAAAATGGAAATTAAATTAATTAATAACAAAATGTTTGACGAATATAAATTAAGTATTATGGGAAATAATATTAGTGATGATGATACTATCTTTTTACCATCTTCATCCTTAATTAATGGTTACGGTTTTACAAGTGCAATTTATAACGATGGAAATAATTTACTTTTAGGAAGTAGTACAAATGATGAAATTGTAATATTTAATCAGTTTTATAAAAAAGATAAAACCAGAACAAACCACAACGCTTTTATTATTGGTGCTTCTGGTAGAGGTAAAACAACATTAACCCAAAAAGTTATTTTAAATCAGATTGCAAATGGAAATAAGGTTTTAGTAATCGATCCACAAGCTGAATATCTTGATATCGCAAACAAGTTAGGTGGTAAAGTAATTAACTTTTCATCAAATGATGAAAATAAAATTAATCCACTCCAAATTATTAATTATATTGATGAAGAAAAAACAAGTAATGATGCGTTAATAATCAAACACTTAGAGTTTTTACGAAATTATTTTGCAATGCTGCTAACTGATGCAAGTGAAATAAAACTAAATATTATTATTGAGTGCATCAAAGATTTATATAGAGAATATGGAATTTTTGATTGCAAAGGTAATGTAGCTGATATCCCAAGTGAAAACTGACCGGTTTTCAGCGATTTAATGAAAGTATTATCTACTTATAATAAGAAATTTAAAAATGAAAAAGAAAAACAAAAATTACTTATAAATATTCTTTTTGAACTTGAAGAAAGTTTAAAAGTAGATTTAACATCTAATGGTGCAATTGAAAAAATTTATAATCACACAAGCACAATGAACTTAGAAAATAACTTTATTGTATTTAATACAAAAGAAATTAATAATACTAGTTCAATGAATAATAAATATTCAAAAATTGCGATGTATACAATATTAAATTATATAAATGGAATGATTAGCAAAAACTATGTTAATGAAAATCAAAAAGTTTTATTAATTATTGATGAAGCACACTTATATATAGATAGTGAAAACATGACAAACCTAGATTTTATGTTTAAAACAACAAAAACAATTCGTAAGTTTAACGGTGGTGTAATTTTCACCACACAAAACCCAAGTGATTTTACAAGTACAAACAACGTAAGTAGCAAAGCACAAGCAATTTTACAAAACTGTGATTATTCTTTTATTTTCGGGTTAAAAAGCAAGGATATTGAAGCAGTTAACGAAATGTATAAATATAATGGTGGTTTAAACCAAAGCGAAAGTACTTTTTTATCACTAGCTGGTGTAGGTGAATGTTTATTTAACTTAAACAACCATACACGCATTACAATGAATATTTTTTATAACAAAACAGAAAAAGCTCTTTTATTTAAGAAAGGAAATTATGAAAACTAAAACTAATCCCAAATCATATTATTTACGTTTTAATAAACTTACAAAAGAAGATGAAATGTTACTATTTGAATGAGAAGAAAGAGCAAGACAAAGCAATCTTTCGATTAATCAATTTATGACAAGAAAATTTTTAGAAATGCTACAAATTGAAAAAGCTCGTGGTGTTCTTGCGTCACTAAAAAATGATATTTTTTACCAACTGAGAAAGTCGCATTTTGCTTCACTTAGTCCATTTCAAAATCAAATTTTAAATGCAATTGGTGAACTACAAGTTTTAAATGTTTTAATTGATAAAAAACTGGATTTTTTAATTAATGCTTCTGGTGGTGAAGAATTAGCTAAAAATAAAGAGGTAATTGTTGAAGAACTAAGTGAATTTGGTAATTACCGAAACAAAATGTCAAATGTAAAATTAAAGAAAATGAAAAAATTAAAAGAAGCACAAAAAGAAACACAAAAGAATTTTGAAGCGTTTTCACAAAGTAGTGATATTACAGAATGAGATACAGATTATTAATATTAGGTAGCAATATTGCTTTACTACCTTCACTAGGTGTTTTGTCAGCAAGTGTAAGTAGTGAAAATACACAATATTTTACACTTGATGAGTTAGAGATAAATAAACAAACAGCAAATATCACAAAAACGCTTTCAAAACAAGAAAGATTACTTTATGAAATAAAAGTACCACAAGATTTAGCTGCAAATTTAACTAAACGATGACGATTATTTTATTTTCCAAATCTAGATGGAAAAGGAACGCTAGCTAATTCATCATGAAGTTGAAGTGATGCAAAAAACGATTTATTAACTGGTTTTAATGGTGTTCAATATTCTTACTATACTAATAATAATAGCTATTATTATTTTGGTTGAAATGTAGAAAATTTAAAAAGTGAAGAAGCTAATAAAAAATTAAATACACAATCTGACTGACAAAACACAAGAGCAGTAAATTACTATGATATTGCTTATTTTAATGAAAATCGTTGATATTCAAGACAAAATAACTTTCAAGATACAGAAAAATACAATACATTATATAGCATGTATCAAGATAATTATTATACTAATTGAAGTAGTCAGTACTTAAATCTACATGGATATTTCAAAGACTTTGTAATTGATAAAAGTTATAAGCACGAATACACTAAGTATGCAAATAAACTGGAAGAAACGTATGAAAATGCACAGTATTCAAAGGTTATTTTGTCACAAAATGACTTTAAAAAATTTATCAGTAATGATGTAGTGCTTTTTCAAGCTGAAAATCTAACTAATTCTATTTTTAAACTTTATGGTGAAAATATAGATAGCTCTTTTGTGTTTAATCGGATGTATGTTTTTGATAAAAGTACATTTAATAATTTAAGTTCATACAATGATGATAGTGATTTAAAAAAGAATGTACTAAAAGTTTTGAAAGATAAGAATAATTTAGATTATGACACAGATAATTTAATAGATTTTAAAATGCAAAATGATTATGAAATTGAGCTTGATTTTGATATTGAAAAAAGATTTGTTTCATTAGCTTCAAATAGCAACCAGTTAGAAGATAGCTCGCAATATAACACCATTTATAATCAAAGAGAACATGCGATGGTATTTGTACCAAAAATTAAAATTTATGCACCAAAGATTACTGTCAGTTCATTTAATAAAAATGTCGATGAAAAAAATAAAGCAATTGAAGACTTTTCTAGTGCTTTTAGCTATGCAAAAAATCGGTTAAAACAACTAGGAGCAATTAATGTAGAAAGTGATAAACTCGGTTATCTGGGTGGTGTTGAAAATCAAGAAAAAGTTAAAGCTAAAATTGATGAAATTAATCAAAGTTTACAAGATAATGGATATAAATATGGTATTAACTTTCACTTTGTCAGTGATAACAAAATTGATATCCAGATGTTAGCTAGTGGAAACAATTTTGAGAAAAATGCATATCCAATTGCTAAAAATTTTCCAATTAAGGTAGGTTATTCAACAAAAGCTATTTCAACAGATTTAAAAGATAGATTAAAAATTCGAAGCAATAAATGAGTAGATTTTGAGGGAAATAGCACAAACTTAAAAGATGATATTCCGGAAAAAATAGCGGATGAAAAAAAGATTAATGAAAAAAGCTTTTATGGTGGTAAATGACTTTATCATGCTCCCGCAAAAGTTAATTTCTTTTCACCAAAAGAAAGTGAAACACTATTTATCAACGGAAAAAGAATCGAAGTTTTAGATAAAAGCTTTGAAGAAATTTTAGAAGATAAAAGAAAGTTAATAGTTGATAATTCTTTTAATAATAGCGAGGAAGAAACAGAAATTAATACTTACAAAATCGAAATTAAAAAGTATCTAGATGGATTAGGAAATAGCAAGGAAAATCTTGAATATACTTGAAGCATTGATATTATCATTAATGCTAATGCACTAACAGAAAATTATGTATATTATGCATGAGAACCATCTAAAAATAAATCACAAAGAGACTTAATTAGTAAGTATTTAATTGGTGATAATGGTAAAGAATTAAAAGACGAAAAAGGAAATTTTGTACCAAATCCTAAATATGATAAAGAAATTAATCCTGTTACTGGTACGAAAAAAGAATTAGTTTGAGTTGATTTAGAAAACGATGTTGAAATAATCGGTTCAAGCGATTATGAATTGAAAACAAACCTTCCTTTTAGCACCAAAACACTGCTAGCTAAAAATGGAAACAGACTAATAAGAGGTTTTATCGCAGAAGCTTCGGTTTTGGGTAAAGGTGCTTTACAACAAATAGATGGTGTTAAATCTGGTGCTAGTCAATATCGTTATTTCAAAATAAATCAAAATGATTTATCTAATGGAAGATTTAGCTACGAAATAATTAATGATAATAAAAAATATGCTGATTTACCACTTGCTACGGGTGAAGATAGTTATTTTTCAAATAGTGGTTTATGACTTTTTACGTCACACGCACAAAGAAGTATCGATAACTATAAGATTGTTTTAATCGATGAAAATTTAAACGCACAAAAAGAAAAGTTATCAAATATTATAACCACAAGTAAATTCAAAAATCTTTGAAATTCAAATATAGGTATTGAATTAATGCTGTTTATTCAAAGCAAATACCACTTAGACGAAGAATATATTAAATCGTTAAGTTACGAAAAAATAATGCAATATTTTATGTTATTTATTAATGATAACTACAAAAAATACGAAACACAAAGCTTTTTAAAAGAGCAAATTAGTATTACTTTTAAAGATATTCCGCAAACTTTTACAAAAGCAGATTTTGTTAATAGATATATAAAAACTGATAATAAAGATTTATTTTTAGATGATTTTTTAAACGAAAAACAACTAAAAAATCTGATTTATATTAGTAATATCTTTCTAGATGAAGACAATATTTTACACATTACTATTGCTCTAAAACCTAGTTTTATAACTGGTTATGAGCTAAATCAAAATCAATTTACTAGTGAAATTGCATTTGTAGGTGAACCTATTAAAACATCAAAAAGAACAATTAATCTATTTTTAAACAAAGAAAAAGTGCTTGAAAGTATTAATTATTTAACAAAAGATACAGTTAAAACTTTAAGAGCAAGTAAAGAGTGATTTAACAATTTATCACAAGCTGATTTTGGAAAACTTGACTTTGATTTAAGTTATAACTTAAATGAAATCGATAGCTTACTTAACATTACAGTTGGTGTTAAAAAACAATTTGCAAAACATTATAAGGTTGATAAAAATGAGTTTAAAATTCATTTTAATTGAAACGCATTAGCTATAAATTTAGAAAAAAATGAGCTTGGAATTTTTGCAAAAATAGAGAAAATTGACAACTTAAATATTAAAGGAATTGAAGATAGAGAAAAAATTAAGGAAAAAATTACTAACTATATTAAAGAAAAATTAAGTGCTTATCAACTTGAAATTGATAGAGATTATCAGCTAATAAATATAGATGTTGTAGTTGAAAAACTACTTAACATTCAATATTTAGAAGATAAATTAAATGCAAAATATTATAATTTATTAATTAAAGCAAAGTCTCCAAAAAAAGGAACTTTACAAGTGGGTATAACTAACTATTTAATGCAAGAAATTAATAACATAATTGATTTATCTAAATTAAAAGTTAGTCCAATTAATCTAACAAGTCAAACATCACAGCAATTAAATAAAGAGTTAATACTTAAAACAACAAAGCTACTTCAAGAACATAAAATTAAATTTGAGAGTGTTATTTTAAGTAATTTTGACAGTGTTTTAAACGCTTTAATTAATGGAAGTGAGGAAACAAATTTAATTATAGAAAGCAATCATCCTAAAATAATAAATAGCTTAGTTGTTAAGGTACAACATAATTCAAAAATCACAAAAGACTTAATTATTAATAGAAAGTTAAGCGATATAAAACTTGATAAATTAATACTTAGCAGCAAGATTTTTGAGGAACTACAACATTTAATTATCAACTACGTAAAGAATGAATTAGCTATTTATAACTATATTTATAATAAAGATTATTATATTGAGAATATAAATTCTATTGAGTATTTATTTAATCTTGTAACAAATAAAAAGCTTTCTCTTAACATTATTTCAAAAGCTAATAGTGAAGAAAAAACTAAACTAGATGTAGAAAATAATATAGATGAATTAACTGATAGAGAGCTCGAAGAGTGAAATAATTTAATCAAGGAAAGCAAAAATACACCAGATAAAAAGCAAGATGCTAATGATAGTAATGATGAAGAAGAAATAACAAATTTTGTTAATTTAGCTAGTTTAAGTATTAATGCATTAGTACTTTTTGAAGATAATCCAAAAACAATCAAAGACAAAATTTATGCTTATTTAGATAACTTTTTTGAAAGTAAACAAATGGATAAAAACGCATATATTTTGAAAAAAAATCAGCTAGATACAGCGATTTATAAACTCTTAAAAGTTGCAAATCATGAAAATATTGCAACAATAAATTTATTTCCGAATTATGGTTATAGTTTCGGTAAGACAGAATTAGTTATTAAAAATACAACTGCAAAAGCTAACGATAAAAGTGTTGATGTAACGGTAAGAGAGGTTATTAATAAAAGCGATTTTAAACAAAAACAAGCAAACAAACAACGTAAGACGAAAATAATTACAACTTCTACTATTTTGTTTTTAACTCTTATTTTTACAGCTGGTATCGGTACATATTTATATATTAGAAAGGTAAAAAGTAAAGTAAAATAGATGCTCTATCGAGCATCTTTTTTTATAATTTATATATGAAAGAGATTTTTAAATTATTTGACGAACAAGAAGAAAAATTTAGATTATATGAACGTAAATCATCACACCCAAATTGAATAGTTTTTAAAACTATTAGACGTAAAATAATAACTATTAAGGGTACATTTTACTATAACTTAACACGTTATAAAAAGAAACTACCAAATGGAAAATACCAAACTTTTACATATTATCATAATAATTTTTTATTACAACACAGAAACGTAAAGAAATATGATAATACGTTAAAAGAGATTTTTTTATTAAATGATGCAATGAGTAATAAGAGATTAACATTAATTAAAAACCCACCATCAAGAAGCTTAATACATTATTGAAAAAAGACTGATTTAAACATAAAACAAGCACAAGAAAATCAATTAATCGGTTATCAAAAGGAAGCAAAAAATCACGATAAACTTTTTGTAGAAATAGATGATGCGTATATTAATATACAATCTAAAAAGCAAACTAAAAAATTACAAAATCGTATGTTAACTTTCAATTTAATAGATGAATTAGGTAATAAAATAGCAATAAATAGCGTGCAAATTTTGATGATTAATGGTAGCAAAACATATGATAAATATAAAAATGCTGATAGCATTAGCAAATTAATAGAACAAATAAAAAATAAGTATTATAACAAGAAAATAAACGTAATTATTAAGGGTGATGGTGCTAAAATCATTAATAAAATTAGTAATAATTTTGAAGGTGGAATTCTTGATAAATTTCATTTAATTAAGTCTTATAGAGACTTTAAAACTCGTAGTAAAAGAGATATAAATCAGCTTATAAATTTTATTACACCATTTAAAAAAACTAGTATTGAAAATGATTTATGAGCTTTCTTAAAATCTTTAACTAATAAAGAAAATCAAGCAATTTTTAATAGTTTTTGAGATTATTTCAAGAGTAATAAGACTAAACTTTCGCTTCAAATACGTCAAAAATTAGGTGCTTATTTGCGTTATTTAAAGAACAATAGTAATAGAATTTATCATAAATATGAACCTATTTTATCTAAAAGTAATACGGAAAGTTATGTTAATTTTGACTTTAAAAACCTTGTTTCAAAACGTTATACAAGGTGAAATATAGGAAGTATAAAGCAAAAATTACTAACATTTAAAGCACTAAATAAAGGTATTTGAATAATCGTGTAAACTATATTTTTTAGTATTTAGTTATGAAAAAACAGTTAAGTTTCTCTTTTAAAAAGTGCAACAAGTCTGAGATACAAAAAAAGTAAAAAGTAACGGTATTTTCACAAAATGTCGCATTTTTTGTTTGTTGTTTCGAGACTTTTTCCTTGAATTTACTAGTACTTTTTTAAAAGGTGCAACAAAATTGCAACAAAAGTTTAGGTAATGGTGAAAATCTGTTGCAGGTTTTCGATAAATTTAATTAATATATATATATATATATATTAATTAGTCCACCATTTCGTCAGAAAATGTTGCACGTGCTTTCTAGGATACTTAAAAGTGCGTACGCGTGCACGCGCGCGAAAAACTGCAACAAACCTAGTTACGAATACTTTTTAGTGTTTTTAGACAAAACATAACCTAAGTGAAACAAAATTTCACGGTTACAGACTGTAACCGTAATTTTCTTTCGCAAATAAACAAAAAATTAACTTTTTTTAGAAAAAGCTTGGGTGTATTTTAAAAAGTTGTTAGAATATTGGTGTAACAAAAGAGAATTTTGCTCTTTCGTATTCCTAATAAGTAACCTTTACTTGACACAATCAA
>NZ_JPOK01000003.1 GCF_000733865.1 Mycoplasma buteonis
CTCTACCACCAAAGTTTAACATCAGACGCTAGCCCTAAAGCTATTTCGAGGAGAACCAGCTATCTCCAAGTTCGATTGGAATTTCTCCGCTATCCACAAGTCATCCGGGCACTTTTCAGCGTACTACGGTTCGACCCTCCACTTAGGGTTAGCTAAGCTTCAGTCTGCTCATGGATAGATCACATGGTTTCGGGTATATATCAACATACTAAACGCCCTATTAAGACTCGATTTCTCTACGGCTCCGCTTTTATCCACTTAACCTCGCATGTTAACATAACTCGCCGGTCCATACTGCAAGATGTACGCCATCACTCATTAACGAGCTCTGACTAATTGTAAGTAAGTGGTTTCAGATTCTATTTCACTCCCTTCCCAGGGTTCTTTTCACCTTTCCCTCACGGTACTAGTTCACTATCGGTGTCTGGTTAGTATTTAGCCTTACCGGATGGTCCCGGCAGATTCAGACAGGGTTTCACGTGCCCCGCCCTACTCAGGATACTATCAAAAGTTTTTACCATTTCACGTACAGGAGTATCACCTTCTGTGCTATAGCTTCCCAACTATTTCCGCTATGATAAAAATTTGTAACTTTATGTAGATAGTCCTACAACCCCAACTAATGTTGGTTTGGGCTCTTCCACGTTCGCTCGCCGCTACTAATGGAATCATTATTTATTTTCTCTTCCTGTTGCTACTAAGATGTTTCAGTTCACAACGTGTCTCGCAAATGCAACTATGTATTCATTGCATAGCAACTAGAAATTACTCTAGTTAGGTTTCCCCATTCGGAAATCCCCGCTTCGTAGCTTATATCCAGCTCCACGAGGCTTATCGCAGGTAATCACGTCCTTCATCGACTTCCAGACCCAAGGCATCCACCACAAACTCTTACTTATTTAAAAGTTAATTTTAAGTATGTCCTATTGTTGATGTATATTCAAAGACATTTCAATAAATTATTACATAATGTAATAATTACTCGGTATCAATCAAAACAAATTAACCAAAAATTTAATTTATTTAATTTGATGTCGTTGTAATATCTTTACTATTCAGTTTTCAAAGAACTAAGAGAGAAAGTTCTCTCAAAACTAGATATATCTATGGACTATTAACATAGTACATAACAATTACTTAATATTTAAAATAATAATAGTCTGGTAAGTGACTTATTATATAAGTCGTTGTACTCCGTAGAAAGGAGGTAATCCATCCCCACGTTCTCGTAGGGATACCTTGTTACGACTTAACCCCAGTCACCAGTCCTACCTTAGGCAGTTGTTTCCGTAGTTAACAAAACCGACTTTGGGTATTACCAGCTCCCATGGTTTGACGGGCGGTGTGTACAAGACCCGAGAACGTATTCACCGTAGCGTAGCTGATCTACGATTACTAGCGATTCCGACTTCATGTAGTCGAGTTGCAGACTACAATCCGAACTGAGAACGGTTTTTTGAGATTTGCTCCACATCGCTGTCTTGCTTCTCTTTGTACCGTCCATTGTAGCACGTGTGTTGCCCCACTCGTAAGAGGCATGATGATTTGACGTCGTCCCCACCTTCCTCCGGATTACTCCGGCAGTCTCCCTAGATCATCTAACTAAGGATAAGGGTTGCGCTCGTTGCAGGACTTAACCGAACATCTCACGACACGAGCTGACGACAACCATGCACCATCTGTCATTCCGTTAACCTCAACTATATCTCTATAGC
>NZ_JPOK01000004.1 GCF_000733865.1 Mycoplasma buteonis
AATTCTACCGTGATTATATTTTTGCAGTTCTTACAAATAATGAAGAACTTGTGGATAACTTGTCACACACACACACACACACCTTCTAATTCAAATTAAGAAAATTTTACTTTATATATTAGGTTTTGAATTTAATAATATAGGCAGTTTGTGCAATATTAAAAGAGGCAAAGTCATAAGTAAAAAGGATATTAAAATTTCTTCAAGTAAATATCCTGTTTATTCTTCTCAAACATCAAATGATGGGTGCATCGGTTATATCGATACTTATGATTTTGATGGTGAATATGTTACATGAACAACCGATGGAGCTTATGCAGGTACACCATTTTATCGAAAAGGAAAATTTAACATTACCAATGTTTCTGGATTATTAGATATAAAAAATCGCGAAAAGCTTTCAAGTAAATTTTTGTTTTTTTGATTATCTGCAAATATGAATAAATACGTAAATAAAAATATTTCTAACCCTAAAATGATGTCTAACGAAGTTGCTAACATCCAAATTCCTATCCCACCTATACAAATTCAAAATTACATAGTAAATATTTTAGAAAGATTAGAAGATTTATCTAAAAATTCAGTTAATTCTATTCCAAAACTTATAGAATTAAATAACAAGAGATATAAATATTATTTAGAGAAATTATTCGACTTTTAAACGAGAGAATAAATCAGCAAAATATAAAAATAACACTTTATAATTATTAAATTTATTAATAAATATAAAGTGTTTTTTATTTTTAAATTAAAAAGATTGAATAAATAAATTAGTTTGAATCATTTTCTTTATTTTCTTTTTGTGCATTTTGCAGTTTTTTAATTTCTTCAAGCGTTTTATAAAATAAAGCTTGCGAGTCTTCTTCTTCACGGTAGGCGTGTAAAATAGATTTTTTAGTTTTTGATCGAATAAACTCTTCTTTTTCTTGTTTTATGGTTGGTGAGACAAAATATATTTTTTGTACTACTTGGCCTGGATTAGGAATTCTTAAAATTTTTCTTAAAATAAAACCAACAACAGGTGCTGTAATAAAAGCCATAAAAATCATTAAAATGTTCATTAAAATTTTAACTCAGAAAATATCACCTTTGTATCCTAGCGGATAATTAAAACTAACTAATTGGTAAATTACAATTCCACGATCTAGTTCGTTAGGTGGAAAGTCTTGTCCATCACGATTAATTATTCCGAATTGCATAAATTTGTACCCAAAAACATAAGTTGGAATAATTAATAAAAATAGATAAGCAATAGGTCAAAAAGCAAAGCTTCAAATTGAAGCAGTTGCAACGTTAATTCTTTTCCGTTCGTATAGCAAGGTTGATAATCCTAAAATAGGAGCTACAGCATGCATAAAAATAGATTTAAATTTTTCATCTAGGTAAGTGTTTAAGAAAGTACTTGGCACCATCGCAATTCCAGTTCAGTATGCACCAGCTACCACGATAATAAAGACCATTGAAGCAAAATAAAATTTTTGAGCACGAAGTGATTTTTGGACAAATGGATAAAAAGTTAGCGTTACACCCATGAAAACATTACTTAAAAAAGTAAATCAATAAGTCGAACCACCTCAAAAAACACGGTTAGCATTTGGGTATAATAAGTTCGCTAAATGAATATTTTGATTTCCATTTGTAATAGCACTAATGGTATCTTTAATTTTTTCATAAGCTTCTACATTGCGAAGCGAAACCATATATCATTCATAAAAAGTAATTACTATATAGCAAATAATAAGAGAAATTCCAATAGTAAAAGTAATTCAGTCAAGCGTACTAAATCTGCGATATTTTTCAGTTAATCTACTAAATTTATGTTCTTTTTCCATACTAAAAACTAACAAATATAAAAACGAATAACAATATCATAACAATTGTAAAACCTAAAATTAAAAAAACTGAGTAAGCTTTCATTAAAATATCATTTCTGAATTTGAGATATGCTTTACGATTAGTGATTAATTCAGAATTTTGAATTTTACCTTCAGAAAGTTCTTTAATCAATAAATCAATCATTTTTATATATTTAATGCGATCAGCTTTTTTCAAAAGAAGTAGCTTACTTGAAGCTACTTTCTTTTTTAATTTTTTTGCATCATTTATAAAAAATTGACGATAAATTGGATAATCAATATTTTCGTTTCTTTTCATTAAATAAAATCAACCACAGCAATTTGAATGTTTTTAGGTTTAACATCAATCATTTGTTTAATTGTTTCTTCGAGCTGATTTGATAATTCTTTAATTACAGTATAAAATGAATCGCTTTTAATTTTTAATTTAATTTCTAAATATAACTGTAAATTTGAATGATCATCATTAATTTTTACATTTGGTTTACTAGCTAATTTAAAACTTTTAAATCTACCAATAACATTGGAAATAGCATCTAAGATTGCTTTTTCTTGCACAATATATGTTTGATTTTGATTGTATGATACACTAATTCAGTTCATTTTTATTTATTTGATTTTCCTGCGTATTTTCCTGTTTCGGTAGATACTAAAATTAAATCACCTTCTTTAATAAACATTGGTGTTTCTAATTCGTAACCTGTTTCAACTTCAACTTTCTTTTGTGGATTGTTTGCTGTATTACCTTTAACAGCTTCAGGTGCCACAGTAACTTCTAATTCAACGTTAGCTGGAAGTTCAATATCAAGCACTTCACCTTCAAATGATCTAATTTGTACTGTTGAACCTTCTTTTAAAAAGTTAAGTTCTCATTCAACTTTACTAATCCCAATTTCAACTTGTTCATATGTTTCATTATCCATAAGTACAATGTTTTCACCATCATTGTATAAGTAGTTCATTTTTCTTTTTTCAATGTGTGCTGGTTTAACTTTGTCTCCACCTGTAAATGATTTAATTGTTGTTGAACCTGTTCTTAAGTTCTTAACTTTAGCTTTAACGTTAGCTTGTCCACGTCCTTGTTTTGAGTGTTGAGCTTCTAATACTACAAAAATTTCACCATCTTCTTGAAAGGTAATTCCTGGTTTAAATTCGTTAACATTAATCATATTTTCTCCTTTTTTATAGCTTTAAAAATAGCGTTCCATAAGTTTCTTATATTATATATTATTTTAATTTTTATAGCATTTTATTGCTTGATAAATATTATGAAATCTAAGTTAAAACTTCATTTAGAACGTAAAAATATCTAATTTTTTAAAAATACAAAATCAACTTTTGTAACTTAATAAAAAATATGTTATAATATTACAGCAATTGCCCGAGTGGTGAAATTGGCAGACACGCTAGACTAAGGATCTAGTGGAGCAATCCGTGCAGGTTCAAATCCTGTCTTGGGCACCATATCTACCGTTAGGTAGTTTTTTTATACCTTAATTTTAATTGAGCAAATTATCAACTTTGCTTTTTATTTTTAAAAATCATACTTACTTAGTTAAATATAAAAAGCTGACAGATAATTTTGTCAGCTTTTTGTCTAAATTATTTTGTATAAGTAAAAAAATTTTTACATTTGATTATCTTTATGTTTTTTAGAAATATTTAATTCACGTTGAAATTCAAGTAATATTCTTTGATATTCTTTTGCAGTAGCATCTTCTTTATTAAGTAGTTCATCAGCTTCGTGAATTAATTCTTGTACTCTAGCAGTGGTTTTATTTTGCTCTGCACGTTGCTTAGCTAATTTTAACTCTCCTTTTAAAAAAGATTTATTATAAATATTAGTTTGTCACGCTAAAACTCCGAAAGTTGTACTAATTGTTGCAACGCACACAATCCCAACTGAAATAAGAGTTATTTTTTTTCAATGTTTTTTTATAAAATTCATAACATAATTATAAATAAAAAATCAAGGTTTTAAACCTTGATTTAATTATTATGCTAATCCGTTTGTTTTGAATGTAGATACAAGTTCTTCGAATGCTTTTTCTTCATCTTCACCTGTAACTTTTAAAGTAACTTCATCACCTGATTTAACACCTAATGTCATGATGTTCATGATTGATTTTAAGTTAGCTTCTAAACCATTAGCAAGAATTTTTGAATCTGATTTGTATTTTGAAGCACTAGCTGTTAATAATTGAGCTGGACGTGCGTGAATACCAATTGGATCAATAATTTTTAATGTAATTTCTTTCATAATTATCTCCTTATTTTTAACTAATATTTTCAATTTAATATAAATAATAATAGTGTTTTTAAAGTGTAGAAATATTATAAACTATTAGACGTAAAACACTTTAAAAAAATAGTTTTTTTATCGAAAAATAGCTGTTTTTTAGCTAAAATAATGATTTTTTTCTACTAAAATGTTTTTTGTTGTTTTTTTAAATCTACTTTAGAATTAAAAATGTTAAGAAATTCTTAACATTTTAATACTTATTAAACATTAATTAGTGAAACAACTTCAACGTTTTCACCGATTAATTTTCTACCATTTAATTCTGATAATTCTAGCAAGACAATAACCTTTGAAACTGTTACTCCTTGTGACTCAAGCAATTTAATAATTGCTTTAGTTGTTCCACATGTAGCAAGCACATCATCAACAATAACTGCCTTTTGCCCTTGTTTTACAAAACCTTCTTGAATTTCGAGTACATTTGAACCATATTCCAAATCATAGCTCATTGAAATAACTTTTCCAGGTAATTTATTTGGCTTACGAACCATAATAAAAGGTTTCTTTAAAAAAGCAGCAGCAGGTGTCCCAAATAGAAAACCACGTGCATCTGGACCAACAATAATGTCTGCATCTTGGCAGTGCTTTGCAATTTCGTTGATTGTGTAATTTAACGCTTCACCGTTTGCAAGTAGTGGTGAAATATCTTTAAACATAATTCCTTTTTTAGGAAAGTCAGGAACGTCTCTAATTAATTTACTAATATCCATGAGTTCTCCTAGTTAACTCTAACATCTTCAAAGAATTCTAAAATATCATCTTCCATAATATCATTGAAATCTTTAATGTGAGTACCAAAGTCTTTTCCTTTGACAACTTCTTTAGCATCGTTTAATTCACGTTTTAAGGTTTCAATTTTACCTTCGTGAACTAATTTACCTCTACGGTAAACTTTAACTTTTGATTTTTCTTTTACTAAACCTTGGTCCATCATACATCCAGCGATTTTACCAACTTTAGAGTAGAAAAATACTTTAATAATGTGTGCTTCACCAATTTTTCTTTCTTCATAAACTGGTGCTTTTTCACCATCAAGAATGTTAAGGCAATCTTCGATAATTTTGTAAATAACATCATGTGCGATGATTGTAACATTATTTTGTTGTGCACTTTGTTTGATTGAAGGTGCAATTTTCATGTTAAACACAAAAATTATAGCATTAGAAGCTTGAGCAAGAAGCAAGTCTGAATCAGTTACGTTTCCTGCAGTAGCTGAAATTACTTTAATTGCAGCTTCATCATTTTCCATTCCTTCTAACTGACCTTTAATTGCTTCTGCTGTTCCTGCTACGTCTGATTTAATAATTACATTAATTGATTTTTTACCATCAGCATTAAGGTTGGCGTTGTATGCATCAGTAAGGCTTTGCATTTTGTCTTGTGAATATTTTTCAGTTGCTAATTTTTTAGCAAATTTTTCATCATTAATTCCTACAAATTTATCACCTGCATCAGGAGCATAGTTTAATCCTGATACAATTGCTGGTCACCCTGGTTTAACAAATTCTAGTTCATTGCCAAGTGCATCTTTAAGCATTCTGATTCTTCCGCATTTAGAACCAGCCACGATGAAATCACCTTTGTATAGTGTTCCGTTTTCAACAATGATTGTTGAAACTACACCAACACCTTTATCAACTCTTGATTCAATAACAGTTCCTAAAGGATATCTTTTTGGATTAGCTCTTAAATTAAGTAATTCTGTAAGTAACTTAATTTGGTCAAATAGTTCGTCTAAACCTTCACCTTTTAAAGCAGAACCATAAACAATTTGAGTGTCTCCACCAAATTCTTCGATAACTACGTTAGCTTCAGCTAATTCCGCTTTTAAACGATCTAAGTTTTTGTTTGGTTTGTCCATTTTGTTAACAAAAACAATAATAGGAACATTTCCAGCTTGTGCATGGGCAATAGCTTCTTTTGTTTGAGGCATTACACCATCATCAGCTGCAACTACTAAAACAACAATATCTGTAACTTTCGCACCACGTGCACGCATTTTAGTAAACGCTTCATGACCTGGTGTATCTAAGAAAGTGATTCTAAATCCTTTGTGTTTAATTTGGTAAGCACCTGTATGTTGTGTAATTCCACTGCTTTCGGTAGCAACAATGTTTGAATTTCTAATTTTATCAATTAATGTTGTTTTACCGTGGTCAACGTGTCCCATAACAGTAATTACAGGTGTACGACGTACTAAATCTTCTTCATTATCTTTGAAGTTAACTTCATCAAGGAAGTTACCAGCATCGATGTTTGTTTCTTTTTGGAAATCAAAACCGTTTTCAACACAAAGTTCTGCAATTTCTTCTTCTTCTAAAACGTGGTTTAGGTTGTACATTTTTCCTAACATGAAAAATTTACGAATAATATCGTTTGGATTTAGCTTTGTTTTTAAAGCGAAATCGCTAATTGTCATTTTTCCAGTGAAAATGAAAATCCCATCTTTTAATTCTGTTTTAGTATTAGATAATTGCTCTTTAATATCATTAACATTACTAATTCTATTGTTCTTTTTACTCATAAAGAACCTCCTTTAGTTGTTGTTCTATTTGTTCATATACTTCTTTATCAACATTAAATCTGAACACACGATTTAAAGCCTTAGATTTTTTAATCTTTTCTCAATTAGCAAGGGTTGGAATGAAGTATGCACCACGCCCTTTTTTATTTTTACTTAAATCAAGTGTAATAAGATTTTCTGACTTGACATAATCAAATCTAACTAATTTTTCAATAGGTACTATTGTATTAGTTACAATGCATTTACGAGCGTAATTAGAATTAATCTTCTCAAGCATCGTCAAACTCATCTAAATCAATATTAGTATCAAGTCCATAGTTCGCTAAGTCATTATCAACTTTAAAATCTTTTAATTCAACTTTTGATTTTTGGTAAGCCTTAATTACGTTTTTAGTTTTCTTATCATTTTTGGCATCAGAATTAGAGCTTGCTTCTTTTTCTTCTTCAGGTACAAAACTTTCATCGAATAAACTATCAATATCTTCAATAAAGTCATAATCTTCTTCATCTGTGTCGATTTGAATATTATCTTGATCGAAAAGTGAATCAAGTTCAGTGGCTGATGGAGCAACAGATTTTTTAACTGTTTCTTTACGTGCACGTTTTTCTTTACTTAATGATTGCACATCTTGAATTTCTTCTTCTTGTGACATCATTTTGAATAAATCATCAGTAAAGTCTGATAAATCTAAATCAATACCTTGGAAGAATTTATTAGATTGTGATTTAGCTGAATGTGATTTAGCAGTGCTTTTAAATAATGGTTTTTCATAGCTAAATCTTTCTTTGAAATCAATGTTACGTTCAACAGCTTGATCTGTTGTCACAATTTCCAATCTTGCTCCAACTAATTTAGCTGCTAATTCGATATTAATACCTTTTTTACCAATAGCTGACATAATTTCAAGTGGTTTTACAATAGCGATGTATTTTTTACCATCAAGCACTACATCAACAACTTTAGCAGGTGCTAAAGCGTTTTTAATGTATTCGAATAAATCATCACTGTAACGAACAATATCAACTTTTTCGTTATTAAGTTTTTCACTAATAGCTAAAATACGTTTGGCACCTTCACCAAAAAGTGTTCCAATAATATCGTAATTAACTTCACGTTCAGGGTTTGGTTGCACAGCAATTTTAGTTTTAAATCCAGGAATTCTTTGGATTTTAACAATTTGAATATCACCATTTGCAATTTCAGGAATTTCATTTTTTAAAGCTTCTTCAACTTCTTTAGGTGAATCAACTCTAACTTCACAAATACTTAATTTGCTTTCAATATTTACTGAATCTAAGTAAACATCAATAAATTGTCCAGGTGATAATTTTAATTTATTTGAAATTTTGTTAATTGGTAAAAAAGCAGTAACTCCATCTTCAAATTTTAAATTATATGAACCTTTGCTATTTTTTGATAAAACCTGTGCACGAATTTTTTCACCAATTCTTTCTGAATATAAGTTAAAAATTCTTTGTTTATCAGCTAATTTTAAAGATTGAATAAATCCATTCTTAATTGCTGTTTTAGTTTTTTCAGGGAAAATATCAAAATTTAAAGCAACTTCAACTGTATCTCCTTCAGTAACATCTTGACCTAAAATACCTCTTGCGTCTTCTTCAGTAATGTACATTAATCTTTGCACATCTGTTTGTTTTTCTTCATTTAAGTCATCAAAGTCATATTCATTATCAACTACGGTAACATTACGGTTGATAATCGCAATTCTTTGTGTATCTTTATTTGCTTCTAATACGATTTCAGCTTCTTTATCAATATCACGGTTAACAGCTTTGGCTGTTTCTTCTTCGAATAAAGCTAAAACATCTTCAAATGATAATTTGAATTTTTCAGCATAACCTTCAATCATTTGAAATAAGCTTGTTTCTTGAGCTAATAATTTATCTGTAATTACTTTTTTCATAAAACTCCTAAAATTTAATGTACTTTTCTATTGAACTAATGTTATCTTTTGATAATTTTATTTTACGGAATTGTCCTTTTTTATTTCATCTGACTAAAACTTCAGTTTCATTATCTTCTAATAGTTCAACCACAAAAGTGTTTAAACTTTCAAAGCTTTTAATAGTGTTTATTTTCACCATTTCACCTACATGTGAGCTTAAATTATGTTTATCTAAATTTAAATCATCACCACGTGATAAAACTTCTAAGTTGTATTCATCTTTGAATCAAGTTTGTGTTTCTAAAAACTGTGATAAACTTCTTGAAAAATTTTCCACTTCATTTAGATTGTCTGTATCTAGCACAACCTCTAGTGTTGTACCGCTAAAATTAGTTAATTTAGCTTCCAAAACTTTGTTGCCAAATTGTTCGTTTAGTAACTTTTTATAATCCATAAAACCTCTATAAAAATAGTAAAGAGCTGCTTTCGCAACTCATCATCTTGAATTAAAATTATTATAACACTTTTTGCTTAATATTAAAACAGCAAACCTAAATAGTGCTAAATATTACTTTGATATTACTAAATTGAGAACTCTTATTAAAAAACTAGCAAATGCTAGTTTATGATTTTGTACGATTAAAGTAGTAAGTAGTAATTAAACTTTGCAATTGATCATCAACTGGTGTAATTGCTTTATGTACAATATTTTCTGTATTTTCAATTTTATACATTTCAACTGCTAATTGATCAATTCCGTATCCGACAGTAGCAAAGTAATTACGTAACACTAACTCATAATCAATATTTTGTGTTGGATCATAATTAATGTAATCAAAGTTATTTAAATTTAAATATTTTTCAATAACATAGTCGTTTGATAAATCTAAATAACTAATAATTTCAGCAACTAAATCTAATAACTTATCAAAGTTTTGTAAGTCTAATTCTTCTTCAAAATAATCTGCATTATCTGATAAAAATGCTTGTACTTGTTTTGCTAAAATGTTTTGATAACTGAAAGCAAAATCGGTTTCATCTAACTGGTTAGATTTAATTTTCGCTCATAAATTAGTTAAAAAATCAGATTCATATTTACTTAAATTAAATTTAACACTAGCTAAATTAGGATTTACTTCATCAGTATCTTTGCTATAATGATTAGTTAAAAACTCTGAATTATTAGTATTTAATAGTGAAAAATATGGTAAATAATGCTCCACGTATTCTTTAGCAAGGTTCTTAGATTCTTCTTTGGAATATTCATTTTCTTCTAAGAATGTTAAAATCTCATTTTCTTTGATATCTGTTCAATAATTTGCGACATTTTGTTCAATAAAGTTTCGACGAACTGTGGCTGAAAATTCATTATTTGGTTGATTAAATAAAGTTGTTTTAAACACTTGGTATTCACTTTGAAGATTTTGGTAAATACTCTTACCAAGCAAGGTTAAATAATCATCATTTTTCTTATCCGTATTATTGGCACTAAAAACAAGTCCATCAACTAAAAGTAAGTTATGTCTTGGTTTTACCGCACGAATTGAACCATCAATACTTCAACCAGGTAAGTTATAAGCTCCATAATAAGCATCAATCGCATCACCATTGTACATAATAGCAGCTTTAACATCTGGTCTGGTTAAGTTAATTAAGTTATTTAAAAGTTCAAGTCCATCACCTTTAAAAGAAATGTGTTGATTATCGGTAACATTATAATTAGTTCCATCTTTAATTAAATCTACAAAAGCATCAATTAATTCACGGTAAGTTTTGGTTTCAACTTCACCTGTAAAATCATTAGCAGTTCGACTTCCATCAGCTTTTTTTCAGTAGCTAGAACCAAAAAGCATATTATCTCTAATTGCATCAGTTATAGTTCAACCGTTATAACCTTTACTCGATAAGGTTTTTAATAAGTTTACTAAATCGGTTTTTGATTCAGTTCCATTTGCTAATTGGTATTCATTAGAATTAAAGTCCAAATCTAAAAGTGATTGCACTTTTTCTTGAATTTCCGGAAAATCTTCAAGTGAATATTCTGTTTTAGGTTTAGTTGGAGCACTAAGAACTTTTAAAACTGATCTAGCATCAGCTAAGTCGTGTTTTAAAACATTATAAGCTACAACCGAATCTTGTGAATAATATGGTAGAAAGTACTGTCAAAATTCAATATCCGTTCCATCATCATCTTTAATGTGCTTGCCGTTTGCATCGACTAAAAATTTGTTATATTCCTCTAAGTGATCTCAAATTTCTTTTCTTAAAATTGTTTGCAAGGCTTTTTTAACTAAACTTTTTTGCTCATTTTTAGGTAATTTCTTTAAATCATCGTCGTTAAATAAAACTGGATAATCAATTTTTTTGAGCAAATTCTTTTGAATTAAGGAAGCAGCAAGGAAATCAGAACCAATTCCTCCAGCTGCTTTACGATTAATTAAGGCGTTAGTAAATTGGTTAATTTCGTCAAAAGCTTTGTAATCAAATTCTTCTCTTAATAAAGTTTGATTTTCTTCTGACATGTATGATTTGTAGTTATAAAAGCTAGGTTTAAAAGCTTTTTTAGTTTTAAATGCGGCAATTGTAGCTGTAAGTGATACTGTAGCAATTAGTCCTGTTGCAACATAAAGAGCTGATTTTGAAAATTTATTCATTAATCACCTTTACGTTTTGATTTAAAAATGGTGTAAATTACGTTTCCAATAATAGTTGCAAAAAGGACAATAGATCCTAGAACTAAACCTCAAGGCTCAAAAGCACCTTCATAAAGTTTTGTTCCAAGTGTAGAACCATTTGACACAGTACGTGCAATAATAAAGTCATCAAAACTAAGCACAGAAGAAACTACAATTACCATAATAATGCTCGGAATCATATACACTAAATAAGTTTTGAATCATGAGCGGATTCTTGAATATCCCAAATCTTGTGAAGCTTCAAAAAGGTTATTGTTAAATTTTTCACTTCGAGGAAGCATAAGCATAATTCCGTATGGCAATGCCATAATAGTATGTCCGATAATTAATCTTATAAATCCTTCATTTTCTGTTGAAATTACACCAACAAAAACACTAAAAACAAGAACTAAACCAATTGCAGTAATGTTATCTGGATTAATAAGCGGAATATTTGAACTTCCTTGAATAAAACGCTTTACAATTTTACTCTTTTGACGATATAAAGAATAAACTGTCACAAGACTAATTAATACCACTAAAATACTAACAATAATTGCTAATAAAATAGTATTAATTAAAGCTAAATCACGTCCATTTTGTAATAAAGTTTGTCAATTTTCAATTGTTCCATGTGTAAAGTATGGGTTAAATTCACCTTTTGGTGATTTTTCATTAAATGAGAAAATAACACCAAAAAAGAGTGGAATATAAACTAATAATAAAATAATATAAATGTAACTTTGTTTTAAAAAAGTAGCAAATTTATTCATAGTGAGCTCCCTTCTTAAATTTGAAAATTAATTTCGGTATAAGTAAAAAGAGTGAATAAATTCCGATAAAAATTGCCGAAACCACAATAACAAGAGCACTACCTGATTGTAAATCATATTTATTTCCTGGGTTAATTTTTGAGTTAATCAAATCTCCAATAAGTTGGAATTGTGACCCATCAGGTAATAACTTAGCTGAAATAACAAAAGTAGTTGCACTAGCTAGAAAAATCATCGCAAGTCCACTTAAAATAGCTTTTGTACCATAAGGTAAAATAACTTTAAAAATGGTTTGGAAATTGTTGTATCCTAAGTCATTAGAAGCTTCAACAATGTTTTTAGGCATATCTTTAAAAACAGTATAAAGTGGCATAACCATTAAAGGTAAATTTAAATATGTTAATCCTAAAATAATAAATAATTCACTATTTAATGCGTTTGGATTAGTAGCAAAAATAGCTAAAAATAAACCTTTAATTGAGTAAATTCTTGCAATAGTAAAAATTGCCATTGGTGAAATAATTAAAGATAAAGCATAAATTTGAAAAATTTTACTTCTTGCTGTTGAAATCATATATGCATATGGAAAAGCAATTAATAAACATAAAATAGCTGAAATTAAACCAACATAAACACTTCTTCAAATAATTTTTCAAGTGTTTAAATTAGTCACTAATTGTCAACTACTAAATTCAGAATCAGTAGAACTAAAAGCACTAACGATAATTAAAATAATAGGTAAAATAATCAAAAATATTGAAATAATGATGTAAGGAAGAGCTAAAGCTAATTTTTGATTTAAGTTTAAAGTCTTTCTAATTTTGGAAAGCATTATTGTTGTAATCTCATTTCGTATCTTTTTTCATCAAGTGAATTGAATCGATAGTTCATGATAAATAAACTTTTTCATTTAAATCAAATTTCTTAGCTGTTTCGACATAAATAATATCTTCTTCATCTGTTTCTACAGTAATGTAGTAATAGCTACCACGATATTGAATTTCTTTAATTCAACCTTTTAATTTTCCTTTAACAGATTTAGGATCTACTAAAATATCAATATCCTCTGGTCTAATAAGAGCATCAACATCATTTTCTCCATCAAATTCTTCAAAATCATGCACAGTTTTAAATTCTTTACCAAGTAAACGAACATTACCATTTTTTAGAATTTTTGCATTGAAAATGTTTGAATTACCAATAAATTTTGCAACTCAAATATTAACTGGATAATCATAAATATTTTTTGGTGTGTCATATTGTTCAATTACACCACCACGCATAACTGCAATGCGATCAGAAAGCTCTAATGCTTCATCTTGATCGTGTGTAACAAAAATGAATGTAAGACCAAGCTCTTGTTGAATACTTCTAAGCAATACTTGCATTTTTTCTCTAATTTTAGCATCTAAAGCACTTAGCGGTTCATCAAGTAATAAAATTTCAGGTTCAATAACTAAACTACGAGCAAGGGCAACACGTTGTTTCATACCTCCACTAAGTTGTGAAATGGCTTTTTTCTCATTTCCTGTTAGTCCAACAATTTCAATGATTTTAGCAATTTTTTCATCCATTTCTTTACTTGTCATTTTACGTTTAAAGTAGTAATTTTCAAAAGCTTCTACTTTTTGTTGAACATAGTTTTCTCAGTATGAATACTTAAAATCTGAATCATCAAGTCAATCTTGTCTTTTACGGTATTGATATGTACCTGGCTTTAGTTTCTCTAACTCAGCTGTAAATTTTTCTTGAATTTTGTCTAATTCATCCATTTTTTGTTCAGCTTTTTTAGTTCAAAGTGCTTTTTTCTTTTCTAATAAAGCAATATGTTTTTCATTAATTTCTTCTTTTTGAATTCTTTTTAATTTTAAACCGTAAGCAATGTTACCTTCAACGTTTAAATGCGGGAAAAGAGCATAATCTTGAAAAATTGTAGATACGTTTCTTTTGTGTGGTGATAAATCTTTAATATCAACACCATTAAACATAATTTCACCACGTGTTGCTCATTCAAAACCTCCAAGAAGTCTTAAAATTGTAGTTTTTCCACTTCCTGATGGACCTAAAAGCGTAACAAATTCACCACGTTGAATTTTTAAATCAACACTATGTAGAACTGTTTTATCATCGAATTCTTTAACAACTTCTTTTAATTCAATAATTGGCAAGTTGTTTTTTTTCTTTTTTGATATAGCCATATTAAAATTCCTTTCTGTAATTACTTAAAAATTAAAATTACAGGGAGACCATATCAGAATCTTTTATTACGTAATTGATGAAAGCAGAATCAAAAACAGGATATTTAACAACATTAAATATCTCGAATATATTTTTCACGTTAATTTTTTGAATTAAAACCGCTTTCCTTTTCATATAAGTTTAATTATAAGGAAAAATGTTTTTTAAGTAAATTTTTTTTAATTTTTTTAATGTTTTAATATCTAAATCTAATGACGTTTAAAGCTACTGTATAGATTTAAAAGTAATTAATGCGTATTTTTTAATGAATAAAATTTTTTTAAATAAAAAAATACGCATTATTAATAAAATAAGGAGCTAAAAAACAAAAAAGCTAGTAAAAAACTAGCTTAATTAAAGATATGATTTTTTGATTGGGAATTGTTTTGTTAAATCTAAAACTTTAGCTTGATATTCATTTATAATTTCTTGATTATAACCATCATCAGTTTTAATTAAATAATAGTTTTTAAGTAAATAATGAATAATTTGGTAAAGCTCTTCTCATTTATCAAATCCTCTACTTGTCATTGCGGCTGTACCAATTCTAATACCGCTTCCAAGAGTAGGACTAAGTGTATCAAAAGGAATTGAATTTTTATTAACTGTAATGTTAACTAAACCTAAAATTTCTTCAGCTTGTTTTCCATTAATTTGATAAGTGGAATTAACATCAATCATAAATAAATGATTGTCAGTACCGTTAGAAATGATTTTTGCACCACTGTTTTTAAAGTATGAACAAAGTAATTTTGAATTTGCAACAATTTGCTTTCCGTATTCTTTAAATTGTGGTGTTAATGCTTCATAAAAGGCTACTGCTTTACCTGCTATAGCATGAAATAGTGGACCACCTTGGTATCCAGGGAAAACTCAGCGATTAATTTTTTTAGCAATTTCTTCATCATTTGTCATGATAATTCCACCACGACCACCACGTAAAGTTTTATGAGTCGTTGAAGTAATAATATCAGCATAACCTACAGGTGATGGGTGCACTCCAGCAACAATTAAACCTGCAATATGTGCTATGTCAGCCATTAATTTTGCTCCTACTTTATCAGCAATTTCTTTAAACTTTGCAAAATCAATTGTTCGTGAGTAAGCTGAATAACCACAAATAATTAAATGTGGTTTTTCTTTCATTGCTAATTCTAAAATAGCGTCGTAATCTAAAAAGCCATCAGCACCTAAATCATATGAAACTGATTCATAAAACATACCACTAAAACTAATTTTATATCCGTGTGTTAAATGTCCACCACAGGAAAGTGATAGTCCCATAATTTTCCCACCACTAGGAACAACACTAGCAATAGCAGCTGCATTAGCTACACTACCTGAATAAGGTTGAACATTAGCAAACTTGACTTTGAAAAGTTCTTTTAAGCGATCAATTGCTGCTTGTTCAACAATATCAACATTTTCGCATCCACCGTAGTATCTTTTGTTCGGATATCCTTCACCGTACTTATTAGTAAGCACACTTCCTTGAGCTTTTAAAACATCTTCTGAAACATAGTTTTCACTCGCAATAAGCTCAATGTGTTCTTCTTGCCTTAATAACTCATTATTAATAGCATTTTCTACGATTTTATCTTTTAATTCAATTTTTTTGTACATAACAACTCCTAGTTAAGGTTAAATTTTTCTATAAGTTTTTGAATTTCTTGCTCTTTAGCAATAATTCTAATTGTAACGTTATGAGTATCTGTTTGTTTGTAATCATCTACAACAAATAAATCATATACATTTGCTATTGATTTAATTTCATTTACTTTTTCGGCAATATAATCTTTATTTTGTAATGTAAAAGTTAAATCTAAGTTTTTTAGTGGAGCTGAATCTACTTCGTTAAATTGAGTTTGCTTAGAGCTGTGAAACTCTAAAACTTCAGCATAAAAAGCATTTGTAGTGTCAAATTTAGGATGCACTTTCCCAATTCATCCGATCATTTTATCACCAAGCATAATTTTTGCTGAAACATTTGGATGAATGTATTGATTATCTTTTAGAGGTTCAAATGTTAAATTTGCAATCCCTAAAAAGTCAATAATATCTTGTCTAAAATCAAAAAAGCTTTTTGTTGTTGTAGCAAAACCATAAACTAAAACGTTATTATTAACCATTCCTTTTTCAAAGAAATTAATTTGTTGTATCTTACGTTTTTGATTGTATTCAACCGCTTCCATTAATGATGTGACAATTGAATTACGCACTACTTCACGTTCTTTAGAAACATATGTCATTAATTTTTGATTGTTTGCAAAATTAAATGGATTTAAGAAATTTTTTTCTTCAGAAACAAGTGTAAAAGTGCGAGCTTCTGCATATCCTTTTTTAGCTAAAAGTTCTTTATTAACATTTCTTTTTGCAATTAAAACAGGAACATTAATATAAGGAACTGCTTCAAATTGTTTATAAGAATAAAATCTAAAGATTTCTTCAATAATATCCTCAAAAATAGTTACATCATAACGATAATTAGGCACTAAAACATACTTGTCAAAAAATTCAAATCCTAGTTTAGTAAGTTTATTTTTTGCATTGTTAAAAACATGTAAATCAGTGCTGTTAGCATAAGTTTTTAATTTATTTTCTTCTCAATTAATTTTTAACTTACTTGGCACTTGAATTTCATTAACAATGTTTGAAACTTCTAAATTTTGACAGTAACCTTTAATAAAACGCATTGTTAAAGCAGCTACTTCTGGTGAAATAGTTCTAGCTCCTTGACTTGCTGCATTTGACATTAATTTAATTTCTTTTGCACCTGCACGGACTAGTTTTGAATCAAAAACTCCTACTTCAAAAACATATTTTGTTGTTTCTGAATCAGCTTTTGTATTCTCTAATCCCATAACAGAAGGTAAAGAAATTACTTTTTGATCATCTTTAATAACTTGTGTATTTTCAATTTGTACTTCTTTTTCACCAAGAAGAGTTACCTTACCAGTGTATAACATTGCTTCTAAGTTATTAGAAATTTTGTTTCGATCATAAACATGTGCAGGTGAACCAATAGTTAATAAAGCTAAGTTTGTCAAGTTAACAGCTCAGCTAAATTTACTTGAAATTCCATGTTTAGCTAAAAAGAGTTTTTCATATAAAGAAGTATTTTGCTCACCATGAACTTCTAAAAAGCTCAATTCTTTTGCGATTCCTAAATTCAATTTTAAATCACTTTTAAAAGTGTTTTCAACTGCTGGAATATCAAATTTAAATTCTGTATCAAAATAAGCTGCCAACTCCTTAGCTAAAAAGTAGTATGAATTAGCATCATTACGGTTTGCTGTGACAGAAATTTCAATTAAAGTATCATCAAGTCCAAGCTTTTGAATCGGATCTTCTTCTAAAGTTGCAAAATTTTCTGGAAGAACTAAAATTTCATTTTTATCAGTAATAAGCTCATAATCATAGCCAATTTCTTCTAAAGCTCCAAACATTCCTTGTGAAATTTCACCTTTTAAAGTTACTTCACCAAAAACTACATCACCTTTTGATGAACCAACAGGGAAAATGATTGTTAAGTCTCCAGCTTTTAAAATTCGATTATTAGTTTGAATTTGAAAGTTTCCATTTTTTGTTTGAACTTGAACAACATCAAGACGATCAGAATTAGGGTTAGCTGCTACAGATAAAACCTTAGCAAAAAGCAATCCCTGAACATCAGAAAAAGGTTTAATTTCTTCAACTTCTAAACCGATTTCATTTAAAGCATGCTCTACTTCGTGTGCTGAGAGTTTGTGCTTTGGTAAAAATTCATTTAATTTGTTTAAAGATAAAATCATTATTTATTCTCCTTTACTAAATCTCATTTAATTTCTGACAGTCCTTGTTTTTTAAGTTTCTTATTGATTAACTTAAACATTTTTCCGTTTTCAAATCCTAATTTATAACTGTATGGACTTGGGTGGGATAGTACAATTTTATTTTCAGGATTAATAGCTAATTTTTCAGTAAACTTCTGTGCTTCTTTTCCTAAGATAACAAAAATAACATTTGGGTTAGCTTTTAAAACCTCTTCTAAAATTGCAAGAGAAAAGTTTTGTCAACCAAAATTTTTATGAGAGTTAGGTTTATTTTCACTAACAGTTCAAACTACGTTCATTAAAAGAACATTTTGCTTAGCTCATGCTGTTAAATCATTAGTTTCAATTTTTGTTTTTGGATAATCTTTCAATAACTCTTTAAACATGTTACGTAAACTAGGTGGAGTAACAGTGCTTTTGGTACTAAAAGCTAGTCCATCTGCAACTCCTTCTTTGTGATATGGATCTTGACCTAAAATTACAACTTTTGTTTCGCTAGCTTGAAAAAATTCTAGTGGTTTAAATAAATCCATTTGAAATGGATAAATATTAATTTTAGATAACTCAATAAGCTTTAAGGCTTTTAGTAAATCATTAAAATATGGTTTATTACCTTCTTTTTGTAATACTTTTAAAAAACTATCTTTCATTTGTAAATTGCTCCAAAATTCTTAAATCATTACGATATAAATCACGAATATCACTAAAACCATATTTAATCATTGTAATTCTTTCAATTCCAAGACCAGCCGCAAAACCATTTAATTCATTTGAATAACCAGCAGCTTTTAAAACGTTAGGGTGTAACATCCCAGCACCTAAAATTTCAATTCAGCGGTTATTGTAATAAACATCCACTTCAACACTTGGCTCAGTAAATGGGAAATAACTAGGACGTAAACGAACTTCAACTTCTTGCTCTAAAACATATGAGAGTAAACTTTTTAATGTTCAAATTAAATTTGAAAAGCTTACTTTTCCAATTGATACAAAATCCACTTGTGTAAATTGGTGTGAGTGTGTAGCATCATCTTCATCATTACGATACACTTTACCGATTGCAAAAGTTGAAATTTGTTTATTTTGATTTTCTTCTAAAACTTTCGCTGTAATTCCTGTGTTGTGAGTTCTTAAAAGAGTTTTAGCATCAAAATACAGCGAATCGTGCATAGCTCTTGCAGGGTGATCGCTTGGAATATTAAGGCGGTCAAAGTTATATAAATCTGAAACGATTTCACCTTCTTCTTTTTGATAATATCCATTAGCAAAAAATCAGTCTTTTAAACGTTCTTCTACTAATGTAATTGGATGTAAAGAACCAGTTTTTTGACTCGGAATTGTCACATCAATAAATTCACCGTTAACTTTTGCTTGAATTTTTAAATTTTCAACTCTTAGTTCAGCTTCTTTGAAAAATTGTTCATATTCACTTTTTAATTTAGTAATTTTTTGTCCTAATTCTCTTTTAAGTTCTACAGGTGCACTTTTCAATTCCTTTTGTAAGGTTGCTATTTCACCTTCGGCAGCAAAAACTTTTGCTTTTGCTTGCTTTAAGTCTTCTAATGTATTAATATCTTCTAATTTAAATTGCATTATTTTCCCTTTCCTTTGATTTTATTTCAATATTCTTCATACCCTTTTTCAAAATTGTTATTTGCAGGTACATAAAATTTAGTATTTAGTAATTTTTTAGGTAAATATTGTTGCTCAATATAATGAGTTTGTTTGTTGTCATGTGGATACTTATAACCAATTCCATCACCTAACTTTGTTGCTGATTTATAGTGAGCATCTTTTAAGTGTTTTGGAATTTCGTATATTTGTCCGTTATCAAGAACAGCTTCCACTTGTTGCATTGCTTCATAAGCTGAATTTGATTTTGGTGCTAATGCCAAATCAATAATTGCGTTCGAAATCGCCAGTTTTCCTTCTGGTAAACCTAATCGCTCAAAGCTCTCAATTGCATTTAAAACTCTTAAAGCAACGTTGGCAGATGCTAGCCCAACATCTTCATAAGCAACACAGAGCATCCTTCTAAAAAGCGAGTCCACATCGCCTGTTCGTAAAATTAAAAAACCATAATAAAGTGACGCATCTACATCACTTCCACGTAAAGATTTGTGAAATGCCGACAAATTATTATAATGAGCACTTGCATCTTTATCGCTATAAAAATTTATATTTGGAATAATAGTTTTTAAATCTTGCTGAGTAACTTCCTCGTTATCATTTTCTAAAAATGATAACATTTGTAAATTGTTAATTGATAAACGAAAGTCACCAGCAGAAAATCTTGCTAAATCTAGCAACCTTTCATCACTAATATTTATTTTTGGATAATTTTTAACCAATATATTACGCAAACCTTTAACAATTTCATTTTCAGTTAACTTGTAAAACTGTAAAATTTGCATTCTGCTTCTTAAAGCTGGATTAACTTTAAAATAAGGATTTTCAGTTGTAGTAGCATAAACAATAATCTTGTCAAATTCTAGATAAGACAGTAAAATGTCTTGTTTATCTTTGTTTAAACGGTGAATTTCATCGACTATTACAACTTCTTTGGTCTCAAGTACTTTTAATAAGTCAGCTTTAGAATCAACGCTAGCATTGAAATAACCATAACTTAGGTTTAAATCTTTTGCTAAGGCCATTGCTGCAGATGTTTTCCCAATTCCACTTTCACCAAAAAAATAAAACTAGTTAAAATTTTATTTTCAATTACTTTTTTTAGTAGTTGTTTAATATGTCCTTGACCTACTAAATCATCAATTGTTTTAGGTCTTAATTCGTTGGCTAAATTTTTGTACATAATTCTTTTAAATTATATTGTTTTTAAGAATAATTATTTGTTAAGTTTTAAAAATAAATTTTTTAATTCTGCTTCTAAATAACCGTTTTGAAGCATTCAAAAATTCAGTATTTTTAAATTATCAAAAGCTCTTAGTAATTGATGTTTTTGGTTATTTTCTCAACATTTACCATCTGTAATTAATATAAATTCAATACCATTAGCTTCCAACTCTTCTTTACGTTTGATATAACTTTCAATTATTTCTTCTGGTTTTGATCCTTGACTTGCAAAATAATTTACTTCAATGTTTAAAATAAGATTATTATTAAACAAAATAAAATCAGCTTTTCTATTGGAAATTGATTGTGTTACAGAAATATTAAAGTTGTTTAAAAAAGAAAAGCTTTTTTGTTCCAAAAATCTTAGATTAAATTTTTGTGCTGCTTTTTGTATTTCAGATTTGCAAATTTCTTCAAATATTTTCCCACTTCTGTTTTTTCTACCATTAGTATCTAAACCTACTAAAATACCAGTCAAATAATCTCATAAATTTTGTTTTAAAAGAGATTGAAAAAGATTAGATAATCCACTTTTACTAAAAAATTCATAATAATTTTTTATTTCCTTATCTGTTAAAACATCTTTGAAATAGAAAGAATATTCTTTAATTTCAAAATTTTCAAAATTAACAATTTCTAAAGTTTGATGCTTTGAAATTAAATTATTTCTTTCACTTTTACTTAAAGCTAAAATTAATGGAAATACAGTTATAACAGAAGGTAACTTGAGTAGTAAATTAGTGAAATCTTTTTCTATATTATTTGAACCTATAAGCGAATTTAATGCACTAATTTCAACTTTAAAATTATTTAAATTTTCAATATTATCTCAATTTACAAAAAAATCATATTGTCGATTAGAAATTAAAAGATTTTTAGAAAAAATATCTATTTTTTTATTTTTTAAATTCATAGTTTGTAATAATAACCTCTTCACCATATCTTTTATCAGCTTTACTGTTTATCATTCTTTTAACTTTAAGTACGTCAATATGATATTTTGAATAATTTTCATAAATAAAATCAGTATTATGATTTGTCATCATAACATAGCAACCTTTTTTGTCTAATTCTTTAAATAATTTAGCTAATCGTAGATGTTCTGAAAGAGAAAAACCATCTTTTGTATATTCTTCAAATGATGAACTATTTAATGGTACATATGGACTATCTAAAAAGATAAAATCACCTTTCTGCACCTCTTTAAGAGCTTCTTCAAAATCGAAATTAGTAATTTTAACCCTTTTTAGAAAATGATGAATTCTTCATAAATTATCTTCATCAAAAATTTTGCCATTTGTATTGTAATTGAATGGTACATTAAATAAACCTTTTGAATTCACTCTAAATAAACCATTAAAACATTTTTTATTAATAAAAATAAAAAGAGAAGAAAGTTCAACATCAAAAATATTATTAATTATTTTGTGATTAAATTTTTCTCTTTCTTTTAAATACATTTCCTTTGTTCAAGTTTGATTTTCTAGTTGATATAAATTTTTAATTAATTCTGTAGGATCTTTTTGAATTATTTTGTAAGTATGTATCAAAATAGGATTAATATCATTAATAAAAGCATTTTCAGGTTCTAAGTGAAACAATAATGCTCCACCACCTACAAAAGGTTCAAAATAATTATTGTATTTTTCAGGAAGTCTTTTTTCTATTTCATGAAGCAATTGCCTTTTACCTCCGACTCACTTAACAAATGGTTGCATATTCCTCCTTAAGATTAATATTTTGCTAATTAATTATAAATTTTTCAATTTAATAAATATAAAAATAACCAGAAATAAATTAAGGACTTTCTGAAAAATTAATGTTTTATAATTATTACATTATGATTACAGAAGACACAAAAATTACAAAAAAAATGAAAGAACTTATTGCCAAAATAAATAGGTGAAACGATGAATATTACAACCAAGATAATCCAACCGTTAGCGATCAAGAGTATGACATTACTCTTAGAGAATTAGAAAGTTTAGAAAATCAATATCCACACTTGATACTCTCAGATACTCCAACATTAAAAATCGGCGGAATGAGTGATAAAAAATTTACTAAATACACTCATACTAAACCAATGCTTTCACTAGCGAAAGCTTACTCATTAGCTGAAGTAGAAAAATTTTTAGAAACTAATTTTAAAGAACAAAAGAAAAACTTATCTTATACTCTCGAACCAAAAATTGATGGTTTATCAATCGCTTTACATTACCAAGAAGGTCAACTAGTTAAAGCTGTTACTCGTGGTGATGGAAAAATTGGTGAGGATGTAACTGAAAACGTTTATCAAATCCGTTCAATACCTAAACGAATTAATTATTTAAAAAGAATTGAAATTCGTGGTGAAGTTTATTTATCAAAAGCTAATTTTGATAAATTAAATGCGGAGCTAAGTCAAAATGAACAAAAATTATTTGCCAATCCTAGAAATGCAGCAAGCGGTACGCTAAGACAATTAGATCCGCAAATTGTTGCCTATCGTCAGCTAGACGCTTTAATGTACGATATAGTTTCACCTGAAGAACATCATATTTATAGTCAAAAAGAGGTGTATGAAACACTTTTAAAATGAGGTTTTTTAGTGCATCCATATTTTGCATTAGAAGATGAAGTTGAAAATATTTTAACCAAGGTAAGTGATTTTATCGAGCTAAAAAATGATTTTGTTTTTGATTGTGATGGACTTGTAATTAAAGTTAACGATATAACTTTATGAGACAAACTAGGTAAAACTGCTAAATTCCCTAAATACGCAATAGCTTTTAAGTATGAAACAGAAGAAGCAATCAGTACAATTACAAAAATTGAAGCAACAGTAGGACGTACCGGAAAAATTACTTATGTAGCAGAAATTGCACCAGTAACTTTAAATCAAACAACCGTTTCAAAAGCAACTTTACATAACTATGAATATATTCAAATGCTTAACTTAAATATTGGTGATGATATTAAAATAATTAAAAGTGGTGAAATTATTCCTAAAATAATTGCACTAGTTAATAAAAATTCAGTTGGTGTTTTTGAAAAAGTTGATTTATGTCCTTCTTGTCAATCAAATCTAGTTAAAATTGATGAAAATGTTGATCAATTTTGTGTAAATGAATTATGTGTTGAAAAACAAATTCGTTCATTAATTCATTTTGTTTCTCGTCAAGCTTTTAATATTAAAACACTTGGTGAAAATATTTTAAGACTTTTTTATAGTAATGGATACATTAGTGATTTTGTTTCTATTTTTGAATTAAAAAAATATGAATCAGAAATTTTAAAACTGAGAAGTTTTAAAGAGAAAAAAACTCAAAACATATTAAATAATATCGAAGAAGCTAAAAAAATAGAACTATACAAAGTTTTATATGCTATTGGAATTAAGCACATTGGACTCCAGGTTGCTCAGCTTATTTGTCAAAAATTAACTTGTCTAAGTGATTTAAGTAAAATGAATTTAAATGAACTAGAATTTATTAATACTATTGGTGAAAAAATCATTTTCTCACTTAAAGAATTTGTTAGTGAACCAAAAAATATTGATTTATTGCAAAAGCTTGATAGAATTTTAACTTATGAAAAAACAACACAAAATAGTGATAAGTTATCTAACAAAATTTTTGTAATTACCGGAACTTTAAGTCAAAGTCGTGACTACTTTAAAGACTTAATTGTGAAAAATGATGGTAAAATAGCTTCAAGTGTCTCTAAAAATACCACATACTTACTAGCAGGTAAAGAGGCAGGAAGTAAATTAACCAAAGCACAAAATTTAGGAATTAAAATCTTAAGTGAAGAAGAATTTAATGATTTATTAAATAAATAATAAGGAGTGTTATGAAAAAGAATCAAAAAAACATTTTAAATAAAACAATGGGTTATGCAACTTTTATTGCAGGTGCTACAACACTAGGAGCTTTTGGGTGACTAGTTGCATTAAATCATAAAGTGACTGCGAAAGTTGAAGATAATTACGTTTTTGAACAATTAAAAAACCAGAAAAATGAAGTAGAAGACTTTTTAGCAAAAAATAGTGATTTAGAAGAACAATATAAAGAACAGTTAAATAATCTTGTAGTTTATTCAAACCAACTTTTAGCTAATAAAGATTCAAGTGTTTATGAAATGTTGCAACAAAGAAACATATTAAAAGAAGAACTTTTAAAAACTAAAGTTTTAATTTCATCACCAAATGATTTAAATTTAAATGTTAATAATTATTTAGGTTTAATCAAGGAAAGTGATTTACAAAAAGAAGTTAAAAAACTTAAAAAAGGTTTATCAGTGAATTCAAAAAGTGATAAGGAAGCATTATTTAATAAACTTGCTCCTTTACTTGAATTGCAAAATAAATTAACAATTGACTTAGAATCACAAATTTGAAATTTACACGAAGATATTGTTAAAGGAAAATCATCATTTAATAATATTGCTCAAAAATCAAAAGTGCTTGACGTAGTTGCTAACGCTTTAAATATTTTGAACCAAGATAGCTACTCACACGATACACTTGAAGTAATTAAAAATAATTTAGACAGAGAAATTAATCAAATTAGTAAAGCTCAAGCAGAACTAAACAGCGCTAAAATTAGCTTTAACACCTTAGCTTTAAATGTTAAAAGTGAAATTCAAGCTCTTGAAGGTGAACAAGACAAAAAGAATTATGCACTACAACTAGCTGATCAATATGTAAAACAAGCACAATCAAGTAACTTAAAATATTCATACGATAAAAAAACAGAGCTAAAACATTTAAATGATTTATTGCAAAACTTAATTAATAACTTTGAAGATTTACAAACACAAACTACCGAATCACTAAAGGATAAAATTGAAGAAAAAATCCAAACATTAAAAAGTAAATTTATCACAAATACTTTTGCTATTCATTTTTTAGATGAAATCAAGGTAGATGAAACTCCAAAAAATGAACTAAATAAATTATTATTTACACTTAATGATCTTCCTACTTATTTAGAAAGCTTTAATGAAACGGAAAAACAAATTAATAAAAGAATTAATGATTTAACAAACGAAAGATTAATTACCAGTGATTTTGCTACCCAAATTAAAAGAAAAGTAAATCAAATTCACGAAGGAATTAATACACCCAAAGAGTATTTAACTTATGCTGTAAAAGTTTTAAATGAGTTAGAAGATAATGCTTTAATAACTAAGATGTACAAGGAATCATTTAAAGAGTTATTAGAGCAAACAGATGATAGTATTCAAAATGGTTACAAAGTAGATAAACCATTATTAACTGATAATGCTCGGAAAATTGAAAGTCAAATTAATACAGCAATTGAATTAAAAGATTTATACAATAATTTTCAACATTTAGCAAATTCACTTAGAGATATTAATAAAGAAGAACTTAAAAACTACGTGGATTTTGCTAATGAGAATTTAGAAAATAATTCAAAACTAACAGAAAGCACTAGAAATTTACTTACAGATTTAAATGAAAAAGCCGCTTTTTTAACACCTGAGAATTCAACAGCAACTAGAACACAATTACAAAACTTAATTAAGCAGTATCGTATTGCTAGTGAAAACGTTGAAGTTGATGGCACAATGGCTGAAACTAACAAAGTTAAACATGCTAGTGACGATAAAGTTAAACAAGCATTTAATTATGATGCAAATCCAAATGATAAATTTGCTAACGAATTATTAGATGATTTACATAACTTACAAAAAGAAGCTCAGTTAATTGCATTAGATGAAATTTTAACACCTGAAGAAAAAGCTGAAAAACTTGCTGAAATTAACGCTAAAATGGAAGCAATTTCTGATAAAGCTCCGGACTTTAAAGAATTAGAAGAAACCTTAAAAGAATCACAACTTGCTCTTGATTCAACAAAAGGTGATAAGCAAGAAGAAGCTGCTTTAGAAAATGAAATTCAAAAAATTAAAGATTTACAAGCTAAAGTTCACCAAGCAATTAATGATCCATTAAATGCTAACCCTAGTGAACTTAATGAAGAATTAAAACAAGCAATTCAAGATTTTAAAGAAAAACAAGCTCACTATCAAGCAAATTCAGATTATGATAGAGCAATCCAAAAAGTTAATAATACTTTTGCTCCTGATATGGAAAAAGGAAAAAATACACCTACTCAGCAAAAATTAATTGACAAACTTAATGAACTTAAAGAAATTGTTGGTAATACTGCTCTTGATGAAGCAACAAGAGAAGAAGCGAGAAATAAAATTAGAGCAATTACTGAGATTGTAGAAATTTCTCGTGAACTAGAAATTGCTAATAAAAATCTTGCTCTTAGTGTTGAAATTGCTAAAAAACAAGAATTAGGTGAATTCCTTCCAAATGCAGAAATCAGTAAAGCTGATACTCTGAATCAAGAAGTAAATACTTACTTGGACACAATCAATTCTAAGCATATTAATACTGGAGAAGAATATCAAGCTTATTTAGCAAAGGTTAAAGAGGAATCTGAAAACTTAAAATATGCAATTAGCATCGCAGCACTAAAAAAAGCTGGACATGAAATTGGACTTGAAAAATACACAGGTAATAACACAGAAAAAGAACCATATGTAACAAGTAATCAAAATGTAGATAAATTAACTAAAGCTGTAAATGATATTATCAAAAAATTTGAAACTGAGGGAAAAACTGCTGTTAATTTAGAAGAAATTGACGATTTAGAAACCGAAGTTAAAAAGCAAATTTACCTTGCAATGCAAATTAAAGAAGCTTTAATTAAACTAGATACTATCGATGAAAATGAAAATCCACAAGCTTATAATAATTTAAAAATAGTAATAGCTGATAGTCAAATTACTGTTGGTGATGATCGCAGTAATATTGATTTAAAAATTAAAGATATTCGTAGAGAAATGAATAAAACTGAAGGTAGAATAGCAGCTAACCAAAGATTAAAAGAACTTAAACTTTTATATAGTGATGAAGATTTAAAACGTGCTATTTTAGATGATGAAGTTGTTGATTTTAACAAAAATGTAGAAAAATTCGCTGATTTAATCGCTGATCGTTATACTTCATTTTTAGAACTTTCTTCTCTTGATAGAAAAATTGATAGCTACCGCGCTGAAAAAGAAAAAACAAAAAACCGTATTTTAAGAGAATACAAAAGCGCAGTAGATTCTATTGAAAATTTACGTACTCAATTCCAATTACAAAAAGAAGATCAAAACGTTAATGTAACCAAATATAGCGATGAAGTGTTTGCTACTTTTGATGATATTAAAAATAAGTTTGATGATGCTACACAAAAATATCCTACAAAAACAAGCGATATTTTAGATTTAAAACCTTTAATTTCTCTTGCATGATACAAGGATTTATATTTTAAAAAATCAGTAGAATCAGTTGCTAAACTTAACGAAATTCCAAATGTTAATGCAGCTGAACTTTTCAAAGATCAAGCAACTGTAGATCAAATTAACAGTAAGCTAAAAGCAAATAATAAAAAATTAATTGATGCCTACGATTCTAAAATAATGTCAATTACTAATCCGACTCAAATTAGTGATGTAAAAGATTTTACTAATCGTCTAACGGCACTTGATACACTATTAAGTCAAGAAAAAGAAGTTGTAGATTATCTTAATAAACAACAAAAAACAGAGCAAAATAAAATTTTTGCCCAAAACCTAGAAAATGCACTTTTAAAAGCAAGTTTTGACAGTTTAGATAATGAAGGATACCAAGCGGTTGTTTCTGCTGAGATTCGTGAAAAACGTCAAGAATTATTTAAAACTTATATTGAAAATATCACACTTCAAGAAGCAAAAGATAATGAAAAAAGCAAAATTGATGCTTACAAAACAAAAATAGATGCAAAGCTAACAGAAATGCAAAGTGATGATCCACAGTTGCAAACCGAAATTGATACTTTTATATCTGCTTTATTGCAAAATATTGCTGATGTTCAAGATAAAAGCGAAATTTTAGCAATCGATCAAAAACTTAGTGATTTAATGGATAAGGAAAACGCTTTAGTAGATCTTGCACAAGCTGTTAAAAAAGTTGAAGACTTAGTTACAGTTGAAAAAGCTAAAACAGATGCTCCTGAATCTAATAAAGTAATTTTAGATTTACTTGCAGAGAAAGCTAAAAACGCTAAGGATAATTACTTAAAATTAGATGAAGCAAACTTAATTAAAAAAGAATCAGAACTCAACAAATTAGTTGAACAATATCAATTATTAATTGAAACGCAAAATTTACATGATGAAGTTAAAAAACAAGTTGATGCACTAGAATATCCACTAGGGAATACTCCTAATGGTAATGTAGAAGCTAAAAAGAAATTTGTAGCATTTATGGATTTCTTACAACAACAATTAACTGAAAATATGACTGAACGTACAAAAGTTATGTCAATTCAATCATTATTAAAGAAAACTAAAGATTTAATTGAGCACCAAAACGCAAAAATTGCATTACAAAAAACTGTTAATGATGATCATTCATTTGTTGATGTAGTTTATAAACCAGAACAGAAAGCAACTTATGGTTTTGATAAAGATGCCAAAATTTTAGCTGATTTAATTATCGCATCAGTTCCAAGTAATGATGTTAATGTTGATTCAATGCAAAATTCACTAATTAATGCTTTAGAGTTTAATTTTGCAAATGCATTTAGTTTTTACCAAGCACGTAAAAAAGAGTTGTTAGGAATTAACAATGATGACGAAAGTGTTGCTGATAAAGGAATTAAATTTGTTCAAAAAGATAAGCTTACCGGTGGTCAAACAGATGTTTTACCAAAATATAGTAAGTTATGAGCAGATAATAATGATTACTATAACGAAGTTTCATTATTTATTAAAGAAGCTGAAAATGAAGAAAAAATTGGTGAAAAATTAAATGAAGTATCACTATTTAGTAAGTTATTTGCTAAATATAAAGAAATTGCCGATTTAATCGCTCTAGGACAAGAAAAACTAGATTCAGTTAGCGAAGAACTTAAAACTAATGAATATATTACAAATTCTATAGAAAAATTAACTAACGAAATAGCAACAGATAAAGATTACTACTACAAAGAGAAAAATGTCATTAAGTTAGATAAAGCCATCTCGGATTTAAACGCTTATGTTAATAGATTTAATTTAGCATTTAAAATTGCAGAAGCTGCTAAAAAATTAGCTGATTTTAAAACACAAAGTGGTGATGAAGATTATTTAACAGAAGAAGATAAAAAACCATTAAAAGCAATTTTAGATTTTCCATTTGCTGATTTAAAACAAAATCCAAACAAAGAAGGAAACACACAATATCTATACTACATTGACACTTTCCTTGAAGGTGGTTCATCACAATCATTTAAAGTCGCAATGGAAAAATCAATTAATTTAAGAAAGAAAGTACATTTAGCTGAAAAATACTTAAATAAATATAAAGAAAAAAGTGCATCTAATTCAAGTTATGAAACTAGCGAAATGCAAGCTTTATATACTAAGTTAGAAGCAAAAGTTACTGAAGCTAATAATGCACTTCATAACTTAGCACATGATGAAAACCTTAAAAATCAGTTAATTAGTCAAATTGAAAATGGTAGTGACGGAATTATTGATCAAATTCTTAAAACTAAGAGCGATGAAGTCTTAAAAGTTTATATCCGTGACGTATTATTAGATAAATTTATGCAATCAAATTATCCAAATAATGATTTATCACCTCGTTTAGCTGATTATAAAACTGTTGCAATTCAACCACTGCAAACACAAATTCAAAACGAAAATGATATCGCTGCAATTCATGACAAAATTAATGCTGCTGACGAAAAATACAAAGAACAATATGCAAAAATTTGAACATGAGAAAAAAACCGTTACCTTTCATTTAAAAACAAATTTAAACCTTACTACGAACTTCTAACCAAAGATGCAAACGGATTAAGCAAAGAATTTTTACAAAAAAATGCTGGAATTTCAGCTGATTTACTAGCAAAATACGTTGAAGTAACCAAACAAACCGCTGAGAAAAATTATCCAGAAGATTACATTAATGCCGAGCAAACCGATAAAACTGATTTTGATGAAAAATTCAAACAAAATGCTAAAACTATCATTGAAAGTTTAAATAAAGCTGCCACAACTCTTAAAGATTTATATGCAAAAATCATTAATGTCTCAGCTCCAAAACTTATTGCTGATAAAAATCAACTTATCAGAATGAAAAACCAATTTACTGATAATGAGAGTGAAAACATTACTGCAGCATTAAAAACTATTAAACAATTTGATGCTTTAAATTCTAAAATCACTGCATTTAATAACGCTTCTAGCCAACTAGAAAGTTTAGATGCAGCAAACATCCAACATGATGATAGTGAAGCTAACTTAAAATTTGAAACAGCTACAGAAGATAATACTGATGTAACAAGCAAACGTACAGCTTACTTTGAAAAATACAAAAATTACTTAAATAATATTTCTAACTCAAAACAAAAATTAAATGAATTAATTTACGGTACATCAGATCAAGATAAAGTTAGCTTAGTTGATGTGCTTAAGAAATACATTGATGGTGCTGATGGTTACATCGGTAGGGCAAATTATGATGAATTTATTAAACTTGTTGCAAAACAAGAAACAAGTAATTTAGCAAACTTTGAAAAAGCTAAGTTTGAATATGAAAAAACTTCACTTCCAGCTACAGCTTTAGCAACCGAAGTATCTCAATTAAATAAAGAAACAAGTAGTACTATCGATGAATACTTAGCTTTAACTAAAGGATACGACCGCGCTAGTGGTTTAGGAAAATGATTTACTTATCCATCAAATTCAAATACATTTTTTGATTACCTAAATAAAGCGCAAGGTGATAAATTTGTTTATTCAAATATTAAACCTTTAGATACAACTAGTGCTGAGCAATTCCAAGATTTACTAAATGGAAACCAAATAAACGAAACAGAAATTAATTTTGACGGAACAAACTATAAAGCTAAATTAATAAACGATAAAACAAATGTTTTAGATTTATTTAACGAATTTAATATTCTCAAAGGGACTAATGCAAACATCTTTAACTTAGATAACGTTAAAGTTTATGCAATTAAATCAGCAAACGAGCCAAGCTCACAATATGTTAAAACCCAACTGCAATCAGATGCAACAATTAAAAAAGGATTTGTGAGCTTATTAATTCGCTATGAAAAACCAACTTCAGTAGCAGCTAATAATAGTGCTTTTAGTGACCTAGAAAACTTTGCTATTAAATTTGATTCAGTTGCAATTACATTTAAGACTTTTGACGATTTACTTTTAACTAAAGATATGTTTAAGCATGAAAACCTTTGAAATCCAGCGCCAAATGCTGATAACTCACGTGTTAAACCATTTTTCAAAGATGCTTGAGCTGGATGAAACAGCATAACTGCACCAATTAACTTTATGAGTGCTTTTATCAAATACAGCTCTGGTTACTTACAATCACAAGCAGTTAACTACTTTACAGAAAATATTAATGAAGAAGCTAAAAGTGATGCTAGCTCTACATCTACAAGTACTAAAAACTTTAGAATTAAGCTTAAATTTAAAGAAGCAGGTTACAAAGGTTACAAACAAGTAGGTGATAAAATTTACTGAAAAACTTTAATTCCTAACCTTGCATCTCAATCAGGAATTGATTATCAATCAAGTGACAAATACATAAATACTCAAATTTTTACAGAACCAGCTAAGACTGATTACAAAACTAATTATGGTTATATTTACGCAAATAACAGCGATCCAAAAAGAGTAAACGATACAAACAAAATGCTGTTATTTTTACCAGTTGTTATTGTAATTCCAGTGCAAGACGATAGTGGAAATTACGCTGCAATGGTAATTAACTGAAAATGATTAAACCGCTTTGCAACTAACTCTTCTGATAACGCTCCACAAAACATAGTAATTAGTAACGAAGAAATGTTACGTAATTTATATATTTTTAAACCAAAAGAAGAAGGCAAGACAAATCAAAGTACAAATGATGCTGACAAATTTGCTAAATATGTAGCAAGCAAAATCAAATATCGTGAATTTGTTAAAGATACATTTAGTGATACTACAAGTACTTTAAAGCTTTGAGGTGCCGATCGATACGTTCAACTAGACACTACTGATCAAGGAAAACACTACCGTGATGGTATTGGACATGATGAATTCATTAATGCATTAGAAAAATTAGATATTTTTATGAAATTACACTAAAAGGAGAATTTATGAAATCAAAAACAAAACTTAAAACTACTTTATTAACAACTAATGGAATTTTAGGTGCTTCTGCTATTGGTTTAGGAGCAACTATAATTGCTTCACACAATGATGAAAACTTAAATAAAACATTTTCTGTTTACACACACATGTTAGAAAGTCAAAAATTTGCTAGTGACAACTCTTCAATTTTAAAATTAGATGAATCATTTAATGATAAATTTGTCCAAGCACAAAAAGCTTGAAATAGTGATAATACACTAACTGACAAGATGCATCAAATTGAAGAATACGAAAACTCACTTGCAGAGCATGTACTAAACAATTTAAGTGAATTTAGTTTTTCATCAAAAGAAGCAGAAGAACAATTTTGAACTTCTTACATTCTTAACCAAGTTGCACGTATTAGAGAACAAGACTTGAATAACCAATTTCATCAAATTCCAAATTTAGAACTTAAAACATTTGCACAAAAATTATCTAATTTAGATTCTGAATCTAAAAAATCAGAATTAATGAATTTTAATCAAAAATTAAATGAAAAATTAGTTGAACAAAATGAAATTTTAAAATCTTACTTAGCAGAATATGAAAAATTACATGAATTTGAAAAGAGTATTAATTTAGGTGGTATTAAAAAACCTCTTAAAAATGCGGTAGATAGTCTAAAAAACAGCCTTATTAGTCAACCATTTAGATTTAATGATTTAGATATTGCTGCAAAAACAGCAAATCAACTCAAAAATAATTTACTTAGTGAAGTTAAAAAACTTGTAGCTATTTATCAAGATTTAGAAAAGAATTTAGAAAAAATAAAAGCTTTTGCAAATAGTGAAGTTGCTAACGCTCAAATTAAACAAGCAGCACAAAGTTTTTTAGATAAAACTAATCAAGATTTAGAATTAATTAATAACGAACAAGAATTACGTAATTTAGTAACTAGTTCTCAAACTTTTTATGAGCAAATTAACGATGCAAGCAAAAGCAAAAGTGAAATTTTAGCTTCTATTTCTGCATTAAATCCTTATTTAGATAAATTTGAACCAGAACTAGAAAATATTAAAACTCAATTAGGGCAAGAATTACTTTCAGCAAGCTCAAAAGATACTAAAGATGGATTAATAGTAGCAAAAGGTAACTTATTTAATAATTACTACTTAGCAGAAAATATTAATACACTTGTTGCTGACTTTAAACGTGAAATTGCAAATGGATTACAAAATAAATATGTAACTGAAGCTGAAAATAAGCAGTTTGTTAATAAATTAAATGAAATTTTAAATAGTAGCAAAGCTATTAATAAAAAGCTTAATTTAACTTATGCTTTATATAACAAAATTGTTAGCGAAATTAAAGCTAGAAAATCTGCTCACGAACAATTAGTAGCTTTAAAAGAAAGAATGATAGTTATAGCAAATGATTCGCTAACTGATGAAGAAATTAAAACTCAACTTAGCGATTTACAAAAAAGTATTTCAAATTCTTATTTAGTTAAAAATATTGAAAGCACTTATTTAGAAGGTGTAAAAAATGCCGCTGATGAAAGCTATAGATCAATTTTAAAAAATGACTTAACTAAATTGATGGAAATTGCTGATAAGTACGGTGCTAAATTAAAACAAAATCCAAAAGATACTCAAATTGTCTTTGCTAAAATTTATGAATTAAATAAAGCTACTAGCATACTTGTTAAACCTTTTAATCCAGCAACGTCAAGTGAATTAGAAGAGCAAATTAAACTTTATAAAGCTATTTTCACTAATGCTAACGATATTTTAGATGTTGTCTTAGCTAAAAATAAAGCTCAAATAACTGATCGCTTTTTAGATTCAGCTTTTGCTCATCCAAATGGTGAAGACTTTACTAAAAACGAGCAAGATAGAATTAATAAATACGATGAATTAACTGCAAAATTAAAAGAATTGCAAAACAAAGTTAATGAAGGTGATAGTAATCCTGAAATTAATCAACAAATTAATAGTATTAAAAATCAATTACAAAATATGTCTGATACAGCTCCAGCTACGAAAGATCTTAGTGATGCGTCAGTATTAGGGCAAGCAATTGCTGATGAACTAGCAAATTCAAAAAATGGTCCAGCACTTGCAAGTTATTTAGATGACATCGCAAAAGCACAAGCACAAATTAATGCATTATTTAACGATACTAATGCAACACACGAATAAATTGCAGCTGCTCAAAAGAACTTAGAAGATGCTGTTGCAAGAGCTGAAGAAAAAAACAGAGAATTACTTCTTGGTCAATCTTTAGATAAATTAAAAGCTGAAATTGAAACTCAATTTGGTGTAAGTAACTCACCAGCAGCACAAGCTGCTTGAGCAAATTACAATCAGTTAAAAAATAAAGCAGGTGAAACAAAAGGTGTTACAGCAACTAATTTACTAGTTGATCAAATTGATAAGACAACTGTTTTAATTAAACCTTTATATGATGTTGAACTAGAAAAAAATGAGTTAATTAAAACTAGAGATATGGTTAACTCAGGAGAATATAAAGATGTTAGAGTCGCATCAGAAACTGAAAATGCAAACTTCCAAATTTCAGATGCTGATAAATTAATTGCAGCTATGAATTCAATTGATACAACACCTAATTTAAATCAATTAGAAACTACTAGAGAGCTTCTAAGAGCAAGAAATCAAGGTTTAAAAGTTGGATATCAAATTGATAAACTTAATAAATTAAACAGCGAAATTCAAGCAACTAAAGTTCAAGAACCTGGTGATGATAAATTATTCCAAAACTACAATTTTGCTGCAAGTAAAGTTGATAATTATGTTTCATATAAGCAAGGTGTCAACAATTTAGATGAAATTACTGAAATTGCAACAACGTTTGAACATCAAAGAGACTTAGCGAAAGTTTTAGGTCAGTTATTAGAAGCTTATAAAACTTATAATAACGATACAGATAAAACAGTAGCTCTTTATATCTCAAATGTCGTGAATGATAACGAATTATCTACAAGTGATACAATAGAGCAAATTGATCTTAAAATTCAAAACGCTAAAAATGCTTTAATCATCGCTCGTGTTAAAAAAGAGTTTTCTGATGCATATAACGAACTATACAAAGTTTTAGGTGCAGATAGTAACTGAAAAATTTTCCAAGGATTAAACAAAAAAATTAGTGCATTGCAAGAAAAGAAAAATAACATTCTTTATGATGACACGTTAACTGTTCCTGCAATTAAATCTGAAGAAGCACTACTTCTTAGTGATGTTCGTGATGCAATTGCTGAAAAAACTAAGATTTTAAATGATTTCAATAAATTAATTGAAAAAACAGATGCAAGAGTTACTGAAATTGAAAAAGCCATTGAAAATGTAAAGAAAACAAATACAGATCAACAATTTACTACTTTTGAAGATACTAAAACTCATTACCAAACAGATAAAGAAGAAAACCGAAGAGAAGAAGTTGGTTTTGAAGAAGTTGAAAATTATTATAATGAGCTTGAAGTTTCATACTATAAAGATTTAGCTAAGTATGATTTAAGTAAATTAAAAACAACAGTTGATGCATCTGATTTTGGTGATGATACAGAGCACCAAAATCTAAAAACTTGAACTAAGAATTTTATTAGTAATTTAACAACTGATGTAAATGACGCAAAATCAAGAGGTGAATTAGAAATTCTAATTCAAAAAATTAAGGATGAAAAGGAATTACTTTCACTTCAAAAAATAGTTGCTGATTACATTAAGGAATTAAATGCAAATCCAAAACTTAGTGATGAACAAAGAACTACTTTAGCTAACTTAAAACAAGCTTTAGATCAAAGCGAACCAAAAGCTGAAAATAATTACTCAGATTTAAAAATATTATTTAAGAGATTAAATGATATTTATGTTAAAGAAGTTGATATTCAAAAACTTAGACAATTAATTCTTGATAAAATCGGAGATCCAAAAAAAGGATCAAAAGATGCTACTGGAATTAGAAAAGCTATTCAAGATGAACTTGACAAACAAGTTGGTGGTTATGATGAACAAGCAGCAACTATTGTTAATGATGTTTTAGATAAATATAAAGAGGCATCAATAAGTGAAAATAACAGAGATAATTTAGTTAAAACAAATGATAAATTAAATGAATTAAACTCTACAGTTACTAAAATTGCTGCTTTAGCAAATCAAGTAGCTAAAGCAAATAAAATTGCTGCTGATAACAACGATTCACAAGCATTTATAATTCGTGAAACTATTAAGAAATTAAATAGCTCTGTCAAAATAGCTAGAAGTAAATATGCTAAAGCTACAGAAGCTGAATATACTCGTTTAATTGATGATTTAAGTAAAGAAGTTGAAAAAGCACAAAACATCATTTTATTATCATCAGTTTTAGAAAGCATTAAAACCGAGCTAGAAAAAGTAAATTACTTTAGTTTAAATGGTGTTGATGGTAGCTCTCAAAAAGATAAACAATTTGATTATATTGGAAGTTTTGAAAGAGAAGCTTTAAAAGTTGAAAGTACAGCTGAAGTTGTCAATCGTTTAAAAGAGCGTGCTGAACATTTAATGAAACTCGTTGAGCTTCAAAAACAATTTAGTGATAAAACAGAAGAATGAGTGCAGTTATCAGTTAACTGAAACTACTTAGATCAAAAGAACTTGATTAATTTAATATGAGAAGCAACAATTTCTCAAACTCAAAATAGTTCATTACAAGATTTATTATCAGATACATGAATTAGTGATTTAGATAATTTAATAACTGTTTTAAAAAATAAATATAAAGACGCCTTAACAATCAATGAAGCTCGTAGTAATAACCAACAAAAATTGCAAGAAATCAAGGATAATGATTACAACCAAGATCAGAATCAACTTAAAATTCGCTTAAATAAATTACTAGCAGCTTTAACCCAAGAAAATACAGATTTAAATACGATTGCTTTAGCTCAAGAACTTGAAGCTAAGTTAAATAAACTTGCAAATCAAATTGATAAGTTAAAAGAGTTAGCAGAAAGCACAAACAAACTTTCTACATTAACTGAACAAGTTTATAACAATGATAGCCAATCTGAAATTTATCAAGCTAAAGAGCTTTCTCAAGCACTTGTTGATGAATCATTAGCAATGTTTAGTAAAGTAAATGAAACAAGTGATATTGAAGCACAAATCGCTAAAGTTAATCATCAATTTGTACGTCTAGATATCTTGTTTGCTTTTGAAAAATTTATTACTAAATTTACAAATGACAAGACATTACTTACAGAAGATAAAACACAAATTAATCGTTTAATTCAGAATTTTAAAAACGATTATAAAGCTGGTGAACTTTCAGTTGACCAATTATATAGAAAATATTTTGGTGATATTGCAGAACAAAATCAAAATCGTTCACGTAGAAGTGCTAATCCAAAAGATAATTACATTGAAACAGTCTTTTTAAACTCACAAAAACTAAGAAACAGAATTGATAGTGCTAAAACTTACGTAGCAATTCAAAATTCTTATTTAGATGATAATGTAGTTACTACAACATTTACTGAACTAAAAGAACTAATTAACCAAGCAGTAAGCGTTTTACAAGCACCAGTTAATGATGAAGATGCTAAGACACAAATGATTAGCTCATTAGAATCTAAAATTGATACATTATTAACACAAAAAAGAAATCAATTAGCTAATCAAAAAGCTTTTGCCGAAAACCTTAAAACTTATATTCAAAATATTACAAGTGATTTAAAACAACAAAATGCAAATGATTTATATCTAGAAAACTTCCAAAAAGTTGCAATTGATGACTTACAAGAAGCTGACAGCAAAAAAGATGAACTTAGCTATAGTCAAGTTAATAATTATTTAAATGAAGCTAAAAATGTAGTTAAAATTCAAATTTTTAAAATTTATAATTTATCACTTTCTCAAATTAGAGAAATTGAGATGATAGTGCAAGATTTTGTCTTAGACTTTACACCAAATGCTACTTCAGCGCGTAGCGGAGCAAATATTGATGATAATTTATATACAAAATTAACTGATTTTAAAAACACAATCGATCAAGTTAAAACAGTAAATTACACAAATATTGATGACTATCAAAATAAAATTAATAATATTATTCATATTTTAAATTCAAATAGTAACGGTATTTTAAATCAATTTATTACACAAATTAAAACCGAATTTGCTAATAAAATGGATGATGCAAGTGCAACTCCTGGTTTTTATAAGCACTTAACTGATTTATTAGAACCTCTCAAAAATAATTTAGATGATAAGAATGTTAACTTATATCAATTTATTTCTGAGGAACAACTTTTAGATCAAGCTAATGCAATTAAAAATGAATATGAAAACTTATTAAGCAGATATAATAGCGAAGTTAAAGATGCTACCACATCATCAGCTTTAGCTTCATTTGCTATCTCATTAAATGATTTAAATAATAAGTTTTTTGATTTTCAATCTACTGTTAGAAGCAAATTATTAGCAATTACTAGCGAAAATCCATTAGTTCAAATTTTTGCTGATTTATATAAATCAATTCGTTATAACATAAATTCAGAATACACTAACGAAATCAAAACTCAGTATGAAACTTTTGCAAATGCATATATTGCAGAAATTCAAGAGTTAATTGAAAGCATGACACCTGAATTTAAATTTAGTATTTTTAACAAGGAAAGTCAATTACCACAAAAAATTACTGATGTGCTTAAAAAAGCTGTTGATTTTAAAAACTGAATTCATCAACAAGAAAAAATTAACATGTTATTTAAGCAAATTGATGAAACTACAAATATTAGTAATCCATTACCAGCAAATCCAGGAGCTCCAGCAAGTAGCTTTAGCAAAAAATACGAAGTAATTATTGCTAAAGATGAAGTTACAAGAAAGAAATTCGTTGATGTCTTTAATCAATTAAATGCTCAAAATCAATCTGATACATTTGATATTACAAATGCTGATGCACTTCTTGATAACTTTAAACAATTTGCCTTCACTAAAAAAGATGTTGCTAATTCATCACAAAAAGAATCAATTTTTTCAAGTGGAACATTTAAAGTTAAAATTAAAAAATACAGTGTATCAGACTGATTTGATTTAACCGCTCAACAACAAGATGACGTTGACCGTAAAAGTTTAAAAATGAAACTAGTTTATAGTTATGAATCTCAAAACTCAATTTTAGGAAAAGTGGAATTCGAAAGAGAAGTAACTGTTGCTTTTAAAACTTTAGATACTATTAGAATTCAAAGTGGAAATAGTAGTATTTTCTATGGTGGAATGAATCCTAGTTCAACTTCAGAAGCTGATAAATACAACGTAGGTCTTAGATCTAAAGTATTGTTATTTAACGTTGAAGAAGCCGGATGAAACACTACAAATGTTGCGGACATTAAAAACGCTATGATTCAAAAAGCTTATGATAAATTTAAAGATGCAGTCTTTAACGGAAATAATGATGTTGATACTGATGGAAACAGAAAAACATTATTAATTAATAAAGATACTAATTCAAATTACTTTAAATTCTTATTTAATACACAAGAATCGCTAGCTTTAACATATAACATTTCGTTATATACACCATTAGATAAGCAATTAAATAGAATTTTTGTTGATGATAGCAAAAAAGAAATTGCTTTTGTTCAATATTTAAGTGGTAAACCGATTGGATTACCAACATATGGTGATGACCATGGAACTGAATTTGGACCTGAAACATATGATTCAAGATGAAGAGTTACATTTAACGCTATTCCGCTTACTAACTGATGAAATTCAACACTAGATGATATTAAACCTGCTTTATCAGTTAACCTTTACAAATTTGCTTTCGATTATGATGTAGCAACAAAAAATCTTTATATTTACAATACTTGAGTAGAAAATGTTATCTATCTTCATAGTGCACCAGAAAAAATGAAAGTTGCATTTACAGATTTTAACAATGACCAAAAAATTCCTGCTAAATACAAAGAGTTTTCAAAAGAAGTTGTTGCAAAAATTAATAAGAATCCAAATTATGTTGCTTCAATTGATGAATTACAAAAACTTTTTGCTTATTATTCAATGAAAGATGATAACTCAAAAGTATTTAAAGCTGATGGAAGCGACTGAGGTGGTAGATTAGCTCTAGCACTAGGTAGTTCAGGTACATATGGAAACGCATTTCCTATTTGACCACTTAATGGTGGACAAGCTACAGTTAACTATCCAAGTAATGATCCAACTCAAACTAGATTAGTACCTATGGCTACTGCTACTGATTTTGCAGATACAACAAAATGAAAAGATGGTATTATTAAAAACTCAGCAAGACAAGCTTTATATAGTACTTCTATTGGTGAATTTTGATTTAAAATTAGAAAATAGTCAATTTAAAAAGTCGCAGAAGCGGCTTTTTTTAGTTTCTAAAAATGAAAATGAGTAAATTTATCAAGTGCAAAAATTAAAAATAACTATAGAGCTCTAATTTATAGTGCTTAAAAAAGAATCTAATAATAAAAAGAAAAATATTAAAATACTGAAAAAATGTGTTAATAAGTTTTTGAAAAGTGCATTTCTTCTTTATAATTAATTTATAAATTAATTAAAGAATATCTTTTAAGAAATTTAAAAAAATATTTTTTTAAACATTTAAATAATTAAAAATAAAGTTTTTTACTTTAAATATCACTTCATAATCAATTAATTAAATGTTCTTAAAAACAAGGAGTTTTATGAAACAAAAAACCAAAAAAGCTTTAAGTACTAGCGTTGCTGTTGCTAATATTGCTGCTTTTGGGTTATTTGGTTATGGTGTAACTTTGCACGAAGGCATTAAAGCACCAGCTACAAATAACTATTTATTCAGTCAATTAAATGAGCAATACGAAAGAGCCATGAGTTTTGAAATAGGAAATGAAGAGCAAAAAGCAAAAATTAAACAACTTACAGAGCATGCTAAACAATTGCTTGATAATCCGAACTCAGATATTAGAGAAATGTTAATTCAAAGAAATAAAATTAAAAATGAATTAGCAAAAACTCAGTTATTAAATTCAACAAATGATAACTTTAACTCAAATTTAGATGAATATTTAAGTTTAATTAAAGATCCAGATTTAAAAGCTCAAGCTAAATTAATTCAACAAGATTCAAATTTAAGTGCTAATTCAAATGGATTAGTAGATTTTACTGCAAAAATTGATGATTTAATCGCAAAACAAGAAGCAATTACACTGGATTTAGAAACACAAACATGACAATTACATGAAGGTATGGTTAAAAATAATTCTATTTTTACCAATGTTAGTCAAAAAGCTCAAGTATCAAAAGCAATTGATAATATCTTAGCAGTTTTAAATCAAGACAGCTACTCACATGACACAATTGCTGTTTTAAGTGCAAATTTAGATGAGCAGGTAAACAATGTTAGTCAAGAGCAAATGGATTTAAATACTAAAAAAATTGAATTTAATAATTTTGCAAGTCAGTTAGCTTCAGAAATTAAAGCTAGTGATTTATCAGACGATAAAAAAGCTTACTTTGAAAAACAATTAACAGAGTATCAAGCTCAAATCGAAAATAGTTCCTTAAAATATTCATATAGTAAAAGCACCGAAATTGATGCACTAAAATCTTTAGCCCAGAATCTTTTTGATAACATTAACGATTATCAAAATGAAAACGATAACCATAAAACTATTGAAGATAAAATCGCAAACCTTAGAACATTAAATGTTCCTGCTGAATATCAAACTAAATTTAATGAATTTTTAGACAATAGCGTAAATAATATTTCAAATCTAAACAAAGAAGAAACTAATAATTTACTCCTTGAATTAAATAATTTACCAAGCATAATTGAAACACTAACACTAACTAAAACAAAAGTAAATGCAGAAACACAAGAGTTATTAAAACAAAATTTAATTACTGAAGAATTCGCTTCACAAATTACACAAAATTTAACAGAGAATCTTGAACAAAGCACTTCATTTAGTCAATTAATTATTAAAGATATTAACACTTTAAATAAACTACAAAACGAAGCAAATTTAACACAACTGTATAAAGATTCTATGTCTAAATTACTTCCAGAACTGCAAGATACTATTAATGATGGTTATGGTGTAAATAAAGTTGCTCTTAGTGATATTATGGTTAAAATTGAAAAACAAGTTAGTTCAAAAGTAGACTTAAAAACTTTGATTGATAATTTTCAAGAATACGCAAATACACTCAGAGATGCAAATAAATTAGAACTTGCAAATTACATTAAATTTGCTGAAGAACAAATTCAAAATAATAATGAAATTAGTCAAAAAACTAAAGATTTTTTAGCTGATTTAAATACCAAAGCAGAACCACTTGTAGCTTATAACTCAACAGCAATTAGACCTGAATTACAATTTTTAATTAAACAATATCGTATTGGTGTAAATAAAGTTAAAGACGACCAAAACTTAAATTCAACTTCAGGTGTACATAAAAATAATTTATATAAATTAAATAATGCATTTGACTATTCACCAACTGAAAAAGGTAGTTTTGCAAATCAATTACAAAATCAATTTAACGATTTAAAAACAAAGGCAGAGTTAATTAGTTTAGATGAAAACTTGACACCAGAAGAAAAAGAACGTCAATTAAGAGAAATTGATGAAAAAATGAATGCAATTGGTGCTAAGGCTGGTGATTTTGCAAACGCTGAAAAAACTTCAAAACAAGCAAACGACTTACTTAGTGATGTCTTACAAAGTAAAGAAGAAAGTGCAGCTTTAGCAAATGAAGTAGAAGAAATCAAAAAACTCCAAAATGCAATTAAAGATGCAATTAATCATCCGTTAAATGGAAATCCTGCAGAATTAGAAGAAAAATTAGCAAAAGCAATTCAAGACTTAAAAGATAAACGTGCTAACTTCCAAGCTAACTTTGATTATGATAAGACTTTAGCTAAAATTAATTCAACTTACGCTCCTGATATGGTTAACGGCGAACAAACGGCAACACAGAAAAAATTAATTGATAAATTGAATGATTTAAAAGCCAAAGTAGCTAATAGTAGCTTATCAGATAGTGAGAGAGCTGAAGCTAGAAAACAAATGCAAGAAATTGATGACATTGTATTAATTTCTCGTGAGTTAGAACTTGCTAATAAAAACTTAAAAGCAAATATTCAAGCTGCTAATTCACAAGATTTAGGTGACTTTAAACCAAATGATGAAATTGACGCTTCACAAACATTAACAAATAATGTGGATCAATTTTTAAGCACTTTAAACGAAAATTACATTAATAAGCAAGATGAATATCAAGCTAACTTAACAAAAGTTAATAACCAAATTAATGATTTAAGATATGCTTTAGCAATTGCTTCTCTTAAAAAAGCTAACGCACAGTTAGAACTTGAAAAATATGACGGACCAAATACTGCTAATGAGCCATATCAAGCATCAAATAATAAAATTGATGATTTACTTCAAAAATCAAGAGATGCAATTAATAGCTATGATAAAAATTCAACTAAAAATTTAACAATTGAAAAATTTGGTGAATGAGAAAATGAAATTAAAAAACAAACAAACTTAGCACACCAATTAAAATTAGGATTAAATCAATTAGATACACTTAATGCTCAGGATAATCCTGAAGCATTTAAAAACTTAAAAGAAATTTTAAGTGAAAGTTTATTACTTCAAGGTGAAGACCGTAATAAGATTGATTTAAAAATTAAAGATATTCGTGGCGAAATGTCAAAAACAAATGCACGTAATAATGCTCACCAAAAATTACTTAAACTAAAAGAAATTTATAGTGAAAAAGATTACAAACGTTTAATTTTAGATGATGAAACTAGTCAATTTAAAGTTAAAGTTGCTGAATTTGAAAGAGAAATTGATGAGCGTTATTCATCATTTTCACAGTTAAATGCTTTAGCAAGACAAATTGAAACATACATGAACTTAAAAGTTCAAAAACGTAACGAAATTGTTACAGCATACGAAAATGCAGTAGATTCAATTGAAAGACTAAAAGATAATTTCAAACAAAGAAAAGAAGCTCAAAATGTTACAGTTACAACTTTCAGTGATAAAGTTTTTGCTGATTTTGATAGCGTAAAAGATAAATTTGATGCTAAGATGGATAAATATCCAACAACAACTAGTCAAATTTTAGATTTTAAACCTTTAATTACATTAGCTTGATATAAAGATTTATACTTCAAAAAATCAAAAGAAACAGAAGACTTACTTAAAGCTCAACCAGAAGTTAGTGCAAAAAGTATTGAAGTTTTTGATGCAAAATCTAAAAAAATCAATTCTGAATTAAAATCTAAAGGACAAAGTTTAATTGATGCGTACAACGAAGTAATTACTGATATTGTTGACCCATCTGCTATTCCTCAAATTGTTAATTACATGAATCGTTTAGGAACTTTCGATACATTAATTGAGCAACAAAATCAAGTTATTAAGTACCTTAATAAAAAAGAATATACAGATCAAAATGCGATCGAAATGAACAACTTAGCCGATGGTCTAATTAATTCACCAATTAATAAGGATGATGCAGAATTACAACAAGTTGATATTGTTGAAATTAAAGATCAAAAACAAAAATTATTTGAAGTTTATATTGAAAACATCTCTCTTCAAGAAGCAAAAGATAGTGAAATTGAAAAAATTAATGATTTTAAAACTAAAATAGATGCTGAACTTGACGAGTTACAAAATGATGATCCAGAGCTTAAAAACAAATTAGACGAAGCTCTTACAAACCTAATTAACCAAACTAAAGATGTAACACAAAGAAGTCAACTTTTAACTATTGATCAAAAGTTTAATGATATTGCTGATACAAAATTAAGTTTAATTAGCTTAGCACAAACAGTATTTTCAGCTAATGAAATTGTTGGAAGAGAAAACGGACTATCTGCTGAAGAGCAAAAGAGAAATAAAATTGTAACTTACGCTCAAGAAAAAATTAAACATGCTCAAAGTTTATATGCAGTAGGTAACGAAAACCAATTACAACAAACAGAAACTGAATTAAAAGAATTTATGGAACAATATGAGCTTTTAGTTAAAGTTCAAAATAAATCAGATCAAACAAAAACTATTTTAGAAGCAATTAATTATCCTGAAGGTAATGTTCAAAATAAAAATGTTGAAGCTAAAACACAATTTAATGCCTTCTTAGATAATCTAGATAGTCAAATTATCGAACATATGCTTGATCGAAATAAAATTATGTCTATTGATGTAATTTTAGATAAAGCACAGTTATTACTTAATGTGCAAAAAGAAAAAATTACTTCACAAGATGTTGTATTAAAAGATAATAGTTTTAAAAATGTTGAATATAAACCAAACAATACTGAAACATATGGATTTGAAAAAGATGCTAAAAAATTAGCAGATATTATTATTGCTTCCGTAACACAAAATACTGATAACTCTGAAACTATTCAAAACAACTTGATGAAAAACTTAAATGTTAACTTTGAAAAAGCTTATGACTTTTATGAAGCTAGAAAACAAATGCTTAACTATTTAAATAATAGTGATGAATTAAATGGTGATTTAGGAATTAAATTCACTCAAAAAGCTCAGCTATTAGATGAAAATAATCAAATTAAAACTGCGTATGAAAAATTATGAGCTGATAATAATGATTACTTTAATGCTGTTTCCTTGATTATTAAAGATGTTGAAAACGAAGATGCAATTCGTGAGCAACAAAAAGAAGTCGCACTTTTTGATCGTTTATTTAATAAATACAAACAAGTTGCTGATTTAATCCAAAAAGGAAAAGAGAAAATTCAAAGTGTATCAAGTGAAGATCAAAAAGTTCAAAATAATGAATATGTTGTTCAATCAATTAATCAATTAAACACAGAAATTGATAAAGATAACACTACTCTTTACTATAAAGAAAAAAATATTATTGTACTAGATAAAGTAATGGAAGATTTAATTGCTTTTACAAGTAGATTAGACTTAGCAATTAAGTTCGCTAAAGCTGCAATTGAATTAGAAGAGTTTAATACTAGCGAGGGAACTGTTGCATTTTTAACAGCAGAAGATAAAAAACCATTAAAAGCTATTTTAGATTTTCCATTTAATGATTTAAAAGAATTCCCTAATAAAGAAACAGAATTACAATATAAACATTATTTAGAAACATATCTTGAAGGTGGTTCAGCACAGTCATTTAAAGTTTCTCTTGAAAATTCAGTTACCTTAAGACAAAAAATCTATTTAGCAGATCAATTCCTGAACAAATACGATGAATTAAGTACTAATAACCAGGAATATGAAACAGCTGCTATGAAAAACTTCTATACACAGCTAAGAGAAAAAACAAATGCTGCTAAAGAAGCTATCAAACTTATTCCGCATGATGAAAGCACAAAAGTTAAACTTGCTAACCAAATTCAAAATGGAACAGACGGTATAATTGACTTATTATTAAAAGAAAAAAATAATGAGCTTGCAGAAGTATATGTTCGTGATGTGCTATTAAATAAATTTATGCAATCAACTTATCCTGATGATTCAGTATCTCCAAGATTAAGTGATTATTCTAAAGTTGCAGTTACTGATTTACAATTGCAAGCACAAACACCTAATAGTATTGCAGATATCAATAATAAAATCAAATTGGCTAACCAAAAATATCATGAACAATACGACAAAATTTGAACATGAGAAAAAAATAAATACTTATCATTCAAATCTAAATTTGAACCATATTACAATTTCTTTAAAGCAACAGATAATGGTTTTGATAATCAATTTATCTTAAAAATTGCTGGTATTAGCAATAATGTTTTAGATAAATATCAAAAAGTAACAGCTATATCAAATGGCTCAGAAAAAGTAACTGCTGAAGATTATTTAAAATACGAAAAAGCTAATGAAGCACAATTTAAACAAGATTTTATTAACAATTCAAAAGCAATTATTTCAATTATTACAGCAGCTGCAGCCGAATTAAAAGGTATGTTTACTAGAATTTCAAATAACTCAGTTCCAAAAATGTTTATTGACAAAAATCAAATTGTTAGAATGAAAAATCAATTTGTAGAGCACTCAGCAATCACAAATATTCTAGTTGTACTTAAAAAACTAGAAAAAGAAACTGCGATAAATACACAAATTACTGAATTTACAACTAAAGCAACAGAAATTGAAAATGCAAGTCAAAGAGAATTACAAAGTTCAAATAGTGAAAGTAATTTAACATTTAGTGAATCAACAGATACTAAACAAGATATCGTTACTAAACGTACAGAATATTTTGAAAAATATAAAGAATACGTTTTAAAACTATCAGCAGCAACAGTTAAACTAGAAAACTTAGTTTTTGGTAATGGTAACGAAGATGCTAACTCAGTAATAAATATTGCTAAAAAATATATTTTAGGAAATGATTCATACTTAGGAAGAAAAGAAATTACTGAATTTTTAAAACTAATAGGAAATTCAGAGACAGAATCTTTTGCAGAAAATTTTGCTAAAAGTAAATTTGAATATGAAAAACAATCATTAATTGCTGAAACATTAGCTAATAATTTAAGTTCACTCATTAAAGGCGAAAGTTCTGTTATCGAACAATACTTAGCTTTAACAAAAGTTTATGATAGAGCTGATGCATTAATTAAATGATTCTCATACAAATCAAATACTGATACATTTTTTGATTACTTAAATAAAAAACACAGTAATAGATCAACTTATCGCTTTATTAATGCTTTAGAAAGCACTAGTGCTGAAAAATTCAAAGAAGTACTTGATGGTGATTCTTTACCTGAAAGTACTATTACAATTAATTCAGTATCTTACAAAGCTAAGTTGCTTAATGCACAAGCAAAATTATTAGATTTATTTAGTGATTTTAATATTCTAAAAGGACAATTTGCTAATGTCTTTAATTTAGAAAACATCAAAGTTTACGCAATCAAGTCAAGTACAGAGCAAGAAGCTGAATATGTAAAAACACAACTCCAAGCTGATACAACAATTAAAAAAGGTTATATTAACTTAGCATTTGTTTACAAAAAACCAGATAGTGTAACTAAAGAAAACAATGCTTTCAGTGACGTAGATCAATTGGCTGTAAAATATGATTCAGTTGGTATTACATTCAAAACATTTGATGATTTACTTCTTCAAAAAGATTTATTTAGATCAGAAAACTTATGAAACCCTGCACCTGGAGTATCTAATCCTGGTGTCGAACCAATCTTTAAGGATGTTTGAGCTGGATGAAATAACCTAACAGCACCAATTCAATTTATGGGTTCATTTGTTAAATATTCTTCAGGATACTTACAAAATAAAGATGTCAATTATTTTGTTGAAGATGTTAACGAAGATATTCGTGCTACTGAATCACCAAATTCAACAAGTACTAAAAACTTTAGAGTTAAAGTTAAGATGAAAGAAACTGGTTATAAAGGGTATAAACAAGTTGGTGATAAAATCGCTTGAAAAACACTTAACCCTAACTTAGCTACAAGTTCAGGTATTGAATGACAAGGTAGCGGTGGATATCTAAATGGTTTATTAGGTGGTGGATGAATTAGAAACGATTATGTAAATAACTTTGCCTACTTATACGGAAATAATAGCGATCCAAAAAGAACTAATGATAAAAATAAAATTCTATTATTCTTACCAATTGTTATTGTAATTCCAGTACAAGATGAAAATAACAATTATGGAGCTATGGTTATTTATTGAAGATGATTAAATAGATTCTCAACATTAAGCAATAATACAGAGGCTCAAAATATTTACATTAGCAATGAACCAATGTTACGTAACTTATTTATTTTCAAACCAGAAGAAGCTGGTAAAAATAATCCTCAAACAAATACACCTGAAAAATTTGCTAATTATATTGCAAGTAAAATTAAGTATCGTGAATTAGTCAAATTCTCTTTCCAAGATATTAGTGATTGACGTACTGGTGGTGAAATGTGAGGAAAAGATCCGCTAGTTAAACCAGATACAAGTAAGATTGCAAGCCCATTCCGTGACGGTATTGGTCATAATGAATTTATTGATGCACTTGATAAATTAGACATTTTTATTAAATTACACTAAAAGGAGTTTTATGAAAAAACAAAACAAATTAACTAAAGGCTTTTTAATCGCAAACTCCTTATTAGGTGCAGTTGCGGTAGGTATGGGTGCAACAATTGCTGCATCATATAACAAAGAAAAACAAAATAAACACGAAGATATTTATTCACATTTAATTCAAACAAATAATCTACTTGAAAAATACGGTTACCAATTGCCTGATAACCAAGAGCTAAAAGATTCTATCGAAAGTAGTAAAGAATTTTGAAAAAACGAACAACCTTCTGACTTAAAAATTCAAAATTTTAAAGAAACAGAAAACAAAGTTTTCGAAAGCTTTATAGCTAATGCAAACAAAATGCAGTTTTCTTCAAAAGAACAAGAAGCACAATTTTGAAATGATTTAATTCAAAATCAAGCATCAAGAATTAGAGAACAAGATTTAAATAATCAATTTTGACAAATTCAAAACTTAGATTTAAAAGTTTTAGCAGATCAAATTGCTAATGCCGAAGGAGAAACTAAAGAACAATTAATTAATGAATTTGCTAAATCAGCTAGAGAAAACTTAAACGAGCAAGATGATATTTTAAACAGCTACATTGCTCGTTATAATGCACTTAAAGAGTTTAATAAAGATTTAAATTTAGCAGGGTTAAGTACAAAAATTGATAGTTACATTGCGCAAGCAAATAAACAAATGCTAGTAAAACCATTTAGATTTAATGATTTAGATGTAACTTTAAGACATGCAGAAGCAATTAGATATGAAATTGAGCATAATGAAGAAGAATATACAAGCGAACACGAAAAATACAATCAAAGTTTAGCTAAATTAGAACAACTTAAAGATAGTGAAGTTTTATCAGATAATTTAAAGGATGCTTTAAATAACTTTTTAGAAAAAGCAAACAAAGATTGAAAAGAAGCTCAATCAATAAATGAAATTAAAAACCTCACGCTTGCAAATGAACTTTTCTATGAACAAATTAAAGATCAAGATAAAAATGTATCTGAATTACAACAAGATATGCGTAGCTTGAATCCTTATATAGAAAAATTTAGTCCAACTTTAAATGAAGCTAAAATTAGTTTACAAAATCAAATTTTAGAACTTAGCAAAAGCTCAGATAAAAATGCTTTAATTACAGCTAAAAATAATTTATTTAAAGAATTTTTTCAGGTTTCTAAAATTAATGATTTTATTAGTGATTTTGAAAATGATTTGGCTTTTGGAACAAAATATAACTACGTTACAGAAGGCGAACAATCTGAATACCAAGATAAATTTGCAAAAATTTTAAATTCTACTAATGATAACTCACAAAAATTAGAAGAAATCACAAAAATTGCTGGTGATTTAAAAAATGAATTAAAACAAAGAAAATTTGCTTTTAATCAAATTGAAGTTTTAAAACAACAAATGATTCAAGTGGCAAATGATACTATTGCTGACTCAGAAATTAAAACTCAAATTAACAAATTAAATCAACACATTTCTGATAGCTTTGTAGTTAAAAATGTTAATAGTGCTTATTTAGATAGTGCCAAAATAAAATTTGATGAAGAATTTAGAAATATTCTAAAAAATCAATTACAAAAATTGATTTTAGATTCTAAAAAATATTTAGTTAAATTAGATAAAGATCCAAGATACACTAAAGCTGTCGCTGATCGAATTCGTAATTTAAATATCGAAAGCGAAAAACTTGTTAAATCATTTAATCCAGCAACTTCAAGTCAACTTGAATATCAAATTAGTTTATACAAAAAAGCATTTATCAATGCAAATAATGTTTTAAGTTTAGCTGCTGCAGAAAAAAGATCAAAACTTGCTGATCAAGTATTAGATTCTGCTTTTGTGCATAAAGATGGAACAGATTTAACTGATAATGAAAAAGGTAGAATTAATTTATTTAATGATTTAAAAGATCAATTAAAAGAATTAGAAAAACAAGTTAATGCAGGAAATACTGATCCAAATATTGCTAATCAAATTGATGACTTAAAAAATAAATTAAGTCAAATGATAGATACTGCAAATGAAATGCAACAACTTAGTGCTATTTCACAAGAAGCTGATAAAACTCAAAAAGCTTTAGCTAAAGCATCAAACAAACCTGAACTAGCTCCTTATTTAGACAAAATTAATCAATTACAAAATGAAGTTAATGATTTATTTAATAATCCATTAGCAACTAAAGAACAAATTAATGAAGCAAAAGCTAAATTACAAGAAGCAGTAGATAAAGCTAATGAGAAATACCGTAAATTGGAAATTGAAGATGCTCTTGCTAAAATGAAAGCAGCTATCGATGAAAACTTCGGAAATAGTGATTCACCAGCAGCAAGAGCTGCTTTAGCAAAATATAATGAACTAAAAGCAAAAGGTGATACGCTAACTGATATTCAAAATGCAGAATTATTAGTTGATAAAATAAATAAAGCAACTGAACTAGTTAAACCACTTTATGATTTAGAAATTGAAAAACAAAAGTTATTGGATACTATTGATAAAATTTCTAAAGGTGAATATAAGGATGAAAAATCTGAAGAAGCATTAAATAAAGCAAATCAAGAAATTGAAAAAGCTGATGCTTTAATCGAAGAGATGAATCAACCTGATAATATTCCAAACTTAAATAATTATGAGCTTGAAAAACAAGAATTAATTAATCGTAATGTAGAATTACAAGTGGCATATCAACAAGATAAGTTACTAAACTTAAACTCTCAAATTCAAGCTACTAAAGTTAGTCAAAATCCAGATAATGTTAAAGTTTATAATAACTATAATGATGCTATTGGTAAAGTAAATACATTTGTTTTATACAAACAAAATACTAATAATTTAGAAGAAATAACAACTGTTGCAAGTACTTTCGAACACCAAAGAGACTTAGCACTTGCAATGAGCAATTTAATTGAAGCACATAAAAAATATAACAACCCTGAAGATGAAAGTGTCGCTCAATACATTGCAAACGTTATGAATGACAATGAAATGTTAGCTACTGATACGCCTGAGCAAATTGATGAAAAAATACAAAAAGCTAAAGATGCTTTATATATTGCTCAAGTTAAAAAAGAATTTTCAGATGCTTACAATGAACTTTATAAAGTTTTAGGAAATAACCGTAATTGAAAAATTTATCAAAGTCTAAACAATAAAATTAATATTCTACAAGAGAAAAAGAATAATATTTTATATAACGACTTATTAACAGTTCCTGAAATTAAAGCAGAACAAGTACTTTTACTTCAAGAAGTGCGTGATGCGATTGATGAAAAAAATGAAATCTTGAAAAAGTTCGAGATTGAAACTGAAAAAACCAATGAAATTCAAACTCAAATAGAAGAACAAATTAAAAACTTCAAAAATGAACACCCTTCTTTTAGTGAAACAAACTTTAATAGAGAAAAAGATAGATATCTTGAAGATCAAAAACTTGAAAATAGAGAAAGTTTTGGTTTCCAAGAGGTAGAAAATTATCGTACTTCTCTTTTAGTTGCTTACTATAAAGATTTAGCAAAATATCATTTAGGTGAATTTGAAAAAGAAGCTAATAAAGTTGATCCTGAAGAATCAGAGCAACACAAGCAAATTAGTACTTGATCAAAAGCATTTGTTAAAGAAATTGATTACCAGATTGAAAGTGCATCGTCAAAAGAAGCTTTAGAAGTAATAATCGAAAAAATCAGTAAAGAAAATAGATTATTTAAGTTACAAAAAGAAGTTGCCGATTATATTAAAAATAAAAGTGCAACAGAAAAACAAACTAGCGAACAAATTAATTCAATTAATAACTTAAAAAACGCTTTAACTGCTAGTGAACCAAAATCAGCAAATAATTATGCAGATTTATTTGATTTATATCAAAAGCTAAATGATGCATATAATAAAGAAATTTCAGTAGTTGAAATTAGAGAACGTATTATTGCTCTAACAGGAGAAAATCAAACCGAAGAGAAAAAAGCAACTGGAATTAAAGGTGAGTTAAATGAAAAACTAGCTCAACAAGTTAATGGTTACGATCCACAGGCAAGTAAAGCTGTAAATAAAGTATTAGATGGTATTAAAGCCGATTCTATTAACGAAACATTAAAAGAACGTTTAGTTGAAAAATTTAATAAAACAATTCAAATTCAAAATGACTTAGATAAAATTGTATCTACTGCAGCTAAAGTTAAAGAAGCAGATGATTTAATCAAAAATAATAGTTCAATTTCTAGTTTAATTGTTCGTCAAGCATTACGTGATTTAAATGCACAAATTAAAATTGCACGTAACAAATACGCAAATGTTGACAATTCAGATGAATATACTGAAATTCAAGCTAAATTAGATAAATATATTGGGCGTGCAAATAAAATTATTGTTTTAGCTAAAGAAACTGATTTACTAAGAAATCAAATTCAAAATACAAATTACTTTTCACTAAATGGTGTTAGTGGAAATAATGAAAAAGCAAAACAAACAGCATTTATTAAACTTTTTGAAGATAATGCTATCGATGACGGAACAATTAACGAAAAAATTGCTGATTTAACAGAACAAGTTAAAAAATTCAAAGAAATTGTTTCACTTCAAAATGAAATTTCAAACAAAGTAACTGAATGATCACATCTTGGAGCAACTTGAAATCAAGTTGATCAAAAAAATGCAACTCAATTACTTTGAGATTTAGTTATAACTAATTCTAAAAATAGCAATATTTATGATTTAAATAACTCAAATTGAAATGAAAACCTTGAAGCTTTAAGAGAAAACGCAAACAATCAATTTAGAGCTATTATTCTTAAAAATGAAATTCGTAGTGCTAACCAAACAAAAATTGAAAATATTAAAAAAGTTCAGTTCACACAAGAAGAAAATCAACTTAAAACAAAACTTAGCGAATTTCTTAACACTTTAGAAAAACAAAATAGTAATCTTAATGATGAACAAGGGCTCCAAACTTTACAAAATAATTTAGTTAAATTAGAGAACTCAATTCCTAAATTAAAAGAATTATCAGCTGAAGTTAACAATTTACAAAATTTAATTCAACAAATTTTTAATGAAGATCCAGAAGCTCAAATTTATAAGGATAAACAACTTTCAATACAGCTAATTAATAATGCAGTAGATATGTTTAGTAAAATCAATGAGCAAAGTGATATCGAAACAGCAATTGAAAAGGTACACACTCAATATGTTAGAATGGATATTCTATTTACATTCGAAATTATTTATAAAAAATTCTTAAATAATAAAGTTTTAGAAAATAGTGATAGAGTACAAATTCAAAATATTATTGATTCATTTGAAAGAGATTACAATAATCCTGAAATTCCAATCGAAGACTTACGTAGAAAATACTTTGGTGATCAAAATACTTCCACTTCAAGAAGAAGTAAAAGAGATGCAAATAATAAAGATTATTACATCGAAACAGCTTTTACTAACTCAGAAAAAATTCGTTTACTAGTTGATAGAGCAAAAAATTATATTGCAGTTAAAAATATCAACTTAGATAATAGGGAAGTTACTGAAATTTTTGAAAGACTGCAAGAAGTTGTAGTTACTGCTGAAAATCAAATTAAATCTGAATCAAATAGTGAAACAGAGAAAAAAGTAAGTATTGAAAAATTAGAAAATCTTTTAGAATCTCTGTTAACAGCAAAAAGAAATCAAATTACAGAGCAAAAAGAAATTGATCAAAACCTAAAAACTTATATTCAAAATAATTCAGCTACATTAACTGATGGAGATAGCAACGAATTATTTATAGAAAATTATGACGCTAATGCTATTAATCAATTAGTAGAAGCTGAACCAAATAAAAATGATTTAACTTATACTCAAGTTAATAATTTATTAAGTACATCAATTTCAGCATACCGTAGTCAAGTTTTCAAAATCTATAACCTTGCTTTATCAAAAATTAAAGATATTGAATTAATAGTGCAAGACTTTGTTCTTGATTTTGCAGCTGAAGCAAAAGCAGTTCGTAGTGCTTCAAACATTGATGAAGCTATTTATCAAAAGCTAAAAGAATTTAATGAAATAATTGTTAATGCTAAAAATGCTGATTATAAAACAACTGAAAATTACCGAAACAAAATGGATAATTTAATTACAATCTTAAATTCAAATAAAGATGGTATTTTAAGTCAATTTATTAACAAAATAAAAACTGAATTTGATAACAAGATGGATGATAGTGCTACAACTCCAGGATTTTATAAAAAATTAATTAATTTATTAACTCCTATTAGTCAGCTTATTGATCACAAAGATAAAAACGTATATCAATATATCGGTGAAGAGCAGTTGCAAGATGAAATCGAAAGCATCCAAAATGATTATCAAAGCTTATTAGAAAGATACAAGAGTGAAATTGTTAATAGTACTTCTTCAACTAACTTATCAAGTTTTGCACTTTCATTGAATGATTTAAATCAAAGGTTCTTTACTTTCCAAGCAAATATTCGTGAAAAGCTTTTAAACTTAATTACACAAAATGTCCTTGTCGAAGTATTTTCTGATTTATACGCACAAATTAATTACAATGACAGCTCTAACTACACTGATGAAATCAAACAAAAATACCAAGAGTTTGTATCACAATATCAAAATGAAATTAGCGAATTAATCGCAAGCTTAACACCTGATTTTAAATTTAGTATTTTTGATAAAGCCAGTGACTTCAATACAAAAATTCGTGATGTGTTAGTTAAAGGTGTGGAGTTCAAAGATTGAATTACTAAAAAAGAACATATTGACTTACTTTTCAAACAAATTACAGAAACTGTTGATATAGATGATCCACTTCCTGAAAACGCTAGTCAAAGTAATGCGAAATTCGATCAAAAATATAAAGTTATTATTTCAAACCCTGAAATTACAAGAATGAAATTCCTTAGAAAATTTGAAGAGTTGAATCAAAATAATGAAACTGAATATTTAGACATTTCAGATAACGATGCATTTTTAGATATGTTTGAACAATTCTCATTTACTAAAAAAGACATTGCAAACGATAGTCAAAAAGCTTCAATTTTCTCAAATAGTACTTTCAAAGTTAAAATTAAGAAATATTCACCAAACTCTTGATTTGACTTAGTTCCACAAGCAACTGATGATGTTGATCGTAAAACTGTTAGAATGAAACTAGTCTTTGTTTACGAATCACCAAACTCAAAAATTGGTAAAGTTGAATATGAATATCCTGTAACTGCAACATTTAAAACTTTAGATACAATCGCAATTCAAAATGGAAATACTAGTGTTTTCTTCGATCAAGGTAAAGTTGCAAAAGCTGCTAGAGTTTTAGTATTTAACGTTGAAGAAGCAGGATGAAAAACAGGAATTCAAAACGAAAAAAATGCCATGATTCAAAAAGCTTATAATGTTTTCAAAAAAATGGTATTTGATAATAACCCTAATGTCGATGTACATAATAGACGTAAAACTCTTTTAATTGATAGTAGTACACATTCAGAAAACTATAAATTCTTATTTAATACACAAGAATTTTTAGGTTTAACTTATAACATTTCACTTTATACACCTTTAGATACTCAAATAAATAGAGTATTTGCACATGATGGTAAAAAAGAAATTGCTTTCTTACAATTTTTAGGTGGTAAAACAATTGGTTATCCAACTCGTGGAGCAAATACAGGATACTTTAAGCCTGAAGTATACGATTGATCTTGAAGAACTAAATATAAAGCTGTTCCTTCAAGTAATTGATGAAATGCTAGAATAGATCAAATTAAGCCTGCTGTTTCTGTTAACTTATACAAATTTACATTCGACTATGATGAAAACACCAAAAATCTTTATATTTATAACTCTTGAGTAGAAAACTCAGTATTCTTACATAAAGGATCTATTGATGTTAAAAAAGGGTTCGAAGGTTTTGTTAAAAATGGTGGAGTTAAAGAAGCTTACCGTAATTGAGGTAAAGAAGTTCTTGAAAAATGAAAATCTAATCCTAATTACATTTTAAGTGTAGAAGAACTCACTAAATTTTATGCATATTACTCAATGATTGATAATGATGATAAAATTTTTAACTTTAATAAAAAACCAAATCCATTTGGTCACTTACTTCTTCCAGTAGGTGAAAGTGGATTATATGGTGCTGTTCCTGTTTGACCTCTTAATGGTGGACAAGCTACAGTTAACTACTGAAATAACGATCCTTGAAATGCTAATTTAGTACCTTTAGCACACAAAAATGATTTTGCCGGAAAATGAGATAAAGGTATCATGAAAGAATCAGCGCGTCAAGCTCTTTACAGTACATCTATCGGTGAATTCTGATACAAAATTAGAAAATAATTAATATAAAAAGTCGCATTAATTATGTGACTTTTTTTGTTAAAAAAATTGATTAAGATACAAAAATATTAAATTTAATTTAATATAATTGATTTAACATCAAAATATAAAGGAGAGTTATGAAAAAAACAATTAACGACTTAAACTTAAGCGGAAAAAAAGTGTTAGTTAGAGTGGATTTCAATGTTCCTGTTAAAAACGGAGTTATCTCATCAACTAAAAGAATTTCTGCTGCTTTACCAACAATTCAAAAAATTGTTAATGACGGTGGAAAAGCAATTTTATTTTCACACTTGGGAAGAGTTAAATCAGAAGAAGATTTAGCAAGCAAAAACTTACAACCTGTTGCAGTAGAATTAGCTAAACAACTTAAAAAACCAGTGAAATTTGTAAGCGAAACACGTGGTTCAGAATTAGAAAGTGCAATTGCTAACATGCAAAACGGTGATGTTATTCTTGTTCAAAACACACGTTATGAAGATTTAAATAATAAAGCTGAAAGCAAAAATAACCCAGAACTTGGTAAATACTGAGCTTCTCTTGGTGATGTATTTGTAAATGATGCTTTCGGTACAGCACACCGTGCACACGCTTCAAACGTTGGTATTGCATCAAACATTAGTGAAAGTGCATTAGGTTACTTAATGGAAAAAGAAGTTTCTTCATTAGAAAAAGCTATTAAGAACCCAGAACACCCTTATGTAGCAATTATTGGTGGAGCTAAAGTTTCAGATAAAATTCAAGTATTAGAAAACTTAATTAAAATTGCTGACAAAATGATTGTTGGTGGTGGAATGGCGTACACATTTTTAAAAGCTCAAGGATACAATGTTGGTAACTCATTAGTTGAAAATGATTACTTAGAATTAGCTAAAGATTTTATTAACAAATATCAAGATAAATTAATTCTTCCAACAGATCACGCATGCGCTACAGAATTTGCTGACGTTAAAGCAACTGTATTTGAAGAAAATATTCCAGATGGATACATGGGACTTGATTTAGGACCTAAATCAATCAAAGCTTTCCAAGCTGCTTTAGAAGGTGCTAAAACAGTAGTATGAAACGGACCTATGGGAGTTACAGAATTTGAAAACTATAAAGAAGGAACACTTGCAGTATGTAAAGCAATCGCTTCACTTCAAGGTGCTTACTCAGTAGTTGGTGGTGGTGACTCAGTTGCTGCTGTTGAAAAATTAGGTATGGAAGACAAATTCTCACACGTTTCAACAGGTGGTGGTGCAAGTTTAGAATTACTTCAAGGACTTGAACTTCCAGGTGTAGTATCAGTACAAAACAAATAATTTAAATTTAGAAATTAGCAAACGAAGTTAAATAACTTCGTTTTTTTGTTTTAAAAATAATTTTCATATTAGATTTTCACAAATAAACTTTTTTTAATAAGTTTTATAATATATATATATATATATATATTCATAAGAAAAGAGATACAAATGAAATTAAAAAAATTTTTTATTTATCCTATTTCAGTTATAACCTTAGCAACTCCAATGATTGCTGCATCATGTCAAGAAAATGATAATTCAAAAACTGAAAACACTACTAATCAAAACGATGCTGAAAATACAGCAATTACTCAATTACAACAAGAACTTAATAGTAAAATTACAGCTATAAATCAATATCAAAATGATATTGCAACTTTAAAAAATGAAATTGCAGAACTTAAGAAACAAAATAATAGTAATAAATCTCAACAAGTAATAGATTTAGAAAGACAACTTAGTGAAAAAACAGCAAAAATTACACAGTTAGTTAGTGATATTAACTTAAAAGATTCTAAAATTGCAGAAATTAATAAATTAACACAAAAATTACAAAAAGAAATTGAAGAGCTTAAAAAACGAAAAAATGAAAATAATAATGGTTCTACATCAAATGGTAATCAAAACAATCCACAAAGCGATAGTGCAGATCAACAAAAAGATAATAGAATTGCAGAATTAGAACAAAGTGTTAATGAGAAAAATAATCAGTTACAAGAGTTACAAAAAACTTTAACCGAGATACAAAATAAAGTTACTCAGTTAACAAACTCTAACCAACAACTCACAAATAAAGACACTCAAAACCAAAGTACAATAAGTGAGTTAAGAAGAAAAATTGATGAGCTTAACAGAACAATTTCAAGCAAGGATAATGAAATCAGTTCTGTAAAACAACAAACTTCTCAGTTACAATCTCAAGTTTCTGAATTACAAAAAGAAATTGAAAAGCTTAAAAAACAAAATCAACAAAATAGTTCATATGGCTCAAATACAAATCCTTCTGGCACAACCTCATCGCAAAATAATTCACACGTAAGTGAAGAGCGTCCAACAGATCCTTCAAAACAAATTAAAAATATGTTTAATTTTACAAGCGATACAATAACTGTTAATAAAGGAGATAGTAACTTTAATTTAACTAATCTTTACCAAATAGATCCAACTTATGAAGCAGTCCAAAAAACTAACAAAATGAACGAATATAACGTTATGACTGTAAAAGGGATTGATTTACCTCCTTTTCCAGGATATAACAAAGTACTTAAAAAAGGACCATCTATTTTTGATGAAGATGAAACTCCACCAACAGAACAATGATTTGATTCGCAAGGAAGAAATTTTTTTATGTTAGGTGATAATGGTAACTGATTTGATTCCAATAAATGATATTTACCAGATGATTATGGACGCACAAAAGAACGTGAATTTGGTAATGGTGGTGGAGACGCTCGTTGTTGCTGAGCAGCTGCTGCAAGTAACACAATGCTTTGATGAATTCAACAAAATAGAAAATACATCGAAGCTTACTATAAAGCACACCCTGAAGATATTAAACTTATGTTAAATGGTAAAAATATCTTGCAAAGTTATAACCCTAAAGATTATGCTTTTATTTTGAATTTTTTAGTACAATACTTCAATAACCAAAGTGGATACTCAATTTTTGGATCAAAATGATTACTTTCAGGAGTTAAAGATAATAGATTTGACAACCCAATTAAATCAGACATGCAGCAAGATGCTATAAACTTTAAAGGTTTCTTCCCTAAAGTGTTTAATGAAGCAAATGTTGAATCATTAGTTAGCTACAGAAAAATTGCTGGTGGTGTTACTGATGTTAAACATGTATTAAGCGATTATATTAAAGAAGCCTTTGCTGCTAATGATGCCGTAACATTTGCTATTCAACCAAGAGATAGATATAACCACGCAGTAACACTTTGAGGTGCAGAATTTGATTCTGATGGTATTGTTCAATACATTTATTACTCAGATAGCGATGAAGTTAATAGAGCCAATGTTAGAAGAGAAAAAATTCAAAGAATGAAAGTTTTATATTCTGATGATAACAGAACAGCTTCAATAGTAGGTGATGTTCAACTAAAAGATGGATTAGCAAATAACTTAAAATATTCTTGAACAATTCTTTCACTTGAAAGATTATCACTTGGTCAAAACATTTGAAAAAGCTGATATGAAAAAGAAATTGGAAAAGATGATCAAGTAACTGTTAACCTAATTAATGATGATACTTTTGATATTAATAAAAAAGGTACATACAACATTAAATATCAAGCAACTGATAAGTTTAATAATACACAAACGAAAGTATTAAAAGTTAATGTTAAATAATAAAAAACGAATAGAGCAATGCTTTATTCGTTTTTATATTTAGTTACTTACCGCTAATGTGCTTCTTTCTAAATCATTGTTTAATTAGATAAATATTACGATTTGTAATTAATTTAAATGAAAGAAAATAACTAAAAGCATAAATAGTAAAAACTACAAATACGTCACCTTTATATCATAATCATTCATAATGAATTTCTTGTTTTTGATCGCTAACATTCTCAACTACAGTTACTGGAATTCAAGTAAAAGTTACAAAAACACCACTTAGAAAAATTAAATTTTGGACAGTAAGTGCTGAAATTTTGTTTTTAAAGGCTAGAGTTAAACCTAAGCTTAAAATAATTAGTGTATAAATAAGATTTAAAATAATTCTACCGTAATATACAATTGGTGCTTTACCACTAGTTTGGTTACTTGGGAAAAGATTTATTTGAAAAATGTTGTTGCTAAAAATAACTCCAAGAATACCAAGAATAACAGCTGTTAAAATTAAGCTTAATTTATATCATTTTAATGGATTTTTAACTTTTTGCTGTGTTTTCATTTTAATAAAAAAGAGATAAGCTAGGCTTATCTATTTTTTAGATTCCCTTAATTTAAGCATTTCAAGAACAAAATCACTTAATTTAGCTGTATGAGTGTCTTGTGAGCCATAAGCACGGTATGAAACAGTGTTATCTTGACGTTCTTTTTCACCTACAATTACTTGATATTTAGATTTAGACATCTGTGCTTCACGAACTTTTTTACCTAAACGTTCATCACGATCATCAAGTTTACTACGGAAGTTAGCTTCAAAAAGAGTTGAATTAACTTCTTTTGCGTATTCTAAATCTTCCTTGTCATTTGTAGCTGGAATAACAGTGAATTGTTTAGGAGCTAGTCAAAATGGTAAAACACCTTTTGTTTGTTCAATTAAAATAGCAACAAATCTTTCGTATGTTCCAATTAATCCACGGTGAATCATAACTGGACGTTCGTCTTCACCATTTTTATTTGTAAAAGTAATGTCAAATCTTTCAGGTAATAAGAAATCAAGTTGTAATGTTGAAACAGTAATTTCGTGTCCTAAAGCAGTAAAGATTTGAATATCCATTTTAGGACCATAGAAAGCAGCTTCACCTACTTTTTCTTCATATTCAACATTAAGTTCATTAAGCACATCTCTTAACTGACTTTCAGCTTCATTTCACATTTGATCATCTTCGTAATATTTTTCTTTATTTTCTGGATCACGAAGACTAAGTGAAACGTAAGCAATATTAATTTTAAAAATTGCTAATGCTTCTTTGATTAATGAGTACATTGATTTAAATTCATCAGCAATTTGATCTTTACGAACAAAAAGGTGTCCTTCTGTTAAAAGCATCCCTCTAACACGTTCAAGACCTGTAAGAGCACCTGATTTTTCATAACGATATAATTGAGATTGTTCTGAATAACGAATAGGAAGATCACGATATGAACGTTTTTCTGTGTTATAACATAAAATATGGTGTGGACAAGTCATTGGACGTGGAATTAATCTTTCATTTTCCACGACAATTGGACGGAACATGTCATCTTTATAGTGTGCTAAATGTCCTGAAATTTTATAAAGCTCTTCTTCACCAAAATGTGGTGTTAAAACTTCTGTAAATCCATATTTACGATCCATTTTAAGCACTAAATTACGAATTTCATTATGAATGTACATTCCGTCTTCAAGTCAAAACGGTAAACCTTGACCACCTAATTTATTAAAAGTAAATAATTTAAGTTCTTTACCTATTTTACGGTGATCTCTTTCTTTACGATCTTTTAAAATTTCTAAATAAGAATCTAGTTCCTCTTTAGTTTCTCAAGAAGTACCATAAATTCTAGTTAATTGAATATTGTCACTATTTCCTCTTCAATAAGCACCAGCTAGTGATAATAATTTAAAGTTTTTAATATTTTTAGTAGATTCAACATGACCACCAGCACATAAATCTGTAAAAATTACTTTATGGTTAAGCGGATCAACAAGTGCATAAAAAGTGATTGTTTCACCTTTAGCAACTAATTCATCATATAACTCTTTTTTGTATGGTTTGTTAGCAAAATCATAACCATCAATTGAAACTTCTTTCATTTCTAAGTTTCTTGATGCTAATCTTTTCATTTCTTTTTCAATTTTGTTTAATTCTGAATCTGTTAATGGTTCTTTAAATTCAAAATCATAGTAAAAACCTTCGTCTGTTGCAGGACCAAAACCTAACTTTGTTTCTGGATAAAGTCTAAGGACTGCTGCAGCTAAAAGGTGACTTGTTGTGTGGTTTAAATGTTTGTTAGCTTTCATTTTTTCTCCTATTTTAGGTAACGTTATTATATAACTTTTTCATTTTGTACATACTGCTAAGAAAGTCAGTGATATCAAATATGTTTTTAATATTATTTAAAATTATATAGCAAAGATTTTAAAACTTTAAAATAAGAAAAAACGAGTAAAAATTTAGTTCTTTGTTAAAACTAGATTACTAAAATTAACTTACTTTATTTTTTAAAGTAAAGTCCCATTTTTTTCATTAATTTATTTACGTTTTTATTAGCAATGATACTTGCTTTAATCGCTCCTCGGTCGGTAATTTGATCAACAACTTTTAAAGCTTCATTATATTTAGATTGAATATTTTCAAGTAAAGTTTTTACTTCAGTAGCAACAGCTTCTTTAAATTGTTTATAATCTGCATCTTTGAATTTTTCAGCTGCTGATTCGACTGAAATATTCGTTAAAGCTGCATAAATATTTAAAAGGTTTAAAATACCAGGCTTATCTTTTGAAATATATACTTTACCTTCTGAATCAGTTACAGCTTTCATAATTTTGTTATAAGCTTGTTGTGGATTTTCTAAAAGATAAATAGTTGATTTAGTTCCGTGTTCACTTTTAGACATTTTTGAAGTAGGATCAGTTAAAGATTTAATGCGAGCTCCTACAGTGGGAATATATCCATCAGGCAAGGTAAAAGAGGTATTATATTTTGAATTAAGTCTTTCAGCAATATTTCTAGTTAACTCTAAATGTTGTGTTTGATCTTCACCGATTGGAACAATATCAGGATTATATAAAAGAATATCACCTGCCATTAAAGTTGGATACATTAATAAGTTAGTTGGTATTTTATTAGTTCCATTTGTTTGTTTTAATTTAGTTGCCTTATCTTTGTATTGCGTCATTCTTTGAAGCTCACCAATTGTTGTTTCAGATGCACAAAGTCATTGCATCATTGCGTGCGCCTCTACTTGTGATTGATAAAAAATTGTAGCTTTTTCAGGATCTAAACCACAAGCTAAATAAAGAGCAACGATAGTTTTACGTCCTTTTCTAAGTTCTGCTGCATCAACTGTACCAGTTGTTAAAGCGTGTAAATCAGCTACAAAAAAGTATGATTCATATTCATCTTGAAGTTGAATAAAATTACGGATTGCACCAATGTAATTCCCTAATGTTAAATCACCAGTTGGTTTAATTCCGCTAACTAATTTTTTTTGCATATTTTCCTCTCGAATTTGTTTTATTAATTATATTAAAATATAATCCATTTAGCTTAGAAAAGTAATTTTATAACTATCAAATTTTGAAGCTAAAAATCATTTTATTTTTTAGATTAATAAGGGATTTACTCTGCTAAAAATCTATAAAACTAGGTATAATTAAAACAATTATGAAAAAAATAAGAGATTTTTTTGATTTTAAAACTTCCGAAATGAAGATTGCAGAACGATCATTAAAGAAAATTAACGAAATAGAACATATTGTTGAAAAATTTACAGATGAAGAATTAAAAGCACAGACTGATTTTTTTAAATCTCTTCTTGCAAAAGGACACACGCTAGAAGAGATTAGAAATGATGTTTTCGCAGTTTCTCGTGAAGCAACAAAACGTGTGCTTGGTAAACGCCCTTATGACGTGCAAATGCTAGGTGGATTATTGTTAGATTTAGGTTCTGTTGCAGAAATGAAAACAGGTGAAGGTAAAACTATAACCTCAATTGCTCCTGTTTATTTAAACGCTCTTCTTGGTAAGGGAGCGATTGTTTCAACAGTTAATGAATATCTTAGTGAACGTGATGCCGAAGAAATGGGTCAAGTTTTTAATTTTCTCGGTTTAAGTGTTGGTATTAATAAAGCACAAATGGATCCAAGTATGAAGCGTGAAGCTTATGCTTGTGATATTACCTACTCAGTTCACTCTGAGTTAGGTTTTGATTATCTACGTGATAACATGGTTGGATCAGCAAGCGAAAAAGTTCAAAGAGGATTACAATTCTGTTTAATTGATGAAGTTGATTCTATTTTAATTGATGAAGCTAAAACACCTTTGATTATTTCAGGTGGAGAACAAGAAGATATTTCTAGTTATTTTGCTGCAGATCAATTTGTTCGTACTTTAGGTAATGGTGATTACGTAATTGATGACGAAAGTAAAGCAATTAACTTAACTCACTCTGGAATTGCAAAAGCAAACGCTTTTTATAAAGTAAAAAATCTTTATGATATTGAAAATTCAGAAACAGTTCACTTAGTTTCTAATGCTTTAAGAGCTCATAAAATTATGCGTAATGATGTAGAGTACATTGTTCGTGAAGGAAAAATTGAGTTAGTCGATGCTTTCACAGGTCGTATTATGGATGGTCGGAGCTATTCAGAAGGTTTACAACAAGCTTTACAAGCTAAAGAAATGGTTGAAATTGAACCAGAAACTAAAACTCTTGCAACTATTACTTATCAAAACTTTTTCCGTATGTTTAAAAAGCTGTGTGGAATGACAGGAACAGGAAAAACTGAAGAACAAGAATTTATCGATATTTACAATATGCGTGTGAATGTTGTTCCAACTAATAAACCAATTCAAAGAATTGATGAACCTGATGCAATTTTTGCAACTTATGATGATAAATGACAAGCTGCTGCTGATAAAATTCAAGAACTTTATCAAAAAGGACAACCTGTTTTAGTTGGTACTGCTCAAATTGAAGATTCAGAAATCTTGCACCATATTTTATTAAATAGAGGAGTTCCTCATACTGTCTTAAATGCAAAACAAAATGCATCTGAAGCAGAAATTATTTCACAAGCTGGACAAGTTAAAGCTGTTACAATCGCAACTAACATGGCTGGACGTGGGACGGACATTAAACCATCTAAAGAGGCTATCGCACTTGGTGGATTATATGTTTTAGGAACAGATAAAGCTGAATCAAGAAGAATTGATAATCAGTTGCGTGGAAGAAGTGGGCGTCAAGGTGATGTAGGTACCAGTAAATTTTATGTGTCAATTCAAGATCAATTAATGCAGCGTTTTTCAAACTATGAAAATTTTGCTGATGCATATAAAAGCGAGCAAGGTAAAGAAATTACAAACAAAAACCTAAGATTTGCTTTCAATCAAGCTCAGAAAAAAATTGAAGGGTTTAATTACGATTCTCGTAAATCTGTTTTAAACTATGATGATGTTATTCGTCAACAAAGAGATTTAATTTATGCACAAAGAGATTTAATCTTAACAACTCCTTATGTAGATCAAGTAGTTCGAAGAATGATTGAATCATCAGCGAAAGCGATTGTTCATAGTGGAGAGTATTACTTACATAATAAAACTTATAACTATGAAGCACTTACACAATTTTTAAACGAAAATATTGGGAAATTAGTTCAATTTAATTTTGATTATGAAGAAATTCATAAAATTCACGAAAATGATTTACCTGAATATATAGCGAATATCATTTTAACTGTTTATTCACATTGAAAAGAAAATGCTTTAGAAAATTCTTCTTCAGAAGAATTGCAAGCAATTGAACGTGAAATCATTTTAACTACTTTGGATGAAAAATGACAAAGACATATTAATATGATGGACAAATTACGTTCAAACGTTAACTTAGTGCAATATTCACAAAAAAATCCATATCAAGTTTATACCGATGAAGGTACAAAAACTTTTAAATTCATGTTAGAAGATATTGCTTATGGTGTAATGCTTAAAATCTTTAGTCATCGAATTGGTAAAAAATCAATTATTACTAAAGAAATTAGAAATGATTCTGTCTTTCAACAAATTTCTAGAACATTTTATTTTGATCCATACCTTGATGTCGAACAACAAGAGCAACAACTTTTAGAACTTTATTATTCAGTAAAAAGACGTTTAGATGAAATTGAACAAGAAGCTAAATTGCAGCAAGATAGCTCTTCAATAAATGAAAAAGATTTAGAAAATGCAGATGGTAAAGAGCAAAAAGAAAATATTAATCAATTAGAAGATAATGAAAATAGTCTTATAGTAGATTTTGATAGTTCACAAAGCTCAGAGCAAATAAATGATGAGTTTTTAGTAATGCCAAAGCAAGCAGTTGAATTAACTTTCGAGGAAGAACTTCAAAATAAGCTAGAAGAAACTAAAAATGAATTAGAAAGCTTGTTAAAAGAGCACGAAAAAACTAATGAAGAATCTCAAAACATCATTAAACAAACTGAAGTTGAGCCTGAAAATATGATGCTATTGCTTCGCTTAGGCAGAATTATGCAACAAGTTATTGATGAAGAAAATAAAATTAATTATCTAAAAGAAAAAATAGCTCGATATGAAAAAGATTTAGGAATAGCTAAACAAGTAGATAATCCTTTAATTACAGATAACAGTTTTATTGAGCAAAAAGAAGACAAGCAAACTCAAACACACACTCCTAAAAAACGTGGAAGACCAAAAAAAGTAGTTAACGAACAAAATGAAAAAGATGTAAATAAAAAAGAAAAAACAACAGAGAAGAAAGTTTCTGTAAAAAATAAAAAAGCAAGTGAAAAACCTGCTAAGAAAAGACAAAAAGAAACAAAAAAAGCTAAAGATGTAAAAGATAAAAAAGAAAATAAAAATAATGCAAAACCTGTTGCTAAAAAGAAAAAAGCAGTAAAAGAAAATGAAAAATAAATTTAAAGATAAATTAAGATTTGAATTTACTTCAAAAAGATTTTGAATTATAAATTTTTCATTTTTAATTTTCTGATTAGTTTTATTTTTACTTGTTAGCTTTTTGGGTTACAAAAATGTACCAAACAATTCTAAATATTTAGATGCTTTTAGCGTAAGTAGTTTTATTACTTTTCTAATTGTTTTATTAATTTTAGTATTTAAATGAGGTTTTTTAAGACATACAATTAATAAAACTCGTGATTCACTAGATACTAATAAAAAAATGAGACAAGAAGCAAAATTAAAGAAAATGACTGAAACTGAGAAAAAAGTTTATTTAAAAATGCAAGCTGAAAAAGAAGCACAAAGAGAAAATAAACTTAATAAAGTTTATACTAATTTCCCTTATTATTTTGCTTTACTGTTTTGATTTGTTTTAACTCTTCCTGTCATTGCAATTATTATTAATGCAATTAATTAAATGTCACAATGTGGCATTTTTTTATACAAAAAAAGCACACGAAGTGCTTTTTACATTATTATTTAAATGAAATATGAAAAAAATTATAATTGTTTAATAAAAAGGACAACACTTATGATTGAAAACCTTTTACAAAATAAATGAAATTAAGAAATACTTAATTTAAAAGTAAATGAATGAATTTATATTAAAAATATTTGATAGAAATTTTGAAATAAATCAAATTAGAAATTTCTTTAATAAGCGATAAATAGATATAGAAAATATAAAAATAAAATATCAAAAAATAAATAGAGTTCTGTTGAGGATTTTAAATCCTCATTAAAAGTATATTCTCAATTTTAGAAAAATTAAACAGATTTTTAGTCATAAAAAAGTTTAAAAAGCAAAAATGTAATTTTTATATTTTTTTCACCTATTTTTTTAACTTTTTAATTTTTATTAAAATAAAAAATGTGGAATGTTTCCACATTTTAAGTCTAAAAACCAGTTTTATTCTTCATTACTTTCGTTTTTAATAACATCAATAGCAACAATCTCATCACCGTCTTTTAGATTAATTATCTTAACACCTTTTGAGTTACGTGAAGTTTCACTAATTTGATTAATTTTTGTTCTAATAGTAATACCAGAAGATGTAATAATTAAAAGTTCATCACTCATAGAAACAAAACGAGCAAATACTAAGTGTCCTGCTTTTGTAGTGTTAATACCCGTAATACCTTTAGCACCACGTTTTGTTAAACGATATTCATCATGATGAGTAAGCTTTCCAAATCCTTTGCTTCCGATTGATAAAATTAAATCACCATCTTTATTTGAAGAACATGAAATTACTTTTTGGTTTTCTGATAAATTAATAGCTTTTACTCCTGAAGCTGATCTTCCCATTGGACGAACATCAGAACAGTTGAATTTAACAATATTTTTATCATTATTAGCCACAAGAATTAAATCATCATCACTAACAACAAGAGCACGTACTAAAAAGTCATTTTCTTTAAGTGAGAAAGCTTTTAATCCATTAGCACGAATATTTTCAAAGTAGCTTAAAGAAGATTTTTTAAATAATCCTTTTTCGGTTAAAGTAGCTAAATATAAATCCTCTGAATAATCTTTAATATCAAGCATAGAAACGATTTTTTCACCATTTTCTACATCAAGGCTTGGAATAACATTAATGAATGGAAGTCCTTTTGATTGTTTTGAACCTTCTGGAATTTGGTGTCCACGTATTTTATACGCTTTACCAAAGTTAGAAAATAAAAGTAAATCTGTATGTGTCGAAGTTTGAACAAGCATTGAAATATCATCATTGTTATATGTTTTCATACCAACTGAACCAACACCACCACGGTTTTGTAAATTATAATCCTCTAAATCAACACGTTTAACATAACCGTTAACACTAGCTGTAACTACAATTTCACGTTCAACAATTAAATCTTCATCAGAAATATTGCCAGCTGCAGATTCATCAATTTTTGTTCGTCTATTGTCACCATATTTTTCTTTAATTTCAGTTAATTCTGTAACAATTAAATCAAGTAGTTTTTCTTCAGAAGCTAAAATTTCTTTAATATGATTAATTTCTGCTTCTAAATCAGAAATTTCTTGGTTCATTTTTTCAATATTTAAACCAGTTAATCTTCTAAGGTTCATATCTAAAATTGCTTTAGTTTGAACTTCAGTTAAACTAAATCTGTCAGCAAGTTTATTTTGTGCTTCTTGATCTGTTTTTGAACCTTTAATAATTGCAATAACTTCATCAATGTTAGAAACAGCAATTTTTAAACCAGCAAGAACATGAGCACGCTCTTCCGCCTTATTTAAATCAAATTTTAATCTACGTGTGACAACATCTTTTTGGTGCTCTAAATAAATTTCTAATGCTTGTTTTAAATTAAGCAATTTTGGCTCACCTTTAACAAGTGCAACCATATTAACATTAAAGTTATTTTGTAAATATGATTTTTGGTATAACTTATTTAAAAGAATATGAGGGTTAACGTTACGTTTAACATCAATAACTATTCTTATTCCTTCACGATTAGATTCATCACGTAAATCCGAAATACCTTCGATAATTTTATCTTTATGAAGCTCAGCTATCTTTTGAACTAAAGTAGTTTTTCTAACTGCATAAGGTATTTCACGAACAATAATTTTACTTCTTCCGTTAGCGTGTTCAATTACTTCACAGTTTGAACGAATAGTAATTTTACCTCTACCTGTTTCATAAGCATCTAAAATCCCTTTAGTACCAAGGATTGTTGCACCAGTAGGGAAATCTGGACCTTTAATGTAATTCATTAACTCTTTAGTTGTAATTTCAGGATTTTTTGCAAGTGCAATTGTAGCATCAATAGCTTCTGATAAGTTATGTGGTGGGATTTCAGTTGCCATACCAACTGCAATTCCTGTTGATCCTGAAACAAGTAAATTAGGGAAACGAGACGGAAGCACAGAAGGTTCAACTTCACTAGCATCATAGTTATCAACAAAATCAACTGTATCTTTTTTAATTCCATTAAGCATTTCAGATGAAAGCTTAGACATTCTAGCTTCTGTATAACGCATTGCTGCAGGTTCATCACCATCAATTGAACCAAAATTACCATGACCATCAACTAAAGGATATCTCATTGAAAAATCTTGAGCCATTCTTACCATTGCTTCATAAACAGAGCTATCTCCGTGTGGGTGATACTTACCAAGAACATCACCTACAATTCTTGCACTTTTACGATGTTGACTACCTGGTGTTATACCTAACTCAGCCATATCAAATAAAATTCTACGATGTACTGGTTTTAATCCATCACGAGCATCAGGAAGAGCACGTGATACAATAACACTCATTGCATATTCTAAAAATGAATTGCGCATTTCAGAATCAATAACAACTGGTTCAAGTCCATCAGTAGGTTCAGAAATAATTTGTGATTGAACTTGATACTCTTCAAGTTCTTGAGGAACTACCTCTTCTTCAAATTCTTCTTTTAGTTCAACAGTTTTTTTCTTTCCAAAAACTCTGCGATTATCCTCTTCAAATTCGTATTCTTTATCAAGTTCTAATGTTAAAGTCTCTTTTGTTTCTTTCGTATCATCTATAATTGAATTTTTATCTTTAAGATCCATATTTGCTCCTAGCTTAAAAGTAATATTTAATAAAATATAAATATTTTATTAAATTATACATTTTTTTGCTTTTTTTACTACTAAAAGCAAGATTGAACAGCTAAAAATAATAAAAATAAAAATGGATACTAAGTATCCATTTGAATTATTTTTTATCTAAATTTTCATTTAGCTTTTTAAGTTCAGCTAAAATTAGCTCATCTGTTGTAGGTGCAGGTGCAACTGGTGCTGGTTTAGGGTTTTTAGCTTCTTTTCTTTCCTTAATGTAGTTAGCAATTAAAAAGTAACCAATTAAAAGAACAAAAATAACTATTGAAACGATTAAGAAGGCGATAACAGCTGCTAAAAAGTTTCCAATTCTAACACCACTATCTGTTACTCATAATTTAAGTTCATCAAAATTGAACAATTTAGCAATAGGCGCCATAATAACGTCTTGAGCAAGTGATGTAACTACAGCACCAAATACTGCACCAAGTAATAAACCAACTGCTAATAAGAGAACATTACCCTTTTTAAGCATTGATTTAGAATCAGACATAGCTTTTTTAAATTTTTTCATAAAATCTCCTTATATTAAATTTGAAAAAATTTTTCAAATTTTTTATATAAGTATTATATAAAATAATTGCAATACTATTTAATAAAAAACGCAACTAAAAATAAAACAAAAGTAACAGCAAAAAGTACAGATAAAAATAACGGTGAATTATATTTTGCTCTTTCTCATGAAGGTAAATATAAACCGGAATTTTTGTAAGAAACGTTTTTTTTGCGTGGATTTTCATTTTTATAATCTTCAAGTTGTTCTTGCTTATACTGTCTCATTTTTGGTAAGCTGATTTTAATATAAATAGCAAAGAAAACTAAAGCTAAAATTAAAGAAACGATAAAAATTGAAATTATTACAGATTGCGGAGCTTTAAAAATATGTTCTGAAGAACTAGATATTGGATCTGAAACTTCAAAAAAGTTTGTAAAATTAGTTACTAACATTATTCTCCTTGTTTGTTATAAATTTGTAAAGCATTATTTTGGCGGTAACCACGACCTTCTTTAGCTTGTGGAACACCATTAAGCAATGTTGCATCCGCTGAAAAAGAACAACTTAATTTAAAAATACTTTGCCCTACTCCATAATAATCTACAGGGACTTGCAATTGTTCAAATTGTTCTATTTTTTTAGCATCAAATCCACTTGAAACAATGATTTTATAATTTTTAGCTCCTGCTTTGTCAAGTGCTTTTCTTAATCTAATGACTTGTTCTGGGTTAACTCCGTATTGAGGTTCTTCATTATCAAACATGTGGTCAACCATATTTTTACTGGTATCTAACCTTACTCCTCAAACTTTATCTTTTAATGCTTCATAAACACGTAAAGAATCTTTTATTACATCATTATGATAATCAACCAAAGCAATTAATTTAGATTCAGGAAAACATTCATGAAATGCTTGGGTTGCTTGAACAACATCTCCACCAAAACCTTGAATCAAAATATGTGGCATACTACCAAAAATAGCTTGATCTTTATTAGAAAAATCGCTTTGTTGTTCTTGTTGAACTTGAGTAGAAACTAACTTAATGCCTGCTAAAGCAACTGCTCTACCATCAATTTCTTGAGTAATATAATGATCAGCTCGATCTCCCATAAAAATAACTTCTTTATCACCTGCTGCCTTTTTACAGTGATAAGCATTTGTAGCTATAGAGGTATTTCTTGCTAAAATTCCATCTATCATACCTTCTCAAATACCAAAATCTTGATATTTACCTGTTAGTTGTAAAACAATATCTAGATTATTAATAATCGTTCCATCAGGTAAATACTTAATTTCATATTTAGAAGTATCCGTGACTTCCTCAAGTAGTGATAAAACTTCAGACATACCAGCTAGCATAACGTCATTTTTTCTTTGAAAAAATTGTAAAGTAATAATATTATCAGGCATTTTTGTAGCTAAAATGGTTTGTGTATTTTTAAAGTACTTAGCAATGTATTTTTCTTTTTCGTACATAGTATCCTTTCAATTAGCTTTAACAAACATATTGTTAAATAAAATTATATTATTTTATATAAAAATACGAAGAATTAGACACTGTTAATACTTTAATTTTAAGTTTTGTTCAAAGTATCTTTTCTTTAAAAATTCTAATGGCGAAAGAATAAAGAATAAGAAAAATACGTAAATTGGCATTGCTATAAAAGATTTAAGAGCAATTAGAATCATTAAGCCAAAATATCAATCTTTATCATTTGCATATGTTGCGCTACGCATACGACCTATATACATACTAAAATTAATTCAAGCATATGGTCCTCATATTCAACGAACAATAACAACAACAGAAACCACTAATGCTATTAAAAAAATAAGTCTTGTTAAATTTTGCTTACGTTTTGAATCTTTTGTAAAAAGTAATCATATAGATAGTGAAACTAATAATAAAGTTATCATAAGACCTACAGAAAACAAAATGTATCCAACATAAATTGGTAAACTTTTTAGGTTAAAAATAGATGAAATTCGAAAGTCATTACCTTCTGTTTGACTAATTTTAATAAAAAATAGAGCTCCTAAAAGAACAAAAGAACCAATTAGCATCAGAATAGAAATTACCAATGTAATTTTTTTATTTCTTTGAAATAAATCAAAAAGTAAAGAACTAAATATAACTATAAAAATTGGTGAAAGAGCATACATTCAGTACCATTGCCCAATTGTACCTGTCACAACCATTCCTAATGCATCAGAAAGAAATGCAAGAAAAATTCCTTTAACATATCTAAATAAATAGGCATAAACTATAGCGAAAAGAAATTCAAAATTAAAACTAACAAATCTAAGAGGTGTTAACTTTAATAAAACGGTAGCAATAATAAATAATGCTAATAAAAGTGAACCTAAAGATACATCCATTATCGAAATTTTAAAATGCTTATTAAAGATTCCTCTTATTTTTTCTGATTTTAAAATGCTTAAATAATAATTTAAATCATAATCATCAAGACTGATTAAAAAATCATTAGTTAATATTGTTAATTTAGTTGAAATTTTCTTTTGGTAAAAAAAAGAATAAATAGGAAGTAAAAGTAAAAAATAACTAAACTTTTCGGTTTGAATTTTTCCTTTTTTCAAATTTTGAAATCAAAAAGATATCTCATAATATTTGATTCAAAAATAAAGTAATATAGATAATACAGAAAAAAATAAAAATAAACCAAATTGAAAAATAGTACTTTTATATTGATTATTAAATATCTCTAGCGTAATCTTTTCATTTGTAAGCTTTTCATTTAATTCAGGTATAACATTTAACAATGTATACAATGAGACAGATAAAAAAACTCCAAAAGCAATAATAAATAATAGTTTAATTAAAAAAATATTAAAAAATTGTTTAATAAGTTTTTTTGTTTTTAAAACAGTAATTTTATATTGGTATTTGTAATTCATTTAATAATTATAATTAATTTAATAAATTTACCTCCAAATTATTCTTAATAGTTTTGTAAAAAGTAGGTATTTTTACAATTTTTCAACTATAATCTTTATTTATGAATAAATTTTGAATTTGTAATAGTATGGTATAAATATCAAAATTTGAAAGAGATATATTTGATATTTCATTTTGGTTTTTACAAAGTAAATTTTCAAACTGATTAACATTTAACTTTAATATAGTATTAAAACTAACACAATAATCAATAATTTCATTATCAGTAAAAAGAATAATAGAATCTTTATCGAATGCTTCTTGAATTTTATAAACTGGTAAAAGATATAAGTTTGTTTTTTCTAAAATTATAGGAAGAATTAAGTTGGTATTTATACCAAAATTTCTTCTAATTGTTTCGGTAATTTTTTCATTGATTTTATAAATTTTATATAAATTGCTTCTTTTCATTTTTTGCTCCTCATTTATTAAGTATTTTTTTAAATAAATTTGACAAAAAATGAACTATTTTTTATTTAAAAAAAGCAAGAATTTATTTCTTGCTTTCTAATATTAATTTTTTGTTTTAACTTTTTGCACTGTTTGAATTGTTTGTGTAAATACTTTATTTTTACCAGCTTCATCTTTGTAAATATAAGTTTTACCATCTTTTTTAAGTGCCACAACATACTCAAAAGTATATTGATATGTATTTGTATCTAGATTTGATTGTTCTTTTAGTTTTAAAGGGTATCAAGTTTTATTTTTTGAAAATAACTCTGCTAAGTCTCCATTCGCTTCTTCTGGAGAAACTAATATTAAATCTTCGAATTTTACATCCTTATTTAATTCGTAAAGATTTGTAAAATTACCTCATTTATTGTTATCTTGTTTTTCTCTAATTCTAATATATCCATTTTTCTTTTTTCCAGTAATTCCAAATAATAATTCTTTTGAATCGTTTACTTCATAACCTGCTTTATAATTTGATGTACTATAAACTTCTTTGTTTGTAAACAACTCTTCTGAATTACCTGTAGAAAAACTTGAATCTTTAAATTCTGAATTTAATTCTGATTTTTTATCCTCTGCTATTACTCCCAGAATCTTCTGTTTCAGCTGTAGCTGGAGATGGATTTTGTTTTTCTGCTGTTTCTCCTTCTGCAGCCGGTGAAGCCGCTGGTGTTCCATCACCTTCTTGTGTAGTTTGTTTACCTTCTGGAGCAGTTTCTTCAGCTACTGGAGGTTGTTGTTCTTCACCTGAACCCGGTACAGTTGTTTCTTCAGTTTTACTTTCTGATTCAACGCCAGAATCTTTTTGTTTAGTTTCTGATGAAGCAGGTTTTGGATCTTCTGAATTAGTTTCACCTTGTTGTGTAGATGAAGTATCTTCTACTGAATCAGCTCCAGGTTCTGATTTATTTTTTTCTTCAGAAACTTCTGTTTTTTCTTCTGGTTCTGTAACTTTAGGTGATTCTTCTTCACTTCCTGATTGTTTAGGGTCACCTTGTTGATTATTAGAATCAGTTTCAGTTCCTGATTTTTCTTCTGGACTTCCAGGTGAAACTTGTTTTTCAGCACTAGGTGCAGGATCTGATTGTGAATCACTTGATGAACCATCTACTGAAGAAGTTTTGTCTTCTTCTTCACCTTTTGCTTTAGGTTCTGAATCTTCAGCAGAACCACTTACATCTGAGCTAGGTTTATTTTGGTCATCACCTGCTGTACCACTAGGTTGATCAGCTTGATGTTCTTCAGCACCATCAGCTTCACCTGAAGCTACTGAATCTGATGAACCAGCACCATCTTTTTCATTATTTTCTGATGGTGTTTCAGCATCTTTAGAAGCTTGTTTTTCTTGTTCATGTTGTTCATACTTTGTATTTACTGCTGCAACATTCTTTTCTAATTCAGTAAGTTTTGCTTTTAATTCTACTGAATTAAGTTCTTCATTACCTTCTTGTGCTTCGGCAATTTTAGCAGTTAAAGTTTCTTTGTCAGTTGCATAAGTATCTTCAGAACCTAGTTTCGCTAAAAGTTCTTTAGCTTCAGTTACTTTAGCATTAATTTGTCCTAAAGTTTCTTCTTTTGCAACTCTTTCTTCTTCTTTAAGATCTTCAAATTCTTTTGTTAAGTCTAATTCAAATTTAAATTCTTTTTTATCATTATCTTCAATTTGAGTTCACTTACTTTTATCAGTAACATCAAATAATCCGTATGTAATTATTACTTTATTACCATCTAACTTAAGATCTACATTGCTATTTGGATACTTAGAACTTTCTTTTGATTTAACATTCCCTAATTGAATGTTTTTAGGTAATGTACCTGCTTTTGAGCTAAATGCAAATTTTTTGTCTTTTTCTACTCTTAACATAAGAGTTTGTTGTTTAAACATATATTGCATTCTTAATTTAGATTTTTGTTCATCAGTTAATGAGTTAAGTGCTTTAGCTAATTCTTTTCTTTTATCTTGATCATAGAATGTTTTAACATCTAGATATGCTCCATAAGCTTCTCTTGGTAATTGAAGAGGTGCATCAAGTTCAGCTTTATTTTCATCAAAATATTGTGCCTCGTCACTTAAATCAAATTTAACTTTGTAAGCTTCACCATCTGCTTTTCCATAAACTGAGTAGTTATCTTTTGCTTCACGGTAAGCTGCTTTAAAGATTAAAGTAAATTGTTTTGTATAAAAATCAAATGTGTAATCAAGTGTATTATCTGGGTTACCTGTTGAATAATGATTGTTTGCTTGACTTTCTGAAGCTAAGTTAAATTTCTTTTCTTCTTTTTTGTCCATCACTTCATTTGTAACTAATTGTGGAGCAATCATTTCTGATTTAACAGCTCCTAGTTTTTTGAAGTAACCTTTGCTATTTGGTTGTGATGAATCTTGTAATTGAACTTGTACTCTACCTTTTCTAAAATCGTAATATACAGTTACAACATTTTTCTTAGTTAAGTCCATTTCTTTTCTATAAAGAATTTTGTATAAAGTTTTTCTATCATTTTGACTTAAAAAGAAGGTTTCTGGTCTGCTTAAAACGTCAGCTCATGATTTAATTTTATTTTCATAAGCAAATTTTTCTTTATCAGAATTAAATTCTTCTTGTACTTTAGATTTATTAGCCTCATTTAATTTTTTATTTTCTTCATTTTTTTGTTCTTTTACTTGGTTTGGAATAACAGTTGTATATAAGTTATTTAAATCTTCTTTTGCTTTAGTAAGCTCTTCTTTTGAAGCATCTTTTTTACTTAAAATTGCTAAAGCATCAGCGATACCTTTTCTTAAAGTATCTTTGTGTTCATTACTTCAATTTGAAACTGTTAATTTTAATTTCGCAAGATCAATGACGCTTCTAAGATCTTTTTGTTCTTGTGTTTGTTCATTTTTAGTTGTTTGACATGAAGCAGCAACTAAAGGTAGCATTGTAGTTGTTGCTCCTAAAATAAGTAATTTTTTAAATTTCATATTCTAAAACCTCTTTTATTATATTTAAATAAGTGCCCTAAAACTTATTTGTTATGTTTTACATTTAAATTATATTTTTTTATAAAAACAGATTGAATTTTTCATTTAAATCTAGAATAAAAATGAAATAATTTTTTAAAAAATAAATGTATTACCATATTATTTCCACAAATAATGTCAATATTTGTTTTTTTCATTCAAAAAATGTGAAAATATTTTATTTTTATAGCAAATATGATAAGTATTTTTTATATGAAAAAATAAACAGTAATTTAGATTTTTTACTTTTTTTATAAAAAATATTTTGGTTTGTAATATAATAGTTAAGCAATTAAATTAATTAAATGGCACCATAGCCAAATGGCCAAGGCATGGGTCTGCAAAACCTTGATTGCGGGTTCGAATCCCGCTGGTGCCTCCAAAAAAATGCGCCCGTAGCTCAACTGGACAGAGTGTTAGGTTACGGCCCTAAAGGTTGCGGGTTCGACTCCTGCCGGGCGCGCCATATATTATGTAAATAGTACCAATCAAGTAAGTTTCTTATTTGATTTTTTTATTAAATTGAGGGAGGAAAAATGGTTTTAATGATACTTTATTGTTCTTTACTAGCTTTTGGTTCATTAGCGGGTGTTTTACTAATAAATAAATACTTTAAAAAGTACTTTGATAAGTATTATCTACGTATTATTTTTGGAGTTCTTGTCCTAGGTTACTTAGTAATTGTTCGTTTTATACCAACTTGAAAACAAATTAGTTTTTTTAACCCAAAACTCAACTCCAGAGTGATGAGATGAAAGCTATCGTGATTACTACTCTTTCGTGCTAGGTAGATCCTTTTTACTTGATTTATGTCCATTTTTTAGTTTTGTACTTTACTTAACTATGATTTTTGACAAAAGTAAATATTCATCATTCTTAGCAGCACCTTTTGGACTTTTTGCATCAGCAATTGTGATTCCTTTTGTTCCTTTTACTGACCCAAATCCAAATCCTCAATTTACATTTCATTTTGTATTTTACGGAACAGATAAAGCTGAACTATACTTCTTTATGCACTGAATGCTATTAATTTTTAGTGGATTAGCATTACAAAATTATTCATTAAAAAATGTGAATGCTAAAAAAGTTTGAATTGATGTGCAATTACTAGTTTTAGCTTTCTTTAGTTACGTTATTTTAATTAGTTATACATTTAACATTGATAAGTATACAACCGGGATTTCAAAAAAAGATTGAGAGCTTGGTGGTTCATTTTTTGCAATTAGCAAAATGTTACATACTGATAATTCTTATCTTGCAGCAATTCCATTTTATTTATTTGCTTACTTAGTAATAAATAGTATTTGGTATATTAAATTTTTAAAAGCAAACCAAATACCAAAAAACTTTTATTTTACTTTAGAAAAGTTAAAAAATAATCTTTGAAAAAAGGTTAAAAATAAAACTACTGATTTAGATTAAAAACTCAAAAAATTATTTTAGAAAAACGATATATATAATATAATTTATTTGATTTTTCAAACCACTTAGGTTAATTCGAAAAAGGGAGGCTAAATTATGGCTAATATTAAATCAAAAATTAAAAGTATTGCTAAAATGGAAGCTGCTCGTGTAAAAAACGCAGCTATGAAATCACGTGTTAAAACAGCAATTAGAAAAGCAAGAGAAGCAGTTTTAGCTAAAGCTGAAAATGCTGATGCACTTGTTGCTAACGCACACAAAACCATTGCTAAAGCAGTTTCAAAAGGTGTTTTCCACGCTAACAAAGGTGCTAGAAAACACTCACGTTTAGACCAATTTGTTAACGCAAACAAATAAGGTATATTACTTTTAACTTCCGATGGGAAGTTATTTTTTTACTGAAAAAAATAAAATATTGTAAAATATACTTAAAAATAATTATTAAGGATATATTACTAATGAGTAAAGTTTCAATTTATCAAGAAAAACAAGTAACTTATAGTGAAAAAGTTGCTTTGCAATACTATCAAAAGATTCAAGAATTCTTAAAGGAAAAAGTTGCAGCTGCAAAAGCAGAGGGAGTAGTTGTAGGAATTAGTGGTGGAATTGATTCAGCACTAGTTTACGCTATTGCTAAAAGCGTTTTTCCAAATAACACTCTGGCTGTTGTTATGCCAGTAATTAAAATGACAGAAAGTGATTTAGCGCACATTAAAGCACTTGAAACAAACTTTAACGATCAATTTATTACTGTTGATTTAACGAACGCTTTTACATCAATGCAAGAAGCTACAAAAGTAAGTAACCCTCTTGCAGTCGCTAACATTAAACCTAGATTAAGAATGACAACCTTATACGCACTTGCACAAGAAAACAATTATTTAGTACTTGGAACAGATAATGCTGACGAAGTGCATATTGGTTACTTTACTAAATTTGGTGATGGTGGCGCAGACTTATTACCAATTTCCAACCTCACTAAAGGTGAAGTGCGTTATTTAGCCTCATTATTAAACGTACCACAAGTAATTTTAGATAAAAAACCTTCTGCTGGTCTTTGAGAAGGTCAAACGGATGAAGCAGAATTAGGATTTAGTTATGCTGACTTAGATTTTTATCTAAATCATCAAAATCAACCAGAATTATTAAAACAATATTTAGATGCAAATACAATTGAAAAAATTGAACATAAACACAAAATAACACAACATAAACGTGATGCAGCTTATAAACCAGAAGGCATCAACTAGGAGGATTATTATGGCAGGACATTCACACGCAGCCAATATTATGCACCGTAAAGGAGCACAAGATGCAGCAAGAGGAAAAGTTTTTCAAAAACTTTCTAAAGAAATTTATGTTGCAGCTCAAAAAGGAACAGATCCAGAAACAAACCCAGCTTTAAAATTAGCTATTTCAAAAGCTAAATCAAAAAATATGCCAAAAGATAATATTGAAAGAGCAATTGCAAAAGCTAAAGGTGATAAAAATGGAAGTTCATTTATCGAAACAATTTTTAATGCCACAGTTACTGGAGGTGCTAGCTTTATCGTAGTAACTCTTTCAGATAACATTAATAGAGTTACATCAAATGTACAATCATACTTTAGAAAACAAAATGCAACACTTGGTAAAACTAACCAAATCCCTTTTGCTTTTGATAAAATGGGAATTATCGAAATTGAAAAAGATTTAGTTTCTGAAGATGACTTAATGATGGTAGCACTTGAAAACGGTGCTGAAAATATCGAAACAGAAGAAGAATCATTTGTAGTTCTTAGTTTACCTGAAAACTTCTCAGGTTTAAAATCAGCTATCGAATCAAACTTAGGCATTGATAATTTTATTCAATGTGAAGTAACTTACATACCTAATATGTATGTTGAATACGATCAAGAAAAAGAAAATAAATTATTAGAATTTGCTGAAAAATTAAAAGACGATGATGATATTCAAGATGTATATCATAACATCGATATTAAATACAATTAAAAACGAAAGATAAGAAAATGGGTAAATTTTTATCTGATTTAGCTCAGTCATTAGAATACTATACAGATACTAATACAGCTAAGTTTTTATTAGTTTTAATCTTTTTATTGCTGCTTTTAATTATTCCAGTTGCAATTTCAGCTTTATTTCCAATTATTAAAAAATCTTTAAACCACCGTACAAAAGTATATTTATATGCTTTTTCAACTGGATTTTTTATCATTTTAGCTACTTTCGGATTTCTTCGTGAAGCTCTTGAGCAAACCTCAATTGGTTCCTCTCAAAATGGTTTTACTGCAGAAAAAACATATTTATATAATATATTAGTTGTTTTTTGTGGTTTACTGGGTGGATTAGCTTTTTCATTTACTTTAAAATTCGTTATTTCTTACCGAATTAATAAAAAACTTATGAAAAACAAAAAACTTAGCATTTTTGTTCATGATCATAGTTTAGAAGCAGGACATCATCACGTACACCAACACCCTGATCATATTTTTACTAACGAAGACTCAGTAGAACTGGCTGAAGATGCTTTAACTGAAAAAATTAGTGGTAAGCTCAAAATTATAGCTTTAGCACTTTTATTAACACACAGAATTCCTGAAGGATTTTTAATTGGTTACAACTTAAGTTTATTTTTTGTTAACCAAAGTCAATCACAATTAACTACTTTATCACTAGCATACTTTATTTCGCTAGTTTTACACATGATTCCAGAAGAACTAGTCTTTTATTATCGTTTAAGAGAAGCTGGTTATGGTCCTTGAGCTGCTCTTGGAGTTTCAACTTTAATGGACTTTTTATTCTTACCATTTATGCTTATAGGTATTTATGCTGGACATGAAATTGGTTCTAATTTATACGCACAAGGTGCTATGATGGCAATTATCGCTGGTATATTCCTCTTTACTTCACTTGTTGAATTTTTCCCAGAATTTTATCATGTTAACATGGAGAAAAAGAGTTGATTTATCACAATTGTTTGCTTATTTGTTGGTGTAAGTTTTGCGGTGTTAGTTCTATCATTTCATACGCACAGTCATCCACAAAGTCCAGCAGCAAGCGATATCTTGCTTAGTCCAATTAAGACAATTAAAGATACTGTTAGTTATTTATCTACATTTTAGTTGATCATCGATCAACTTTTTTCTTTTTCTTAGTAAACCACAATAAAATAAGTTGTAATTAGATATAATTAAAAATATAAATTTAGAAAGGTTCAAATGAAAAAAAATCAAAAAATTTGAATTTTTAGTGCATCAATTACTTTATCATTTTTTATTTTAGTAGCCTTAATTGTCGCTCTAATTAAAAGTGATAAAAATTATTGAACTTCCATTTTTTTCTCACTTGGAATTTTGCTAATTTTAGTGTTTACCACTATCTTACTGTACTTTGCAATTCATAGTTTTGCTAAATCTCGAGAATTAATTAAAGGTTCTTTTAATGGTTTTATTGAAGAAATTATGTCAAATAACAATATTGGAATTATTATTTACGATATTGATCAAAAAATTATCTGATCAAGTAATTTTATAATTAGTAAGTTTAATCGTGATTTTATAGGACAAAAAATTAATGATTTGTTTAATCGTGTCCACTTAAATTTAGATCAAAATTGAAATATTACCGAAACAAAACTAGAATTTAAAGATAACGGAAATTATTATGAAGCCCAGTTTTGACCTACTTCAAATACTATTGTAATTAGAGATATTTCCAGTGAATATCTTTTTAAAGTGGAAACTTGAGAGCAACAACCAGTAATTGGAGAATTAGAAATTGATAATTTTCAACTTTTTCAATCCATTTTATCTGAGGAGCAACTTTTCACCATTAGTAAAGTGGTTATTGACGTAATGAATGAATATATGGAAAAATATAATTTAGTATATCGTCAATATACAAATGGAAAATTTGTTATTTTTACAAATGAAGTTTCATTAAATCAAATGCGTAAAGATGGTTTTCGTGATTTAATGAATATTAACAGCAGAATTAAAGAAAACAATATTAGTAAACTATCTTTAAGTATTGGATTTGCACACGGATGGTCTTCATTAAAAGAAAAAATCGAACAAGCTAAAAAAGCATTAGTTCAAGCTCAAAGCCGTGGTGGTGATCAAGTTACTATTTTTTCAAATCATGAAGTACCTTCTTACTATGGTTCAAACTCAGAAATTTTAGTTAATAATAGTAAAACAAAAATTAATCAAATTGCATTACAATTTGAAAAAACCTTGTTAAAACCAAACATTGATAAGGTGATTGTGTACGGACATCAATTTGCAGATTTAGATGCTTTAGGTTCTGCTCTTGCAATTTGTGAAATAGCTAAGAATTTTGGTAAAAAAGTTTATATTGGGAATTTTACTTTTGATTCAACAGCCGAAAAAGCTTTAAAGGACTTAGTGCCTAAAAACAAAAGTGTTTTTGCGAACTTATTTATTAAAAATGATGCAACACTAACTAAAATGACTGATGAGAATACAATTGTTGTTTTAGTAGATAACTCAGACCCATTTAGAACCGACAATAAAGATGCTTTAATTAATGCTGATCGCGAAAATATTTTTGTTTTCGATCATCATAGAATCACTAAACCAGTTGATTACTGTCCACAAATTAACGTTTATATCGAAACTAGTGCAAGTAGTGCTTGTGAAATTGTGACAGAAATTATTACCTTCTTTAAAAAACAAATTGACTTGTCACAAGTAGCAGCACAACTACTTTTAAGTGGTATATATTTAGATACAAATCAATTTACTAAGTCTGTAACACCAAGAAGTTTTCAAGCAGCAGCTTGATTAGAATCTAAAGGAGCTAATGCAGTACTTAGTTCAGAAATGCTGAAAGTTGATGAAGAATCTTCGAAAGAAGTACAAGAAATTTTAAAAAATGCAATTGAAATCAGAAAAGGATATTTCTTAGCTTACACTGAAAAAGAATGCAGCAATGATTTAATTTCAATTGCAGCAAATGATTTATTAAAAGTGCGTGGTAGAGTTGCTAGTTTTGTAGTAGCAAAATTAAAAGGTACGAAATTATATAAATTAAGTGCTCGTGGGATTGAAACAAATGTACAAATTATTTGTGAAGCTGTTGGAGGTGGAGGACATTTTGGTACCGCTGCAGCCACTAGCGACGAAGATTTAGAAACTTTTGTAGATAATATTAGACACGCAATAACAACAGCAGGGAGACAAACAGATTATGAAAGTAATACTTATTAAAGATTGTAAAGATGGAAAAGCTAATACAGTAATTGAAGTATCAAACGGATACGGAAGTAACTATTTAGTTAAAAATGGTTTTGGAGTTCCTTATAATCCACAAACCGCTAAAATGTTAGAAAAAAAATTAGATAAACTTGCAGCAGATGAACGTGAAAAACGTTCAGAAATGCTTGAATTAAAAGAAAAATTAGAACAGTTAAGATTAAAATTTGAACTTACAGCTAATGTTGATGCCAATAAAAATTTAAACGTTCATGGCTCAATTTCTACTAAAGATGTTGATAAAAAATTAAAAGACTTAGGATATAGTGTAAGTAAACACGCTTTATCAAAAATTCACTTAATTTCAGAAGGATTGCACGAAGTGGAAGCAGTTTTATACAAAGATATAGTAGCTAAAATTCACATCGAGCTCAAAATTCATGTCAAAAAATAATTTACTTAAAAAAAACACAGACAATTTTAAAAATGTCAAAATAAATCCAGATACCGCTTTTTTCGATTTAAACTTAGAAAAACGTATTTTATCAACTATGCTCGCTTTTGCAGACAAACAAGCTATGGGAATCAGTTATTTAAAGCCAGAGCTCTTTTTTGACCAAAAGTGTCGTGAAATGTTTAATTTATTTGTTGAATGAAAAAGTAATAAAAGTTCTGAAATTACTTGATTTGACTACAATAATATTTTTCAAGTAATAAATGAAGATTTAGAATCTCCAGAAAGAAAATATAAAAAAATTGATATTGCTTTTTTAAACGAAATTGCTGTTATTTTATTTAACGAAGAAAACTTTGTCGAAGATTTAGAAACCCTTAAAGAAAAGGCTAACTTAAGAAATTTAGAAGCAATTTTTAATTATTATTCTTCAGAAATGCAAAAAATTAAATTTGATAAAAAATTCAAAGAAATTTTAGGTGATTTTGAAGAATATATTGTTATAAATAACAATAATACAATTGAAGGTGGACAATTTAAAACAATTAACGATGTATCACAAGAACTTCAACAAACAATAAATAATATTTTAGCAAATAAACATGACTTAGATGAGCTTAAAACAGATTTTGAAGCAATTGATCGCTACGTCCAAGGGTTTAAACCAGGACAGTTTATAATCTTAGCTGCCAGACCCGGAGTTGGTAAAACAGCTTTGGCATTAAATATCGCAAATAACGTAGCATTGCAACACACTAAAATTAAAGTAGATCAACTTTCAGAAGCAGAAAAAAGCAAGCATAGAGCAAAAAATGTCGCTTTCATTTCACTTGAAATGCCAGTGAAAGAGTTAATTTCACGTGTAATTTCATCAACAGTTCAATTACCTCTAAATTACATTCAAAATCCTAAAAGATTAGTTGAAAATCAAATTAATATAAACAAATTTCAATATTTTTTCGAAAGTAAATTAGAAGAGATGAATATTTATTTTGATGATACTGCAACAAGTAAAATTAGCGATATGATTTGAAAAATTAAAAATTTACACAAACAATTAAATGGAAATTTAGATTTAATTGTAATTGATTACTTACAATTAATTAGTGCTTCAGATGTAAACGGGAATCGTCAAAATGAAGTTTCAGTGATTTCTCGTTCACTTAAAACTTTAGCACTTGAATTAAAAGTTCCAATTTTAGCTTTATCACAACTTTCACGGAGCGTTGAAAATCGTGAAGACAAAAGACCACAAATTCATGACTTACGTGAAAGTGGAGCAATAGAACAAGATGCAGATATAGTTATTTTATTACATCGTGATATGACAACTAACCTCAAAAACGATGAAGAAACAAACTCAAAAAATCATTTTAACGAGCAAATGAGCGGTAGTAAAACAATTGTCTCAGTTGCTAAAAACCGTAATGGTCAAATAGGAAGTGGTGAATTTATTTATTTAGGTTCAACAGTTACCTTTTTTGACCGTAACAAAAATAAAGGAGCTTTCTAATGGATGGTTATTCCAGTTGTTTAATAATTCTAAGTTGCTTTAAGGAGTATTTATGTCTTTAGAGCTACAAATTATTTTATCAATTGTACTAGTATTTCTCTTTTTACTTAGTAGCATTTATAGTGGTAGCGAAACCGCTTATTCAACAATTTCGGCTGCTAAGCTGCACGAAATGGTGCAACAAAACAAAAAATTTGCTAGTTTAATAAACAAACAGTCAAAACGTTATAACCAAATTTTAAGTACTATCTTAATTGGTAATAACTTGGTAAACGTAGCTAGTGCGTCACTGATGACTTTTATTTTATCTAAAGTAATGTCAAGTGATGAAACTGCAGCAATTATTTCTACCGCAGTTATAACACCTTTACTTGTTCTTTTTGGTGAAATAATGCCTAAGTTACTAGCAAAATCATATCCAGAAAGATTTTTACAACTTTTTGCAATTTTTATTGAACTTAATTTTTGAATTTTTTACATTTTAACTTATCCAATTTCAAAGTTAAGTAAAAAAGTTTACGAAACTAATAGTGAACAAGACTTAAAAAACTTTATTAAAATTGCACAAGATGAAGGTGTCTTGCAAACAGGTGAATCAATTTTAGCTCAAAACGCTTTGGATTTAGATTCAACTAAAGTCTTATCACACTACGTACGTTTAAAAGATGTTCAAACTGTTGATTTTAAAGCTTCAGTTACAGAAGCTTTAGAAATTTTTAAAGAAACAAATTATTCTCGTTTACCAGTAGCTAAAGATGGTCAATTGCTTGGTATTGTCCTAATTAAAGATATTTTTCATGTTAATAAAGACGAAAGAGTGATTGACTTTTTAAAAAGTGTTCCTAATATTTCAGCTAACTCAATTTTATCAAGTGCACTTGAAAAATTGCGTGCAGCTAGAGCGCAAATGGGATTTGTAGTTGAAAATAATAGTTCAACAGAAGCTATTGGAATTATTACTATTGAAGATATTATCGAAGAAATTATTGGTGAAATTTACGATGAATTCGATGATGATGAAGAAATTTATGAAATTTCTTTAGAAAAATCACACGTTCAATCTAACGTTAATATTTGAGATGTATTTAAACAATTAGAAATTGATACTGATTTACTTACTGATCAAGAATCCAAAATGACACTACGTGAATGATTATTAAGTAAAACAAATAAAACTAGATTAACCAAAAACACTCGTTATACCTTAGAAAACCAAGCACATTTAAAGTTATTGAAATTGTGAAAAACGCAAAACACAGTGCAATAATCGAAATACACAAATTATAGGTGCTTTTGCACCTTTTTTATATCTAATTAGTAAAAAACAAATTTAATGTATAATTAAAAAGTTATGAAAAAACTCGGAATAGTTATTGATTCTTTCTCAGGAATTACTGAAAAAGAAGCTCACGATTTAGGATTTTATTTCCTTCCTTTACAAGTACAAATTGATAATCAAATTTATCAAGATGGAGTTGCTGATCATATTGAAATTTTAGAAAAATTATCTAAATCAAACAATTTTTTAAGTAGTTTACCTAAAATACAATTAATTGAAAGTACAATCGAAAAAGCAGCTAAAGAATGTGAGAATGTAATTGTATTAACAATTCATGACCAACTTAGCTCTACGACTAGATTTGCAAGAAATTTTGCAGCTAGTTTTGCAAATATTCATGTAGTTTCAAATCATTTTTCAGGTTATCAATTTATTAATGTAGCACTTTATGCTGAAAAATTAATTAACAAAGGGCATTCAATTGAAGAAATTATTCAAAAAATTGAAAACATTAATTCTCTATCACACACTTTACTTGTCCCTAAAACTTTAGACTACATGATTAAAGGTGGTCGGCTTACTGGAATTAAAAAGTTTTTAATGACAAAAATCACTATGATACCTATACTTTCATTTGATTTAGAAGGTAAGGTAGTACCAATTGCTTTAAAACGCACAATTAAAGGTGCTATTAGCAAATGTGTTGCTAAAGCAGTTGAGTTAGCTAAAGAATTGCCAAAACCAGAGATTAATTGAATGCATGGTATTGACCAGGAAATTAATGACTTTGTTCTACATGAAATACAAGAAAATAACGCTAGCTTTACACATGAACAAAATACTTCATCAGTAGTAGCGATTCACACAGGTCCAGAGGCTTTTAGCATTACAATCATGCCACAGTTAAATTAACATGAAAAAGAAAAACAAACAAATCAAAACAGTTGAATATGAAATAAATGAAAACATTAATGAATTTTTAAAACACGATAGAGTTACTCAAATTCAAGAACAAATCATTCAAGATATTATTGAAATTGATTCACAAGAAATTGATGAACAAAAAATTAAAGAATTAAAAAAATATCGCAGAACATATATTGCTGCGATTAGTATTATTGTTTTAATTTTTTTAGTTTTTATTTTATTAGTTATTTTTTATTTCGTTTCTACTTTTGCTTAAATAAAAGTGAGTAAACTTACAAAAAAAGAACTAGAGACAAATGCCAAAACTGTATGTAACATAAAGACTAGATTTTCAATAAATCTAGTTTTTTTATGCACTAATGACATAATAAAGGATGCTAGTGAAACATAAATATTTGTTGGAAAATTAAATTCTTTAAACAAATACCTTGCACTTAGTAATAAGGAAATTGTGGCAACACCATTTAATGAAATCCGAGCTAATCCTGTTAATCATAAACCACTAGCACTGACAAAGCGATTAATTATATATGTTGCTAACGTGAAGATAAAAATTAAAAACAACCCAACAAGAAATTCCTTTTTTCTTAAAATATCTACGTGTTTAAAATCATTGCTTAACTTTAATTTTCTACGTAAAAAACTTCAAAATAAACAGCTAAAAACAATTGCTAGTAAATGAATTAAAAATAAATATACTAAATTGATTCAAAATCAATTATTTGTGTTTAAGTTAGAGTGATCAAAAATCAGACTAAATAAAAATAAAAGATTACCCATCGGATTAATTAACGGTACAGCTGTAGTAGGTATTTCATCTAAAGTGTTACTAATTAAAAGTAAAAGGTATAAAACAGAAAAACCAATAATTCCTGAGAAAAACATGCTACTTCCATAAAAAATACCATAAACAAATTTATGCTTAAGGTATTTTTTAGCGTAGTATGTTGAAGTAAATGACATAATAATCAAAAATGATAGAGCACAAAACTCAGCAATTCCGATTTGTCATAAAAAACTATGTGATAAAAAAGCAAGCATTATTTATTAAAGAAAATATAAGGCTTGATAGCCATAAAATATTGATATCCTGAAAATAGTGAAAACCCAAGTGCAATAATTATTGGTAATCCAAAAACGTATTTAAGCAGATAATTTCATAAACGTAATTCAGATGGTAAAGGATGATTAAATAAAGTAAATTTTAAAATAACTCAAACAAAAAGAGAAATACCAATTCCAATTGAAAGTAAAAGAGTTTTTATTTTACCAAATTTATTAGCTTGTACATCAATGTTATGTTTTGACATAACATTTCTAAAACCAGCTACTGCTAAATCACGAATAATAAATAAAACTACTACTCAAAAAGGAATTGCACTAATTACAGCAAGAAAAACTAGTAAAACATTAGTAATAACTTTATCAGCAATAGGGTCTCAAAGTTTTCCAAATTCACTTACTTGATTGTTTTTTCTAGCTAAGTATCCATCTAGAAAATCGGTTATCATTGCCACAATAAAAATAATAAAAATCAAAATACCCATAGCACCTATAAAATATTGATTATTAAAAAAACGGCTTAGAATTAATGACATTAAAAATAGCAATGGAATAATTAAAACTAATCGAAAAATAGTTAATAAATTAGGAAGATTAACTTTGTTTGTTAAGTTTTTCATAATATTCCTTTCTGATTTCTTCAGCAAGTTCATCTTGATTACGTAAATCGAAATAATCTTTTTCTTGATAACTTTTTGCCGCTTCAATTGCTTGTGCAATTGCAGTATCAAAATATTCACGATCTAACGGTAACTTTTTGTCTCATAAATTACTGTTAGTATCTTTTAACTCAAAAACTGTACGCACAAAAGCCATATGTTCTTCTGTGTCTTGAAAACATGCTTGAAAACGATCGCTTTTAATCTCATCTTCAATTAATTTTCTTGCAGTAGTATTTAAATCTGACATTTTAAATTTACCAATACTTGGTTGAAATTTTTCTTGTTCAGTTGAATTAATTTCTAATAATTCTCTAAGTTTACAGCTAAGTTCATATCAGTAAATTACAGTATTTTTTCTTAATTCATGTGTTGCTTGTGCAATTTTTTTCTTTTCAATTCTTTCTTTTACTCAAGAGAAAATGAAAAAGAAAACAATAATTAAAACTAAAATAATAAGGACTATTCATAAAATTAAGTTTTGTCCAGAAAAAGCACCTTGTGTATCTGAATTAGTACTATTAGCTGCTTCTTCTAATAAATTTTCTAATTGAAAAATCATAATACTCCTATTTTTTGACAGTTAATTTTCATTTGGGATCTTTTTGTACAATAAATTGTTCAATTAACATTTCCATTTCAGCTTCGGTAAGCTGTTCACCACGATTAAGCAAAGTAAATAGATATTGACTATATGAAGGATAATCAATTCTTGGTTTAGGAGTGACAATTTGGTATGACACTCTTCCACCATCACTTAAAGGTTCATCAAATGAAATTTCTGTATCTTTAACCAAGTCTTTTAACATTTGGTTAATTTCTTTTACTTTTTGTTTGTAGTCTAAAAGTTCTTCAGCAAGCAGTTTAATTTGCTCGATATTTGCACTAATAATTTCTTTTTCCATATCTCTCCTCAATTAAACTGCGTTTCCTATAATTCCACCTTTGTGAGCCACTCAAAGTACTAAAATATTTAATCCAAAGAAAATTAAAGTACTGATTGCGTCACTTAAGGTAGCTAAAATTGGTGCTGACATAACTGCAGGGTCTTTTTTAAAGCGTACAGCAATAATCGGAATTATAGTACCTAAGAACTTAGCAAAAACTATAACAATAAATAGTGATAATGAACTAGCAATAATAATAAAGCTCAGTTCACTTCATTTTGCTTCATTTCCGTTGGCATCACGACGGAAATCAGGAATAGTAAAGTATAAATATAAACGAACAATGTTAGCGAAGAACATAATAAATCCAATAACTACACCAACACTAACTTCTTTTCCTATAACTTTACTTAAATCTTTATTTTTAATTTCTCCTAGTGCAGCAGCACGAGTAATGGTTGTAGAAGACTGACTTCCTGCATTACCTGCCGAACCAGAAATAATTGGTATTAAACCAACTATAATACCAGTACTTACTGTAATATGAATTTCATTAATAAAATTAGATGAAATCTCAGTAAATTGCTGAATAATAAATTGGCTTAATGTTGCCGAAATCATTAAAATTAACAGTCAAAAAACACGAGATTTAACGATTTGCATAATTGATGTTTTTAAATATGAATCTTCAGCAGCTTCTGGATTAATCCCTACCATACGGTACATATCTTCAGTTGCTTCCTCTTGAATAACATCAATAACATCATCAGCAGTAATCATTCCAATAATATAATTATCACGCGAAACAACTGGGAGAGTTGATTGATCTTGTTCTGAGAAAATTAAAGCAGCTTTTTCTTTATCATCTTCTGGTAAGACGCTAGCAGATACATCATAAAGCTCATCAATTTTAGCTTCTTCGTTAGCGAAGACAATGTCTTCTAATGAAATGTCTCCTAAAAATTTCATATCATCATTAACTACATAAAAATGGTGTGACATTTCTTTTTTATTTTTGTAATCCTTACGAATTTTACGTAAGGCCTTTTTAGCAGTTCATTCTGATTTAATAACCGAAATATCAACACTCATAATACTTCCAATTTGATTTTCATCATATTGGAAAATATTGTTAATTTTTTTACGTTTTTCTTCATCGGTTACCGAAAGAATTTTACGCATTAAATTAACTGGCAGATCCTCTAGAACATCAGCAAGTTCGTCAGATTGCAGTTCATTTAAAATATTTAATCCTCAATCTTCTGTAAAAGATAAGGCAAGAGAAGCTTTAATATCATCATCCAGGTAAGAGAATACTTCAGCAGCTTCATCTTTTTTTAGTACCCTAAGTATATATAGCTGCTGAGCACCATTAAGAGTTTCGAGAGCATTAGCAAATTCAGCAGAAGTATTTTCTTCTTCTAAATCACGAATTTTTTTTACTTGATGATTAGCTGCTGCATCAGTTAATGCAAAAGCTAATTGTTGTTCAAGTTGTTCGTTAAAATGCATTACTGCTCTTTTAAATACTTAATTAATTGCTCTTGAAACTCTTCGATTTTAACATGATGAATATTAGAACCTTTAACAATTTTAACACTACCGTTTTCTTCAGAAACAACGATTGTTGTTGCATCACATTGCTCTGAAATACCCAGTGCCGCACGGTGCCGTGAACCATAGTTATTCTCCACGCTACGTCTTGTAATTTTATAAAAAGTCGCAGCATAATAAATTTTGTTATCACGAATAACGACTGCACCATCATGCAGTGGTGAATTTTTATTGAAAATAGAGATTAAAAGTGCACTAGAAATATTAGCATTTAATACAACTCCATCAGTACGTAAGTTATCAATATTATCTGTATTTTCAATAGTAATTAAAGCACCAATTTTATAACGCGAAAAATATTCAACGCTTTCACGCAATTGATTAATTAAACGAATTTGTGAACTTTTTCCTAATTTATCATATTTTGTTTTTTTAAATTTACCTGTGATTAAATTAGCTAGATAAGGTTTGGCTATAATAATTGCTGTAATTGCCGAAATAACTAAAATAACGGCAACTAAAATTATTACTACAATTACAAGTGTTTCCATTATAACTTAAGAGAGACTAAATAAGCAATTAGCATCAAAGCAATAATTACAACTACCGTAACTCCAGCACCTAATAAATTTAAAAATACTCCTCTTTGGTATCACTTCTTGGACTGTTCACTTCTTAAATTATTTTGTTGAATTAATTCACTTTTAGCAAGTAAAATTTCATGTTGAATTTCTTGCTTCCTAAATTCTATTAAATCCATTAAATTATTTGTGGATGTTTCTTTTTCTTCTCGCATGTTATTTTCCTAACTTAAATATATTTAATAAAATTATAACTGTTTATAACGTTTTTCCGTTAAAATAAAAGAAAAACAAGGGTTATTTTCCTTGTTTTTGTACTTTTAAATAGTCTTGATATGCTTGTTTTAAAATTCGTTTTCCGGAGTTGAAAGTTAGTAAATTTTTCGCTCTGTTTACTGGATAAAAGCCAGCTTTTAATAATTCTGATTCTTGTTTAATCGGATTAGAGCTACCTGTATATTGAGCAAGAAAGAAAATAACTTCCTTAGTATTTAAGTTAGGTAAAACATAATTCATTTGATAATGATATTCTGGATAAATTGTGAGGTTAAAATCTTTTTTAATTGAAGTTTCTTCTTGTAACTCTCTAATAGCTGTTGTTAAAAGATTTTCACCTTTTTCTTGGTGTCCTTTTGGGAATGTTCAATTTTTATTAATTTGTTTAATTAATAAAACCTTTGTCCCGGTGCTAAATTCCTTAAAAACAACACAACCGCATGAAATTTCGTGCTGCATTAGTCTAAAATTTCCTTAATTTGTGCTTGTAATTGAGATAATTTGTTTAATTGTTCTCAAGGTAAGTTTAAATCATCTCTTCCAAAGTGTCCATAAGTTGCAGTAGGTAAATAAATAGGTTTACGTAAGTTCAATTCCTGAATAATTCCTTTTGGTGTTAAATCAAAAGTGTTTAAAATAGCTGTTTCGATTGCAGAAATAGCAACTTTTTCTGTTCCGAATGTTTCAACCATGATTGAAACAGGTTCTGCAATACCAATTGAATAAGCAATTTGGATTTCACAGCGATCAGCTAGTTTGGCAGCTACTACGTTTTTAGCAATTCATCTAGCAGCGTATGCGGCGCTTCTATCTACTTTAGTAGCATCTTTACCACTAAAAGCTCCTCCACCATGACGAGCAGCTCCACCATAAGTATCTACAATTATTTTTCTACCAGTTAAACCTGTATCACCAATAGGTCCACCTACAACAAATTTACCAGTTGGATTAATTAAAATTCTCTCTGGTTTTGCTAATGAATAATTTTGTAATACAGGTAAAATAATTGAATTAATAATGTAATCCTTAAATTCTACTTCGTTAAATTTTTCATCATGTTGAACACTAATTAATACAGTATCAACAAAAACATTTTTTGGATCTGTATAATCAAGAGTTACTTGTGATTTCATATCCGCTTTAGCTCATTTAAATTCACCATTAATTCTGAGTTTTTCTGCTTTTTTAACTAATGCATGAGCTAAAGTAATTGCTAATGGCATATATTCAGGTGTTTCGTTTGTAGCATAACCAAACATTAAACCTTGATCTCCTGCTCCAATTTGTTCGCCTTTATCAACACCTTGAGCAATATCTGGACTTTGAATTTTTATATCAGTTTGAAAACTAGTTCTAGTTGAATAATAACCTAACTGTTTTAAAATGTTTTTAGCAATTTCAATAACATCTATTTCAACAATAGAATTAACTTCTCCTGCAATAAAAATGTTATGTCCGCTAGCCATGGCTTCAATCGCTACCTTAGCGGTTGGATCTAAACGTAAATACTCATCTAAAATAGCATCCGAAATTTGATCACATAATTTATCTGGGTGTCCGCTACCCACTGATTCACTTGTAAATAATTTTTTCATAATTTCTCCTTACACTTACTGCTCGGAGAGAAATAAAATATGCATGTTGATTTCTCCTGACTTTCCACCTTACAAATTTGCAGGTTGGCAATGGTCATCGCTGTCAAGCTACCATACTCTTTATGCAAGTAAGCTATATTATTATATTAAAAACTTTTGTTTTTAAATTAAAAAAGATATCCGTTTGGTGAGAACGGATATCCATAATAATTATCTGGTGTAATAACTATAATATGACTTTAATTAAGCTTGTGGACCACCTGTTGATTCTGCAGATTGTGCTTGTGAACCCTCTCTAGAATCGTCTGCTTGAACTGGTGATGGTTCTGCTGCAGCAGGTTTTGGTGCAACACCATTTTTTTCTAACATTTTAAGGTTTGAAGTTGATAGTGTTGTAAGGAAAGTTTTCATATCTGTGTGAGCTTGTTTTAATGCATTATTGTAATTTGTTAAATCATCTCCTGAAAGACTTTCTCTCATTTGTTGTCTAGCAAGTGGTGATACATATTGTAAGTATGCTAGAGCTTCAATTAATTCGTTTGTAGCGTTTGGTAATTGAGTTTGTGCATCTTGTTTTTCTTGTTGTGATTTTGTGTTATCTTTAAGAGTTTCAGCATATTTCTTAATTCTTGTAACAGCAGCATCTCTCAATTTACCTGCAAGTTCAGCAATTTTTTCTGTGTATTGTGTAATTGAGTTTTCTCCTGTTGCTCAATCAGTTTTTAATGTTTCTAATGTTTTGCTTACAAGTGCTTGTTTTGAAGCTGTAGTTGCATTTTCAGCTGCTACATTTTTATTGTAATCTGAAATTGTTTTATTAATTTTATCAAATAATTTTTTACCATGCTCATCTGCATTTCATTTTTGAAGATAATCTTGTTTAGCATCATCTTTTAATGTAAATCATGCAAATACTCCAACATTAGGTCTTGTTAATTCAGGAATTAATGAGGTTATATCTTCAACTGTTGCGATTAAATCGTTTAATTCGTGTGTTGAATTTAATAAGTCTAATAATGCAGTATTGTCTTGGTAAGCTTTTTCTAATTCTTCTGTTGGTGTAGCTTCAACATCTTTAGCTTGAATATCAGCTTTAATGTTGTTAATTTGGGTAGTTTCAGCTTCTGATTTATTTTGTAATTTTTCAGCTTTATCAAGAGCAGTGTGGTATGCTTTTCTAGCTTCTGAAAGAATTTCAGCTCTTTCTAATGCTTCACGAACTTCTTTAACTTTATCTTTAGAGAATGCTCCAAATAATTTTTCAAGAAGAGCTGTTTTTTCTGCTTCTGAAATAATCATTGCAGTAGCATCGTCATAAATTCTTTCAATTAATTTTGTTCTCTTGTCTTTGTTTAGAACTGCTGTATATTCATCATCACTTGAACCTTTGACAAACATACTTGCTGATTCATGAATTAAAGCTTTAATTTGTTTGTTAGTAATACTTGTATCAATTGATCAAGCATGTGAATCATCTAAAGAATTCATTAACATTAATACTAATTTATCATCAGCATTTTCAAAGTTTGATTGTCTATCAGATTTGATGTATGCTTTAATACTTGATAATGTAGCAGGAATTTTGCTTCCATCTTTTGTTGTGAATTCTTTAACGTTTTCACTGCTTGCTTCAGATGTACCATCAGCAAATTCTGAAACTGATTTAGCAGCTGCTTGAATATCATTGTTATTTACATCAAGTAATGATGTTTGAAGTGCTTTAGAAGCTTTTGATGAAGCATCTTTAAATCCTTTTAATAAAGCTTCGTAAGCTGCTTTGTAAGCAGCAATCTTTTGATCATTTGTAATATTTTCTTGATTTAAAGCAGTTGTTAATTGATCGTTTGCTTTCTTAATATCTGCGTTAAGAGGATTATCAAGACTTACATTTTGTTCTTCAATTTTTTCATCAATAGTTGCAAATAATGGAACAAATGATGTTACTCTTGCTTTATATGCATCGTATTGAGTTTTACGAAGTGATACTGTAAGTTCTTTAACTTTATCTGATGAGTAGATTTTTTCAGCTTCTACTGGATTGTGTTCAGCTTGAGCTCTGTTTTGTAATTCTTCTTGTTTATTTACTGCTGCATCAATAGCTGAACGTACTGTATCTTTTTGAGCGTAAAGTAATCCGTAATCTTGATCAGCTGCATCAGTTTTTGAAGGGATTGTAATTTCTTTTTCAAGTGCTTTAACAAAGTCGTTAAATTCTTTGTATGCTGGAGCTACTTTAGCGTTAAGAACTGATTTTTCAAGTTCTTTAATTTCTCTAATGTATTCTTCAGTCATTGCTGGAGCACCTAAAACAAATTTATCACTCATGTACTCATTGAACATTTTCTTTTCAGCATTAAATATTTGATCTAATTCTAAAATAGCATCTTGAACTTCTCTTGGAGTTCTACCTGATTTTTCAATAGCTTGAAGTAGAGCTGTACGTTTTTCTGTGATAGATGAATTATCTGTTGTTTTAACTAATTCAACATATTTTTTAGCTTCTTCAGCATGAATACGTCCAATTACATCATAAACTGTTTGATCAATGAGAGCTTTTCCTTCTTCATTGTTTTGTAATTGTTTTTTGAATTCTTGAACTTCATTGTATTTATCAAGAATATCTTGTTTAGCTTTGTAGTATTTAGCTTCTACTAAAGCGTCTTGAAGTTTCTTAGTATCAACAACGTAGTTTTTGAATGTTTGGTTGTTTAATTTACTGTAATCTGTAACACCTTTAAGTGCTTTGTCAGCAACACCTTGTGCATCTCTATATTTAGAATCAGCAATATCATTTGCTCTGTAGTTTTTAAGTTCTTCAAGTGATGCTTGGTAAGCTTCTTTAACAGGAGCAAGTAATTTTTCGTAAATTGGATCTACTTGTTCTGGTGTTTTAGCAGCTTCAAGTTCATTCATTAATGAATCTGATAATTCTTTGTATCCATTAATTTGTCCTAAATCTGTAATATCGTTAACAAGATCTTGTCTTACAGTTGGGTAACCAGCATTAGGTTGTGTTTCAGATTTAGCGATTAAATCATCTTTTGTATATTTATTTTCAGCTGGTGTTTTAAGAGCTTCAGCATTTTTGAATTCTGGTTTTAAAATTCCATCAAGTAATGCTTGAGTATCTCTGTAAATCTTGAATTTGTTTTCGTTTTCAACTTTACGTGCAAGTTCAGCATCACGTTTTTGAAGTGTATCTTGTGTATCTTTTGTATCCACAGTTAATACATTGTTGTAATCTTCATTAGCTTCAAAGTGTGTATCTGCTAAAAGTTTTTCTGTAGCAGCTTTTAATTCTTCGTAAGCAGCTTTGAATTTAGCACCTTTATCAAATTCATCTTTTAATTCTTCAACTGATTTTTTAGAATTTTCGTCAAAATCTTTTTGGAATTTTGAAATGTATTCAGCTAATTTTTCAGGTGATTGTGTACTTGATTCTTTATTTACAAGTTCTTTGTATTTTGCAAGAGCTGCAATTTTAGCTTCTGCTGCTTTAACAGCGGCTTCTTGAGTTTTAATTTCAGCTTCGTTTTTAGCTTTTTCTGCATTGGCTTTAGCTGTTTCAGCTGTTGATTTTTCAGCTTCGAATTTTGGTTCTAATGCTTTAGCTAATAAGTCAGCAGCTTTTTTAGCTGATTGTAATTTTTGAGCTTGTAATTGGATTTCAACAAGCATGTCAGCTCTTTTAATTGAAAGAAGCATTGTATCGATAGCTTGTTGTTTCATGTCAGCAAGTTGTCAATCAGCAGCTGTATTTGAAATTCATACAGCATTTTGCACTTTAGCAGCAGCTTTTTTGTATGTATCTACTGTAAGAGTGCTTGATTTTTTAGCTTCAGCAACCATTTGGTTTGCAGCAGCAATGTTTGATTTGTATAAATCTTTTGCATTGTTACGTTCGTAATCGTAGTAAATTTTTGCAAGGTAATCTGTATCGTGAATTGATTTTTCGTAGTCATATCTTGCACTATCTAAATCTACATCTTTGATTGCATTTTTAAGAAGTTCAACTGCTTCATTAAATAATTGTTCGTATTGTGTAGGGTTGTTTGCTTCTTCGTTTAATAAGTCTTCTTTTGTATATTTAACTAAAGCAACTTTAGCTGCTGCTGCATCTTTAGCTGCGTTAACAAGTGCAGCAGGATTGTATTCTGCAACAGCTGGTACATATTGACCTTGTGCTAATGCTGGTTTAGCAGCATCTGCAGCAACGTTAATTGCGTTTACTAAATCAAGATATGTATTGTATTTAAATTGTCCATATGTATCTAATTTTTCAACAGCAAGTTTGTATCCATTTTCAGCTAATTCATAATCTGATGGTTTTTCATTTCCTTCAATTGCATTATCTTTATCCATTACAGCGTTGAAAGCATCAAGGTTTTCTTTAGCAACATCTTTAAATGGAGATTGTTTAAGTGTATTATTTTTGTCTTCTGTAAGTTTTTCTAAGTATTTTGTAATTAACTCTTTAGCTTTTTTATCAGCTTCTGCTAATGATTTAGTTAATAATTCATTTACTGAAGTATAAAGTTCAATTGCATCTTTAACATTTGTTGTGTTAACTAAACCAAATACTGTATCTTCAGGTTGTTGTTTTTCTGTAGCAGCTGCAAGAGCTTTGTCAAATTCAACAATTTTAGCCGCTTCAACAGCTTCTTTACCTTTAAGTTCTGTAACTAATGCAGCAACTGCTTTAAGAGTTTCTTCTTTTCCTGGGAAAAGATTTGTAGGATTTACATAAAGTTTAAGTGAAGCCACTAAATCGGCTTGTGCTTTTGTTAAGTTTTCAAAGTCACTTGCTAATTTGTCAGCATTATCAACTTTTCCTGCAACAAGTGTAGAAATAAGTCTGTATAACTTTTTGTTAGCTGCCATTGTAGCTGTTGTTTGAGCATACTTGTCAGCTAAAGCTTGTGTCATATCTGTTACAAATTTTTGAATTGCAGCATTAACTGTTTCTTTGTGTGATTTAAATAAATCAGCATTTGTTGTGTATGAATCTGTTGTATCTTCAGGTTGAACTGAAAGTTTGTCAGCCATTTCTGTTTCAACAGTTTTTAATGAATTTTCTAATTCAGTAACTTTAGCTTCGTATCCTTCTACTGAACTATATGCTGTAGTAACTTCTTGAACTGGGTGTTCACCTTTGTTAATTAATGTATGTGCGTGAGCAGCAGCTCTTGTGTAGAAGTTCTTTTGAAGTGCAAAGTTATCTTTAGCATTTACTAATAATACTGAATCTTTAGCTGTATTGTATAAAGCAGATGTAATTTTATCTGAAGCTTCTGAAAGATCTTTGTCAGTAAATACTGTTTTTCCAATAACTGTTTGTTGTTCAGCTGTGTAAGCTTTAGCAGCTTGTGTAGGAGCAGCATCTTCAGCTTTTGCATTTGCAGGTTTTGGAAGTGTAACAACTACACTGTCATCACTGTAAACTCCGTTAGCAACAAGTTTAGTTAATTCGTTGTTTGCATCTTCGTAAGCTTTTTTGCTTTCAGCAAGTTCTGCATTAACTTTTGCTTTTTGAGCAACAGCTGCATCATATGATGTAACAACTAAATTAGCAGCATCTGGAAGCGTGTTTCAAATTTTTACATTTTGAATGTATGCAATAATGTTATCTGCTGATTCAATTTTTCCCATTGCATCTCTTAATTCGTTTAATAATTTAGAGAAGATTGCAACAGTTTCTGAATCTTGGTAACGAGCTTTTGAAACTTCTGCTTTATATTCGTATGTTTTGTAGTTATCTTTAGTAATGTCTTGAGAAGCATCTAATAAAACTCTGTTGTATGGAACAACTTCATCTTTTTTATCAGAATTATTAAAGAATTCAAAAACTAATTTTGAAAGATTTTCTTTAATTGTATCTTGTGCAATAAGAACATAAACAGCTTTAGCTTGTGTAGCTGTTTTAATTAAGTTGTTACTAATTGCATCAGTAGCATCTTTAACGTTTTTGTTAGCTGTTAATCCTGTTCTTACTGATTGAGGTAAGCTATCGATGTAGCTTTGTAATTTTTCAACCGCATCTTTAGTTTCAGCTTTAGCAGTTGTTTGTGCTGATTCAAGAACTTCAACAGCTGCTGAAAGTTCTTTTTCTTTTGCTTTAATGTCATCGGTAGAAAATTCACCACCATTTTCTTTACCTTTAATGTCATTAACAATTTTCTTAACAGCATCTAATGAATTTTGAACTTCAGCAGGAGCGTTGTAAGCACCTAATAAGTTAAATGAATTAACTCTTCATCCATCAAATTCTGTTGGTGTTGCATAGTCACCTTCAACTTGTTGTGTTTTAACGTTTGCGTTTTCAACAGCAACTTGAAGACTATCTAATGCGTTTTGTCTTTCTTTCTCTTCGTTGGCTTTAATGCTGCTTGTAACTGCTACCGGTATAGCCACAACAGCTGTTCCAACTAAGATACCTGAAACACCTAAAAGTAAGTATTTACTTTTTTTAGTCATATTATTCCCTTTCTTTTAAAAAGTTTGATATCAATTTTTATGCTTGAAGCATAAAGTCAGTACTGACAATTTAAAAAATTAAATTGCAGTGAGATTTTTGGTCTATTCCTTGCGGAACTGTTTAGAGAAATTAATTATCTTTAATTTTTCTAAGTATTTCGTCTATTCGACTACCAGTTTGGCTCACTTCATCTAGTAAAAAATGAACTTCTGGAACTTTTCGTCAGTTTAATGATTTTGCTAAGACCTTACGGACATAACCAGCAGAATTATTTAGGGCGATAATTCCTTTTTGATTATTTCCTGAAAGGTTAACAAAAACTTTTAAATGTGACAAATCGTTTGTTAATTTCACATCCATAACCACAGGGTCAACAATGTTTACATTCGATAAATCATTTGTGATTACGTCTGCCACTAACTGATGAATTTGAGATTCCTTTCTCTTTAAATTTATTTCATTCATGCGTTTATTATATCAAAAACTATAAATAAGTATAATCTGACTGAAAAAATGAAAATAGATATGAAAAACTGTTTCAGAATGAAACAAAATAATCAAATAATAAAAAAGATATAAGCGAACTTATATCTTGAATTATTAAAAATAAATTAAACTAATTTATCAAAAATATCATCACCAGTTTCTGATACTGTTGGTACACCAAAGTTACGAGCAACAATATTTCCTAATGTTCCAAGTCCTTGGAAGTTATCTAACACTTTAGGTGATTTAAATGATTTAGAGTAAATTGTAGCAGGAAGAAATTCTCTAGTGTGGTTAAATCCTGGATAAAGTGGATCGTTACCATGATCGCTTGTCATAATTAATAAATCATCATCATTCATAGCATTGATTAATTTACCTAATTTAACATCTAAGTCTGCAATATTTTGTGCGTATCCATGCACATTTCTTCTGTGACCATAGTGTGAATCAAATTGCACTAAGTTAGTGAAAATAAATTTATTTTCACCAGGTTGACTAGCTAAATCAATTGTAATATCCATTCCATTAGCATCACCTGCACTTGGGTAGTGCTTACTAATTCCTTGTCCTACAAAAATATCATTAATTTTACCAACTGAAATGACTTCAACTCCGCTTTTTTGAAGTTCATTTAAAATCATTTCTCTTGGTTGATTAGCATAGTCATGACGATTGAATGTTCTTGTGTAGTTTCCTTCTTCACCAATGTATGGACGAGCAATAATTCTTCCTACATTTCATTCGGGTTTGCTTGAACAAATTTCTCTTGCAGCTTTTGCATATTTGTAAAGATTATCAAGTCCTGTTCATTCTTCGTGAGCACAAATTTGAAGCACAGAATCCATTGATGTATAAACAATGATTGCTCCTCTGTTTTTTTCTTCATGAGCTAATTCATTAATGATATCTGTTCCTGAAGCAGCTTTATTTCCAACAATAGGACGATTATCAAAAGCTTTTGATAATTCATCAATTAATTCTTGTGGAAAACCATTTTCAAAGAAAGTTGGGAAAGGAACTATTGTTTTAATTCCCATCATTTCTCAGTGTCCTGCAAGGGTATCTTTTGCATTTGAAACTTCTTGCACTTTAGCCATATAAGCAAGTGGTTGTTTTACATGGTAATTACCATTTAAAGAAGTAATATTACCAATTCCTAATTTTTTTCATGTATCGATTTTAAATTCTTCAGCCATTGAAGCAGATCTAATTGTATTAGCACCTGCATCTCCAAAAGCTTTTTGATCACGATCTGGACCAATTCCAAGACCGTCAGTTACAATCATAAATACACGTTTAAATTTTGCCATTTATTCTCCATTCTGGACGTTATCAAATGATAACATCTTATATATTTTAAATTTTTTGTAATTAATATTGTGTTTAAAATTGATTTTTTTCATAAAACTGGAAAATTTTGTTGAGTTTTTTTCACAATTTTTTTGGTAAAAAAATATAATTGTTAAGAACAAAAAATAAAAAAGTTAATTTTAAGGAGAAAAAAATGAAAAAAATTGTTTTTTTAGATGGTAATGTGGTTTCAGATGCAAATTCTTTTTCACATCACTTAATGGATAGCTTCCACCAGGTAGCCACAGCAGATACAAATAATCAAGTTTTAAGATTTAATTTAAATGAAACAGAACACTCAAAAGTCTTTTTAAACGCTAATACTTTAAAAACTTATTTTCAAGATGTTAATTCAGACAAATGAATTAATTTATTAAAAGAAACAGATGTTCTAGTATTATCTAGTTCAATGATTAATTTTGGACCTAGTGTAGTTGTTAAGAATTTTTTAGATTCAATTTGTGTTGCTGATAAAACTTTCAGTTATAAATATTCTAAAAAAGGTGATGCGATTGGACTTTTAACAAATTTAAAAGTTGTTTTAGTAACATCACAAGGTGCACCACTTGGATGATATCCTTTTAACAATAATGAAACCTGACTAAAAGGTGTTTTTGAATTTTTAGGTGCACAAGTTTACCACATCGGAACATATGGTACAAAAGTTGAACCTCTTAAATCACAAGGAACAAGTAAAGCAAGCGAAGAACAAGTAAAATTATTTTTATCTTTTATTAATGAAAATAAATAATTTAAACTCAAAATAAGATTAAACATCAGTGCGTATAATGCACTGATTTTTTATTACCTTTACTAGCTAATTAATAAATTTGCTTAATATTTTTTAATAGTTTAATTTAATAAATTAATTTTTTCAGTATTAAAAAGCTGACAAATAACTTGCCAACTTTTTACCTAAATTGTTAATTTTAGAAATTACTAAATCTTAAATTTTAGACACCTTTACTTTTATTTAATTAGTTTATTTTTTATAGAATTGTTTTAATTGATTAATTAAGTTTTCTTTTAAACCAAAATTGTTAAATAAAGAATTATCAATTACATCTAAAGAATTATTTGAAACTGATAAAGCAAAATTTGTTAAATTCATAACATTAGCACTTTGGATAATCTTATCTATATTTGAAAAACTATTTAAAGATCAATTTACAACAATATTTAGGTTTTCTAGGTCTGCTTTATAAGGAATAACATACTTTCTAGTTACCTTATAAATTTTCTTAGGTAGCATTTTTACTTCTACATCTGGATAGTAAATAGCTGGTAAAATACCAATATTTATTTCTGAACCTGATAATCTATTTGCTAACTCTTTAGCTAACTGATCAGGCGTTTTACCACTAAATAAAACTTCAGGATAAGTTGTATAATCATCATCTACAGGCTTATTAATTTCTAAATTAGAATTATAAAGATACTTAAATTGGTCAAAACTTAAATAATGATTGTTAGGTAAATTTAGATTTTCTTTTGGTAGATTTTCAGTCGTTAAATCTAAAACCAAAACTTTTTTGTTAGTTTGTGGATTTTTTACTATTTTAATTTCTGTTTGTGTCTGTTCAAGTTGTGGTGTTTGGTTATTAAGCACATAAAAATCAGCAGTAATTTCAATAAATTTTTTATCATTTTTAGTAATAATATTTTTTTGAATGTTAGTTGAAATAATTTCATTATTATTCAAAGTATTGATTGAAAAATATGAAAGCTTGTTAATTAACAAGTTTTTTTCTTCGGTACTTAAATTTTCAAAAGTTGGATATCAAGATAAATAATTTTTAAATGTATTTGCTGTATTTTGTTCTAAAGAAACATCTTTATGAGTTAATAAATAATTTCAAATAGAAATATTTTTGTGTTTATCTAAAACATTATTATTTTTTAATAAAAAGTAAATTAAATTTTCATTAATACCATTTTTAATTGTTTGTCAATACTCTGAAATAATCTTTTTATCAGTTATAGTATTTAATTTCTCAATTTGTTTTTCTTTTTTAGCATTTATAAATTCTTTAGTATCTTGATTTAAGTTTTCCTCTTTTGCAACATCAACAGTTTTTTCATAGCTTACTGTTTCTATCTCTAACTGTGAGTTATTAGCTTTGTTAAATTCTGTTACTAAATAACCTAAAAAATCTATATATCCATTTAAAATATTTTTATCAACATTATTGTGTCTTGAATTTACTAAATCAAGGACACTAGGTTTGAATGTATTTATAAAAAAGTCCTGACTAGTTTTATTATCAAAATTATTGATTTGATTTTTAAGCTCAATAACTTTTTTAAGATTAATATTTTTGTTTATATCACTGATATTAGTATTAAATTCTTTGTTAAATTCAGTTATTTCTTTCTTTTCTCCTTCACATGAGGAAGCAATAGTTACTATAGGTAATGTAATAATAGGTGAAAATTGAAGAGATTTTTTTATAAATTTCTTTAACATGATAGTTCTCTTTTCTAGTTTGTGTTTAAACTAAATTTCAAGTTCAATTACTTTGAAAGTCAAAATTCTTAAATTGATTTGTTATATATAAATTTTGTCTGATGAATTTAAAAATTTAACTAATTAAATTGAACCAGTTTTCTGAATTGTAAAATTACTTTTTGTAAAAGTAACAAAAAAGTCGCACTAAAATACGACAAATTAATAGTCAAATTGATTATAGTTTTGAAAAAACTTCTTGTTTTTGACATAGATACCTTTACATATAAATAATATTCTTTATCAATAAGTTGTTTAACAAAAAGCTAAGAAAGAATAAAAAATGTTTATTTATTTCAAAATTAAGCAAAATCACTACACATAACCAGTCAAGTTGACATCTTTTCTAGTTAATCTTAGAAAATTATTTTCATTTTGAAAGTAAAAAACCTTACAAAAGTAAGGCTTATGATTTTTTAAATTTCTTTTGATATAACTTTATAATTTTTGGTGCAATAAACTTATTAGTTAGTTTTAAAATAAAACCTAAAATTAAAAATCCAAAGTAAATTGAAACTACAACGATTGTGTTAACATTTGGTGCTATTCCATAAATTTGAGGGAAAAAGTAACTAATTACCATAACTAAAATTAAAATAATAGCTAAAATGTATATAATTTTTTCTCAAATTGGAATTTTTTTAATAATTTTTCTTTTATCTAAAACAAAGGCACTAATAAATGAACATAAATCCTCTACAAGTAAACCTAGCGAGCTACCTAAAATAGCAGTTTCAAAGAAATTATCCATTTGTTCTTGGGTTTGGTTACCTAAGAAAATATTTAAAAGTCAAAATAATACTAAAGTAGCAAGTGTAATTCCGGTTGTAAATCAAATCGCATTTCTAAATTCGCCTTTAGTATTGCGTTTAGTTAAGCTACTAAATAAATGACCATCTTCACACATTGGAACTAATTTTCTGGCTGTAGAAACGCTAATAGTAATTTTTGCTGTAACATCATTTGCTAAATATCCCATGATAAATAATATACTTCCAAAAACTAAAAATACACTATAAATACCAATTAATCCCTGCTTAGTTTTGACAACATCAAATCCAAGCAAGAGAGTAAATGTGACGAAATAAAATGTAATAACAAAAGCAAAAGAAATTAAAAGTATTTTTCGAAAGTTTTTAAATTTAACATCTTTTGCCATAGCCGAAACATCTTCAGTTCCCGCAAAAGCATACACAAATAATAAAGCGTTTGCAAAAATTAACTGAGCATTAATTTTACCAATTTCGTGTGATTTAAATTGCATTAAATTCGCACTATATTGTGGTGTTGAAATAACTGAATAAACTAAAATTCCAATACCAAGTAAAACTGTAAATCATTTAATTGAACTCGTAATTAAAATTATCTTCTTGTTTGTTTTTAAACCAATTGTTGATAAGAAAATTAAAAAGACAAAAAATAAAAGAGATAAAACGCGAATTACTCAGACATAAACATTGTAATTTTCAATGTTTTTATCAATTAAACTAATAATGGTACTGGCAAGAAATAATGGAGAAACTGATGATAAAATTGGTGCTTGTAAAAACTGGTTTCAACCTACAAAAAATGAAAAATAACGAGCTACTTTTGCTTGCAGTGGTGTTAAATTACCATCATTAATGTGTTTGGCAAAAGTGTAACTTCCGCCATAGTGTTCTTTAAAATTATTAGCTAATCTTGAAAATAATAGTGAAACTGCAAAAATCACAAAACCAGCTAAAGCAATAATTAAATAGCTTCAATAGTTAAAAAGAACAAGAGAACCAATGGTTGTTAAAAATCCTACACCCACTACATAATTAATTGTAAAAAAGGTGAAGGATTTTTCTGTAAAGTGTTTTTCGTTTTGAGACAACTTATTTTTTCTCTTCGCAAGCTGTAGTTATTACTTCTTGCGGTTTTTTACCTAAAAAGATAAAATCAAAAATTTCTTTATATTCTTTAACAGGAATATAAGTTAAAGAACATTTAATTTCATTTGGTATCTCTTGTATATTTTTTGCATTTCCTGCAGGTATAAAAATATATTTCAGTCCTTTTTGACTAGCAGCAAATGATTTTTCTTTTAACCCACCAATTTCTAATACTTTTCCACGTAAAGTAATTTCACCAGTCATACCAATTTCATGTGGCACTGCACGGTTACTTAATGCAGAAATTAAAGCAGTAGTAAAGGTTACACCAGCACTAGGTCCATCTTTTGGTACTGCTCCTTCTGGTACGTGAATATGAATTGTATTTTCTTCAAAATCAAAGTCCGAAATTCCGAATTCTTCAGCATTAGATTTAACATATGATAAAGCGATTTGGGCTGATTCTTGCATAACTTCTTTTAGTGAACCAGTTAATTTAATATCTGATTTTCCTTTAAAAGTATTAACTTCAATTTGCAGTGTGCTTCCACCGTATGAAGTATAAGCTAGTCCATTGACAATCCCTGGTAAGTTTACCTCTGTTTGAGTTTCTTCTTTAAATTGAATTACACCAAGATACTCAGTAACTTGTTCAATTGTAATTGGGTTAGCTTTCAGCTTTTTATTTTCCATCAGTTTAACAACAATTTTACGTGCAATTTTGTCAAGTAAACGTTTTAGACCACGAACTCCAGCTTCACGTGTGTAATGTTTGATAATATATTCTAATGTTTCATCAGAAACTTGGAAATATTTTTTATCAAGTGCTGTTTGTTCAACCACTTTTGGAATAAGGTGTTTACGTGCAATATTAACTTTTTCACTTAAAGTATATGAAGAAAGCTCAATAATTTCAACACGGTCTAATAACGGTTCAGGAATATATTCATAGTAATTAGCTGTTGCAATAAAAATTGCTTTAGATAAATCATATTCATGTTCAAGATAGTGATCTTGGAAACGAATATTTTGCTCTGGATCTAAAACTTCAAGCATCGCACTAGCTGGATCACCTTTCATATCTGATTTCATTTTATCAATTTCATCAAGTAAAATGACAGGGTTTGAAACACCAGCTTGATTAATTCCTTTGATAATTTTTCCTGGCATAGCTCCTACATAAGTACGTCTATGCCCACGAATTTCGCTTTCATCATGTACTCCACCAAGTGAAACTTTAATAAATTTACGGTTTAAAGCTTCAGCAATTGCTTTTGACAGTGATGTTTTTCCTGTCCCTGGAGGACCTACTAATGCAATAATTGGAACATTATTAAAAGTACGTTTTTTAGCTTCTTCACCTTCTTTGAATAAGTTTAAATCGATTTGATAATGTTCGTCAATATTAATTAATTTTTTATCATCTGAATTTTTAGTTTTTAATTTTTGATTAATAATAACAGCTAAATATTCAATAATTCTTTCTTTAGCCTTATCTAATCCATAATGATTTTCATCTAGTACTTTACGTACTCTTTTCATATCGAGATATTCTTTTTCCGTTTTTCTTCAAGGAAGTTTTTTCATAATATCGATATATGTTTTTGCAAGTGTTGCTTCCGGTGAAGCTTGCATCATTTCTGAAACTCTTTTTGTTTCTGAATCAATAACTTTTTGAACTGATTTAGGATACATTTGACTTAATTTTGGATCACGAATAGTTAATGCATATTCATCTTCTTCATTTGGAGAAGCATTCATTTCTTCCAGTTTATTTTGAATAGCACGCATTTTTTCACGGAGCATAAACTCTTTTTGTTGCTCTGTTAATTTTTGATTCATATCTTCATTAAGATCTTGATCAAGTTGTAACATAGTTGTGAAAAATTCAACTACACTTCCTAAAATATCTTCATAACTTAAGAAAGTCATGCCACCAAAAATTTTGTCATCTTTTTTAGTAACTACTCTTGAATCAAAAAGTGAGATTAATGTCGCAATATGTACACCAAGAGCTTTTGCACTACTTTGATAATCCAAGTGGTGTGGTTCAAATCTTTTGATTAAATCAATAACAGTATCATAAGTAAATGGACGTTTTGAGACTGGGTTTTGTAAAAAGATTGTATCTTGCGGCTTAATAAGTCTGTTTTCATCAGTAAGCTTAAAAATATTTGTTGCTAATAAATCATATAAACCACGAAGTGAAGTTAATGGATTTTGCTCTGATACTAAATCTTCTAAACTATCAGTTACTTCCATCGCAAGGAAGAATCAATCATATTTGTTACCGTATTCGTTAACAAAATGTTCAACATTTTCTTCATCTTTTAATCATGGATTAAGCTTATAATTGGTTTCTAAATCTAATTCAATCATTCTTTTATCTGGAAGAATTTGAACTCTTTTAGTCACACGATAAGCTAAAATGTATCTATCATCTGTATCTTTTTCCAAACTAAGTGGTTCAATTAAAATAGCATAATTACTTTTTAATTTAAATTGTTTTTCATTATGTTCTTCAACAAAATAAAAAACAAATCTAAAAAGTGATAAATCACCATTATTACGAGCACCAAAATCTTCAATTAGTTTACCTAGCTTGAGGTTATCACCTTCTAGTGTAGTAATTGATAACGCACCTGGAAAAGCTGCATACTTATAGTAAACAGGGATTCCAAGGTGTCAAAGTACTTTGCTTGTTTTTTCTGCTTTTTTTGACATAAATTACTCCTATCCTTTAACCACAATATTAATAATTTTATTTGGTACAAAAATTTCTTTTAATATTTGTTTGTTTTCAATTCATTTAGCTACTGTTTGCTTAGCTAAATTCATAATTTCTGATTGTGTTGCATTTTTACTTACTTTTAGTTCTACTCTAAATTTACCATTAACTGAAATTGGATAAACCACTTCATCACTTTCTAATGCTTCTTTAACAATATTAAAGTCTCTTAAATTTTGTAAAGCAAAATATTTTTCTGAAACTTCTCATGCAAAATGAGGAATAAATGGTTCTAAAATGTTCATTAAAACATAAAACATTTCAGTAATTAAAAGTGGTGAACTAACTTTATCATATGCGTTTAATGTTTCCATAGCTCATGAAATTAAAGTATTAAACGCGTAAGTATTAGCATTATTTTCGTATGTTTCAAGTTGTTTTTGCATACCTTGATAAAGTTTCATACGCGCTAGTTTTTCATCAGCATTTAATTCATTTTGTTTAATTTGTCTAATATCAAAATTTTGCATAATTTCATCAGTGCGTTCAGCAAGACGATTTAAAAACTTAAAGCACCCATTAATACCAGCATCACTTCACTCTAATTCTTTTTGTGGAGGTGCAGCAAATAAAATAAATAATCTAGCAGTATCTGCTCCGTATTTAGCAAGCATTTGACTTGGTTCAACTACATTACCTTTAGATTTTGACATTTTTGCACCATCTTTAAGCACCATACCTTGGGTAATTAAAGTATTAAAAGGTTCACGGTAAGGAACTAAATTTAAATCTGCTAAAGCTTTAGTAAAGAAGCGAGCATATAGTAAGTGTAAAATAGCATGCTCAATACCACCGATGTAAACATCTACATTATTTCAGTAATTTAAATGTTTTGGTTCAAAAATCATTTCATCACGTAAATGATTTGGTGTAGTGTAACGCATAAAGTATCATGAAGATTCAAAGAATGTATCTAACGTATCAGTTTCTCTTGTAGCAGAACCTTTACATTTAGGACATTTAGTTTTTAATCATTCAGGATTAGTTTGGAGCGGATTACCTTGACCAGTAAATTCAACGTTAAATGGTAGTGTAATAGGTAAATGTGATATATCTTCAGCTACAACACCACAATTATCACAGTGAACTAGCGGAATTGGTGTTCCTCAGTATCTTTGACGTGAAATACCTCAATCACGCAGATTATATTTAATTTCTTTTTCTCAATTGTTGTTTTCGAAATTACTTAAATCATTATTAAGCTCTGTAAATTCTAAATCATTAGCTTGCATGAAAGATACATGTGTTGGATTTAAATAAGTCATAAACTGAGAAACTTTATTCGGATTATGTGAAGCAAAATCAGCAATTACAACCGCAAGTTCACTATTAGTAATATTATTAAAAACAGTAAATGGTGTTCTAATTGCAATTTTATGACTAAAATCTTTGTTAGTAAAATGTTTATTTATATCTTCAAGTAAATTAAGTTCTTTATCAGTAAAATAATTTTGCTCTTTTAATAAGTTTACTAAAGCATGTTTATTTGAAATTACTACATAATTAGCATTAATAATGTTTTCTTTGTTTTTATCCGTCACAATTAAAAAGCTTGGTAAGTTTTCTAATTTTATTTTAGAATTAAGTGCTAAAGATAATTTATACTCTTCAGTTTTACCAATTCAATTTTCTTGCATTGTTAAAACTTGTTGCGGTCACTTACCTTCAAGAGTTTTTAAATCTTTTAAAAGTTCATCAGCATACTCGGTAATTTTTAAATAATATGTTTCCATTTCTTTAATTACTACAGGTTCATCACATCTTCAACATTTTCCATCAACAACTTGTTCGTTAGCTAAAACTGTTTGATCACCTTCGCATCAATTTAATTGTGAAGTTTTTTGATAAATTAAACCTTTTTCTCAGAGCTTAATAAAAATATATTGTTCTCATTTAGTGTAATTTTCATCACTAGTAATGCATAAATAGTTTCAAGCATAAGAAATTCCGAGTTTTTTAATTTCTTCGTTCATTGAGTTAATGTTTTGATATGTTCAAGTACGTGGATGAATTTGATTTTTAATTGCGGCGTTTTCTGCTGGTAAACCAAAAGCATCTCAACCAAATGGGTGCAGTACATTAAACCCTCTACGACGGTAGTAACGTGCAATTGCGTCACCAATTGAATAATTTCTAACATGTCCCATGTGTAATTTTCCACTCGGGTATGGGAACATACTTACAATATATTTTTTAGGTAACTCAAAATTATCTGCAGGTTCAAAATAACCTTCAGACAATCATTTTTCTTGTCATTTAGCATCAATTTCAGAATAATTAAATTTTGCCATGATTTCTCCTAATATTTGTGTAATGAAATGCGTATACTGCTGTTTTTGAAAAACATAGTTTTAAATTCAAATAGCATAACCAAATTAGTTACTACTATATTAAAAATAAAATTTGAGAGGTTAAAAACTAAATAAAAACTAAAACTTGCCCAAAAATATGATTTTATGCCGAAAAATAAACTACTAAGGTTTTTTGATTCATAAAATTCTTGAACTTTTGTTAGATTAAAAGTGAGCTCTGGAAATAAATTTAAAATTTTAAAATAAATTGAATTAGTAAAAAAAGTATTAAGCAAAGCTAAAAATAAGCTAGTAATTAGCATAGCCACGAATAAAGCAAAATTTCATTTCAAAGCTTCGGATAAAATTCTGTTTTTAGTTAAACTTTTACGTGCATTAACTGTTAGCATCTTCTTAAATCCAAGACTAGCTAGATAAAAGAAAAAGACAAAAAGTAATTGAGCAATTAAGACTAAAACATTACCTAAAATGGTAAGTAATATAAAACCTGATTGCTTAAATAAAATCATTAAAATCGTTTTTAAAAAAATCAAAAACAAAACGTATTTGTAGCCAGCTAAATAAAAAAAGAACAAAACAATAACTAATGATAAGTTAAAACTCAAAAAACTAAATTTTAAAAAAGAACTTCCAGCTTCAATAATCATTGATAAAGCTAGCAAAAGAGCAGTTAGTACAATTCAGTACGAACTGAGTTTTTTATTTTGTTCCAAAAATTCTGTCTCCTGCGTCACCAAGACCAGGTTCAATGTATCCTTTACTGTTAAGTTTAGAATCAAGTGAAGCAAGATAAATTTTAAAATCTTTTCCGAATTCAGATTCGATTTTATCAACTCCATTTTGTACACCAACAAGACAAACTAATTGAATGTTAGTAAAACCTTCTTTACGTAAAGAATGAATTGCATCAGCTGCAGAATTACCAGTAGCAAGCATCGGATCAACAACAACAATTAGTGAATCCTTTGCAACTTGTGGCATTTTGAAAAAATAAGGAACTGGTTCTAGTGTTTCTTCATTACGGTACATTCCGATGTGTCCAACACGAGCTTGTGGTACTAAATTTAAAATTCCTTCAACCATACCTAAACCAGCTCTTAAAATTGGCACTAAAACAATCTCTTTACTAAAAGCTTTACCTAAAAATTTTTGATTTAAAGGAGTAGTGATTTCACTGTCTAAACATTGGTAATCTCTTAAAATTTCGTACACCATTAATGATGCAATTTCATTTAAATTGTTGCGAAAAGCTAAGTGATCTGTATCTTTATCACGCATTTTTGTCAGTTTAATTTGAATTAATGGGTGATCAATAATTTTAAGCATTGTACCTCCGTTTTATTTATAAGATATATTTATGTTTTATATTATATTAAATAAATTGTTAATTTTTACAGCTTTTTTAAAGTAATTAAATTAATAAAATTTTAGGAAAAAACAACAAAAAATACCAGAAAAACTGGTATTTTTTAGGAAATTATTATTTAACTTCACCAACAAGTGTTGTTGTTGAATCAGCATTAAAACTGCTGTTTGTAAAGCTGAATCTGTTGTGTTTTCCTTCGTTTAAGACAACACAAATAGCGTCAGTAATTAAACCTTTTGATTTTAATAACTCTAAGTCAACTTCAGCAACAGGTTGTCCAGCTGTTACTTTGTCTCCTTGTGCTACTAATGATTTAAATCCTTCACCTTGAAGTCCAACAGTGTCAATTCCAATGTGAATTAGAAGTTGTACACCATCTTTAGTTGTAATTCCGTATGCATGTTTTGAAGGGAAAACAAGTGTTACTTCACCATCAACTGGTGAGTAAACATTTCCTACTTTTTCTGATGAAAATTTAACAGCAAATCCATCACCCATTGCTTTAGATGAAAATACTTGATCTTCAACTTCAGCAATTGGAATAATTTTTCCACGTGCAACTGTGTTAAGTTGAACTGGATTTACTAATTCTTGGTAATCATCTTCCATAGCTTCATGAACTGCTTCGATTGTTTCTGTTTCAGTTCTTGATAATAACTCTGGATTTTTAGCTAATGCAGAAGCAATAGCATCTCTATTTTTGTTAATTGAAGCATTGATTTGTTCAGCTTCTGTACCAAAAATAGCTTGTACGTGGTTTTCTCCAACAAATTGTACACCGTAAGCTCCAGCAGCTTTAAGACCATCAACGCTAACTTTTGATTTATCTTTAACGTCGTATCTTAAACGTGAAGCACAGTTGTTAAATGCTGTAATGTTATCAACACCACCCATAGCAGCAACAATATCTAATGATTTTTGATCAACACCTTCAACAGAACTTTTTGAATCTTTAGCTGCTCTAACGTCAGCTTTTGTAAATAATTTAGTGTTTCCACCTCTACCTGGTGTATCAAGGTTTTTTCATTTGATAAATCAGTAGAAGAATCCAAAGTAGATAATTGCGTATGCAGGACCAACTACTAATGGTCATCAGAAGTGTGTTCCTTTTTGTACGTTAATTGCTCCGTAGATCACCATATCAAGTGCTCCACCTGAGAAAGCCATAGGAATGTGTGTTCCTAATAAGTTTGCTACAAGGAATGATGTAGCAGCCATAAATGCGTGGAATCCTCAGAATAAGAATGGTGATAAGAATAAGAATGTAAATTCAATTGGTTCAGTAACTCCAGTAATAAATGAAGTAGTTGCAGCAGGAATAACTGTTCCAAGTGTTACTTTTCTATTTTCTTTTGGTGCAGCAAAAACCATCGCTACAGCAGCAGCTGGTAAACCAAACATCATGATTGAGAATTTACCATCCATAAATCTTCCTACTCTAATTCCTAAGTAATCAGAAATAAAAGCAAAAAGAGGAATTCCGTAAATATCATTTTTCTCAAATGAAATTAATCTAAGTGACATTGTTGAGTCACCTTTTAATTTGTCAGCATTTTCAGCAACAAATTTTTGGAATGCAAGGAAGTTCCCTGATTCTAATAATTCATTAACTTGTGCTTGTGTAAATCCGTAGAATAATTCGTTTGAATTATTAGCAGCAGCAAATTCAGTAGCTGCTTTTGTGAATGTATTTAATGATGCTTCAACATCACCACCAACTTCAGTATATCAAAGTGGTGCGTAAAATACGTGGTGTAATCCAAATGGAATAAGTGATCTTTCGATGTAACCGAAAACAAATGAATCAACGTATTTAGCTGAACCAAGAGCTGTACCAATTTTGTTAAGTGCAACTCCAACTCATGGTCAGAAGATTAAGAATAAAATAGCTAATGCAGCCATTGCAGGGATGGCAGCGATAGCAACGAATCTTTTTCCTCCAAAGAATGAGATTGCAGCAGGTAATTTAATTGTATGCAATTCGTTGTATAAATATTGCATTACAAGTCCAACAACAATACCTCCAAAAACAGATGTTTGTAATGAAGTGATTCCCATTGTTGAACCAACTAATTTAAGTAATGATTCAGGATTTCTTCCTGCACCACCAAATAAAACAGTATATCCGGTAAGATGTTTTTGTACGATAATACCGTTATTAGCTACTCATGCATCAACAGCTTCAGTTTTTTCTTTTTTATCAACAATTGAAGTAATACTGTCAGGCAATGAAATTGAATTTCATGCAGGTTTGTTACCTTCTGATGTAACTAATTGTAAATATTCTGTACTTTCAACTGGTTTAATGAAAACTTGTTGAATTAATAAGAATACAACATAACCGATTAAAGTTGCGAAAACAGCAACTCCAGCTTCATCAGTAAAGGCGATAACAAAAGCTACCGCAAATAGTAATGGTAAAATGTAGAATACAGAGTTACCAAGTTGTTCGATAAAGCTTCCGAATGTTTTAAGCCCTGCTAAATCACCAGCATTTGATGAAATAGCAGCACCAACACCTAGGAATAATCCGGCAATAGCCATAACTGAAATAGGTAACATAAATGCACCTGAAATCTTAGATAAGATTTTTCTAGCTTTACCTGAACCACTATTGTTTTTTGACTTAGTTTTTTTATTAAATTTACTAAAAAAACTTGTTTTTAATAATGAGCTCATTAGTCTCCTTTCTTATAAAGATACTAAAAATTCTTATAATCAATATTAAGATAATAAGAAACTAGTTTTTATTTTTTGAATAAAATTGTTTTAAAAATTAGACACATACATTTTAAAACGTATGCAAAATAATTTTATTAAATTTCACATGTCAAAACCAAAAGTGAAAATTCAAAACAAATAAATAGTGGTAACATTTCCTTATTTTTAATTAAAATTTAACTTTTTACTTTTTTGATCATTTTTAGCAAAATTTATTCTGCAAAAAAGTTTCCACAGTAAGACAAGAATATTGTTTTATTTTTTGTTTTAAAATTAACCTAATATATAATAAATACACAAAAAATTCGTTAGGAGTAAAGATGAAAAATAAACATATTATTATTTTAATTAATGGTAAAAGAAGAAGTGGAAAAGGTTTATTAAGTAATAAATTAAAAGAAAAATGTGCAAAAGAATTCGATAATAACGTTAATATCTTATCTTTTGCTCAACCAATCAAACAAATTACCGAACCAATTCTGGCAGCTATTAACTGAAATGGACAAGACAAAGAAATTGTTCGTCCATTATGAATTGCTATGGGAGAAGTTGGAAGAAATATTGATAACAACGTTTGATGTTCTAAAGTATTTGACAAAATTTTAGAAATTACTAAAGAATCATCACAGCAAAATAAAAATAGTCTATTTTTAATTGATGACTTAAGATTTCCAAATGAACTTGACTTTTTTAAAGGAAACAAAAAGAGAATTCAAGAAATTGTCAAAGAAGGTGATGAAGTTAGAATCGTTTCAATTCGCATTGAAAAATTCATGGATGCAGAAAAATTTGTTCCAGGAGTTGATGATAACTCAACAGAAACTAGCTTTGATAAATTAGTAAATATTTGTTTTGATCACATTGTACCTATGGATGTTTTAATTAACCGTGATTGAGTTCCTAATTTTCAAAACGTAGACATTATGGCTGATGTAATTATTAGTAACTTCCTTAAATAATGGCAGCACGTAAATATTACAATAACAAAGATTATTTTGTTGATTTAGAAAATCATGTTTTAGTTTTAAGTGACAAGTTGTATGCTACTTTAAATAGTAATAACAAATGAACTAAATACAAAAAAATTGGTGGAAGTTCAATTGGTGATATTTTACTTAAAGATGAACCATTTAAATCTGAATTTAGTGCTTTTTGTCACATCACACGTTTAAAACTGCCAGTATTAGTAGATAAATATGTACATGCTGGGATTATTTTAGAACCTATTATTTTTGATAAACTCAGAAAAAATCAGCCAAATAAAGAGTTAGCAAAAATAATTAACTACGAAGCAGCAAATTATAATTATGATTATTTTGCTGGTTTAGATCCAATTTTTGGCGGAGTGCCAGATGGATACATGTGTTCTTATAATGAAATCGAAACAGAAGCACAAATCAATAAACTAAAAGAAAGAATTGCGAAAGCGAATTTAGATAATGATATTCAGCTAGTAAATAATTTAAATGATGAATTAAAAAAACTTGAAGCTATATATAAAGATGAACACTCAAAAGGTGTGATTATAGAAATTAAAACAGCAGGTGAAAAGAAACTAGAAAAATGAGCCACTGATGGAGTGGAACTATCATATCGTAAGCAAAGTCAACTATACGCTTACTTAAATGGTAATTATAAATATGTAATTGTCGCTTTATTTTTACAAGAAAATGACTACTTAGATCCACAAAATGTAGATTTAGATAAACGAAATATGCGTAGTTATAAATTTGAAATTAATGAAAATGAAGTTCGAGATGATATAGCAACAGTCCGCCAGTGATATGAAAAATACACTAGCACTAAAATTTCACCTAAATTTGATTTAAGCAAAGATCAAGATCAAATTGATTATTTACTTTGTGAAAACGAAGAACAATGACAAACTTTACTTGATGAATGAAAAAAAATAGGAAAAGCAGATTTAGATAAAACTATTTAAAAATCCAGAACTTTTGTTCTGGATTTTATATTAAATTAATCTAATTCAGTAGCACCTGTGTAAAGTTGGTAATAATATTTTTTGTTTTTAAGCAATTCTTTGTGTGAACCTTGTTCAATGATTTTTCCATGCTCTAAAACTATAATTTTGTCGGAATTTTTAATAGTACTAAGTCGGTGAGCAATAATAAAAGAAGTCTTACCATGCAGCAATTTATCAAGAGCTTGTTGAACTTGTTTTTCTGTTTGAGTATCAATTGTACTTGTTGCTTCATCTAAAATTAAAACCAAAGGATTTAAAATTGATGTTCGAGCAATTGATAAAAGCTGTTTTTGACCTTGTGAAAGATTTTCACCTGCATTTTCTAAATAAGTTTGATATCCATCAGACATAATTTCAATAAATTCATTAGCGTTAGAAACTACTGCTGCTTGTTCAATTTGTTCTTGTGTTGGTTTCAGTAATCCATAGCCAATGTTTTCACTAACAGTTTTACTAAAAAGAGAAGTATCTTGCAATACTAAACCAAATGCTCTTCTCAAATCATCTTTTTTAATTTTGCGAGTGTCAATTCCATCAAAGTAAATTGTTCCGCTAGTTAAATCATAAAAACGGTTGATTAAGTTTGCAATTGTAGTTTTACCCGCACCAGTTGACCCAACTAAAGCTACTTTTTCACCTGGATTTACTTCTAAGTTAAAATTGTCAATAATTAATTTATTTGAATCATAACCAAAACAGACATTTTCGAATTTAATATGTCCTAGTGCATTAAGAAACTTAACTTCATTTTTATCCGTAACTTTTCATAAGTATTCTGAATCCAGAGATGAAATTTGATTTTTTTCTTGATCTGATAATTCTGATGCTCTCACAAGCGAAATATCACCATTATCAGTTTCTGTTTTTTGATCTAAAACATTAAAAACTCTTTCCGCTCCAGCTACTCCCATATTAATGGCGTTAAATTGCTGAGCAACTGTTGAAATAGGGTTTGAAAAGCTACGTGCATACAGTAAAAAGGATACTAAAACACCAATATTTAAACTTAAAATACTGCTAGAATCACTGCTTGTATTTGCTAACGAAATACCACCAATAAAGGCAATTACTACGAAATTAATTGTTCCCATATTCATCATAATTGGCATTAAAATGTTTGTAATTACTTTAGATTTAAAATCACTATGGTAAAGCTTATTATTAAGGTCACTAAATTTATTAAGTGCATGTTTTTCATAGTTGAAAACTTTAACAACTTTAATTCCTTCAATTAACTCATTAATGTAACCATTAACTGCACCAAGAGCAGCTTGTCTATTTCTAAAATAACGTCCTGATTTTCGTGCAATTAATTGTGATATAAAAAACATAATTGTTACTAATAAAAGCATTACAATAGTTAAAAATCAACTTAAAATGAACATAATTACAAGAGACAGAGAAATTGTAAAAATTGAATTAATTATTTGCGGAATGCTTTGTGAGATAACATCACGTAGCACCACAATATCATTAGTGTATAGTGAAACAATTTCACCATCTTGTCGAGAATCAAAAAATTGTAATGGTAATTTTTGCATATGATGATATAAATCATCACGTAAATTTTTAATAGTTTTATGAGTAATAGAAACTAAAATTCTTGAAAAAGTATAATTTGCAGTTAAACCAATAACATAAATTAAACCAATTACACTCATAGCAACAGAAAATCCATTTCAATCAAAAGTTTCTACAGCTCCCGATTCATATGGAGCTAAATACTTATTAACTAAAATAGAACCTAAAAAGGCTTGCGAAAGAACCTGAGCGACAGTCGATAAAATAATGCAAAAAATAACAATAAGGTAATTGACTTTGTTTTTAGCTCAAATATATTTTAATAATCTTTTAAAAGTACCTTTTCCAGCTCTAGGTTTAATCGGTTTCTTTGTTTTGTGTTTCATATAATCCTCTGTAAAATTCGTTAGTTTTTAAAAGATTTTCATGGGTATCAAAAGCATCAACTTTACCGCGTCTAAGCACAATAATACGATCTGCATTTTCGATTGAGCTAATTCTTTGAGCAATAATAATTTTGGTTGTACTTTCTAATTTTTGAGCAAATGCATTGCGAATTTTTTTATCTGTCTTATTATCAACTGCACTAGTTGAATCATCTAAAATAATAATTTTGGTTTTTTAATTAAAGCTCTTGCTATGCATAAACGTTGTTTTTGACCACCACTAAAGTTATTACCTCGTTCCTCAACAAGGGTATCTAATCCTTTTTCTTTTTCAAAAACAAAATCATAAGCTGCTGCATTTTGCAACGCTTCAATAATTTCTGCATCAGACGCATCAGGTTTACCTCATTTCATATTTTCACGAATCGTTCCTTTAAATAAAGTATTTTTTTGTAAAACAATAGCAATACTTTCTCTTAAAGTAAATAAATCATAATCTTTAACATCATTACCAGCCACTAACACCTGACCTTCTGTTGCGTCATATAAACGAGGTATTAAATTTACAAAAGAACTTTTAGCGCTTCCTGTTGCACCAATAATTCCGATAGTTTCACCAGAGTTAATATTTAAATTAATGTTTTTTAATGTTGGTTTATGAGCTTTTTCATACTGAAGAAAAACGTTTGAAAAAGTAATTGAACCATCTTGAACTTCATAAATTGGATTAGAACTATTTGTTAGAATTGGTTTTTCATTTAGAACTTCAAGCACTCTAGTTGCTGATGCTTTAGCAATTGTAATAGAAACAACCACCATTGAAGCTATCATTAGTGACATTAAAGTTTGAAACATGTAACTGACAAAAGAAGTTAGTAATCCGATTGTCATTTCACCGTGCGGATCATTAGCAATTTGAATACTTGCAACAAGCATAATGAAGAAAAGTGAAATAAAAATAGTTCCAACCATTAAAGGTGAGTTTAAAGCTACCAGTCTTTCTGCACGAATAGAAAGCTTTTTAACTCACTGTGAAGTTTCTTTAAAACTTTCGTATTCTTTTTTTTCGGTAACAAAAGCTTTAATAGTTTTTATACCTACAATATTTTCTTTTGCTTTTGAGTTTAATAAATCATATCCCTCTAGCATTTTGGTAAATCTTGGAAATGCAAAATAAATAATTGTTATTAAGATAACCGTTACTATAAAAATGACAATTAATAACACTAAAGCTAGCTTTACATTAGAACTAAAAGCCATAATAATAGCTCCAACAAGCATAAAAGGTGAACGTACAAAAGCTCTAATAACCATCATATAAGCATTTTGGATATTAGTGATATCGTTTGTTAGTCTTGTAATTAGGGAAGCTTTAGAATAGTTATCAAAATTAGCGAAAGAAAAACTTTCAATATTTTTAAACATACTATATCTTAAGTTTTTAGCAACTCCTGCTGTTGCTTTTGATGCAAAAAATCCACTAATCATTCCGCTGGCTAGTGAAATAATTGCTAAAGTAAAAATAATTCCTGAATACTGTCAAATAATAGTTTTATTTGATAAAGTAATACCTTGATCAATTAAAATTGAAGTTAAACGAGGAATAAAAATTGCACAAATAACTTCAATAATCACAAAAATAATTGAAAGCATAGATGCCATTCGATAATTATGAGTTTGTGAAAATAAAGTCACTCTATTTTTGTTTTGTTTCGAGTCCATTTTGTCCCTTCTATTTTTTTATATTTACTTATAATAAATATTTTTTATTTTACATGTATTTTGCAAAATAATGATTATTCTTAAAATAAAATAAAGCGATAAAGTTATAATTTAATAAATAATTGAAAAGAGGTTAAATGTTAGGATTTTATATATTTTTATTAGTGCTGCTTACCATCTGCTTAATAGGTTTATTAGTTATGTTTTCAAAAAACTTAATTTTGAAAAAATTTGCAACAAAAAGTAATAAATCTTTTATCTTTGCACAGCAATCATTAAATAATGCTAAAAACACTTTAAAAAAAGCTGAAGTACTGCAAAGAACTAAAAAAAATGATTATCAAAAAACTTATTTACAATTGCAAAAGCTTTTTGGTGATATGGAGCGTAGCTTCGAGAGTATTCAGCAGCTATATTTTCAAATCAATGAATTGGCAGTTCAATATAAATATTTAAAAACTATGAAATTTAAAGAAAGCTTTAATTTTCAAAATTATAAATTTAACGAACTTTTTGCACATTTTTCAAAAATTGCTGATGAGTTCCAAATTCCTTGAACAATTATTGATGAAGATTTTTCAAATATTTTGGACGTTTCACAACACTTATTAAAATTTATTGAAACTAAAAAATACACAATTCCGTTTTACTTTAATAAGTATCGTGAAAATATTTTAGACTTTAGAAAAGAACTCAATTTAGTAGAGCAAGCTAAAATTAATGCTGAATTTAATCAAGCTAACTTACAATTAGATAATTTAAAAAATCAAATTAAAAATTTAATTACAGATGTTAATTCTTTAGAAAAAATTGAATATTCAATGCATCACAATTTACCAGATGTGTTATATAAAAAAGCTAATAGTTCGCAACTTTCACAAGCTGCAAGAAATTACTATCATAATTTATATGCTGATTTAGAAAAAATGATTAGCAACTCTGATCAGCTAACAAATGAACAAATTATCACACGGATCAGAAGCATTTATCAAATGATTTATAGCATGCATTATGATAGTGCAAAAAAAGTTTTACTCAAGAAGTTTTACACTCAAAATAGCGCTTTAATTCAGCAAGTTTTAACTGATTACAAATTACAAATTAACAATTTAAAAAAACCATCTAACAAATTAGTTGAAACTTATGCTAATTTAAACAAAATTGCTGCAACTTTACAAAATATTGAAAATTTCGAAACAGCTTTAAATAATTTAAAGTATTTTTTAACTTTAGCTAAAACATTTGATCGTGAATATTTTTACATTATTCAAAAAAATCAACTAAAAAGTACACATACATGTGCCTGAGTTGAAGAGATTTTTGACAGTATTAATTTTTACTTTTTAATTACAACTAGTGAATTTTTAGATAGTTCGGAAACAACTAACAAAAAAATTGATGAATTAATAAAAATATATAATAAACATTTTGCTAAAATTAATAATACAACTGAAATTGAAAATATTTGAAATGATTGAACTCAAAAGCTAACTGAGTTAACACAAATTATCGCTCAAAATGAAGAGTATCTGAAAATGTATAAAGTGTTAGAAGCTCATATTTCAAATGCTTCAAAATTCCGTTCAAAAACAAATGAAACAAAAGAAGTTTTAAAACAAGCTAAAATTGAACTTTTAAATAAAAAGTATCAAGAAGCTTATGCAATCTTGAAAAATTTCGCACGCAAAAACTAGGAGAGAAAATGAACTACGATAAAATTTTAATTCGTTATGGTGAATTAGTTCTAAAAAAGAAAAACAGAAAAACATTCATTAATCAATTAACTAACAATATTTTACATATTGTTGGTGAACAACCACAAGTTGAATTTGATAGAATGTATCTTTCTTATTCAGAGCATAATTTAGCTAAAATGGAATATATTTTCGGAATTAGTTCATACTCTCCTGTAATGGTTGTTGAAAACGATATTGAAGTTTTTAAAACAAAAATTCTTAAAATGATAAACCAAACAACAAAAACTTTTAAAATTCAAGCACGCAGAAATAACAAAAATTTCGCTTACCGAAGCGACAGCCTTAACCAAATATTAGGTGCTCATGTACTTAAAAATACAGAGCTTAAAGTAGACGTACATAATCCAGATCAAGTTTTCTATGTAGAAGTTCGACAACGAAATACATACATTTTTTCTGATTATAAACGAGGATTAGGTGGTTTACCAGTAGGTGTCTCAGGTAAGGTTTTACACCTTATTTCTGGTGGTTTTGATTCTCCTGTTGCTGCATTTAATTTAATGAAGCGCGGACTAAAAGTTGATTTTTTAACTTTTATCACTCCTCCACAAACTGATGAAAGAACAATTGAAAAAATTTCTAATTTAGTGAAAACACTAAATAATTATCAAGTAAGTTCAAATTTACTGGTTGCAGATTATTCATATTTAATGAATTACATTGCTATGGTTTCTAAAGAATCATACAAAATCACACTAATGCGACGTTCTTTTTACCGTATTGCACAAGCAATCGCGGACAAATATGGACAATTAGCTATTTCTAACGGTGATAATCTTGGACAAGTAGCTTCACAGACATTAGAGTCATTAAATACTATTGGGTCAGCAACAAGAATGCAAATCCTGCGACCTTTACTTACTTTTGATAAAAACGAAATTATTGATATTGCAAAAAAAATTAAAACACATGATATTTCAATTATTTCAGCTAATGAAACTTGTGAACTATTTGCACCCAAAGAACCAGTAACTAAACCAACAATCGATGAAGCATTGCGTTTAGAAGCTGAACTAGATTTATTACCAGAGTTAGAAGAACAATTAGTAACAAGTAGAATTGAACTCATCAAATTTACCAAAAAAGATTTAACAAACTAAAGCTAATTTATCCACAAATAAGTGTGATTTTGATAAATTAGCAACATATTTATCAATTTCATAGGCAACTATGAAATTTTTTATTTTTAGAAAAGGAATTTTATTATGAAAACACAAAACAAAGAAAGAATTTTATTAGCTTACTCAGGAGGACTTGATACATCAGTTATCATCCCATGATTAAAAGAAAATTATAATTGCGAAGTTATTGCAATGTTGGGAGAATTAGGAACAGATACTGATCCTGAATTTATTACACAAAAAGCACTCAGTTGTGGTGCTGAAAAAGTTTATATTGAAGATTTAAATGAAGATTACATTCAAAATTATGTTTATCCAACTTTAAAAGCAAACGCCATTTATGAAGGAAAGTATTTATTAGGTACTTCAACAGCTAGACCTTGTATTGCTAAAAGAATGGTTGAAATTGCAAAAAAAGAAAACTGCAGCGCTATTGCTCACGGATGTACTGGAAAAGGAAATGATCAAGTTAGATTTGAACTAGCTATCAAATCACTAGCACCAGAATTAAAAATTATCGCACCATGAAGAACTTGAGAAATTAAATCCAGAGATCAAGAACTAGAATACGCAATAAAAAGAAATATTCCTGTTCCAGTTACCAAAGAAGAAAACTACTCTAGAGACCAAAATATTTGACACTTAAGCCATGAAGGAATGGATTTAGAGTTTCCTAAAAATGCACCAAAGTATGATACTTTATTAAAAATGACACAATTTCCAGTCAAAGCTAAAGACGAAATATCTACAATAGAAATTGAATTTAAAGAAGGTGTTCCTGTCAGAATTGATAACGTAACAGGAGACGTGCAAATGCTACAATATGCTAACAAAATTGGTGGAGAAAACGGAATTGGAATTGTAGATATTGTCGAAAATAGATTAGTAGGAATGAAATCTAGAGGTGTATACGAAACACCTGGAGGTGCAATTTATTATGCAGCTCACAGAGAATTAGAATTGCTAAATTTAGACAGAACAACTTTACATTACAAAGATTTAGTAGCTCAAAAATATGCTGAGCTTGTTTATGATGGAATGTGATTCCACCCGCTAAGAGAAGCGTTAGATAAATTTGTTGATGATTTAAACAAAAATTTAACTGGTATTGTAAAGCTAAACTTATACAAAGGGAATATTTTTCCTGCTGGAATTAGTTCTAAATACTCATTACATAGTGAAGAATTATCAACTTTTGGTGAAGATAATGTTTACAATCAAGGTGATGCAACAGGATTTATCAATTTATTCGGACTTTCAAGTAAAACAATAGCGCAAATGAAAATTAAAAATAAGAAGGGAAACTAAAAAATAATATGAAAAAAATGTGAGATGGTAGATTTACCAAAGCAACACATCAAAGCGTAGATTTATTTAACTCTTCAATTTATTTTGATTACAAAATGTATCACGAAGATATTGTTGCATCAGTTGCTCATGCTAAACACTTAAATAAAATTGGAATTTTAAACGATGAAGAGTTAAAACAAATTATTGCTGGATTAGAGCAAATTCTAACTGAATTAGAAGAAGGAAAAATTAATATTGATTTTAATGCCGAAGATATTCACATGTGAGTTGAACAACAATTAACAAACAAAATTGGAGAAATTGGTAAAAAGTTGCACACAGGTAGATCTAGAAATGATCAAGTTGCTACCGATTTAAAGTTATATCTCAGAAAAAATATTTCTGTAATACAAAAACAAATTTTAGCTTTAATTAAAACTTTAAACAAACAAGCTAGCAAGCATCTAGAAACAATAATGTGTGGATATACACATATGCAAAAAGCACAGCCGATTACTTTTGGGCATCAACTTCTAGCTTATATAGATATGCTTCTTAGAGATATCAAAAGACTTGAAAATACTAAAGAAATGCTTAATTACTCTCCTTTAGGAGCTGGAGCACTTGCAAGCTCTACTTTTAATATTGATTCAGAGTACACAGCTAAATTATTAGAATTTACCGGACCTGTAAGTAACTCACTAGATGCAGTATCAGATCGTGATTATTGCATATCATTTGCTAGTGATTTATCATTAGTTATGCTTCATTTATCAAGATTAAGTGAAGAAATTATTTTATGAACAACTGATGAGTTTAATTATATTACTCTAGATGATAGTTATGCAACCGGAAGTAGCATAATGCCTCAAAAGAAAAATCCGGATGTTGCAGAGTTAACAAGAGGAAAAAGTGCAAGAGTTATTGGTAATCTGGTTACATTGCTAATAATGATTAAAGGGTTACCTTTGGCATACAATAAAGATTTACAAGAAGATAAAGAAGCTATATTTGATAGTATTGAAACTATTTTAGTTACTCTTCCTGCTTTTACAGGAATGATAGACACTTGAACTGTTAATACTGATGTTATGCTAAAAAGCGTGAAAGAAAGCTATGCAAACGCTACTGATTTAGCTGAATATTTAGTTAAAATTAACATACCATTTCGTGATGCACACAAAATTGCAGGTAAAGCGGTTTTAAAAGCAATAAAACTAGGTAAATTTTTAGACAAAATGACAATTGAAGAACTAAGAGAAATAGATAATAGAATAACAGAGGAAGTTTATGAAGTTCTAGATGTTGAAAAATCAATTTTACAGCGTAATGGTTTTGGAGGTCCTGCACCAATTAATAACAAAAAAAGAGTAAAAGAAATTCAAGCTGTTATTGCAAAATGAAATCAAAAAATTTAAAGCTTTTTTATTGAATAATTTGAGTTTAAGCGGTATGCAATTTTTTATGATAAAATAAAATAACTATGGAAAACACTATTTATAATTCATTATTACAAATCAAAGAAAAGCATGATCAATTAGAGGAAAAATTAATGCAACCTGATGTTGTGTCAGATATTAAAAACTACACTAAAATTAACAAAGAAATTAATTCAATTAAAGAAATTGTAGTTGCTTTTAATCAATACTTACAAGCTGAAGAAAATTTAAAAAATGCAAAAGAAATGCTCGCAACAGAAAAAGACGAAGAAATGCAATTTTTAGCTAAAAGTGAAATTTCAGAGTCAGAATCTATTATGGAGAAATTAACTGCAGAATTAAAAATTCTAATTTTACCTAAAGACGAAAACGACAATAAGGATGTTATTGTTGAAATTCGTGGTGCTGCAGGTGGTGATGAAGCAAATATTTTTGCTGGTGATTTATTTAGAATGTATCAAAAATGATGTGCACAAAATGATATGAAAGCAACAGTTTTAGACTTATCAGCAGCTGAAAGTGGTGGTTTCACATTAGTGACATTTTCAGTTAAAGGTGATAAAGCCTATTCTAAATTAAAATTTGAAAACGGAGTACATAGAGTTCAACGTGTTCCTGTAACAGAGACAAAAGGTAGAGTTCATACTTCTACTGCAACTGTAACTGTTATGCCTGAAATTGATGATGATATTGAAATTGAAGTTAAAACCGAAGATATTCGTATTGATGTTTTCCGTTCAAGCGGTAATGGTGGTCAATCTGTTAATACCACAGATAGTGCGGTCCGTATTACACACTTCCCAAGTGGGATTGTAGTTTCATGTCAAGAAGGTAAAAGCCAAATTCAAAACAAAGAAATCGCAATGAGAATTTTAAAGTCAAAGCTTTATGACATTGAAATTAAGAAAAAACAAGAAGAAGAAGCAAGTTATCGTAAATTAGCCGGTAGTGGTGCTCGTAGTGAAAAAATTAGAACATACAATTATCCTCAAGATCGTGTAACTGATCACCGTGTAAGTTTTTCGACAAGTCTTTCTCCTGTAATGGAAGGAAAATTAAACCCAATTATTGATGCCCTTCTTGCGGAAGAACAAAACGAAAAAATTAAAGAAGCCGGAATTTAATGCCCACAAAATCAGAATTACTCAGAGAAAAAAGAAGATATGGTTTAGACGAAACTGTATCTTTTTCTGAATTAGAAAAATTAAATTCAGGAATGCCGGTACAAAAAATTATTGGATATATTGAAATGGCTGATGTAAAAATAGACTTAACAGAAAAAGTACTTATTCCTAGATACGAAACTGAAGAGCTTATTTACTGAGTTATAGAAGATTTAAAAAATAAAGCAGCTATGAATATTTTAGATTTATGTGCTGGAAGTGGATTTATTGGCATAGCTTTAAAAAAAGCTATGAATCACCACCAGTTAACTTTAAGTGATATTGATAAAACCGCTATAAAACAAGCTTTATATAATGCTAAATTAAATAAAGTAGATGTAAACATTATTGAATCTGATTTATTTAATAACTTACATAAAAATAGCTTTGATGTTATTGTTTCTAATCCTCCATACATTAAAGAAAGTGAAATTTTATCAAACAGTGTTTTAGATTTTGAACCACATCATGCTCTATTTGCTAAAAATGATGGTTTAGAATTTTATGAAAAAATACTTTTGGAAGCTAAAAAATATTTAAAAAATGCAGTAGGAATTATTTATTTCGAAATTAATGCTTTAGATGAAAAATATTGAATCAATTTACAAGAAAAATATGATTTAGAAATAAGAAAGGATATTGCTGGTTTGCCTAGAATGGTTAAAATAGCAATTAAATAATATGAGATTAAGACACGACAAAACAGCACAAGATAAGCTAAATAGCTCTGAATTTTATTTAAAAAATTTTCCAATTCAACTTAACGAAAATAATGTCTTGGAAATTGGTTCAGGAAAAGGTGAAATGATTTCTGAATTAGCACGTTTAAATCCTGAAATTACTTATTATGCGTTAGAAAAATATCCAACTGTTGCAAAAAAGATTTTGAGTAAAATTGAAAATTTAGATTTAAAAAATTTATTTATTTTAACAGAAGATGCACTCAAGCTCCCAGAAATTTTTCAAGGAAAAATTGATACAATTTGACTAACTTTTAGTGATCCATGACCTAAAAAAGCTCATACCAAACGTCGCTTAACATATAAAACTTTTTTAAATTTATATAAAGAATTACTAAGTGAAAATGGTTACTTATATTTTAAAACTGATAATGATAAATTATTTGAGTATTCAATAGAATCTTTAATCGAAAATAATTGAGAAATAGTCTTTCAAACTTTTGACTTACACGCTAGTGAATACAATCAAACAAATGTTCAAACTGGCTACGAAATGAAATGATCACAACTTGGTAAAAATATTAATTTTTTAATTGCAAAACCGAAAAAATAAATGCACTTAGTTACTTGGTAACTAAGTTTTTCTTTAATTAAAAGTATAAATTAGTAAAATTTTAAAAAGGAATAAAATGAACGATAAAGAAAAAGTACTTGAAAAACTTAAAAACGTACCTAAACAACCAGGCGTGTACTTATGAAAAGATCAAAACCAGCAAATTATCTATGTTGGAAAAGGAAAAAATCTTTTTAATCGAATGCATCAATATTTTAAAGGTTCGATTAATTCTTTTAAAACCAGCAAGATGGTTGAACAAATTGTGGATTTTGATTTTTTTGTATGCAATAACGAACAAGAAGCTTTAATTTTAGAAAAAAATTATATAGAAATTCATAAACCACAATACAACATTCAATTGCTAGATGATAAAAGATATCCATATATTTGTTTAAAATTAACTAATAAACTATCAATTACAAGAGAATTTAGAATTAACAAAAGAGATGTAAATACCTTTTATTATGGTCCTTTTACTAAAGGTTCGCTAGCAAGAACAATGACCGATATTCTACAACGATTATTTTTATTTGAAAATGGTATTTTAATAGAAAACGATAGTTATGAAAATTGAAAAAATAAATTTACACAAATAGTAGAATTATTGAAACTAAAAGATAAAACTTTTGAAAAACTTTTAGAAACTAAAATGTATCAAGCTGCAGAAACCTTAAATTTTGAATTAGCAAAAGAGTATAAAGATGCCCTTAATTTAATTTCGATGATGCGTGAAAATCAAATTGCTGAATTATCTAATTCCAAAAATATAGATGTATTTAGTGTTATTATCACAGAACAATTTGTATGAATTTATGCAGTTTTATACAGATATGGTGTTCAAATTTCGCATGAAAAAATTACTTTAGAAAACTTTGGATTAGTTGAAGAAGTTTTAACCAAATTTTTTGAACAATTTTATAAAACAATTGAAAAGCCAGAAAAAATTTTGATTAGCCATGATTTTAAAGATTTGCATTTGGATATTAATTTTCAAAATAAATTTATTTACCCTGAAAAAGGTGTTTACCATCAAATTTTAGAAAGAGCTAATAAAAATAATAACATTACCAAAAATACTTTTGAAACAGAAAACATAATGAAACAAACAAAAAATGAATTACTTAAAAATGAAATTAACAGTATTTTCAGCTTAAGTACTAGTGTTAGAAATATTTTTTTATTTGATAATTCTAATTTAAATAATAATTTTGTTGTGGGTGCTGTTGTGGCTTATCAAAATTTAAAGAAGAATAAAAGTTTGTACAAAAAATTTAATCACAGTAATTTATCGGACAATTTTACTCGAAAAAGCGATGTCGAATATATGTATTTAACCGTTGCTCGCTTTTTAAACAGCTTTAAAAATGAGCTGTCTGAAAATGATGTTTTTATAGTTGATGGTGGTAAACAACAAATTGCAGAAGCTATATACGCATTAAAAGAAGCTAATTTACCTTTTACAATACCAGTATACGGTTTGATAAAAGATGACTTTCACAGAACTAAACAATTAATTGATGAAAAATACAATCAAATTTCTGTTTCAAAAGATTTATTTAACTTTTTAAGTCAAATGCAAATTGAAGTAGATAGATTTGCTAAAAGCTTCATGCGTAAAAAACACCTTGCTAATTCTTTTGAAAGTAAATTAACACAAATAAAAGGAATTGGAGCAAAAACTGAGCAAAAATTGTTATCTCATTTTAAAACTTATAATAATATCTATAATGCCTCTTTTGAAGAAATAGAAAAAATAACCAATAAAAAGGTTGCGAAAATTTTAGTTGATGAACTAGGAAACAAAGATTAACAAATCAAATTTAAATAATTTACAGCTTTGTAATTTAAATACTTAGAAAGTGGTATATATATTACAAATACAATTAACAACATTAAAATAAAACTTATGATTAACAACCAATAAATATTCAGCAACATTTTAAAAAATAAAATGTTGCTTTTTTGTTTTTTAATAAAATAACTAATTTTAATTAATAAAATCAGTTTATTAATTAAAGAAAAAATATAAACGAAAAATAAAACTATTAAAAAAATTAATATAAAAATATAATTGATAATTTTTAATATTAAAAGATTTTTAAAATTAAAATCTGATTCTAGTAAATCAAAATTTTTCAGCAAAAAGTAATTTTGAAATTCTTCTTTTGTTTTAGCAAAGTTATTAAAAATATCTTTTATCCATTGAACAAATAAATTTCAATACTCTTTAACAAAATTAAAATTTGCAGGCTTATTATCTAAGTAATAACTTTGTAAAACCACCATCCACAAAAGTGCATTGCTCGCTAAAATCAAAACAATAACACTGGTAATTAAAATTCAACTTGAGATTCGAGAAAACTTTAAGTAATTCTTTAAAGTTTGAATAATAGTGTACTTCATTTTTGCCTCATTTAATATGTAAAAAAATATTTAAATGGACAAAAAAGTGAACAAAAAAAGTCAAAATTATTTTTTGACTTCAAGGTCTGTTGAGCATTTACATTCAAATTTATCAAAATGCTCTAAGTTAATTATTTCTTGCATTAAGTTTGCATATTTTTGACGAAAAGAGGGAAGCATGTAGTAATAAGAGTATACTCCATTTTTTCGTACACCCACAACTTTATCACGTTTTAAATCGCTAAGGTGTTTAGAAATATTAGCTTGCTTTTCGTTAAAAATGTCAACAAAAGTGTTAACTTCACACTCATTATCAACACAAGAAAATAAATGAATGATTAATTTTAATTTAACTTCTTTCGAAAGTAAGCCTAACAATTTCACAGTAGTCATAACAATCTCCAATACTGTCAAGTATTTAATTTTAATTTACAAAATTACTAAAACAAAATAAATTAGTTTTATTTATTCCTATACAGTAATTTATATATCAATAATTTTAAACTATTAAAGAAATAATATTTAAAAAATTAATAAAGAAATATATTTTTAAGCAAAATTAAAAGTTTTTCATCTACATAATAAATAAAATCTCTATCAAATAGTGATAGAGAAAATATTTATAATGTTTTATTTTTTATCAATTTTTTCTTCCAAATCATTTAAGAAATCTTCATCAATTGAAAATCCTTCTAATTCTTTTTCAAAGTTTGTTTTAGGTTCTTCTGGTACCATTGCATCATCTAAAATTCATTCACTAGTCACTGAAAAAGCTTCAGAATTTGTATCAATGTTTTCTACTTTATCCATTTCTGGAGTATTTTCGATTTCTGTTGTTTTTTCTACAGTCATTTCTTGAGTATGAGTATCATTAATTCATACTTTGACTGTTTGCATTGTCTCTTTAGTATTTTCTTGTTTTTGTTCTTCTAGTTTTGCAAAATCAAAATTGTTTATTTCTTTAAAGTTTTCTTTTTCTTCCTTAGTAATTCTGACACTTTGAGTAGCACTTTGTGTTTGTAAACTATCTAAACCTACTCAAGTATCTAAAACAACACTTTTTGGTTTTTCATCTAAAACTTCTGTATTTAAAATATAAGTGCTTGTTGCTCCTTGGATTGAACTATCATAAAAATGGCGAACTGCAGCTGGGTTGAAATCTTTTAAAACTTCATTTTGTAAAGTAATTCATGATATAGGTGTAATAACACGAACATCGTATTTTTTAGACTTCAAGAAACGAACCTTGTCACGAACTTTAGCATAATTAATTGGAAGTGAATTGTAATTGTAAGTATCAAAAATAAAGCATTTATAAGGTATTTTATTAACCGTAATCACAATATCAATTGTCATTGAACCAACTACGTAATCACGGAATATTTCACAATTAGGTAGTTGTTTTGATAATTCTCTTAAGTAAGTATAAGCTACTAATTTGAATCATTTTTCACGTTCTGATAAAACTTCATCAATTTCTTCAGGTTTTTTAAAAGCTTCTTTTAGTAGTCCTTTACGATTTTCAACTGATAACTCTAAAAATTCCAATCATTTTTTGAAAACTCTTAAATCTTCAGGCATATTTGGTGTTAAAGGAATATCGCTTGCATTAATTGTTTTTAAAACAATCATTTTTTCTTTTGCGCGTGATATAGCAACATTTAATGCGTTTTTACCACCTTGACGAGCTACGTATGAATAACCGATTTTAGTATTTTTATCATAAGCTAGCGTAGCAATTACTAAGTCAGCTTCGTCACCTTGAATGTTTTCAATATTTCTAATTAAAAGTCTGCGCTTTTTGATAGCTTCTTCTAATTCAGGGTGATTTCTAAAAATTAATCAAGTAATATAATCACTTTGTTTTCCGTTAAATCCTAAAATGATGATTTTATTATATTTATCAATATTTTCAATAGCTAAATCAATAGCTTTTTGTGCTTCAGCAACATTTTTTTGTGATTCTCATTGTCCGTTTTCAACTTGAATTACTTCAATTGGGTTTGTGCTTCAACTATCAGCACTATCAATAGCGTCTAAAGTTGAATTGTAGAAGTATTTACTTGAAAACGTCATTAATGAAGCATGATTTGAACGATAGTTTTTATCAAGCAAAATTGGGTATACACCAAGTGAAAGCGCATAATCTAGTAGTGAATCCACTTGACCAAAAATAGAATCATCAGATTGACGTGTTCCAAATCAGTTATTTGGCTTCATTTGTTGTGTATCACCAGCTAAAATTTTACGTTTAGCTAAATAAAGAATAGGTAAACCATTTTCGATGAAAATTTGACTTGATTCATCTAAAATTGCATAATCAAATTCATTTTTTGTTCAATTTGATAAGTCTGTGTTTGGAGTTGCAATAATAATTGGAAAAATCTTTTTAATAATTGGAGCATATTTTTTGATAAAACGATATGGTTCAAAATTAACAATTCTAATGCTTTGAGCAAACTCACGGTAAAGCATTCTTTCTTCTTCATTGAAATTAGCAATAACTTTAAAAATTCTTTCTAAAACAACATTTTTAATTGCTTCTTCGTCAGAAATTAAATTTTCATAATTAACACTTTTTTCTAATTCAATTAATTCATTAATTTTTGCAAAAGGACTTGGAACATTTTGTTCTGGTAAGTATCCAATATTACGCATGAATAAAATTAAATCATGTAATGAACCATTAAATGTTGCTAATTTATTATCAATTTCTGTACCTAAACGTTTAACTTCAAAGTATTTCTTAACAAAAGGCATGTATGTTAAGTTGTTAATTTTTAAAAGTTCTTTGGCTGTTTCACCATATTTAAATTCTTCTGTTGGATAGTATAAATCTCTAGGTAAATTAATTAAAAAGTCAATTTCTTTTTGGAAATCAAAATCTTTTTTGTGTACACTAATGTAATAATATGCTTTTAAAACATTTTGTGAAGTTGGATCAGCTAAATATTCACTAGCTTTAGCTACAAAATTTAATTCTTCAGCAGTGATTGTACTGCAATGTTTAATTTGATTGTATTCATCAAAATTTTCAAGCATTTCTAAATAATCTTGAATTGGTTGATAAAAGCTTGTTTTCTTCATTTCTTTTGAGTTAGTAATAAATAACGCAAAAGGAGCTAGCTTATTAAGACGTTGATAAATAACTTCAAGTGCAGCACGTTTTTGTGATGCAACAATTGCAGTCTTGCCGTAAACTAAAATATTAGCAATTAAATTAACGATTGTTTGTGATTTACCAGTTCCTGGTGGGCCTCAAATTACTGTATTTTGGTTTAAAGCACTTAAAATTGCTTTATCTTGTGAAAGATTTGATTGAGTAATTTTGAACAATGCTAATTTTGGATTAAAAATTGAGCGATCAATTCTATTTTTATAAATATTTTTGTTAAACTCTACATCAATAATTTCATCCATTTCACCGTTTTGAATAATTTCTTTCATCCGCGTACGAGAAAAACCACCACCAGGTTGAAAAATACCTAAAACTGCTCCGGGATAAAAACTGAGAGATTCATTTTGAATTTCATCAGGACGGAATTTTTTAAAGTTCTTACAAATATCTTTTGGTATTGCATATAAATCTTTTCAATTTGTTCTTAAACTATCTAGTAAATTATTAATTTCAAGTTCTTTTACTTGATCTTCTAAAAATAAGTCAAAACCTTGATTATTTAAGAAAAACAGTAATTTTTCATTAATTTTAATATCACCATTTGAACTTAAATATGGTCTACCATTACGGAATGTTATGTGTGCTTCTTTAAAGAAAAGAGGAGCATAAATAGCTTTATCTTCTTTTCTGAAAGATACAAATAAAAATCCTAAATGTAGCGGTCAAATATTTGTTTCATCTAAAATATTAATTGTCTTATCATTTAAAACTTTTCATTTAAGTAAAGATTTTTGAATTTTAAGTTCAATAGAAGAAATGGTATGATTACGAATTTTTTTATAGTCTTTTTGAATTTGTTCGATTTCTTGTTCACTAATGTTTGTTCATTCTTTTAGTACAGAAATAAACTCTTTAACATTTTCAGCTTCTTTTAATTTAGCAACAATTTTATTCAATCCAATTTCATATAAGCTAACTTCAAAATTTTCTAAGTTACAGATTCTACGAAAATCTTCAGGACGAATTAAAGAAAGGATATCAAAATAATCCTTATCATTGACTTTAGTAAAAATTGCTGAATCATTGTTTGAAACTTCTAGTAAATTGTCTAAGATGACTTTGTATTTGTTTGTTGTATTAATCATGTTTTAATCCGTTAGCAACAGCTTTGCTAAACTCTCCTAATATTATTGAAACGCTCTTTGAACTAGCTACCACACCAGTTACCGCTTTTAATTTTTTAATTTCTTCTAAATTAACTTGTCCAAGTTCATTAATCTTAACAACTACTCGTGATGGTTTAATTTCAACATCACTATAGTTAGTTTCTCCTAAGTATTTTTTTAACAAATTAATGTCAAATGGTATTTTTTCTACTTGATAAATTGTGTTGCTTTTATGTTTCATTTGTTTTTTTCATTTAATCCAAATTAAACCAAAGGTTAGCAACGTAAAGAGTACTATTTTTGCTTTATTTTTATACATATTATTTAAATTATACTATTACTTACTTTTTTATTTTGTTTTTTATTTTTAGGACTAAAAAATGAAAAATAAATTTCACTTTTTATAAAAGAACCAAAATTTTAGTTTAAGTTTCAAAATCAAAATATTAATTACTTTTTTCAAATTATTCATAAAAAAATTAACGTAAAATAGTAAAATAAAAAAAGTTATTAACTTGTTAATAAAAGTTAAGAAATAGAAAAATTATAAACGGAGAAAATATGAAAAAAACTGTATTAATTGTTATTGACGGTTTAGGTTTAAGAGCAGAAACTCAAGGTAATGGTTTTGCTCTTGCAAACACACCTGAATTTAATAAATTATTTAAAGAATATCCAAATAGCATTATTCAAGCTAGTGGTGAATTTGTTGGTTTACCTGCTGGACAAATGGGAAATTCAGAAGTTGGACACCTTAATATTGGTGCAGGTACTGTCGTATACACAGGATTATCATTAATTAAAAAAGCATTGAATGATGGAACATACAAAAGTAATAAAGCATTTTTAGAAGTTTTTGAAGATGTTAAAGCAAATAATTCAACATTACACTTAATGGGACTTTTATCACCTGGTGGAGTGCACTCATTAGAAAATCATTTATTTGAACTTTTAGACGCAGCACACGAAAATGGTGTTAAAAATGTTTCAGTTCATACATTCGGAGACGGTCGTGATGTAGCTCCTCAATCAATCAAAGCATCAATGGAAAAATTACAATTAATTTGTGATAAATATGGTTACAATATTGCTACTGTTGCTGGAAGATTTTATGCAATGGATCGTGATAAAATGTTTGATCGTGTTGAAAAAGCTTATGATGCTATTTTAGGTAACTCACAAAGCTCATTTTCAAACGCAGTTCAATATGTTGAAGATCAATACACTGAAGGAATTACAGATGAATTCTTTGTTCCAGCAATTAATTCAACATTAAACAAAAATGCATTTGCAAAAGATGGTGATAGTGTAATTTTCTTTAACTTCCGTCCTGATCGCGCAAGACAACTTACACACTTATTTATAGGTTCACCTTTATATACAGAAAAACCTGTACACCCAGTTACTATTAATAAATTCGTATCAATGATGAAATACGAAGGAATTAACACAATTGTTGCTTTTGACGAAATGGAAGTTTCAATGCCAATAGGTAGAGTCTTAGAATTAGCAGGAAAAAGTCAACTTAGAATTGCCGAAACACAAAAATATGCTCACGTAACGTATTTTATGGACGGTGGAAATGACATTGAATTTAAAAATTCAAAAAGAATTATGGTAGATTCATTAAAAGTTGAATCATACGCTGATGCTCCACACATGTCAGCCCAAGGAATTACAGACGAATTACTTGCTAATGGTTTAAACTACGACGTAACAATTATGAACTTTGCTAACCCTGATATGGTTGGTCATACAGGAAACCTTAAATCAACTATTGAAGCAGTTTCATTCCTTGATACACAAATTAAAAGAATTGTTGATTGAGCTGAAAATAATGATGTAACAGTATTTATTACTGCCGATCACGGAAATGCTGAAATTACAGAAGATAAAGATGGAAAACCAGCTACAAAACACACAAGCAGCCCAGTTATGTTAATTTGTACAGATAAAAATGTTAAACTTAAAGATGGAAAATTAGCAAATATCGCTCCAACAGTACTTGATTACATTGGATTAGAAAAACCATCACAAATGGATGAAGAATCATTATTAGTTAAATAATAAATACCACAAAGCAACTATTAGTAGTTGCTTTTTTGATAGAATTAACTTATGAAAAATACTTTAAAATTCTTTGATTTTTGTTCTGGTATTGGAGGTGGTAGAATCGGATTAGAGCAAAATGGACTCCGATGCGTAGGACATAGCGAAATTGATACTCATGCTGATAAAACTTACCAATTATTTTTTAATGATCAAAATAATTTTGGAGATTTAACTAAAATAATTCCAAAACACTACCTGACTTTGATTTTATGATTGCAGGTTTTCCATGTCAAACATTTAGCATTCTAGGGAAAAGAGATGGATTCAATGATAATCGCGGAATTATTATTTATTATTTAATTGAAATTTTAAAACAGAAAAATGTCCCTTATTTTTTATTCGAAAACGTTAAAGGATTAATTTCTCATGACAAAGGTAATACTTTAAAAATTATTTTAGAAAAGTTAAACGAAGCAGGTTATGATGTTTTTTATCAAGTTTTAAATAGTTTAAACTTTGGAGTACCGCAGCACAGAGAGAGAATTTACCTAGTCGGTTTCAAAAAGGAATTAGGTGTGAAAAATTTTCAATTCCCTCATGGCGTTAATCAAAAAAATATTACAGATTTTTTTGATGAAGAAAATGATGATATATTTGATACAAATTCATTGATTTTTCAAAAATATATTAATAATAAATACAATATTAAGAAAAATATTAATTTAGACAAGGTTTTATTAGAAAAAAATTTTATTGATATTAGACAATCAGATATTCGTGTTTATAAGGAATATTGTCCTACTTTAAGAAATGGGAGACATGGTATTTTATATTTTTATAAAAATGAATTAAAAAAATTAAGTCCTTATGAAACTCTTCTTTTACAAGGTTTTCCTAAAAATTACGCAATTAAAATAAAAAATAATCCAAGTATAAACCAAAATAAAGTGCTTTCCCAAGCAGGTAATGCAATGACAGTTAACGTCGTAAAAAGCGTTGTTAGTGCTATGCTTAAAAATAAAAAATAGTCCTTAGACTTAACTAGGACTATTTTTTTATTTTTTAAAATTATAAGTTTGCGAAGTGAACAACTGTTCTAACAAGTTGTGATACGTATGACATTTCATTGTCGTATCATGAGAATAATTTGTATAAGTTTCCACTTTCTGTTGTTTTAACTGATGTTAATAATGAATCGAAGATTGATCCGTAGTTTGAGTTAACAACGTCTGATGAAACGATTGGAGCTGTTTCGTATTTTAATGTTTCACTAGCAGCTTCTTTCATAGCAGCGTTAATTTCTTCAACTGTAGGTTCTTTAACTAATTGAACTGTTAAGTCAACAACTGAACCTGTAATTGTAGGAACACGAACTGCAAGACCATCTAATTTACCAGCAGCTTCTGGAACTACTAAACCAATAGCTTTTGCAGCACCTGTTGATGTAGGAATCATGTTTTGAGCAGCAGCTCTAGCTCTTCTTAAATCACGGTGAGGAGCATCTTGTAATCTTTGGTCTCCTGTGTATGAGTGAATTGTTGTCATTAATCCTGATTTAATTCCGAATTTGTCAACTAAAACTTTAACAACTGGAGCTAAACAGTTTGTTGTACATGATGCAGCTGAGATAACTTGATCTTCACCTGTAAGAATGTCGTGGTTTACATTGTAAACTACTGTTTTAAGGTCGCTTCCAGCTGGAGCTGAAATAACAACTTTTTTAGCACCTGCTTTAACGTGTTTTTCTCCACCTTCTTTTGATGTGAAGAATCCTGTTGATTCAACAACTAAGTCAATTCCTAATTCACCTCATGGAAGGTTTTCAGGATCTCTTTCAGCAAATACTTTAATTTCGTGTCCGTTAACAACGATAGCACCTTCTTTAGCTTCAACTTCATATGGTAATTTGTGGAAAGCTGTATCGAATTTTAATAAGTGTGCTAATGTTTTTGGATCTGTTAAATCGTTAACAGCAACAACTTCTAAGTTTGAGTTTGTTTCTAATAATCTACGGAAAAATAATCTTCCAATTCTTCCGAAACCGTTGATTGCAACTTTTTTCATAAAATTTAATTTTCCTTTCTAAGAAAAGTTTCTATTTATTTTAATTTTGTGTAAGACTTTATAAGTTAACTTTTAATAAGATATTAATATCTTACACCGATATTATAACAGTTTTATAATTATAAAAAAAATCTAAATTTAATAGATTTTTAATATATGGTAATATTTCCATTTATAGTTTAACTCTTTTTTTGGATTCATACTGATAATCTGTCGCAAAAAGAAAACCATCAGAAAATTGTAATTTTAAAGCATTATTATGAGTTTTTGTTTTCGAAGCATAATAAATTTTAATTCTCTTATCATTTAAGATGTAGTAAGCTCCAGGATTTGAGCTAAAAGCTCTGATTTTGTTAAAAGCACTCTCACAGGTTAAGTTTTCGCTTAAAAAAGCATCGGCTTTATCTAGTTTTGGACTTAAGATTACTTGAGCTTCATCTTGCTTAATTTTCGTAAAATTATCTTGCTCAAATTCCTTAAGTCAATGAGTAATATTTTCTGTAGCTAAGATAGATAACTTTTCAAAAAGTGTGTCACTAGTATCAGTTTCTAAAATATCTAAAGCAGCAGTTTTAATAATATCTCCTGAATCCATTTTTAAAAACATATACATTAATGAAATTCCAGTTTGTTTATCACCATTAAGTAGTGCATGTTGAATGGGTGCAGCACCACGATATTTAGGAAGTAATGAACCATGAATGTTTAACGCAGCTTTTTTAGGTAAATCTAAAACCTTTTGTGGAATAAATTGACCAAAAGCACAAGTTAATAATATATCAAAGTCAATTTTAGAAAGCTCTTCGTAAATATCTCCGATTTTATTAGGTTGGTAAACAGGAATATTATATTGCTCTGCTAAAAGTTTTGTTGGAGTTGGTTGCAGCTTATAACCACGATTAGCCGGTCTATCTGGCTGTGAAATTAAAGCGACAACATCAAAATTTTTAATAATTTCCTCAAAAATTGGTACAGAAAAATCAGGTGTACCAGCTAAAATAATTTTCATATTACTTACCTACTCATATTTCTGTTTGACATAATTGCTTAACTAAGTGTCTAAATTTAGTTAAAGCAATTTTTGAAATTCTTTTTTCTTTGTTTGAAATATTCTTCTCAATATTCATTAAATCAACATAAGAACCAATAAATGTAGTTTTTTGATTAATATAACGATTTTCTAAAATTTTAATCAAGATATTTTCGAAAAATCAAGGATTATAAGTTTTAAATCCGATTTCATCCAAAATTAAAACATCCAATTTACTTAATGTATCTAAAATATAATTTATATCTGAATCACTAGAATTAAAAGATTTTTTTAACTCATCTTCTAAATAATTAACATTTAAATACGCTGTTGAATAATCATTAATTGCAAAGAAGTTCGCAAAGGCACTTAAAACTTGATTGCGAAATAAACTTGATTCACCATCAATAAAGCAACCGCGAATTTTCTTTAAATTATTTGTTTTTTCTAGTTTATTTTTTAAATTGATAATAAATTCAAACAAATCAAAATGGTTAACATCATCAATTCATTCAATCTCAGTGATTGGTTTATCAATTACTGGTTTTGAGATATTTTTAAAAAAAATATTTTGAGTTAATAAATATTTTTTAGCTTTTTCATTACTGTTAATTTTTTTATCAAAAATAAGATTGCCTTCTAAGTCACGTTGAATTTTTGTTGAATAAACAAAATCGTCAGGATTTTGTTGTTCAGATAAGTAATCACTCATTTGGACAAAATTATCCCATAGCTCTGAATCTGAAATTTGATATTTACTAATAACTTTTTTAATTGGATTAAATTGTTTTAAAGAAATAATTAAATCTTCACGTGAAGTGAAGATGCCATCTCGGTTTAATATTTTTTTAATTGTATCCATAAAAACCTACTTATTTAAATAAGAAGCTTTTAAAAAACTTTTTTGTTTATAAACATCATTGTATTCGTTTGAAAATTCAAATTTACCATCAAGGTAGTTTTCAATATTATCAAATCCAATAATATGTTTTTGATTTACTTCTTTAATTAATGAATTAGCTAATTTAAAACAACGTTCACCTTTTTTAGCAGCGGTTCCAAGCTTTAAGAACGCTAAATAAAGAACTAAATTAATAACACGATCATCTTTAACTGTTTTCTTTCACTCTAATAAATATTTTTGAGCAATTTCAGTTGGTTGTTGATCAAAAAGTTGTGTATAAAATTCTAGAGAACTTAATTTTAAAATTCCCTCATATTCATTTGAATAAAGCACATTACCAATTTCTAAACGCATTGGACTAGCTTTAATTGTTTTTGCCATTTGCTTAATTTCAAGTTCATGTTTAGTTCTTTTACCTAAATCAATTAAAAACTCATCAATACGCTTGCTGTTGGTTTGTGAAACTTCAAAGTCGAAAACATCAAAAAAGCTAGTAGTAGCGTCTTCATATTGCTCACCAGTAAGTAAATTAATTTTATTAAGTTTATTTTTAATAAGAAAATCAAAATGACTTTTACCTAATCTCTTAATAATAAGTTGTGAAATAAAAGTATTATTTTTAATACCTTGTGCATCTAGCGGTTTTTGTAAACTAAAAACAGTAATAGCTTTTTTATTATCATAATATGTATTAATTAGTCCAATTGCTTCTAAACTTTTACGTGCAAAATCTAATTTTTGAGCATCCATATTTAAAAACAAAGTAAGAGCACTGAAATCAAAATTAGTTTGTACAAAATCACTATTTTTACCTAAATCAAGTAAATATTCATAGAGAAAAATAGGTTCTGCTCCTAAAACTGAACCATAAAATTCTCTTAAATTCGATAAATCTTCGCTAGAAATAAATGTATTCTTCTGTATTGCAAAGTATGTAAAACGTAGTTGATTTTGCATCATGTTCTCCTTGCTTTAAAAGTGTCCATAATAATTTTATTAAGTATAATAATATTCCACTATTTTATTTGGTAAATTATTTAATTCTTCTAAATTATTAATTAAGATATTAACAACTGGAATTTGACAAAAAGTCTCTTTTTCGCTTCAATTAAAAGCATTTTGGTTATTAAATCAATTAAATCAGTAGTTATCCACACCTTTTAATTGACATAATTTTTGTCGAATTTCTTTTTGAGTTTCGACCACAATAATTTTGCTAAATAATCCTACTAATTTTTTCTCACATTTATGGAAATTAGCAATTTCAACAAAATCATATTTGTGCTTTAATAAGTGTTCATATAAGAATTCAAAAACTAAGCTTTCTAATTCTTTTAAAATTAAATTATTATTTTTTAATTCAGCTTTAATTTTCACCTTACTTAGTTCATTATTTTCAAAGCAAGTTGCTGGCAAAACTTTTAAAGCCTTTGATAAAAATGCAGAATTTGATTGATATAAATTTGATACAAAATTATCAGCATATAAAATTTTATAATTTTGTATTTCTAAGCTGCTTAATGCTGTAGTTTTACCAGCACAAGCATGACCAACAACAGCTATCATATTGGTTTTAGCAATTTTGCTTTTGCGGTTTTTAATTCAAGTTCATCTAAAAGCGGAATTGCTGCTTCTAGATTAACTTTAGTAAGTGAATAATTATTTAAATCGTCTTGAAAATTAGGCACATTAGGATTTAAAACTGTTAATTCATAGCACATTTGACCTGTTTGTTGACCGTCAACTAATTTTTTACGAACTGCAGGTTTAATAAGTGTTGAATTAATATTATCAAAAATAGCTTGAAAACTGCCAAAATTTGAAATTAAATTAACTGCGGTTACATCTCCAATCCCTTTAATTCCAGGTAAATTATCTGATGCATCACCTTTTAGAGCTTTAAAGTCAATAACTTGTTTAGGAGTGTATCCGTTATCTAAAAGAAAAATTTCTTCATCAATTACTTTAAAACCACTAGCAAAATCTTTTGATTTATTGATAATTTTTGTATTAGGATTAATGAGTTGCATAAGATCACGATCGTGAGAAAAAACAAATTTTTCACCTTCAATTTTTTCGCAGTAAGCAGCAATTAAATCATCAGCTTCAAAACCGCTAATTTCTTGATGATTAATTTGCATTAAACTTAAAATTTCTTTAATTAAATCAAATTGCTGAAAAAGTTCACTTGGTGCTTTAGTGCGACCTGATTTATAATCCTGAAAAATTTCGTGACGTTTCGTTTTTTCTTTTGCATCAAAAGCAATAAATAAATGAGTAGGATTAATGAATTCTACTAATTTTGTTAATTGGGATAAAAAAACGGAAATTCCGTTTGTAGGAACACCTTTACTAGAACGCAAGATATCATTTGGATTTCGATAATAAGTTGCATAAAAACTTTGAAACATTAAGTAGTTACCATCAATTACTAAACTAGTTGTCTTCATCTACATATTCCTTTCAATCATAAGCTCTTAAGAAGTTTTTATCGGTATTAGAAATATAAATTAAAAGCATTCTTGGAGTATTATTATTAGCTAATTCTAACATTTCAGATGAAAATCCATAACAAATAACTGATGCTGTTTCATCTTTTAGTGAAACAGTTACCATTTTTTTTGTAGGATGCTTACGAACATTAGTAAGATAAGCTAATACTCACACTTTTTCAGTTGTTAGTTCTATTAATTTTGGACGAACAACTGTTACTGATTTTTGATTAAATTGAACTAAGTTAGGAATTGCATTGTAAATATCTCCTAAAAGTTCACTTTCATAACGCATTTCCATATCGATATTTCTACTTAAAACTGGGATTGGCATTTTGTCATAACTATAAGTTTTTAAGAAACTACGTAAAAAATCAATTGATTCATTTTCTGTTTCAAAAGTTTTCTTTTTTAGTAACGCTGCAAAAATATTGTAAACATTAGTAAATTCTTCAAAAAAACCTAAAAGCATTTCTACATTACCAAATTCACGAAAAACGTTAGCTTTAATTAATGTGGTTAAAACTGAATCACCGACACCTGCTAGTTTTAATCTCATTAATCCTTCCAATAAATTATTAATTTTTCCGTTTTGTCTTATTTCAGAAACAATTTTGTTTACCGCAACTACTCCAACACCTTTAATCATAATAAGAGGTAAATAAAGTTCATTTTGATATATTTCGACATTTTCTGTCGAAATGTTAATTTTTGGTGAATTTACCTTGATTCCTTGAGATCTTGCATCTAATGCATATTTTTTAATAGTCAATAGATCTCCAGAAGAATTACTTAATAATACTGAATAAAATTCAAAAGGAAAGCGAGCTTTATAATAAGCTAATTTATAAGCTATCAGAGCGTAAGCAACCGCATGAGACTTGTTAAATCCATATGCAGCAAATTTTTCAATATTAGAATAGATTCTATCAAGTGTATCTAATGAAATATTATTTTCTCTACCACCTTCAAAAAACATATTTTTATAGCTATGGAGCTTGCTTTCATCTTTTTTAGAAATTGCTCTACGTAATAAATCAGCTTGTGCAAAAGATAAATTACCAACTTTTTGTGCAATTTGCATAATTTGCTCTTGATAAACAATAATTCCATAAGTTTGAGCTACTATTTCATCATAAAGTGGATGAATTTTTTCAATTAAATTTGGATTTCTTTTATTTGCAGCATAAACTTCAATGTATTGCATTGGACCTGGTCTAAACAGTGAAATAATAGCATATAAATCGTCAAAGCTATCAACATGGACTAACTTAATAGCTTTTTTCATACCATCACTTTCGAGCTGAAAAATTCCATTTGTTGTTAATTTGTTAAGTAAATCAAAAGTTTGATGATCAGCAAAGATAGCGTAGTTATTACCTAAAACATAATCAAAACGCTTATTAACTGGAACTAAACTTTCAATTTCTTGTAAAATAGTCAGATTTTTTAAACCTAAAAAATCTATTTTAATAAGACCAAATTGTTCCAAATTATTCATAGTGAATTGAATTTGATTAAAACCATTTTCATTTAAAGAAATTGGAAATTGATTAATTAATTTTTCACTTGCTATAACTACACCTGCAGCATGAAGTCCAGTTTGACGTGGAAGACCTTCAATTTGGCTTGCATATTCATGTAAATTTGGATATTGAGACACTAAAATTCGATATTTTTTATTTTTTTCATAAGCTTCAGTTAATGAAGTATCAAATTTAGTTAAAGAGGCAGAAATTTTATTTACATCAGCTGTTGGTATTTTTAAAATTCTAGCTACATCACGAATTGAATTTTTAGATGCTAAAGTTTGAAAAGTTGTAATTAGAGCTACTTTATCAGAACCGTATTTATTTTGTAAATATTTTAAAAGTAAATCACGTTTATTATCTTGAATATCTAAATCAATATCAGGTAAAGAAACACGATCTACATTTAAAAATCTTTCGAAAAGCAATCCAAAATCTAAAGGATTAATTTCTGTAATGTGCAATAAATAAGCAATTAAACTTCCAGAAGCACTACCACGTCCTGGACCTATTTCTATGTTGTTTTCTCTAGCTCATTTTAGTGCATCTCAAATAATTAAAAAATAATCAATAAATCCTAATTTTTTAATTGTTTCATATTCCATCAAAACACGATCTTTTAATAGTTGTAAATCATATTTTTGTTTTAATTCTTCAAAACGTTCATTTTGAATTAATTTTTTGAATAAAAGATCACTATTATCAGAAAATTTAGCTAATTTAATACTGTTATCTGGTGGAGTTATTTTAATAGACTCAACCATTTTAAGCATATTTTGGTAAACTTCTTCACTCAAATCATCAAACTCTGCATCATCAAAATATTCATAATATGTATAGACTTGATGTTCTTTACCTGCAATTTGATCTAAAACTCCTAAAATTTCATTATCTTCAAAATCCAAAATTCTTTTAGTTGGTGCAAAAACTGTTCTTTCATTAACTGGTTTTTTGCTATTAAAATAAAAGTTATTAGGTAACTGTTCAACACTTAAATTAAGTTTTTTAGCAACCATACCTTTTTCATAATGATCAATAACGTATAAATTTTCATCTTTTAACAAGTTAAAATCCATAATTTTTTGATTTAAAGAGTTTGCATAAATTAATTGATTAATTAATGCTAAACCATCATTATTTTTTGCTAAAACGATGATTTTAAAGTAATTTTGCTCATCAACATAAAACTTAGTTTCAATCCCAACAATTGGCTTAATTCCTGTTTTAACTTGCAAATCATAGTAATAAGGTAAAGCATATAAATTATTAACATCAGTTAACGGAAGATACTCTAATTTATTTTCTAAAGCTTTTTTAAATAAATCAATTAATTTAATTTTTGAATAAAGAAATGAAAATTCAGTATTTGTATGTAAATAAATTCTTTTTCGCATAAATTTATTTTAACTTATTTAAAAATTAAAAAAATTAGATATTAAAAATATAATATCTAATCCTATGAATTGCGTTTATTCTTTTTCCACTTATCCATTAACTTAATTGCTTCATTTAGCTTAACGCGTAATTCTTGATTTTCAATCAAAATAGACTCAAATAAAATATCAGCAATCATAAGTTGAGAAATTTTTGTAGACAAAGGAATATTTAAATTACTTGAATAAATTTTTTGATATACAATTGCTATGTCTTTGTTATGTAAGTAGCTTGCATCATTATTTGAAGTAATAAAAATAATTGGTACATCTCTATTATGGCACTCTTCAATGCAGAAAAAAAGTTCAGGTGAATTTAGGTTGTCAGAAAACAAAACAAAGACATCATTTTTAGTAGCACAAGCTAAAGCTGGAATAAAAGTGTGAAAATCATTTTCTGAAATTACATTTTTAGCTATTTTGTATAAATTGGAAACTAATGTTTCAGACATTCTTTTGCTACTTCCAGCACCCAGAACATAAATTTTGTTCGCTTCGTTAATGAGTGATGCTGCTTGCTCAGTAGCTGATAGTAACTCTTGGTTATATAAGTTATCAAAAACATATTTAATTCCTGAACGAATGGTTGATAGATTATTATTCTTATCTTCTGAAATAGGATATTGATCAATAAATTTTTGAATAGACTTATTAATATATATAGTTAAAGCTTGGTAATTTTTAAAACCATATTTATTTGCAAACCGAGAAACTGATGCCACTGAAATATTAATTTCTGCTGCAAAATCACGAATGTTATAATCAAAAAAATCTCCATCAAAACAATTGATGAATTCCAAAATCTTATAATCATTTTTTGACAGTCCAGAAATTCCTTTTAGAATTGGTTTCTTAACTTTGCATGCTTCATTAACACTTTTTTTCATAAAACTCCAAAAACTGGAAAAATTTCCACATTTTTTCATTATGCTTTTTTAAGCAAATGTAAAAAAGTTACGCTTTTTCACTACACAATTGTGTTATTTTGAATAATTATAAAACTTTTTGTAAATTTTTTACATTTTTCGATGTGACAAAGCCTTAAAAAAGTTCAAAATATTAGTGAATAGAAGTTGCAAAAAACTTAATAAACTCTTCTATTTGGACTTTTAAAACATTATTATATAAAGGAGTTTTATGAAAGAAAAATTCGCAAGAACTGTTTTTGGTGACATTCCTGCTTCACAACTTGGTGTGACAGATTGTCATGATCACTTTATTAAAAACGGTGGACCAGAAGTTGAAGAACACATTGACTTTTTAATGTTAAATGTGGATGCTTCTGTAGCGGAATTCAAAGAATTCATTAACAGAGGTGGTTCAACAATAGTTACTATGGATCCACCTAATGTAGGTAGAGACGTAATTAAAACACTTCAAATTGCTGAAGCTGTTAAACCACTTGGTGGACACGTTATTATGTCAACAGGATTTCACAAAGCTAAATTCTATGACAAATACTGCTCTTGATTAGCAACAGTTCCAACAGCAGACATTGTTAAAATGTGTGTTGCTGAAATTGAAGAAGGTATGGACGAATATAACTACAACGGACCAGTTGTAAAACGTTCAAAAGCAAAAGCTGGAATTATTAAAGCTGGTACAGGTTACGCTGCAATTGACAGACTTGAACTTAAAGCATTAGAAGTTGCTGCTAGAACATCAATTCAAACAGGTTGTCCAATTCTAGTGCATACACAATTAGGTACAATGGCTCTTGAAGTTGCTCAACACTTAATTGATTTTGGTGCTAACCCACGCAAAATTCAAATTTCACACTTAAACAAAAACCCAGATAAATACTACTATGAAAAAATTATTAAAGAAACTGGTGTTACACTTTGTTTAGATGGGCCTGACCGTGTTAAATATTATCCAGATTCAACTTTAGCTGAAAACATTAAATACTTAGTTGATAAAGGATTACAAAAACACATTACATTAAGCCTAGACGCAGGTAGAATTCTTTACCAAAGAAACTATGGAATTACAAAAGGTAAAGAAACATTTGGTTTAGCTTACTTATTTGATAGATTTATTCCATTATTAAAACAACTTGGAGTTTCTCAAGAAGCTATCGATGATATGCTTATTAATAACCCACGCGAAATTCTTGCATTCGATGAACCACGTGTTTACGATGAATCAAAAGTTTCACCTGAGTTAAAACAACTTAAAAAAGACTTAAAATTAGACTAATATTTTTAAAACCTTAACTTAATTTCTTATTAAAGGACTAATTATGAAAGCAAATGGCAAAAAATTTAATTTTAAAGCCATCCTTTGGTTAGGAATTGTTTTACTAGCTTTCTTAGTAATGGCTGGTATTACCTACGGAGTTAGAATGGGAGTTTACAACGATGATTTTGGTAAAGCATCAAGTTTCTTCGTTAGTAAAGTTCTTGTTTCTAACTTATTAGGATCAGTAACAATTCTTATCGGAGTGGTGGTATTCGCAGGATATTTAATTCTGGGAAGAGGATTTACCGATTCATTCCTTGGAATGGTTAAAGCAATGATTGGTGTTATCATGCTTAAAATTGGTGCATCAGTACTTGTTGGTATGGCTAAACCAATTTTCGCTGCTATCGGAAATCTTGGAACAGATATTACACCATTAGATCCTTATTTCGTATGAAATGATTCAGCTGCATGACTTAAATCATTAAATGCAGGTTATGAAGCTTGAATCGCATACGCATTACTTATTGGTTTCGCTTTCAATATTGTAATGGTTATTTTACGTAAATGAACTAACATGCACTCAGTAATGCTTACAGGACACGTAATGTTCCAACAAGCAGCTGTCGTTGTTCCCGTTACATTCTTTACAATGTTCTTTACACAAGGTTCAGGAAGTCTTCAAACATTTGCTGCCTCAACAGGTGCTGTTGCAGGAACAATCTTAATTAGTGGACTTGTTCTTGGACTTTACTGATCAGTAGGATCATCTGCAACAATTAAAGGTTCAGATGTTGTTACAGAAAAAGCTGGTTTCTGTGTTGGACACCAACAAATGCTTGGATTATCAATTGCTTATGGAATTGGTAAATACTTTGGTAAAAAAGAAGAATCAGCTGAAACTAAAAAAATTAGTAATAAAGTAAAAATCTTTGAAGACAATATTTTTACTCAAACATTATTAATTTTCGTATTATTCTTAACATTAATTTTAATTATTCAATTCGCAAGTACAAAACCATTTGGATTACCAGATGGTTCAGTAAATGGTGCTGCATACGGACAATGAAACGTTGATGCTCAATTTTGAGTAATTAATATTTTACTTGGTTCAATGAAACTCGTAACATCAATTCTTGTACTTCAAGCCGGAGTTAGAATGTTCGTTACAGAACTTCAACAATCATTCCAAGGTATTGCAGAAAAACTTGCACCAGGTGCAGTTATCGCTGTTGACGTTGCTGCTACATACGGATTTAGTATGAACTCAGTAACATATGGTTTTGCTGCTGGTACAGTTGCACAATTTATTGCTGTAGGTATCTTAATTGGTATTTCAAGAGCAACAAGTGGTGCAGTTCCAATTGTAATTCCATTATTCATTACATTATTCTTTAACTCAGGATCAATTGGAGTATTTGCTAATGCTTCAGGTGGATATAAAGCATCATTAATTGTTCCAGCAATTTTTGGATTTATTGAAATCTTTGTTATCGCCGCAGGATTATGAGCTCTTAAACACACACAAAGCTCATTACCAACAGAATATGCAGGATTATCAATGCCATTTAAAGGTGGATTCTTAGGAATGTTTGACTGAAACTTCTTCTTTGGATTAGCATTGCTTGCTTCACCAAGCCCAATTGCATCAGGTATTGTAGTTGGTGGTGTAATTCCAGTTGCCTTAATTGTTCTTTCACAATTAATTGATACAAACCGTCAAACAAAAGCAACATTATTACAAAAAGTATTCAAAATCAAACCTCAATTGATTATGGAATAATTGGATTAATCGGCGGTCAAACGCCGATTAATTTTATTTAAATAAAAAATAAAAAGGAATATACTTTACAAAACAATTTAAAAAGGAGAAATTATGAAAGTATTATGTTTATGTGGTTCAGGGATGGGAACATCAATGATTATTAAATTAAAAGTAACACAAGCTCTTAAAGAATTAGGCATTCAAGGAAATGTTGAAGCATTAGGATTAGGACAAGGAAAAAGTGTTGTTAACAACTTTGATGTTGTTTTATGTACAGCAAACTTTGTCTCAGAAATCAAAAACACAACCGCAAAAGTTTACGGATTAAAAAATGTAATGAGCTTAGATGAAATCAAAGAAGCTCTTAACGACGCAAATAAATAAAATAAATATCAAAATAAGGAAAATATGTCAAAACAACTTAATTTATTAGATACCTTAATTGAAATTGATTCAATTAGAATTCATCAAGAAGCATCAGATTGGAAAGAAGCTGTAAAACTAGCAACTAAACCACTTGAAGATGCAAAAGTTATTAATGAAAAATATTATGAAGCTATTTTAGATTCAACAGCAAAGCATGGTCCATACTATGTACTTATGCCAGGATTAGCTATGCCTCATGCATCAGGAACACAAGAAACTGTTTTTGGTAATGGTTTTTCACTAGTAACACTTAAAAAACCAGTTAAATTTGATAACGGAATGGAAGTAAGTGTGTTAATTTGCATTGCTGCAATTGATGGTGAAACACATGTCAAAATTGCTATTCCACAAATTGTTGCTGTTTTTGAAGATCCAGCAAATATTGACAAAATTGCTAAAATGGAGTCAAAAGAAGAAGTGATTGAATTTATTAAATCAATTGATTACACAAAATATTTAAATATTTAGGAGAAAAAATGAGTAAACCACTTTTACAAATTGCACTTGATAACTTAACAATCGATGATGCTATTAAAGCTGCAAGAAAAGTCGAAAAATATATTGATGTCATTGAAGTAGGAACAATTTTAATTGCATCAGAAGGTAAAAGAGCAATTGCGGAACTAAAAAAAGCTTTCCCAGACAAACTAATTGTTGCTGATGGCAAGATTGCTGACGCAGGTAAGGTTTTTGGAAATATGTTTTTCGGAAATGGTGCAGATTACACTACATGTATTTGCGCAGCTGAAGTACCTACAATTGTTGAAACAATGAAAATTGGTAAAGAACACAAAGATACAAACGAAGTTCAAATTGAAATGACTTCAAACTTCAGCTGAGAACAAGCACAAAAGTGAAAAGAAGCTGGAGTTCCACAAGTTGTTTGACACCGCAGTAGAGACTCTCAAGCTAGTGGTGTAAAATGAGGACAAAGAGATATTGATGCAGTTAAAAAATTAGCTGAAATGGGATTTAAAGTTACAGTTACTGGTGGAGTTGCTCTTGAAGATATTAAATTATTTAAAGATATCCCAATTTATATTTTTATCGCAGGACGTAGCTTAAGAGATGCAGAAAATCCAGAATTAGCGGCTAAGGAATTTAAAGATGAGTTTGCAAAATACTGAAAATAATCGTTTACTCGGAATTTATGAAAAAGCAATTAATAACAAATTCTCACTAGAAGAAAAAATTTTAATTGCTAAAGCAGCTGGTTATGATTTTATGGAATTTTCTGTTGATGAAACAGATATGCGTTTAGCGAGACTTGATTGAAGCGAAAACGAAATTCGTCATGCACAAGAATTATTAGTTAAACATCAATTTAATTTTAATTCAATGACATTAAGTGGACATCGTAAGTTTCCTTTTGGTTCTCATGATTCAAAAATTAGAGAACGTGCTATGGAAATTATGGAAAAAGCTATTATTTTAGCTAAAAAATTAGGTATTAGAACAGTACAACTAGCCGGATATGATGTTTATTATGAAGAATCCGATGCTGAGACTAAAAAATATTTTTTAGAAGGAATTAAAAAAGCAACACAATTAGCATCTAAACATTCAGTAATGTTAGCATTTGAAATTATGGATACCCGTTTTATGGGAACAAATTCTCGTGCACTAACTTATGTAAACAAAGTTAATAGTCCATATTTAGGAATTTATCCTGATTTAGGAAATATTTATCAATGAGCTAATAAAAAAGATTTATATAATGAATTTGAGTTAGCTAAAAATAAACTCATTGCTTTTCACTTCAAAGATACTGTTCCAGGAAAATTCCGCGATATACCATTTGGAACTGGAACAGTTGATTTTCCATTTATGCTCCAAATTTTAAAAGATTTAAAACTCAATCAACCTATTATGATTGAAATGTGATCTTTAAATAAAGAAGATGAAACTAAAGAAGAAGCAATCAAATATATTGCTGATGCTAAAAAATTCTATCACGATAGCTGAGCAAAAGTAGGAGGTGATAATTAAGATGAGACAAATTCCACAAGAATATATTCAAGAAATTAATGCTTTAAAACAAGAAGTTTATAACGCTAACATGTTGCTGGTTGAATATGGACTAGTCATTCATACTTGAGGTAATGTTTCAGGGATTACCAAAGATCGTAAATTTATGGTTATTAAGCCTAGTGGTGTTTCTTATCAAGAATTATCACCGCTAGATTTAGTAGTAACAGATTTAGATAACAACATTTATGATTCAAAATATAACCCATCTGTTGATACTCCAACTCATACATTAATTTATAAAAATAATCCAGAAATTAAAGGAATCGTGCATACACATAGTAAAAATGCTGTTGCATTTGCGCAAGCTGGAAAAGATATCCCATGCTATGGAACAACACATGCAGATAATTTTTATGGACCGATTCCATGTGCACGTGCTTTAACTCCTGAAGAAATTAATGGTGAATACGAACACAACACAGGGTTAGTTATTTTAGAAATGTTCAAAAATCGTAAACTTGATTTTAAAGCAACACCAGGAACTCTTGTTAGAGAACACGGACCATTTGCTTGATCATTTAAAAGTCCAAAAGATGCAGTTAATATCGCATTAACAATGGAAACTATTGCTGAAATGGCAATTAAAACAATGATAGTAACAAATAACGAAAGTCACTTAGCGCAAGATGCATTAGTTGAAAGACATTATCAAAGAAAACATGGTAAAAATGCTACTTATGGACAAAAAAATTAGTGACTTTGATTACTTTATCTTTGATTTAGATGGTACTTTATTAAATAATAATCGTCAAGTTACACAAAACACAAAAGAAGCTCTTTTAAAACTAAAAACACTAGGTAAAAAAGTGATAATAGCAACCGGTAGACCTTATTATATGAATAGAGAACTTTTTACCAGCTTAGAAATTAGTGATCCGCTCATTGCAATTAATGGTAGTACAATTGTTTTGAACTGACAAAAAGATGAAGTTGAAATTTTAGGAAAACTTGATCATGATGAAGCAAAACAAATTACTAAATACTTTGAAACTAATCAAATTGACTACCTTAGTTACACTAAAACAAAAATGTTTGGGCAAAATTTTAACCACCCTTCTTGATTTGATTTAAGAATTTATCCTTATCAAGATGTAAAGCACCCAAATCACTGAGATTATGAACAAATTAGTTTTTACAAAGTTCTAGAGCAAGATTCAGAAATTAATGTATTAAAATTATTAGTGCTTAGAGAAAAAGTTCAAAACAAAATTCCTGATTTGCTAGAATTTTTAAAACAATTTAAAAATTTATATGTGGTAGCTTCACAAAGTAATGTACTTGACATTATGCCTTTAAATCAAAACAAAGGTAATGCTATTAAAAAGCTTTTTGCTGAGCAAAATTGAGATTTAAAACGTGCTGTGGCTTTTGGTGACGCACTAAATGACATCGAAATGTTAAAAACAGTAGGTTATTCAGTTGCAATGGGAAATGCTCACGAAAAAGTTCAATCAATTGCAGATTATGTAACCGATACAAATGAAAATGAAGGAGTGGCTAAGTTTATTAACTTAATCACAAAATAGTATGAGTTTAAAGAAAATTAGAATTAATTATGTTGATAATAAATGATGATATCAACCACCAATTTGGACTATGTCAATGCACAAATGAGCTTATCGACCATTTTTGGAATTTCAACAATGTATTAAATTTTTAAACTTAGAAACTACACCATGTTGAATAAGTTTAAATGGTGATTCATCTTTCCGTGCTTTTAATCAAATCCAAAAAATACATAATAGTGAAATTCGTCTTAATCCTAATTTACTAACTCATCAAAAAGATTTTATTGTAATGTTAACAGATCAAATTCAAATTAAAATTACACAAAAAGGATTAAAAAATATCCAAAAAGGAAAAGCTTTTTCTTTCCCAACTTCTAGCTTTTTAAAATTTGCTTTAGAATCAAAAGGTAAATTAAATTCAGATGAAGCTTATCAATTTGTGTTTAATAATGGTTTTGATTTCGAAATTAATATAATCAAAAAAGACGAATTTAATTAAATTAAAGTGTTAAGCCCTATTTTGTAGGGCTTTTTTATTTTTAAAACCACTTTAAAATTTCAGACTTTTTAATATAATATAAAGGCAATACATAAAGACAGCAACTGCACAGCTTAAATATGTTGCCGAGTGTATGTCATTAACTTGTTGTATTGCACCAAAAATTTTGAAAGGAGGCAAAAGATGTCAGAATCAAAATTAAGAGCAGCTAAAAGAGAAGTTGTTGCTGAAATTTTAGACAGAATTCAAAATTCACAAGCTTTAGCATTTGCTGAATACCGTGGACTTACAGTTGCTGAGTTACAAGAATTCAGAAAAGAAGCTAAACAAATGGGTGTTGAAATTAAAGTTTTCAAAAACAGATTAGTTAAAATTGCTGCTGAACAAGCTGGACTTGCTGACTTAGCAGATCATTTAGTAGGACCTAACATTTTTGCTTTTTCACAAAACGATCAAATGTCTGCTGCTAAACTACTTGTGGCATTTGCTAAAAAACACAAATTAATGGTTGTTAAAGCAGGTACATTTGAAGGTAAAGTTGTTGACGCTGCTGGAGTTAAAATGGTTGCTTCACTTCCTACATACGAAGAAGCACTTGGAATCCTTGCACGTTCAATGATGGCACCATTACAACAAATGTCATTATCACTTAAATTAGTAAGTGAAGGTAAATCAGAATAATATAAATTAGCATACGAAAGGAAAAAATAAAATGGCTAAATTAACAAAAGAAACATTTATTGAATCATTAAAAGAAATGTCAATTAAAGAAGTTATGGAACTTGTTGACGCAATGAAAGAAGAATTCGGTATCGACCCTATGGCAGCTGTTGCAGTTGCTGCAGCACCAGCCGAAGGTGGAGCTGAAGAAAAATCAAGCGTTAAAGTTGTTCTTAAAGCTGATAACGGTAAAAAAGTTGCTATTATCAAAGTTGTTAAAGATCTTCTTAATGTTGGACTTATGGACGCTAAGAAAATCGTTGACTCATTACCAGCAGTTCTTAAAGAAGACGTTAAACCAGAAGAAGCTGAAGCAATGAGAGCTGCTTTAGTTGAAGCTGGAGCTGATGTTTCAGTTGAATAATTAATTCAATAAATAATATAAAATTCACATTCTACAATGTGAATTTTTTTATTCTTCCATATTTGTGTCTATTAAAGTTAGACTATATTAAAAAATCGGCTATTGCCGATAATTTTATTTTGCTTGGTTAAGTTTATTAAATTTAATTGCACGAGCAACTGCTTTTTCTTTTGCTTTGTTTTCCATGCTTAAAGCTTCAAGAATAGGAACTCCTACAATATCATTATTAATGATACCGATAGCTAAACCGCTTTTACCTTCTAAAAGGTATTCAACAGCTTTCATTCCCATTAAAGTTGATAAAATTCTTTCTTGTGCAGTAGGTGTTCCACCACGTTGAATATGATTTAATGAGTTAGTTCTAGTATCTCATCCTGTAGCAGCTTGAATTTGTTTTTCAAGTTCTGATACTTTATAACATTTTTCAGAAACGATAACAATAACGCTTCTTCTGCCTTCTTGTTTAGTTAATTCAACTGCTTTATTGATAATTTCTTCTTCAGATAAACGATATTGGCTAGTAGCAATAATTTCAGCACCAGTAGCTAAACCTGAATATAAAGCTAAATCACCACACATATTACCCATAACTTCAACAATCATAATTCTTTTATGACTTTTTGCAGTATCTCTAATTTTATCCACAGCGTCCACAATTGTATTTAAAGCTGTATCATATCCAATTGTATAATCACTTGAAGCAATATCATTATCAATTGTTCCTGGAAGTCCAATAGTTTTTACACCTAATTCGTGTAATAATTGAGCTCCTTGATAACTTCCATCTCCACCAACTACAACTAAAGCATCAATATCTAAGTCTTTTAAGTTTTTGGCAGCTTTTTCTCTAACTTCAGGTTGTTTAAACTCTGGAAAACGAGCTGAATAAATAAATGTTCCACCTTGGTTTAAATAAGCGTCAACATCTAAATTTTTAGCACTTACAATATTGTTGTTGTATAAACCTTTGTATCCTTCATAAACTACAAAAGCTTCTAAACCGTTTGCTTGCGCTTGTTTTACAACAGCACGAACAGCATTATTCATACCTGGAGCATCACCACCAGAAGTTAGAATTGCAATTTTTCTCATAATTCATTTCTCCTAATATTTTTTATTAATTTTACTCTTATCTAAAAATATCTACTAAATTTTTAAGTAAACAAACAACTGTCATGGGTCCAACTCCACCAGGAACCGGAGTAATTGCTGATACTTTATCTTTAACATCTTCATAATCAACATCACCGCAAATGTCTGTTGTCACTTTATCATCTAAGTTTGTACCAACATCAATAATAATAGCACCTTCTTTTACATTTTCTGCTTTTACATATTTAGCTACACCAATTGCAACTATTATAATATCAGCATTTTCAATACCCTTAATTCCAGTATTTTCGTCATATGTAGCTACATTAGCTCCCATTCTTTTAATAATGTGAGCTAGCGGCTTACCAACAAGGTGACTTCTACCTACAACACAAACTTTTTTATCTTTTACATCAATTTTATAGTGTTCCATTAATTCTAATACAGCTCTAGCTGTTGCTGGAATAAAGTGCTTTTCTTTGTTATCGTTATAAAGTTTAAATTCGTTTTTTGTACTTAAACCATCAATGTCTTTATCATAAGGAACCGCATCTAAAATAACCTGTTTTGGTATATGATGTGGCAGTGGAAGTTGAATAATTACACCATCAGAATATTCATTAATATCGTCTAATTTCATTAGTAATCTATTTTGAGAAATATTTTCTCTAAAATGATGAACCTTAACTTCGATACCTACTTCTTCACATTTTTTTCTTTTTTGCTCAACGTATTTAGTTGAAGCTGGATTATCACCCACTTGAACAATTGCTAATCTAGGTTGTCTACTTAAATTTAAGTCTTCTAAATCTTTTTTAAGTTGTTCTAATTCGCTTTTAGCTAATTCTTTACCACTTAATATTTGCATTTTAGTTCCTCCTCGTATTGTTTTAAATCACTCTTATATTTATTTAATTTATTTTGCTCTAATTCTATTTTTTCTTTAGGCGCTTTTTTAACAAAGTTTTCATTTGCTAACATTTTTTCAGCACGCATGATTTCTGATTTTACAAATTCAATCTGATTTAATAATAAATTCTTATTTTTTTCTTTTTGTTCGCTTGAAATTTTGATGTATAAATTATTTTCTTTTAAAGCAATTAGATAATCGTTGTTTAAAGTTTCTTTTGCAAAAGCAAGTTTATTAATTGTGTCACTTGCTAGAGTGCTAATTTCTGAAGTTAAACAATATTCAATAACATCTTTTTTAGAAATTTGATTATCTTCACGATATTTTCTAATAGCAGTAACAATTTCGATTAAATCATCAATATATTGAGTATTTTTATCATCATTAAATACCGGTCATTGTTGTTCTAAAATTTCTTTATTAAACACTGTTGAATAAATTCTATCGGTTATAAATGGTAAAAATGGATGTAAAACAATCAATGTTTTTTCTAAAACTAATAAAGCACCTTTTTTAGATGGATTAGTTTTGAGAAGCTCAACATATCAACTACTTAAATCGCTAAATAAATATTTATAAATTTCAGAACCAATCACTGCAAATTCATAATTATCCATATTTTGATTGATTTGATTTGATAAATTTGCCAATTTATTCATAATTCAATAATCAGCATTTGTTAACTCATTATTAGCATCTTCAGGCATGTCAGAAATATATTTAGCAATATTTCATAATTTATTGTTAACTCTTCAAGCTGCTTCAACTTTTTCTGTTGAAAATCTAATATCCATACCAGGAGAAGTGTTAGTTAATAAAAATCATCTCAATGAATCAGAACCATATTGCTCTACCATATCCATTGGATCAACACCATTATTTAAAGATTTAGACATCTTTCTACCTTGTGAATCACGGATTAATCCATGAAGTAATAGGTTTTTAAAAGGTATTTTATCCATAAATTCTAATCCAAAGAAGTACATTCTTGCAACTCAAAAGAAAATTAAGTCATATCCCGTTACTAAAAGTGAATAAGGATAATATCTATCAAGTAATTTATTTTGCTTTGGTCAATTTAAAAATGTAAAAGGAGCAATACCAGAACTAAATCATGTATCTAAAACGTCAGAATCTTGAACTCATTCACTACCAGGTGATTCAATTTGGACTTTGATATTACCTTCTTCGTCATACCAAGCCGGAATTCTGTGACCTCATCATAATTGACGCGAAATTGTTCAATCATAAACGTTTTCCATTCATTTTTCAAGTGTTGCTCTAAAACGCTTAGGATAAAATTCTACAGCCTCATCAGAATTTAAGTTATTTAAAATTAAATCTCTAAAATGATCCATTTTTACAAATCACTGAGGTAGAACTAAGGTTTCAACAACAGTTTTTGAGCGATCGCTAATACCAACATTTGAAACGGTAGTTTCAATTTTTTCAATAAAGTTGTTTTCACTAAGATAATTAGCAATTTTTTCACGCGCTTCAAAACGTTCTAAACCATGAAATTCTGAACCAGGAGCATTAATATAACCATTTTTATCAATTGTTTCAATAATTTCTAAACCTAATTTTTGAATGATTGAAATATCAGCTTCAGCATGAGCGCTAAGTTTCATTAATCCAGTACCAAATTCAGGATCTACATATGAATCAGCGATAATAGGAAGCTCTTTTTGAGTAATGGGATGAATAACTACTTTACCTAAATATTTTTGATATCTATCATCATTAGGAGCGAATACAACAGCAACATCACTAAGAAGTGTTTCTGTTCTAACTGTAGCTATAACCAAATAATCATTTGTATCTTTAATCTTGTACTTAATGTAGTACATTTTTTGTTCAGTAGGTTCGTTATTTACTTCTATATTTGATAAAGCTGTTTGTAACTTAATATCTCAATTAATAGCTCTAACACCACGATAAATAAAACCTTTATTATATAAATCTACAAACACTTTTAATACAGCTTGATTTGCATCATCATCCAAAGTAAAACGCTCTAAATTGTAATCAAGAGCAAGGCCAAGTTTCGCTCATTGTTTACGGAATAAACTAGCATATTCATCTTTTCACTCTCAAATTTTTTCTAAAAACTTTTCACGACCAAAATCATGACGATTTTTACCTGTAGACTTAAAAAGAACATCTTCTACTTTGCTTTGTGTAGCAATACCAGCATGATCCATCCCAGGTAGTCATAAAACATCATATCCTTGCAGCTTTTTGTAACGAATAATAGTATCAGGAATATAAACATCAAGTGCGTGTCCTAAGTGTAGTTTACCTGTAACATTGGGTGGCGGAAGTAAAATTGAAAATGGTTTTTTAAGTTCGTCATGTGTCATAAAAAACTTTTTATCACGTCATTTTTGTTCTAAACCATCTTCTACTAGCTTGTGATTATAGCTTTTATCCATAGTTGCTCCTTATCATAAAATTAAACTTTATATTAATATACATAATTATAAATTATTTATTTTTTTAACACAGTAAATAAAAAATATGTATAATTAGCAATTTAAAACCTAGCTTTAAAAAACTAGGTTTAAAACTTCTTTTTAAAAATTTGAGTTAATAATTTCATATATTTAAAATTTAGGTAAATAACTACATATAAACTCATAAAAAATAAAATTATTGCAACAATATATAAAAATCAATAAATTGCAGTAAAATGCTCTAGAAATAAATAGCGAGCAAAATATGCTGTTCCACTAGCAGATACCGAAGCAGGGAAAGTTAATGCTCCATAAGTAAATCAATAATTTTTAATCTTCATTGATTTTACAAAAATTACTGCATAAATTAAAACACCTAAAATCGATCAGCAAAACAAAAAGATAGAAACTACCTGATAGCAATATTCATTATTTAAAAAATTACTTTGTAATTCTTTACCTCTATCAGGATTAAAAGCCACTAAAAATCCTAACCCAAGCATATTTGCTGGAGATGAATAAATAGCCATGGATGGAATATGTTTTGTATCTGTATGTGGTTTAAATAGAAAACGGTATAAGAAAATAGGTGAAGTAAATAAAAAAGATAAAAAAGATAAAAATCATATACTTTGTCAGTATCAAATTGGTAAAACATCACCTAAATGATCTGCATAAGCTGCCGAAATACCAATTCCAACTAAAGGAACAAATCAAGAACCATAAGCTTTTTCTTTTGTTCAGTTTTTACCTAAAATATACTTTTTGAAAAATAAAAACATATAAATTAATTGAAAAACATTAGCTAGAAAAACTAGAATATTAGGAAAAATTAAAGAATAATACCTTGTGTTTGGATCGATAACGAATGTTGTGATAATTCACCCGATAGAATTGGAAATTATACATAAACAAAGTAAAGTAACACCAATAGAACCTACCATGGTTGGTTTATTAAACTCGTCTGGTAAATGTTGAAATTTTAAAATAAGATATTTTGATATAACAAAAAATAAATAAAATAAACAAATGAAAATGCACAGAATATAAACTGCAAGTAAAAAATAATTTAAATTATTAATTGTTGTTTGTGTAGCAAAAAATCTTTCAAAAAACTCAGTAGATAAAAAAGAAAGAGATGTTGCAATTCCCATAGTTCCTAATGCTATTGAGTTAATTCCAAGTGGCACGTTTTTTCATTTATTCAAGTTTTTCATAACAAATAAAATTTTATAACTAAAAAAATAATTTTGACACTAATTAAAAATAAAAGTTTTATTTAATAAGTAAAAATATACTTTTTTATTTTTTTTTAATTAAAATATGTAAAATTTTTAATATGAAAAAAGAATTAGAAAAAATAACACCATTAGAAACTGATTTTGCAAAATGATATACAGATGTTGTTAAAAATGGTAATTTAATTGCTTATGGTCCTGCAAAAGGTACATTAATTTTCAAACCAAATGCTTATGGAATTTGAGAATTAATTCAACAAAATTTAAATGCTATTTTTAAAGAAAAAGGTGTTCAAAATGTTTATCTTCCACTCTTTATTCCACAATCATTATTCGAAATTGAAAAAGAACATGTTGAAGGATTTAATCCTGAATTAGCAACTGTTACACATGTTGGAAATCGTGAATTAAGTGAAAAATTAGTAATTCGTCCAACATCAGAGGTTTTATTTGCTGAATTTTTCAAAAGTTCAATTAATTCATACAATGACCTTCCATTAATTTATAATCAATGAGCTAACGTTGTTCGTTGAGAAAAAACAACAAATCCTTTTTTAAGAACTAGAGAATTCTTGTGACAAGAGGGTCATACATGTCATTCAGATCCGCTAGAAGCAAGAAAATTTACTCGTTTGATGATTAGTACATATGCTAAATTTTTAAAAAATTATTTAGCTATTCCAACAATTGTTGGTAAAAAAACGCCACACGAAAAATTTGCTGGTGCTTGTTCCACATACACAATTGAAGCTATGATGAAAGATGGAAAAGCATTACAAACTGGAACTAGTCATTATCTAGCTCAAAATTTTTCAAAAGCTTACAATATATCTTTTAGAAATAAAGAAAATCAACAAGAATATGTTTACCAAACATCTTGAGGTGTTACTACAAGATTAATTGGTGCCTTAATTATGACACACGGAGACAACAGAGGAATTATTGTACCTCCTAGAGTCGCACCAGTTCAGGTTGATATTTTAGAGCTATTCAACAAAAAAGCTCCACAAGTTTCAGAAGTTGCTCAAAAACTTTTTGTAGATTTAAATCTTAAATTTAGAGTTAGATTAGATTCGACAGACAAAAATCCAGGTTTTAAAGCAGCAAATAGTGAAATTCAAGGTGTTCCATTAAGAATAGAAATAGGACCAAGAGACTTAGAAAATAATATGGTTACAATTGTGCGTAGAGATGATGTTGAAAATAAAATTTTAGTAAAAGTTGAAGACGTTAAAACAACCGTAGGACTTCTACTTGATGAAATTCATAATAATCTTTATGAAAAAGCAGAAGAAAGATTAAAAAATAATACTGTTTTCGTTTATAACTATGAAGATTTCAAAAAAGAAATTGCTCAAAATAAATTTGTTACAGCTCCATTTTGTTGTCTAGGCGCTGCTGAAGAAAAAATTAAAGAAGAAACAGGTGCATCTACAAGATGTATTCCAAAAGTTATTGACAAACCTGAAAAAGATGTTGAATGTATCTTTAAAGACTGCAAAAAAAGAACAAATCGTTATGTCATTTTTGCTAAAGCATATTAGTAATATTTAAAATACCACTATTAACTGTGGTATATTTTTTAAAAAATGTAAATTTAAGTGTAAATTTATTGAAATATTAAATTAATGCTTAATAGTTGAATATACAACTGTGCCATTATTGGCACTTTTTTCTTTTCTTAATATTTAAATTAGGAGGGCAAGTTATTAAGAATCCACAAAATGAAAAGAGTGGTATGAAAACAAATAATAAATCTGATGATGATGAATTATATACACAACAACTTGAATTTCTTAAAAGTGTTTTTAGGACATATGAAGCGTACCGAAAACAACTTCGATATGACCTTTTCACACTAAAGTACGAATTGATGAATAAGGTAAACGATTTAGAAATTCAAAAACAAATGAAATTAATCGAAGAAAAGCTTAATGGTAAAGGTAGTTTGATTTCTTTAATATTAAGTATGATGGATAAAGAAAATGCTTGAATTATAGAAAAATGTCATTTAGATAGTGAATCTAGCAATAATCCACATTGATACTTAGATTATTTTTCAAAAACAACCTTTTATAAGAAGAAAAGACTAGCAGTAAAAGAATTCGTTAATTTCTACTTTAATAATTTTGATGTATAGTGAAGCTGATATTTATGCAATAAGTTTTGAAAATGAGTTTAAAATACAAAATCAATATTTGGACACAAAATACGAAATAAATGATGATCCTAAATTAAAAAACGAATTTGATTTTATCGGTTTAAAAATTAAATTCGGTATTGAAAAAATATTATCTAGTAATATTAAAAATTCAAATATTGATTTAAATATTAAATCTATAAGAGATTATAAAAATTGAAAAATTGATTTCTATATAAATCAAAAGCCAATTATTCAAAATTCCAAAGTTAAAAGTAATACACAAATAACTAGCAAAGATGCAGACATACCTTTTGATAAAATAGAAAGATTGGACTTACATATTTACAGTCAACAGTACCCAAATAAAATACTTTGTAAATATGCCGTTCTTTTTTCACCATTTGAAAAAATTAAACTCAATATTTCAAACATATATAAATATAATTCAATAATTTTTCCATACTATACAGCAATTTGTTTTAGTAAGGAAGAAAAAACTCAAATTTACTATTCAGAAGCTGTTTTCAAAATCAAATGAAATGATTTATTTTATGATAAATTTACTAAATCAATAGCAGAAATTATTTTCTTTGTTAGGCAAAAAGAAAGTGTTATTGATAAGGATCAAAATAAATCACAAAAAGGTCTATTTAAATTTAAAGCTGATAATTTTACTTTTTTACCATTTGTTAAAACTAAAATTCCTTTACTTAAGGAATTAAAAAATTCAGATAATTCAAAACAAATATTTGATTTAGTTTTAAATAGCAATTTTGAAGCTAATTTAACGCAAGATGATTTGATTTTAACCAAAGATATAACAGTAATTAAAGGCTTGCAAGTTCCAAAGCGTTTTACTGGGAATATGCAAACCGCATTAATCTTAAACACTGATTTTTTTGAAGCACAAGTTGCACGCAATTTTAAAAATTCAATAAATTGAACTGATGCTAATTATATTCCTAAAAATAAAGAATTAAAAATCGAAGAAATAAAACCTATTATTCAAAATTCATATCGTTTTAGTTTTGATATGTCTAAGTATCAAGAAATTATTACCAAGTCTGATTGACAATTTTCTTGATTTTTAAAAAAATAAAATGTTTTATTCAAAAAAACTAAAAATAATAATTTCTATTTTTTCAGTAGGTGTTATTTTATCAGCAATTAGCTTTGGTATTTATTGATACAACTCAAAAATATATAACACAAAAAGGATTAAAGAAGATGACAAATTCAAGAAAAGAACAACAGAAAAAAATAAAAATAGTTTCCCAAAAATTAAAGCAAATACATTTAATATGTATGTCAAAAATGATGCAACCGGACTTAAATTTATTGATAATGAAATCGTTTTACAAATAATCAAGAATATAACTTCTCGTTTTAAAGAAACAGAAGGTAATATTGATTTTGACTATGAAATAGTTAAAGGTAATACAAAGGAAGACGACTACATAATATTAAATTTAAAATATTTAAATTCTGATAGTGAACCAGAATATAAAAGTTATAAAATTTTTCTAGAATAGTTATAATTCAATATAATAAAATTATGAAAATAGAAGAAAAAGTTTTAAAATCATTTGAAAAATTAGCAAAAAGAAAAGTAAATCCTGATGATTTAATTTCTGATTTAAAAATAGATTCATTAGATCTTGCAATGTTGATTTTTGAAGCAGAACAAGAATTTAACACACGTATATCCGATGAAGAACTAAGTAAAGTTAAAACCATAAAAGATGTAATTTCTCTTTTAAATAAGTAATTTGTGGTATAATTACTTTGCTTAGGAGTATAGTTCAACGGTAGAACAACGGGCTTCAACCCCGTGTGTTGTGGGTTCGAATCCTGCTACTCCTGCCATTTTTTTATTTTAAAAATGGACTTAAATATAAAATAGCTACCAATCGGTAGCTATTTTATATATTTTTATCTTTAATTAAGTGGTATAAACCAAATAAAGCAGAATCATCTCCTGATTTATCAAATATTAATTTAGTGTCATTAAAATGATTTAAATCGCTATATTTCTTAGCAAGTTCAAACGCTTCTAAAACAAAAGTTTTTTGATTTAATGCTAAGCTTCCACCAATAAAAAAATAATTGGGAGCTATCATAGCTGCAGATATTGAAAACATACGTGCAAGAGATACTTTAGCTTCTTGAATGATTTTTAAAGCTAAAGCATTTCCCTCGCTTGCTAGTTTAAATGTTTCTCCAGAAGAATTTGATAATTTAAAAAATTTAGATTTTGTTTCAATACCACTTCCAGAACAATGTAACTCTAAAGCGAAGGGATTTTTTAATCTATGATCACCTAAAAATGGTTTTTCAGAGATTGGTAATTGTGCAATTTCTTGTGCATAATATTTATTACCATGAAAAATTTTCCCATCAATAATTAATCCTGCCCCAAAACCTGTTGAGATAGTAAAAAATTGTGATATTTCATTATTTTTTAAATTATGTGCTTTATGATTTGAATATGCCATAGCGTTAGCATCATTTTCAAATAAAATATCAATTAAATTTGAATTTTTTAATAAATAATTCTTAACATCAAAATTTTCTCAAGTACCACCTAAATTAGGACTTTTTAAAACTTTTCCTTGCTCATAATCGCTTGGTCCAGGAATACATAAAGCTAAGTATTTAATTTCGTATTGATTAATTTTATCTACAACTCATTTTAGTGTTGATTCAGCAAAATTATAATCAGTATTCGTCTTTTCTTTTTTAATAATTTCACCTTTATCATTAAAAAAACCTATTCTAGTATTAGTTCCACCAATATCAACTGCAGCAAATTCAGAATAATCATATTTTTTCATATTTTAATTATAAAAAAATATGAATAGTTTAAATTAAAAAGCAATAAAAAAATCGCCTTACGACGATATGGCTGTCCTAGTTAGATTCGAACTAACGCATGGCGGAACCAAAACCCGCTGCCTTACCGCTTGGCTATAGGACAAAATGGTGGGAGGAGAGGGATTCGAACCCCCGAATCCGAAGAAAGTGGGTTACAGCCACCCGCATTTGGCCGCTTTGCTATCCTCCCATAAAGTGCTTAATTATTATACCACAATTTTAATTATATTCATAAAATTTATTTTTTTGCTAGAACAATCAAAATATAAAATTGAAGTAAATAAATTAGCAAATTTATTTTATCAAATTTTTGAAGAAAAAAATAAATTTTAATTAAATAAGGTATTTTGAATTATTAATTAAAATATTTTTTATAGCAAAATTAAAATATTATTTTTAATGTATGTTTTTAGGTTTAAAAGTCACTTTTTTATGAAAAACCTTTTAAGTTGTAGGTTTTGGTTTTACTTAATATATGCTAAAATATAAAAGCAATAAATAACATAATTGCAGAAAAGTAGAATTTCACTTCTCACCTGATGGTCATAGCCTTGGGTTTAGCTACAATTAATGTATCAATAATTCTGATACCTTTTTTAGTAGGGAGGTGGTTAACCACTATTTATTTGAAGGAGCATATGCAAGACAAGAAAAAACCACAACAAGAACATTACGTTAACGGAAACATTCCGTTTAAACAAGTTTTTCTTTTAGGAGCAGAAGGAGAAAAAATTGGTGTTAAATACACAAAAGAAGCTATCGAAATCGCTAAAAGCGAAGGTAAGGATTTAGTTTTAATTAGTGTATCACCAAAACCAATTGCTCGTATTATTGATTACGGTAAATTTAAATACGATCGTAAGAAAAAACAAAAAGAATTAAAAGAAAAACAAACAATAATTCAAAATCGTGAAGTTCGTTTAACACCGATGATTGGTGAAAATGATTTATTGACTAAAAGTCGTAAAGCTCGTGAGTTTTTATTAAAAGGTGACCGTATCAAAGTATCACTTAAATTAAGAGGTCGTGAAATCGGAAGAAAAGACTTAGGATTAGGAACACTCGAAAGGTTTTATGCTACATTAGAAGATGTTGCTGATAAATCTACAGAACCAAAACTTGTCAATGACCGTTTTCTTGATATGAATCTCCAACCAAATAAGCAAAAAATCGCTAAATATCTAAAAGAACAAAGTCAAGAGACTAAAGAAGGAGAATTAAATGCCAAAGATGAAAACTAAAAGTGCGTTAAAAAAACGTATTAAAGTTACTGGAACTGGTAAAATTATGCGTGAGCAGGCTTACCGTTCACACTTAGCACAAAACAAAACAACTAAACAAAAACGTCAATCACGTAAATCTGCTCTAATGTCAAGAAGTGACCTTAAAAGATTTAAAGCATTAATCTAATCTTGTTAATTTATTTTTTCAAGATAAAAAATATTTATTATTTAAGAAAGGAAAATATTTATGGCAAGAGTTAAAGGTGGAACAGTTACAAGAGCAAGACGTAAAAAATGATTAAAATTAGCTAAAGGGTACTTTGGACACAAATCAATCGGTTACAAAGTTGCAAAACAACAAGTTGTTAAAGGTTGAACATACGCTTTCAGAGACCGTAAACAAGTTAAAAGAAACTACCGTAAATTATGAATCGCTCGTATTAATGCAGCTATTAGAGCTGAAGGATTAAGTTATTCAAAATTTATTAACGGACTTAAAAAAGCTAATGTATCAATTAACCGTAAAATGCTTTCAGAATTAGCAATTAACGAACCTAAAACATTTTCAATGTTAATCGAAATTGCAAAACAAGCTTAATTATTTTATAGAAGTTGAGTTTTACTCAACTTTTTTATTAAAATTCATAAACAAATAAAAAGCCGACAAAATTAAATGTCGGCTTTTTTTAATAATTTTAATTATCAAATTTTTACTCTTTTTTCTGGAGCTACATACATTCCATCATTTTCTGTAATATTATACTCATTGTAAAACAAATCACAGTTAGATAATTGAACGTTAGCTCTTTGTTTTCCTGGAGCATGCGGATCAGATTCTAATCTTCTTTTTGCTGCTTCAGGTTTACATAAAATTCTTCAAATTCTTGCTCAGTTTTCAAAAAATTCTTTCGCATTAAAATCAGGTTCTTTTTGAGCCGCTTCAAGTGCACATGAGAAACCACCCATATCAGCAATGTTTTCTGATACAGTTAATTTTCCATTAACTTTACCAACTTCTGTTTCAATACCATCGAAAAGTTCGATAGCTTTTTGTGTTTTTTCTTTGAACATTTTATAATCGTTTTCTGTTCATCAGTTGTTTAAGCTTCCATTCTCATCAAATTGTGCACCATTATTATCAAAAGCGTGTGAAATTTCATGTGCAATAACCGCACCAATCCCACCATAGTTTGCACTACTTGATTGTTTAATATCATAAAATGGATAAGATAAAATTGCAGCAGGAAAGACAATATGATTAAAGAAAGGATGGAAATAAGCGTTAATCATTGCTGGTGACATACTTCATAATTTTGGATTAGTTAATTCTAAATATTGATTGTATGCATGCTCTGTTAAAATCCTACTTACTAAATCTAAGTTTGTAACTAAATCTCCATTTTCAGAGTAATCTTTAAAAATAAACTTATCATAGTATGTTTCGATTTCTTCAGGATAACCAACCATAACTCCTAATTTAGAAAGTTTTAAACGCGCTTTTTTAACTGTATCTGGTGATAATCAATTATTGCTTGCTAAACGTGAATCATAAATTTGAATCATTGATGCAACCATTTTTTCTACGTTTTCTTTAGCCTCTTTACCAAAATATTCAGTAGCATAATACATACCTAATGGCATTTTAAAGTAATTTGAAATGGTGTCGTAGGCAAAATCTTCTAATGATCTAACTTTGTCGATAGAATATAAAGCATTACGATATTGTGAAGCAATTTCACGAGTTTTTTCTGTAATATAAGGTGCTTTTGATCTTAGATTATTGAAAAACATTAATGCTTTAAATCCTTTGAATGTATCTTCATTATATAAAACATCTAAGTTTTCCAAATAATTCGTATTATCTAAAACAATTTGTTTTAATTCTTTATTATTAACTAACTCTTTACCAATTTTTACTAAATCAAAATATTTTGATTTGTTACTAAAGTAATCCAATTCTTTTGGATTATAAAGTGAAACGTAATCAGCCTTTTGCTCACTAGATAAAACATAATTTTTAACTAAATCATCAAATTTAATTGCTTCATCTAACATTTTATTAACAACTTCTGATTCTAACCCGTAATCAATTGCGAGCTCATAATTCATTTTTCTTCAAACTGATAAAAATTTATCTTTATCTTCTTTTTCATAATTTTCTTTAGAAGGTAAAATTGTTCCTGGTTCACCAATTCATAAGACTTTTATTTTATTATTAACAAAATCTTGTGAAACACCAAACGAAATTGGTAAACTACTAAATTTATACTCATATTCTTTAAAATTATCAGCAATTTGTTTAAAACTTTTAAGCTCTAAAATTTCATCTAAAACACTCTTAGCTTTTGATCAACCTAGTTTGTCACGCATTTTAGTATCCAAAATCATTTTGTATAATTTAATCATTTGATGTAAGTGCTTATTATCTGGAATAGTCGTAGGATTTTCAGCTCATTTTTTCACTAAGTCTTTAAGTAATTTTTCAAGCTCTAAATCCATTTCTGCAAAAGCACTAGTTAAAGGTTTATCTGCAGGAATTTGTGCTGATTTAACTCAATCCTCATTAACATACTCGTAAAAGTCATCTTTTAAGTTTCTTGTCATTTTTTCTCCTTAATAATTATTAATAATGTAATTATAACTAATTTGTAAGCTACTTAGATGATTATTTATCTGTAAATTTCACATAAAATTGAAAGCTTTTTCCACAAAAAATAGCTTTATTGGTAATTATGATAAAATTAATATATACTTATTTAAAATATGGAGCAATATTTAAAAATGAGACCAACTTTAATTGAAACAGAGAAAACTGAAAAAATCAAAGAATCTAATGAAAATTTCAAAGTTTTATTAGATTTTATCGAAAATCATCCAGAGCAATTTAAAAACTGAAACTCTTCCGTTTTATCTAGAAGTTTAAACATTTCACAACCTACAATTACTAGATTTTGTAAAAGGTTAGGATTTAAAAACTTTAGGGACTTACAAATTTATGTAGCAGAACGTGTTTCTAAAATTTCCCGTGTTAGTCGTTTCTTAAAAGAGGGTGAAGACTTAAATAGTGCGGATATTATTTCAAACGTGTTTAACTTATATAATTATTCTATTTCCGAAACATATAATATTTATGGAATGAATCAAAGAAAAATTGTTCAATATGCTAAAACTGTAATTGAGCATTATCCTAATATTATTTTTGGAATTGGAGATTCAAGTAATATTGCACGCTATTTTTCACAGCAATTGCGTAAATTAGGAATTTCAATTTATGCTTTAGACTCTATTCATGAATTTTTTTCTTCAGAAATAACATTAAAAGCTAAAACACATGTTACTTTAATTTCTAGCGGCTTAAAAACAGCAGAAGTTTTAAAAATTATCGAGCACCTTGAAAGAATGAACATTACCTATAGTGTTTGAACTTCAGAAGTTTCTCGAGCAGAAGATTTATGCAAAAATGCACGAAACATTTTAGAAATTGTTGGTATTGAAGAAGAATACCGCTTAGTTCCTACAGGTTTAAAAGTTAGCAGTTTTATGTTAGTAGATATTATTTTCGGAATGATTATTTATTCACACAAAGAAAAAGCTAATAAATATAAAATTATGCGTGATAATATTGCTAATTGAAATGAGCAAATGACTTGTGATAATCTTAAAGATTCAATTAAACAGCTAGAAGTTTTAAAATCACGTAAAAAAAATCAATCATAGTGTAAGCTATGATTTTTTTATAAATAAAAAAGTTGGATAATCCAACTTTTTAACGGTTACCACTAAAAATTCTTAATAAGTATTGTACTAAAATTGCATATAAAATAAACATATCAATTCCATAGTAAATACCTTCTCTAGCAATTTCTTTTTCGCCAATAAAAGATATATTATCAGCTTTTTTTCTAATTACTGTGAAATTAACAATGATAGAAAAACTAATTAATAGAATACCTATAACAGAGATTACTGTTTCTAATCAATAATTAAAAACAAAGATAGAAATAATAGCTAGAACTATAAAAACAATAAATAAAGGTCATGCAACAAATTTTAATTTTTGTAAATTAACTTTTTGAGTATATCCTAAAAAACCAAGAACTAAGATAGCTAATGCAGGGATTACAAATAAAGATAAAATAACATAAACAGCATAACTAGTAGCTTCAGTCATTTCTGATTTCATATAAACTAAACCTAAACCAATTGAAAAACCAAAATGTAAAACTAACACAGGTACGGAAAGAAATAAAAATATACGCTTCATTTTTTCTAAAGTCCATATGATTAATGTTGTTAAAATAGTTAAAACTAAAAAAGCTATTAAAAACTTTCAGCTGTTATCAATAAATAATTGATAACCATATTCTGTGCTTAAAAAAGCAGAAAACCCAAATGCAACTCCTATTGTTAAAACTAAACAAAGAGAAAAGGTTGCTAATATAATTCCAAAAAATTTATTTCTTAATTTTTGCTCAGTAAAAGTGAGCTCGGTATTAATACCAGTATTTTCGTTAAAATTATTCATAAGTTAATTATATTAAAATTTAACTAAATTTATAAATCAATGTTTTTTACAAATTTAGCATTTTTCTCAATAAATTCTCTTCTCAATTCAACATTTTCACCCATTAAAGTACTAAAGGCTAAATCAGCTTTATATGCGTCAGAAATTTGGACTTGCAACATTTTACGATTTTCAGGATCCATTGTAGTTTCTCATAATTGCTCTGGATCCATTTCTCCAAGACCTTTATATCTTTGGACTGTAATTTTTTGGTTTGGATTTAATTGACTTAAAATTTCTTCTTTTTGTTCATCATTATAAGCATAACCAACAAATTTATTTTGTGCAATCTTATATAAAGGAGGTTGAGCAATATAAATAAATCCATTTTCAATTAAAGGTTTAAAATAACGGTAAAAGAAAGTTAATAGTAAAGTACGAATGTGAGCACCATCAACGTCAGCGTCAGTCATAATTACAATTTTATGGTATCTTAATTTATTAATATTGAAAGTATCTCCAAGTCCAGTACCAAGCGCTGTAATTAGCGACATAATTTCTTCATTTTCTAAAACACGCTCTTGACGAGCTTTTTCAACATTAATTACTTTTCCTCTCAGTGGTAAAATTGCTTGTGTTTTACGATCACGTCCCATTTTTGCACTACCACCAGCTGAGTTACCTTCGACAATATAAAGTTCACTAATTTCAGCATTTTTTGAAGTACAGTCACTTAATTTACCAGGTAATCCTCCATTATCAAAAGCACTTTTTCTGCGAGCATTATCACGCGCAGCATTAGAAGCTAATCTTCCTTTACGTGCAATTGTAGCCATATTAATAATTTGTTTAGCTAAATCTGGATTCTCATTTAAAACACGCTCAAAGACTTCTGAAAATACACGGTTAACAGCAATACGTGCGTCTTTAGAACCTAACTTACCTTTTGTTTGTCCTTCAAATTGAGGTGTTGGATGTTTAATTGAAATTACAGCAGTAAGACCTTCGCTTAAATCTTCACGAGTAAATTTTTCTGAATCAGTTTTAATAAACCCTTTTTCAATTGCGTAGTTATTAACTAAACGAATTAAAGCATCATAAAATCCTGAAACGTGGGTACCACCTTCGTGTGTTGAAATGTTATTAGTATAAGAAATAATATTTCCTCTATAAAAATCTGTTAAGTATTGACATGCAACTTCAACACCAATAATTATAGGAGTATCATCAGGACGATAACCAACAGTATATTCATTTGCTGCATAAATAATATCTTTGTTGACAGGATTATATCCTTCATTTAATTCTTTTACATAATCAATAATTCCGTTATCGTACTGGAATTCTTCAAATGAACTATCACGTTCATCGGTAACACTAACATAAAGCCCTTTGTTTAAGTGAGCAATTTGTTTTGCATGGTCAATAATAAGTTCTTTATCAAAAGAATTTTTTTCCATAACTGCAAAATCTGGATGAAATTGAATTGTAGTACCTGTTTCACTTAAATCTTTAAGCTCACCGATTATTTGAGTTGATAATTTAGTTTTACCACCATTTTCAAATTCTGCATAAAACAATTTACCATCTCTTTTTACTCATGCTTTCATACTATCACTTAAAGCATTAACAACACTTGCTCCAACTCCGTGCAATCCACCACTAACTTTATAAGCATTTGATTCAAATTTACCACCAGCATTTAACTTAGTTAAAACAACCTCTAGTGCACTAATTCCAAATTTTGGATGTGGACCTACAGGAATACCACGACCGTTATCCTCAACTATAATATTTTCATCTTTTGTAATAGTAATATTGATTTTATTTGCATATCCAGCCATACATTCATCAACTGAATTATCTACAATCTCTCATACTAAGTGGTGTAAACCTGCTTTAGCAGTTGTTCCAATATACATTCCAGGTCTAAGACGAACATGTTCTAAACCTTCTAAATATTTAATATTGCTTGCATCATAACTATTTTTTACTTTTTCTGACATGTCTCTCCTCAATACCTTTAAAATATTAAATATATAAATATATTTAATTATTTTAAATTATACTAAATTATTGATAAGAAAAAAGCTAAGTCAAAATTGTGTTTACAACACTGACTTAGCTTTTTTGGTGCTCCTTACAAGAATCGAACTTGCGATAGATGATTACGAGTCAACCGTTATACCACTTAACTAAAGGAGCAAATGGTGGAGATGACGAGAATCGAACTCGTGTCCACTATTGCATAATTATCACACATCTACAGTTTAGTTTATTTTTATAATCATTACCGCTAAAACAAACAAAAAGCAAAGTAATGATTGAACAAAAGTTCGCTTAAAAAAATGTTCAGTTTTTTAAGCTATCCTTTAAGACTCATTTTTAAACTAAAGGAATCATTTAAAAATGACTTTGACGCGTTAATTAAGCGAATGCAAAGTTTTGTGAACCAGCAAATGCTGGGTTGCTGAATGAAAATTCAGCTTCTTTTTCAGTTTTTCCGTTTAGAAAAGCCTAGTAGCAATTATAGTCTGCCACACTACTGCAGTGCAATAAAACACAATAATGTCGAAGCCATTACATCCCCAAAATTAATATTTAAAATTTCTTAATCTTTTCTGTGTTTCTTCTTTTGCAATTTTATCACGTTTGTCATATTTTTTTAGCCCTTTAGCTAAGCAAATTTCAATTTTTAATTGTGAATTACTGTTAAAATATGCTTTTAATGGTATTGCCGTTAATTGTTCACGTTCACTTTTTTCTTTAATATAACGAATTTGTCGTTTATGCATTAATAATTTACGAATGCGAAATTCATCATTTTTTTGCAACATATAACTTTTAAAAAAAGCTTCTTTTAAAAAAATTTCATTTTTGTAAACCGAACAATAGGCGTTTGAAATATCAATTTGATTTGCTCTTGCGGTTTTTACTTCTCAACCTTGTAATTCAATACCAGCCTCTCATTTTTCAATAATTTCATAATTAAAATGTGCTTTTTTGTTCTGACTAACCACTTTCATACTTTTAATTTTAATATATTCAGGCTGTAAATAACAAAATAAAAGATATTTTTTAACTTTTTTAAACTAAAAGTGAAAAAATAGTATATATTTTATATGGGTCTATATTTAAGGCCCACCCACTGTTTATTAAAACAATTTTGGTATTATCGTAAATTTTATTTATATTTAATTTATTTTTAAACATGTTTATATTAACTTTTTAAAGTATTGTTTAATTCTTTTTAACGTGAATCGTCGCAATTCACTCAATTTATTATTACAACTTGTTTTTATTTCTGAATTAATAAATCTCATACAATTAAATTCTCAAAATCTTTATTGTATAATTTAAATTAAATAATCACAAAATAATTTTTAAACCACAGCAATGTGGTTTTCTTTTTGTCTTTTTTTAGTTTTTTAATCAGGAAAAAATAATTATTAATTGTATGAATAAAAAAGTAAAAATAATAAGCAAAATTTTAATAATAGTTATGATTCCTGTTTTTGCAATAGGTATTTACTATGCTAATAATTATTTAACCCAAACTAATAGTCATTATCATACAACAAAAATTAAAACTGAACATAGCTATAAAGTTATCGGTGCAGTTGAAAAAGAATACCAAATAAAAACTAAAGAAACCTTAACTTATAGACAATTATTTTTTAAAGTTAATTTAAAGTCTAATGCAGATTTAAGAACTTTTAAACTTAATGATTTAGCACCTATAAATACAGAAATTTTTATACCCACTTTATTAGAAAATAAAATTTCTTGATTTAATATACTGGGTAAAAAACAATTAATTAGCTTAGGATTAGATGATAGAACTGCTGACAATATTTGAAAATTAAAAGAAAAGTTAAGTTATACTCCAACATGAAATGATATAGTCGATTCTGATATTTTTGATTACAAGGATATTCAAAAATTAAAATCTATTTTAATATTAGATTAATGTATTTCAATTGATTTTTAATTATCAGCTTATTTTCTAATTTTATTGTTACACAAGCTTATATTTCATTATTTTTTAGTATTATTTTAGTACTTTTTAATCTTATAATTTTTAAAAAGTTTAGAGTGCAAATTTTTGTTTTTTGCTTAGCAATATTATTAATTTATTTGCTCTATTTTTCAATTTATAGCAAATTTCTTACCAACAATAAAATAACATATTTAAATCTTAAAGTATATGAAGAAAAACAAGAATATTGACTAATTAAAGATGGTTTGCTTAACAACTACATTATTCATAAAAATCAAGAAAATCAAAACTGAAAGATATATCAAAATATTGCTGGACAATTTGAAATCGAGAAATTTAGCAAACTTTCAAAATATGATATTTTAGTTAAAGCTGTTAATTTTGAAGAAAAACAAAATTATGATTTAAGATTTTATTTTTTTAAATATTTAACTAACTTAGATTTTGTATATAAAGAATACGTTTTACCAGTTTTATTTGGACATTATCTCAATTTAAAAAACAATTTAATTCAAAATATCAATGAGCTTAATTCTATTCATTTACTAATTATTAGTGGTTTGCATTACAATATCATTTATATTTTATTAGTAAAAATCACAAAAAAGTTTGATAAAAAATTAGTTTTATCCTGTTTCATAATCTGTTTATTTTTTGATTTTCACGTTATACAATTGGTTCTTTTCGCAGCTTTATTTTTATTTTATTTTCTAGGTACCTAAATAAAATCAAATTTATTGGAAAATATTTTAATTCAAATGAAAAATTACTTTTTTATATTTCGCTAGCCCATTTAATTATTAATATTCATTTAAGTAGATCAATTGGATTTTATTTTTCATACTTAATTCCTTTTGTGATTTTCAGTAATTATGATTCGTTGAAAAAAGATTCAAAGATTAAAATGTTTATAAAAATTTGATGTTTTTCATTTTTACTTTATTTTTTAAATAATACTCAAATTTCTATTTTTTCTCTTATTTATCAGTTAGTTTTATCTTTTGTCGTGCAAATAAATATGTATGTTTTATTTTTTACCTTTTATATGTTACCTATTGCTAAAATTTCAATGTTTTTAGTTAATTCAGTAATTGATTTCTTAAATTCCTTTAATATTTATATAAATTATCAAGTTGGTAATATTAAATATATTTTATATTGTCTAATTTATTTATACTTAATTCCTACTTATAGTGAAAAAGGTAAAAGTTATACTAATTTCTAATAGCAAAATGTTAAAATTTAATCATGCATTTACTATACGGAGATGAACCATTTTTTATAAGAAAAGAGATTTCAAAATTAAAAAACGAGTATCAAAATAAAGAAATTATTAATTTTAATGATAATTATTCTATTGATGAGTTAAATAACGAAATTGATGCTACTAATTTATTTAGTCAACCACGTTTATTTTTAATTTATGAATTTCCATTTTTAAAAGCTAAAAAACTAAATAAAAAGGAGCTTTTACAAGCTGAAACACTTTTAAAAAGTTTAGCAAACAATGAGATGGATGAATTTGTTTTTATTTTTAATGAAAAAAATTTTTCAAAAAATTTCTTTACAGAACAATTTTTAAAACTCAAAAAATTGATTATTAAAGAAACAACTAAAATAGATAAAAAAAATTTACCAGATCAAATTAGAAACTATATTGAATTGCACAATGGAAAAATTAATTATTTAGATGTTTTTTATTTATTAGAAAAATTACCTGACGATTTAACTTTAATAATTCAAGAAATTGATAAATTATTACTGCTATCAAAAAATATTGATAAAAAAATAATTGATGAAAATATTACTAAATACCCAATAGCTAGTGCCTTTGCTTTTATAAATGCTGTTCAAAAAGGCGATTTTTATGAAATTTATTCTCAGTACTTAAATCAAAAAGCTCTTGGTGATACAGTTATCCAACTAATTGCGCAAGTTTCATGAACTTTTGTTTTAGTGAACCAAGTTTATAGCCTACAAAAAATTAATTTTAATCAAAAAGAAATGGCAGCATATCTTAAAGTAAATGAGTACAGAATTAAGTTAGCAATAGATCAACTCAATCATTTTGGTATTAAAAAAGTTCAGAAAATTATTAAAAATTTAGCGGAAATGGATATCCAATTAAAAACTTTACAGTTAGATCCTGATGTTGTATTTGAACAGTTTTTAATCGATAATTTTGCAAAATAAATTATTTTTTTAAAAAATTTGTTAACATATAAATACATCAGTCAGTAGCTGCATTTAATGTAGAGGAAAGTCCGTGCTAGCACCACCTGAGATGGTGGTAGTGTTCATGTTAAGCCCAATAAGCTTAAGCATAGACGACAAGTGCCACAGAGACGAGAATTGTGAAACGCGGTAAACTCCATGAGCTAGAAACTCAAATTATGGTAGAGGAACTCAGAATAGGAATTGAACAATTTCTGAGAGTGCATTGCACTAGATAAATTACTGACGCCTATTTAGATAGGAACAGAACACGGCTTACGATGTAAAAAATGCACCTTATGGTGCATTTTTTAATATCCTTTAGGGAATAAAGCAGTTGTTTTGCTATTGTCTGAAAATCCTGTTTGATAAATTGTTTTTAAGTTTTCACGATAAGAATTTTTTTGGTTTTTAAAAATTGTTTTATCGCTTCCATCAAGTAAATTATAAGCATAAACTGTATTCCCGTATTCTTGGATGTCACCAAGCTGAACTAAGGGAGCGAAAGTACCATTTTTCATTAAATCACCGAAATTAACAGCAGCAGAAACACCATTATAAATTCCGATAATTTCACCAAAATCATTGTATACAACTGAACCAGATGCTCCATAATACAATGATGAAAATTTAATATTATAGTTATAACCATAAAAACTAAGAAGCGGACGATTTCAAACTTCTTTATATAAATCTACATTACCTGTAGCAACCTTTGATTCTACATCATTAGTTGCATATGCAAAAGCTTCACTATTTTTAGGTGATCTAAAATATGAAGTTTCTTTAGATTCTCTTTCAGTTGGATTGTTTTGCATTCAATAAGTTTTTGAACCATTATTTCTAGGGTATCCTGCAATATAAACATTTTGTGCATTGCTTAAAGCTTTATCAGAATATGAACTATATTTACTTGGAATAGCATTTTTACTTTTAGCTAGATAATCAACAGTTAAAAATGGTAAAGATGAATCACCAGTAATGTGGTTTGGAACTTTAGTACTATTAATTCTCTTAATATAATTACTTGTTGCTTCAATACCTTTTTTCAATCATTCTTTTAGTTTATTATCGCTAATTTGATCTAAATCAACATCAAATTCAAAAATACCAAAATCAACGTAAAATGGAACATAATCAATTTTTTGAGCATATTCTTTTGATAATCTCATTCTTTCACTATCGTCATCAGCATATTGAACACCAGGTTTTGGTTGCATTTCATCAATATATTGTTGTTTTTTCTCTAATCATTGAGTTTTACCAGTGTATATGTCTTTGTTTAAGAAATCAACACCAGCAAAAACAATTTTCGGACTTGATAAAGCACTGTGTTGTGTTGAATTATAATACTGAATATCACCACCCTTTTCACTTATATGACTTGCATATGAATTATTAGGAATTGAATTGAATGATGGTACATTTTGAGTTTTACCAAGTGAAAAATCAACTACTTTGGCACCTGTAGGATCTTCATAATTTAACTGTTTATTTAATTGATCGCTTAAGGTATTTGAAAAGTGATCTAAAACGTGCATATTAGTTGCCATGAAAATTTTGTACTTGTTTGCACTATTGGTATATTTATGAAAATCTAAAATTCAAGCTGTACCTTGTGAAATATCAGAAACTTTAAATCCACCTTTTTCTTGAATTGAATATTTAAATGAAAAAGTTCTATCATAAATTTCTCTATAAATATCCTCTGCATTAGCTTTTTGAAATTCAGAAACATAATCTGGATAAGAATTATCAGAGTTACTTTGAGAACCAAAATTTCAGGTCGGAAATCCTGGAAAATCAGGGAATTTTGGAGGTTCTTGATTAGGCTTATTTGAGCTTCCTGGATTATTATTAAGATTAGGATTGTTATTATTGTCTTTATTTATTGAACCTTGTGTTGATCCTGCTGAACCTTGTGTTGATCCTGCTGAACCTTGTGTTGATCCTGCTGAACCTTGTGTTGATCCTGCTGAACCTTGTGTTGATCCTGCTGAACCTTGTGTTGATCCTGCTGAACCTTGTGTTGATCCTGCTGAACCTTGTGAATTATCTGGTTCAGAAGAATCTGGAGTATTAGCTCTTGGGAATGGAACTCAAATTGGGTTAACTGCTTCACGAATATCAGCTTTTGATATTTGAGAAACTTCTCCATAAGTTTCGATTAAATCAATTTTGTCAAAAATAACTTCCTGTAATTTTTGAATTCTAAGTTTTCAAATATTTAGTTTGCTTTCACTTTCTAAAAATTGATTGCTTAAAAAAGCTAATGAATTATTTAAGCTTATAACTTCATTTTGAGTATCTTTTAATTTTTTTGTATCTTCGATAATCGATTTAATTAAATTGTTTAAATCAGTTATTTGCTTTTTAATGGAATCATTAAAAGAATTTAATTGTTCATCAGTTAATACTTCATATTGTGATAATTGATCAATTAATTTTCTATTTTCATCATTTAAATTATTATTTGATTCAAGTTTCTCAAACTCATCTTTAATTTTGCTAGTATTTCGTTCTACTGTTTGCTTTAAATTTTTAATTTCTTTTTCTTTTTGTGGAATAGTAACTTTAATATTTTGAATTTTTTCTTCGGTTGGCTCAACACTGTTAAAAATTTCAACATATTCATTAATTAAGTTAGCAATATCATTTCTAATATCAGCAATTTCATTTTTAAGAGCTTCTACTTCAACTGCTTTATTATCTTTTACACCGCTATTTTTTGAAATATTTTTTTCACTAACATTATAGCAGGCACTTAGCAACAAACTTGGTGCTAAAGCTGCTGTTAAAGTAGCAGTTTTCAGAATTTTTTTAAACTTTTTTTGCATACTAAACCTTATTTTTGAAATTTGTATTCTTCCGGAATTGTTCCAGCACCATTAGTAAATAACTTAGTTTTATAATTATTTCCATACATTTGATCTAATTTTTCACGATATGAAGTTCTTTGATTTTTACCACCACCAAAAATTAAATCATATTGCTGTAAATTATATTTCCCATATTGACCATTGTAGTCATGACCTGGAGAACGTAAAGCTTGAATTAATGAAACTAAAGAAATACCTAAAGCATCAGCTGAAGCGAAGTTAATACCAACAATATTATTATCAATATCACGAACACTGCTTCCACTAGCACCTTGAAGTGGTTGTCAACTAGTTAATACATAACCTAGTCCATGGTTAACGTATTCATTTCCTTGATATGGACTATTAACTTCTTTGAAATTTCCTAAATCAAAACCAGTATCGGCTTGATCATTAATAATTGGTGAAGTGATGGTAATATCAGTAATTCCTGGTTTTTCAATAAAGTTTCTAAAAACTAATGAATTTGAAAGGCTATTTCCATATTCCTCAACACCTTTAGTGTAATCAGAAGATTTATTAGTTCAAAAGCTTGTAGTATATTTTAAGTTAATTTTTTCTTCTTCAGTTAATTCCTGTGTATTAATTGAATTATCAGATGCAGCATTTGGAAAACCTACAGCAATAAAATCAGCTTTAATTTTAGGAATGCTAATTTCTTTACCTTCGTAATTAACATTTAATTTTTCTTTAGTTAATTCTTCGTATTTTGATAGTACATCAAAATTTGCAGGTTTGCTTTGCTCACTAAGTGGTTTTGATGCGTAATCTGCAGTAATTCTTTTAACAAGCTCATCTAAACTTTCAACAGTATCGTAGTAGCTACTTTTTCCTCTATATTTAGAAAATCCAAGTTTAGTTTCACCAAAAGCTGGTTTTTGCTTACTAAAATCAATTTCTAAAACAGCAAAATCAGCCATTTCTTGTAAATTACTAAATTTACTTGAAGCAGATAAATAATCGCTTGGATTAGTGTTTAAGAAGTTAGTTCCAGCGTAAACGATTTTCACTTGATCAGGTGTTAAGGCAAGGGTGTCAATATTGACATCACGGTTTGTAATGTTAAATGGTACATCTGAAATTGGTGTATCTTTATTAAAGTGAGAAAGAGTAATTCTAAATGTTTGACCTTTTACACTTTCTTCAGCTTTATCTAAAGCTCTTTTTGCTTTATCATAAGCTAAAGCAACAGGCCCAGGAACGTTATTGTAAAATAATTGTTTTTGTAACTCGATAACTTCTGGTGAATTTTCACCTTGTTTAAGTGTCAATTCTTTAATTTTTTTATCAATTTCTAAATATTTTTCTGATCATTTTCTTTCTTCAGGATATGCAGCTTTAAGTGCGTTATATTCTTCTTCTAATTTAGGTTCGTTAGTATATAAATCACCTGTTTTTTTAGGTGTAACAAAAGCATTTGCAACGTGTAAGTTAGTTGCTAAATATCATTTTTGAGGATATTTTCCACTAGGATCTAATTGGTAATCTAAAATTCAAGCAGTTCCAAATTCTACTCTTTGCTCTGAAATACTTGGACCTATTGAACGTAATTTTTCATTGGTGTTATAAAAAGTGATTGAATAGCTTTCAAGAGCAGCATTTTTATAATACTGATTAGGAAAAATTCTAGTTCTTCCACGATCACCAGCTGTAGCTTTACGATATGGTCCTTTAAGAGAATACTTTAAAGGATTAAATACTAAATTATTCTCATTATCAACAACTGAAAAGTTTTTTGCTAATGAATCTAAGTAATATGGTGCATAAGTATTATTTGATTTATTATTAAAGTTTGAAATAACATTTTGATTGACTTGGTTATAAAATGAAAGAACTTTGCTATTAAAATTATCACCAAGGCGATTACGCAGTTCTGAATAATAATGAACTTCATCATCAACGTAATCCTTAAGTGTTTTTTGATTTTTATCGTTTGTAACATATTTAAAATCTGATGGAACTAATGAATACTCATCAGTTTTTGTTACAGTTGTTTCTGTTGGATTTTTCTCACTTGGATTTTGAGTATTTTCTGGATCGTTTTGTGTTTCTTTTTTATCACCAGAATCCGTATTAGGGTTAGTATTTTCACTTGTGGTATCACAAGAAGCTGATAAAACAACAAAAGGCATCACTCCTAAAGGAGCAACACCTAAAGATAATTTTTTTCAGTATTTTTTTGAATTAAAATATTTCATAAAAAATCCTTTTTATTTTTGAATATCATTAACAGTTTTGATGTATAAGAATTTTCTTGGTGAAACATCTAAAAATTCACCTGCTAAGATTCTTTCTACAGATTCGATTGTTTCTTCTAGTGAAACAAAAACTCCAGGTTCATGTGTAAAGTGTTCAGTTGTAAAGAAATATTGTGAGAAAAAGTTTTGAAGTTGAAGTGTTTTCTTAACAATAATTTTTGATTCATCATCAAGTTCATCAATCCCTAAAATTAAGATAACATCTTCAAGTTCTTTATATCTTTGTAAAACTTTTTTCACTTCTAAAATAGCATTATAGTGACGTTCACCAATAATTTTTGGATCTACACTACTTGAAGTTGATTCAAGCGGATCGAAAGCTGGATAAATATTTTTTGAAGCTACATCACGTGAAAGAACCATTGAACCATTTAAGTGACTAAATACCGCAACTGCAGATGGATCTGTTAAGTCATCCATAGGTAAGAAAACAGTTTGGAAACTTGTAATTGCACCGTTTTGATTAGTAAATAATCTATTTTCAACTTGTGAAATATCAGTATTTAAAGTTGCTTGATATCCACCAAAAGAAGTTTTTTTGTCTAATGAAGCAGCAGTTTCACTTCCTGCTTGTAAGAAACGGAAAATATTGTCAATGAATAATAAAACATTTTCTTTGTTTGTATCTCTAAAGTATTCAGCTGCTGTAATACCTACCGGAACAATACTCATTCTGGCACCAGCACTTTCGTTCATTTGAGCAATATACATTACTGAATCTTTCATCAAGTTAGATTTAGATAAATCTTGGTAAAGCTCAACACCTTCTCTTGAACGTTCACCAGCTCCAATGAAAATTGAAGATGTACGTTCTTGAGTTTGAGAAAGGTTGAAAATAATTTCTTTCATTAAAACAGTTTTACCAACTCCGGCTCCACCAAAGATACCAATTTTTGAACCTTTTAGAATTGGGATAAAGAAGTCAATAGCTTTAATTCCTGTTTGCATGATAGTAGGTTCAAAAGCATAATCTACATTAGGAATGATTGTTGAATCCATTTCAACAGTCTTTTTAATTGCTTGACTATCTGGATTTAACGATTGTCCTAAAACATTAAAAACATTACCTTTAGCATCTTTACCAACTGGTACTAAAAATGAGCTACCTGTACTATAAATTGTTTGGTTAACAGATAATTCTTCATCTGATTGAATAATAATTGCTAATAAGTTATTTTTGCTAACAATTTTTTTAACAAGTAAAAAAGTTCGATCGTTATCTGATTTTAAAACATCATTAATTTTAGGTAAGTCATTTTCAAAATAAACTTCAACAACATCAGTTCAAATTTTAGAAATTTTTCCAATCATTATTTTTCCTCCATAATTTCTTGTGAAATGTTAGCAATTAAGTTTTTATCTAGCGGAACAAATTCACCTTCTAATGCAATTTTTCAATTTAACTCATTGTGATTGCTAAATTGACTAAGAGCAAAAGCAAAAAAGTTTTTAGCTAGCTCATCATCATTTTGCTTGTTATTTAATAAGTTTTCAAAAACTTGGTGACTTAAGCTATCTTTTTTAATTAAATGATCAATAAATGTTAAAGCAAGCTGAATATTTGTAACTCCTTTAAGAACACCTCAAGTAATTAATTTTGAAGTTAAAAACATAGCTTTTTCAGTGTAAGCTGAAATACCTTTTTGAATGAACATTTGTTCAACTAAAGCACCGTTAGTAATTAAAGCTACTGTTTCATCATTTAAATCATATTTTAATGATGAGAGTTTAATTTGTCTTTTATATGATTTATAAAGTTTTCCAACTTCAGAAGCCACTTTAGCTATATATGATTTTTGTACGTTTCCACCAATACGACTAACTGATAAATCGATATTAATAGCAGGTACTTTACCAGCAGCGAATAAATCTGTATTTGTAACAATTTGACCATCAGTAATAGAAATAATATTTGAAGCAACTAGTGAAGTAATGTCATTTTCAACGGTTTGTAAAATAGGTAAAGCGGTAATTGATTTACGTCCAACAAATTTACCACTTCTTTCTAATAATCTAGAGTGAATGTAGAACATATCTCCTGGGAAAGCTTCTTTTCCAACTGGTTTGTTAATTAATAAAGCAATTTCCCGTACGATATTAGCGTGATTTGTTAAATTATCAAACACAATTAAAACATCATCGTGATATGAAATATTTTCAGCATGAGCCATTGCTACATATGGAGCAAAATATTGATCATATGGATTACTTGATGATGCATCAATAATAAATGTGTAATCAAGAGCACCATTATCTTTTAAAATTTTATACGCTTCAGCAACTTGTGTTTGTTGTTGTCCAATAGCTACATAAATACATTTAACGTTTTTACCTTTTTGGTTAATAATTGTATTTAAAGCTAAATGTGTTTTACCTGTTTTACGATCTCCAATAATTAACTCACGTTGTCCTTTTCCAATTGGGATAAGTAAATCAACTGAAATGTAACCTGTATAAAGTTGTTCAGTTAATGGTTGGTAATCTAATAATGTATTTTTAGCAGTAAAAATTTTGCTTTCATTATCATAAAATGAATTAAATTCAGTTTTTTCTCCGAATAAAATTCTATTTTGGACATCAATAATTTTCCCAAAAACATTTTTTGGTGTTTGTACTAAATTAGAAGCTTGGATGCTTTCTACTTCTAGTCCAACAGCAAGTTGACCAAGGTTGTGATCAGCTAAACAGAATGCTTTTTCATCTGTAGCTGAAATAACTAACATAAGTGTGTCTTGATTTTTGACTTTAAAAATTTGATTTTGTTTGTAATTAAATTTACCAGAAATTTCAATTACATAGTCAAAAATCGCAGTAATAATAGGTTGTTTCATATTATAATCCTCCTAAACCTAATGCGATTAATATAATAGAAATTAAGATTATGATAACCGAAATTCCTACAAGTAAAAATATTTGTTTTTTATCCATTTTTATTTTAATTTTTTTCTTTAATGTTGCAAAAATCGCTAACACAACACTAAAAAGTACACCAATAAATAAGAAAATTGAACCTAAAGCAATTAGTATTGACTTTTTCTTAGTTGGAACTGCAATTGGTTTTAATTCTTTAATTTCTTGATATGCTTTGACAAAGTACTCATTTGTCACCGTTTGTGTACTTTTATCTAGTACTTTTTCAGTAGATAAAGAAGCTAAGTTAATTAAAGTTTTTTGAATTTGAGCAACAATTCTGTTATAAATATTAAATTTTTGTGCAATATCGAAGTTAGCAGAGTTAACTAAACCTTTAAGTAAATTAATATCATTTCGTAATGTCTCAAAACCTTTTTCTAAATATTCAAGATCATATTGATAAGTTTTGAAATTATTTTCAATCGTAATTTTGCGTGATTTTTCATTTAAAGAAGTCTTAAATTCTTTATTTAATTCATAATAAGCATTAACAAGATAATCAAAATAGTTGTATCAAATTTTCCCTTGTTTTAAATCAACTCTTTCTAAAGAACCTAAGAAGAGATTCATTATTTCTTTGTAATAAACACTACTTTCTTTTAATTCAACTGTTTCAACACTATTTTTATTAACTTCAGCTAAATTCATTTGACGCTTAAGAAATTCTGAATCAGTTGTAGTTTTCAGTGCTTCTGCAACCATATTAAATACTACGGCTGCTAAAGATGAATTGGCTAAAGCTTTAAAATTCATATTTTCACCAATACCTAATGCTTGATAAAAATTGAAAAAAGTTTTTTGTAATGAGTTTACTGAAGCTTCAAAACTTTTAGTTGTAGATTGTGAAGATAATTTTAAAATTTCTTGTGTATATTCTCTCGAACGAGTTAAATCTAATTTATCAGTAATACTTACAGTTGCAACTAGTTTATCGCTTTCTTTATTTAAAGCTTTAATTGAGTATTCATAGCGAGTTAAAATTGGGTTATTGAATAAAAATTTATTATTCAAAGTGCTTGGATTAGTTTTTAATTGTTCAATAAATTCATCATATTTCGAAGGAATAAAACTATCATAAAATTCATACTTAATAATTGGTTGTAAGCTTGGAATATTTTGGATTTCTTGTTTTAAAATAGGATCTTCTACAGGTTCATCTGGAATAATTGGTGGTGTTGGAATTTCTTGATCATCTGATTTTTGAATGCTTTGGTTAGCATTTAAATCAAATGGTACAAAACGATTAAAAATTTTGGTACGAATATAATCGTTTCAAGTTTCATAATTTTTTGGCACTGAAATTTCAAAACCATTGTGATTACTATCAAAACTTAAAGTTGTTAGAGATAACTCGGCAGCATTATCTTCAGAGTAAATTTTTAATCTAGGAACATCAATTTTATTTAAAAAGACATCATTGAATTGTTTGCTTAGACGAGTTAAATATTTAGTAACATTATTTTCAACATTTTTTTCGTTATAGTCATTAACTTTTGTACCATACACATTTTCTTTTTTCAGAAATTCTGCTGAATAGTTAGATTCTTTTGTAATACCGATTTTAATATTGTTATAAGCTTTATCTTTAAAAACAACAGTTCCTGTTTTAACTTGTTTTGAGGTAGATCAAACATAAGGAGCTACAATATATAAACCATACTTTTCAGGATCTTTTAAAATTTCTGCTTTGTTATGTTCTAAATAATCAGCAACTTTTTGGTAATAAACAGCATCAACTAATTCTTGACGATCATTTTTATTGTTTTGTTCACTGAATTTAATTAAATTACCTGCTGTTTCACGATATTCTGTTATTTTACCATCAATTAATTTTTCTAAACCGTCTGATAACAGAAGATCAGTTTTACTTTTAAAAGAGCTAAAATTAGGATCTAATTTACCAGAATTGGAATTCTCGTCAGAAGTATCATTCGTTTCACCAGGTGCAGCACTAGCTAATAAAGTTGAAGACGTAAGAACTGGAGTAGCAATTCCAAGTGCTACAATTTTATTAATTTTTTTCATCTAGCAACCTTTCTAATGAGAAACTACTAATAGCTTCATAAACAAATAATTTATGTTTAAGTTTTTGCATTTCCACCAAATCTAAATTATTAATATTTAAATCATAATAAGCTTGATGTAATTTAATTTCTTGTTTTAATTTTTTTAATTTTTGATTAATAATTTCTAATTTTTCTTTTTGTTTAGTATTTTGAACATATTGAACTAATTCACCATTATAACGAACCGAAATAACTTCATCAACGTATGTTAAAAAAGTATTGTCTAAAATTAAGTAAATTGTTTTTTTGTTTGTTAAAATCAGTTTTAAAAATACTTGTTTATAGCTTGCGACTGAGTTTTTTTTGAAAGTAACTCAACGATCTGAAAAATCTGTATTAATTTCTAATTTTTCAATTTGCATGCGAGTAACTTCTAAATTATGTGAAGTAAATTTAATTTTAGTCATAATACCTACTCGTGAAGTAAATCTTTCTTTTTACTTAATAAAGACATATTCTCAACTTCTTGTTCTCTTCTAGCACGGTTCATTGCAAGTTTTAATTGTTTTTGTTTTTTTTCTAAATCATTAATCTTTTGATTTTCAGCAACTAATTTATATTTTTGATTAATTAAAGCCGATTCACTAAGCAATGTTAAAGAAATGTAAGTTAAATATGAAGCAATTTCAGATTCAATAAATGATTGAACATCTGGATAAACTTTTAATTTTTTAACATCAATTTTTTCTTCTAATTTGTAATCTTTAACGTTTAGATTAAAATTCAACGCACTTAATGGTAAAACATCAAGATATTTACTTTTAATTTTAGAAGAGTTAATAACAAAACGAATGTTAGCAAATCCTTTTTGTAAAATTTCAGTTTGCAGCACTAATGGCAAGTTATGTGACAATTTAACAACATCATTAAAGTTTTCGCTATATATTGTTGTTAAATTTTGATTTTTAACAAAATTACATGCACGTTCACCAATAGCAATAAACTTATCGTTTTTCTTTAATTCTGCAAGTATGTTTTGTTCGTGTTTAAAATATGAGTTTGTGCTATATTGTTCTTCTTCAGTAACATACACCCAAATAGTTGGTGTGGTATTTTTACTTTTTAAGCTAGAGAAAAAACCAGCTTGATTATTTTGTAAAAACACTGAATCAACAGCATAATTTTTTTGAATAGTTTCAATAACAGTTTTTGTTTGATTAGCACGTTCAAAATAAAAACTAATTTGTTTTGATAATTTTAAAATATTAATTAAGGTAATATTTTTATTTGATTCCACAATTTTAATAATTTTTGATAGCGAATTAAATTTCGCTTTAATTTTTCTAATATGCATTCTTAAATAACTTCTTTGCTAAATAAAATTGTGTATTTATTAGCTACTTTATCAAAACTAAGAATATAGTGTGGAAATAGTTCTAAAACAATCCCTTTGTTTAATAATTCATTTAACAATGAATTAAAGTTTCTAAGTATTTTAGCTTGCTGATTATCACTAGCATTATTAAAAGCAAATGATTGAATTTTTGCATTTGTATGATCAGCTAAATCAGGAACTAAATCTGTTAAACTAAAACGTAAATCGCGTGTGAATGTTAAAACAAAATTATCGAAAATTAATTCATTTTTTGATTGTAAAGTTTTTAAAGCCTCATTGTAAAGATTATTTCAATTTTCATTTGCCATAGAGTAATTGTTAGCTAACATAAATTGATTTAAAAAAGCTTGATGACTTAAAAAATTTGAATTTTGTTTTGCTAATTCATAATTTTGAAAAATTTGGTTTTGGTATTCTAATTCTTTTGGGTTATTACCGTTTGTTTTAGAATTATTATTTTTAATTTTCATATTGAAGCTCCTTAGCTTGTTCAATTGTTTGTTTTTTCTTATTGTATTTTTTTACAATAAATAAAGCTCTTAATCATTTTGTAATTTGAATTAGTTCAAAAACTAGTGCTAATACAAGGGTAAAAATAACGAATAAGTCACTGATGTTAAGAACTACAAAAACTGAAGATAAAATCGGATTATCTTGTTCAATCATTTTTAAATCTACCACAAGGAAAAATCCTGATAAAGAAATAAAAATTGTTCCTAAAATAAGAATTAAAATTCAATTTTTAAATTTTTGTGGTGTCATTACAAAGTAAGTAATAGACATAGCGATAATAAATACAAAAAGATTTAAAATAGCTACATAATTATTAATTCGATCAAAATTTAAAACCCGAACTACAAATGATGCAATGAGTAATAAAACAACAAAAATGAAATAAATAAATTGGAAAACATTATTACTTAATTTTAGTTTTTTAGCAACCTTTAAAACAACAAATAATCCTAGAGATAAAAGTAAACTAATGGCTATTAAAACACTAAAAGCTATGTATTGAATTTTTAAATTAAACACAACACCAGTAATTTTTGATAGTGTCCCAATATTTGCTCAAATATACACAAACATCGCTAAAAAGAATGTTAAAGCAAAAACAACTAAATTAGTAAACAATGACTTTTGTATTTGTTTTGATTGTTTAAAGTATGGAGTTAGTAAAAATACAAGCGCAACAAAAAAGTAAGCAACTACGATAAAAAGATAAACGTATGATAATGGATAAATAGTGTTAAAAGCACGATCTAATTTTGAGTAGAATTGATTAGATTTATTAAATAAATCATCAATGTTTGGTTTTGAATTTCCGTTAGAACCAATTTTTGCATTTTGGATTAACAATAGTAAAAGTAAGAATCCAACAAGTGCTGAAAGTAAAAACATTGCACTAGCTAAAATTGGACTTACATTTTTAAATCCAAAAGCAGGAGATTTTTTTCTACGAATTAAATATTCAGATAAATTAACAACAAAACGAATAATAAAAGTAATAAGTAATAAAGCAGGAGCGATTAATAAACTTTTGACATTTGTTTGATAATTTATAGGTTTTAAAACAAGAAAAACAATTGCTAAAGCAGTAAGTAGTAAATATGTAATATTTAGAGCTATTGTTTTTCAAAATGGATATCCTTGCGAAAAGGAATGATAGGCACTAAAAAGAGCTAGAGCTATCACTGCGTATAAGCAAATAAAATTTAGTAAAATAGCAAAATTTCTTGCACGAATTGCTAAATTAGTCATATCAAATAGACGAGCAAAACCTAAGTAAACTTCACTATTTGTACCGGCACCAATATAATTTTTTAGTGTTAAACTAATAAATAAAGTTAGTGCAAAGAAAAGACAAAGTAAAAATATTTTTGATAAAACCGAAAATGAAAAACGGTTAGACTTTGTTTGTTTTTTTACTTTTAAAGTTTGTGAATTAGTCAAAGTCAATTCCTCCTGTATTATTACCACCAACTATAATTTTGAAACTTGAATCTCATGCAGGTGATTTTGTAAGAACTCTAGATACATCATCATTATCAACAATAATTGTATTTACATCAGCATTATTTTTAAGACCTGTTAAAAGGCCTTGTAATTCTCTATTAAATGGACCGCTAAAGTCATTAATTGTTCCATGTAAATGTACCTTACTTGTACGACGATCACCGAATAAAATTCTTGGTTTATCATTTGGACCTCAGTCATATAAAATACTACTGTATTGACTTGCTCCAAGTTCAGAAATGTTTAAATCAAAAGTTGTTCCTGATGAAGGTAATTTAATTGTTTTGAAAGCATAACCATGTATATTTATACCGCTTAATGATTTAAGATTTGTTAATGATAAATCAATCTTAGTTGGGTATCCTTGATCACCAAAATTACCATTAAATACTTTTCAATCCTTATGAACATTTAAAGCTAAATCAAACGCCTTATTAACAGTATTTACATCTGAACCTTTATCTGGACGAATTACGTTAAAGATAATTGGACCTACTTGAATTTGTGATGAACCTTGTGATCCAAAACTATTTGTGTTATTGTAATCATATGAAACATGTTTTGTATTTTCAAAAGCAATTGGATCAATTCCTCAACCATAATTGTATGAATTTGGTCTTTCACCAATATTATCATCAATATTTTTAATTGTTGTAATTAATTCTGCTTGGTCTAAGTGTAAATTACGTAAAGCTGAAATACCATACATTTTTTGTGTATCAAAAAGTAAGGTTACTTTGTTAATAGAGCTTGGTAAACCAGTTAAAATGTTTGTAATGTCTTGTTCTTTATTATTTGTTCCAATATTTGAAATGTAAACACCAGTAATGTCACTATGCTGTCTAAGTAATTTCAGAATATTAGCAACACCTTGCGGGTTAGAAGCATCTACACGAGCAACTTTTTGACTTCCTTGTGTTTGTCCATATTTATTATCTGAATTTGGATTATATTGATAAACTTGAATTCCGCCACCGGAAATAAATTGTTTTCCAGAGTAGTCTGAATATCCATTAGGAGTACCAATTGATGAGCTATATGTACTTGACACATCATTTTTTGTTCATCCATAGTAATCACCAGTTAGCATTTGAGAACCATTACGTTCATACTCAACGTCTTCAACACCGAATGCACGATTTTTATTATTATTAATAATGTTAACAAGACTTGGATTTTTATGTTTATCAGAATATCCAAAGTTAAATGACATACCTCCAGCTGATAACACCGGTTGTAACTCACGACCAGCTTTAAATTCACTTTCAGCTATTCTTTCAGCTGCTTCAAATTGTGCTTTTAATGCTTGACGTTTTTCTTCTTTTGTCATTTCTCTATCATACACAACTAAGAAACCTATATCTTTGAAACTACCATTAGAATTTAAGTATGTAACATAACTTTTTAAATAATCTTCATTTTGGCTATATTCACCAAAAAGTTCTTTAATATCTTCCAGAGATACCTCACTACCAGAAGCAATCTTATTAATAACTGCTTTTTTTCTTCTAAGTGCAGCTCTATTTTGCTCTAATTTATTTCCACCAAGAGGAGGATTGTCAATTTTCGGTAAAGTTGAAGGTTTATCAGGACCTTTTCTATTAGCATTAACTGTTGAACCACCGCTACTTACAATACTTGCAATTCTGCTTTCAGAAACTCTATCATCTGGTTTTGTATCAGATGGTTTTTCAATAGGAGTTGGAGCAGGTTGAGGTTCAGGTTCTGGTTCAGGTGCAACTGGAGTGATTTCGGGAACTTCTGGTTCTTTAGGTTGTTCTGTTACATCTTTAATAACTTCATAAGTATTTACTTGATCGTATTGAATTTCACGATTAGAATTATCCGCTAAATGATAACCTTGAGGAACTAAGCTTTCAAGTACTAATGGACTATTTTCGAATGAACTTTCAATTTTTTGTTCAACAATTTCTTGAGTATTTTGTAATTTGAAAATGAATGTAGTTCTAAAAATTTTGTTAATTTTATCAACTATGACTTCATTAACTTTTCCCATTTGAATATCTTTAACATTTTGAGGATCTAAATCATAACCTTCTGGTTTAGCATTATCAATTTGTTCAAATGATATTTTTTGATCACCAACTGTTTTAAAAACTTTTTCACTAATAGGAGTTCGATCTGAAGTTATAAATTTAATAGTAGTGAAAATCTCTACAACACTTTTTTGAATATAATAAATATATTTTTTACCAGCTTCTAAAGGTTCAATAGTTTGTGGTTGGTTATTTTTAGTAAATTCATACCCATTAGGAATGTAATTTCTTGGATTAACTTTTTCATCATCCATTGTTTTTACATCTTTTGTATGAATAACTTTTTTAGTTTCAAAATCTTGAAATTCTAAAGTTGTTGTAAATTGTTTGTGAACTAATTCAATCTGAATTAAATTCAGCTCACCTAATTTATAAGTGAACTGGTAATTATCTGGTAATTTATAACCTTTGGGTACTCATTTAGCAATATCAAATTTATCATTTTCTTTTAACTCTACAATAATTGGATTTCCAATGTTTTGATTATTATTAATAAATTGAAAACTTGTTTTTAAAACCTTAACAATTGGAGTAACATGAATTATATTAACTTTACCAGGTTCAACAACTATGTCTTGGAAACCTTGATGATACTCAGTATCTAATTGATAATCTTTTGGTAATTCGTCTTTTAAATTAAAACTAACTTTTTGGTCGCTTGGAGTAATAAAATCTTTAGATTTAATAACTTTATTATTATGTACAAACTGAATAGTTGTAACTAAATCTTTAACTGGTGTATTAATATCAGATGCAGAGTTATATCTTGGATCAATAACAATATTAATTTTATTTGATAAAACTGATTTTGCTTCACGGTTATCTAAACTAGATTTACGTGCTAAATCACTTTTTTGCCGTGAAAAATAAACTAACCCACTAATAGTTGAAATTGCCACTAAGGAAGAACTTAAAATAATTGTGCTTTTAATTATTTTTCTTTTTTTTGCTTTAATCATTTTTTTTGCTTTAATCATATCTACCTTTTATTTTCAAAAATCTTAAAAATTTTTAAAATTTTCATTTGTATTAAAATTATATTTCATTAAAAAAAAAACGGTTCAAAAAAAAAAAAAAAAAAGAAGCGGAAAAACCGCTTAAAAAAGTATTTTTTTAACTTTTTGTATTTTTTCTCAATTGATTTATAAGTATTTTTCTGGATGTTCTTTTTGCATTTTTTCGATAAATTCTTTTTTAGGTAAAGAACCATATTTTTCCATAAGTTCTACACACTCATTATATTCTTTAATTGCTCATTCAACATCTTCAAATCCATCAACAATTGTAATTCCAGGACGTTTTCAGTTTTTGTATGTGCTGAAAAATGTTTTAACAGAATCTAAAAATGGTTCTGGGAGTTCATTTAAAGAATTTATATTATCTAATCTGTAATCATCAGCGTGAACACCAATTAATTTTGTATCAGTTTCTCCATCATCAATCATTTTCATAGCACCAATGATTCTTACATTAACTGCAACACCAGGAATAAATGTTTCAGGTGAGTAAATTAACACATCCAATTCATCACCATCTCAATCTAATGCTTCAGGAATGAAACCATAATTACATGGATAAACAAAATCACCTCTTAAAATGCGATCAACTTCAATTTGGTTTGTTTTACGATTAAATTCGTACTTAATTCTTGAATTTTTTTGAATTTCTACTTTTGCTTGTACTATTTTTTTCATAGATTAATGATATCAAATATCAACAAAAATAAAATAAAAAAAATGCCCTCTTGGGCTTAGTTTTTTGAAAACTGAATAGTAATAATAATTTATTAAAATGTCTAAATATACATCTTAACTTTTAAACCTATCAATTTATTAGTAATGGTCATCTAAATGTATTGCTACACGTACACTTCCATCCTATCAACCTCGTCGTCTACAAGGAATTTCAAGGGAATACTTATCTCTGAGGAGGCTTCCCACTTAGATGCTTTCAGCGGTTATCCTTTCCGTACTTAGCTACCCAGCTATGCTTCTGGCGAAAC
>NZ_JPOK01000005.1 GCF_000733865.1 Mycoplasma buteonis
CTGCCTCCGTTATCCGGAGGGGAGACAGTGCGTGGTGGGTAGTTTGACTGGGGCGGTCGCCTCCTAAAAGGTAACGGAGGCGTTCAAAGGTACACTCAATACGGTCAGAAACCGTATGTAGAGCGCAAAGGTAGAAGTGTGCTTGACTGCGAGACTTACAAGTCGAGCAGGTGCGAAAGCAGGACTTAGTGATCCGGCTATACGTTATGGAACGGTAGTCGCTCAACGGATAAAAGTTACCCTGGGGATAACAGGCTTATCTTGCCCAAGAGATCACATCGACGGCAAGGTTTGGCACCTCGATGTCGGCTCATCGCATCCTGGAGCTGGAGTCGGTTCCAAGGGTTTGGCTGTTCGCCAATTAAAGCGGTACGCGAGCTGGGTTCAGAACGTCGTGAGACAGTTCGGTCCCTATCTGATGTGGGCGTTGGAATATTGATGAGAGCTGCTCTTAGTACGAGAGGACCGGAGTGGACGTACCGCTGGTGTTCCAGTTGTTTCGCCAGAAGCATAGCTGGGTAGCTAAGTACGGAAAGGATAACCGCTGAAAGCATCTAAGTGGGAAGCCTCCTCAGAGATAAGTATTCCCTTGAAATTCCTTGTAGACGACGAGGTTGATAGGATGGAAGTGTACGTGTAGCAATACATTTAGCTGACCATTACTAATAAATTGATAGGTTTAAAAGTTAAGATGTATATTCAGACATTTTAATAAATTATTATTACTATTCAGTTTTCAAAAAACTAAGCCCAAGAGGGCATTTTTTTTATTTTTTTATTGACATTTTTTAAAAATATGTTATACTATTAAAGCAAAAGTAATAAATAAAAAATATTTTTTGATTTTTGTCAAAAAAGTAATATAATAGTAAAGCTTATGTAAATAAGTTTGTGGAGAAGTAGCTCAGCTTGGTAGAGCACTACATTTGGGCTGTAGTGGTCGCAGGTTCAAATCCTGTCTTCTTCACCATTTAATGGGGGGTTAGCTCATTTGGCTAGAGCGCCTGCCTTGCACGCAGGAGGTGGTGGGTTCGAATCCCATACTCTCCACCATTTTTATGGCACTGTAGCTCAGTTGGTTAGAGCATCCGGTTCATACCCGGAAGGTCAAGAGTTCGACTCTCTTCGGTGCTACCATATCTATTATTTTGAGCTAATATAATTTGGACCTATAGCTCAACGGTTAGAGCAACCGGCTCATAACCGGTCGGTTACAGGTTCGAATCCTGTTGGGTCCACCATGGGTGATTACCCAAGTGGCTGAAGGGACTAGTCTTGAAAACTAGCAGGGGCTTCACGGCCCGCGGGGGTTCAAATCCCTCATCACCCGCCATGAAAAAAAGAACTATGCAGGTGCTTAACTTAATAGACTTATATAGCGGAGTGGAGCAGTCGGTAGCTCGTCGGGCTCATAACCCGAAGGTCGTAGGTTCAAGTCCTGCCTCCGCAACCAAATGGTCCAGTGGTAAAGTGGTTTAATACGCCTCCCTGTCACGGAGGAGAACGCGGGTTCGATCCCCGTCTGGACCGCCATTATGGCCCTGTAGCTCAGTTGGTAGAGCAACAGATTGAAGCTCTGTGTGTCGCTGGTTCGATTCCTGCCGGGGCCACCATAAATTACTCTATTTTGTTAGGTTTAACTTAATAAAATAGAGTAATTTTTGTATAATTTTAAAATGTTTAAAAAAATATTAATTTCTTTATCTGTTATAAGTACAGTGCCATTACTTTCTGTTTCTTGTGTTGATAAAAATAAAATTGAAATAAAAACATACAATGAAATGGCTAAAATTTTAAATAATATTCATTTGCAATTTAAACCAATATTTGTTGATATTTCATATGAAGAACTTTCTAAGTATACAATTGAAGATTTATGGATACAAAATAAAATATTATGAACCGAATTTCAAAAAGAATTTAATTTTAATAACAAAAAAATTTTTTTATTTGGAAAATTAATAGAAATTGCTTTTAGTAACACAAGTAAAGAAGTTACTTTTAAATATTTATGAAAAACAGATGATCGTAAAATTGAACTTACAAGAGAGTATCATTTAAATATTTTTAAACAAATCATTATTGGAGATACCGAAATTTGTCATTATGGACATTGCCATAAACCAAATGGAGTTTCAATTATTACTGTTATAAATGAACCTTTTATAGGTAAATAGGAGTTTTTATGGATTTAAAAAAAACATTAAATATGCCAAATACAAAATTTGACATGCGTGCTAATTTAACGCAAAAAGAACCTTTATATCGCAAAGAATGATTAAATAACAATGTATATCAAGAAGTATTGAAGAAAAATCAAGATAATCCAAAATTTATTTTGCATGATGGTCCTCCATATGCAAACGGGAATATTCATGTTGGTCATGCTTTAAATAAAATTTTAAAAGATATTATAGTAAGATATAAAACACTTAAAGGTTTTTACTCTCCATATGTTCCTGGTTGAGACACTCATGGATTACCAATTGAACATAAATTTTTAGTTGAAGCACAATTAAATAAAGATGAAATAAATCCAATTATTTTAAGAAAAAAAGCTGCTAAATATGCTTTGAAACAAGTGGAGTCACAAAAAAAAGAATTTCAAACCTTACAACTTTTTTCAGATTTTTCGAAAACATATGTAACTTTAGACAAAAAATATGAAGCTAAACAACTTAAAGTTTTTAAAAAAATGTGTTTAGATGGTTTGGTTTATAAAGGGCTTAAACCAGTTTATTGATCTCCAAGTAGTCAAAGTGCGCTAGCCGAAGCAGAAGTGGAATATCAAGATGTTGTTAGTCCTTCAATTTATGTTGCTTTTGATATCGTGTCATCTGAATTTTCAAAAATTAAACCAGAAGATAAAATTATTATTTGAACAACTACTCCTTGAACATTAATAGCAAATGCAGGAGCAGCTCTTGGAAGTGAAATTGAATATATTGTTGTTTTATTTAATAATCAACGTTATATTCTTGCTAAAAGCTTATTTGAAACATTTTTATCTAAAGTTAAATGAGAGGGCTATGAAGTAGTTGATAGCTTTTACGGTAAAGAACTTAGAGGTGAAGTACTTTATAAAACACCTATTTTAAATAATACGGCTCCTATTGTTATTGGACATCATGTTACTGAAGAAAGTGGTACAGGTATTGTTCATATTGCACCTCTATTTGGAGAGGATGACTTTCAAATCGGTCTTAAATATAAATTAAATATGATTATGCATATTAGTGACAAAGGTTATATAGAAAATACAAATACAAAATTTGATAATCTTTTTTATGATTATGCTAATAAAGAAATTTCTAATTTTTTAGGAACAAACTTATTATTTTTTGAAAGATTTAAGCACTCTTACCCACACGACTGAAGAACTCATTTACCTGTTATTTTTCGTGGTACACCACAATGATTTGTTTCTATAGATAAAATTAGAGATCAAATTTTAAGCCAGTTGAAAAATGAAGTTTCAACTTATCCAGATTGAGCTAAAAATAGAATGATTCAAATGATTGAAAATCGTCATGATTGAACTATTTCTCGTCAAAGAACTTGAGGAGTACCTATAATCATTTTCTATGATCAAAATAAGGAACCGGTAATTAAAGAAGATATTTTTGATTACGTTATTAATCTAGTTTCTAAATATGGTACAGATGTTTGATGAGAAAAAGAAACAGATGAACTTTTACCTGAAAAATATCGTAACTTAGGTTATACACGTGAAATGGATATTATGGATGTTTGATTTGATTCGGGAGTATCATCTGTGGCTGCTGATATAGATGAAAATTTAAATTTACCATATGATATATATTTAGAAGGTGTAGATCAATACAGAGGATGATTTAATTCATCTATTATTAATGCTGTTGCTTTTAAAGGAGTTTCACCTTATAAACGTTTAATTTCACACGGATTTGTTCTTGATGGAAAAGGTGAAAAAATGTCTAAATCTAAAGGTAATGTAGTTACACCTCAAGAGGTTGTTTCAAAAAGAGGTGCTGATATCTTGAGATTATGAGCAGCTAATAGCGATTACACGAATGATGTTTCTATTTCAGAAGAAATTTTGGATCAAAATACAGAAATTTATCGTAAATTAAGAAATACAATTAAGTTTTTACTAGGTAATATTCAAGGTCATGTTTTTGATTCTAAATTAGAGTACGAAGGAATTCATAAGTTTATTAATATTCAGTACAAAAAACTTGCAAAAGAAGTTTTCCAAGCTTATGAGGAATATAAATTTTTAACAGTTGTTAAATTATTAAATAATTTTGTTGTTGAATTATCTAGTTTTTATTTATCAGTTACTAAAGATATTTTATATGTACGTAAACTTACTGATAAAGAAAGATTAATGGTAATTAATAATTTATATGAAATTACACAATTTTTATTATTAGCTTTAGCTCCTATTTTACCTACAACAAGCGAGGAAGCATACAAATTTTTTGCTCCTGAAAGTCAGTTCAAATCAATTATGTTTGAAACATTCGCAGAATATTCAATTTCTAAAAATGACGAAAACATTTTTAGTCAATTTAAAGAATTTTTTGATTTAAGAGATCAAGTTAATATTCTTATTGAAAAACAAATAAAAGCTGGTTTGGTTAAACGTTCAAATGAACTTAGTTTAAAAATTCCTAGATTAAGTGGTTTTTTAAGCAAATTAGATTTAAAATTACTTTTAATGGTAGGTAAAGTAGAGGTTTCTGATAGTTTTTCTGAATTGATTTTAGAAAAATTTGATTCAGAAAAATGTTTAAGATGTTGAAATCATTTTGAAATAGGAACTTTAAAAGATGATCTTTGTGAATTATGTTTTGAAGTAGTTGATGAACTTAAGTCTTTAGAAAATGAAAAACAATAATTTAATATTTAAATTACAAAAAAGATGACAGCAAAAAATTTTAGCTCATTTTAAAAAATACTGAAAAGAAATATTAATTAATTATTTAATCTTTTTTGTTGTTTTTATTGTGTTTATTTTAATTGATCAACTAACTAAAACTTATTTATGAGATCACCCAGTAAACGTTTTTGAGAATCATAGTGAAGATAATGCAGAATCAATTTGACCTATTTCTAAAATTTATAATGGCGATCAGCATGGTAGTGGACTTTTTGGAATTAGATATGTTTGACACAAAGGGGTTACTGTTTTACCTGAAACTTGAGATGTTTATGCTTTAATTCAAACTTTAAGTTTATTACTTTGCTTTATTGCATTGCTAGTACCTATGTTTTTAGTTCATAAAAAAATTCGTTTCTTTTATGTTGTTGCCTTTTCATTATTAATGGCAGGAAGTTTAGGTAATGCACTAGATCGATTTATTTACTTAGGGTATGTAAAAGATATATTTTATTCACCAGCATTCGAAAATTGAAAACAAAAAACAGTAGGAACTTTTAATTTTGCTGATTTTACAATTTTCTTTTCTGTTGCTTTATTTATTATCGTGAGTGTAGGATCATCTGTTTTAGAAATTAGAAATAAAAGAAAAGAAAAACAAACTGTAGATATTAAAAATATTTAAAACAAAGCAATCGTCTTTGTTTTTTTATTTTTCAGATAATTAAATTTTTATTTTAATGTAAAATTTTTGATATGAACGAAAACAAAAACTTAGATAAAACTTTCAAGAGAAAAAGACTAAATTATACCGATAAACATATCTTAGAAAAATATAAAACATGACATTTAAATAAATATAGAAAAAGCGATTCTAATACAGTTATGGATGCTGTTTTTAATAAAAATGAAGTTGTTGAAATTACTAAGTCTTCTGAAGAAATTTCACAATTTGAAATTAAAAAAGAAACTGAAAGACTTAAATATAAAATGGGTAAATATTTAGCAAATAATAAAAAAGTTAAATTGACACCAAGTATCTTTTTTAATCGCTACTGAAAAAGATTTTTACTAATTTTTTTAGCAGCAGTTGTTTTCAATTTTGGTATTCAAGTTTTTTTAAGTAGAGCAGATACAATTCCTTCCGGAATTACTGGAATCCCTACTATTTTGCAATATATCTTTCCTAGTTTAAAACAATATTTTGCTTTGATTTACTTAGGGTGTAATTTACCTTTATTTATTATTTTTTGAAAAAAATCCAAATCAAGTTTTATGTGGTTAACGTTAGCATTTATGATTTGTCAAATTTTTATTAACTTTTTATTCACAAATATAAATGCAGTTCATGAATTTATATCTAAAAAAATTCTGCTAGTTCCAGCAGATATCGAAGATGTTCGAAATTATATTTATAAACCAGTTCGCTTTGATGTAAAACTTGCTAATAATACTGTAGAAAAAATTTATAAACTTACTGATTATCAAACTAATATTATTCATGATTGACATACAATGTATCCAGAATTAATTTCGCTTTTTGATTCTGAAAGAATAAGTGTTAATCAGTATTTATTAAATATACGTAATATTTTAAATACAAATAACACTTTTGATTATTTATCTAATTCTGAATTGCAAGCGTACTGATATCACGTAGGAAAAACATGACCTATTTTACTTTATGGTTCACTAGGAGCTATGTTTATCGGTATGGGAATCGCTTTATCTTGAAAGGCTGGTGGCTCAACAGGTGGCACTGACATTGTTGCTTATTACTTTTCAACAAAAAGTAAAAAAAGTGTTGCTAACATTTTATCTACAATTGCTATTTTTACAGCTATTGTTTTCTTAATTATTTATTCATTTATAAAACCAAATGAGCATGATGAAATTTTTGGTATGAGAGAATTATCAACCTTTGCTTACATATTGGTTTCAAATTTAATTGTTAATGTTTTATATCCTAAATATAAAAAAATGAAATTAACTATTATTTCTCAAGATCCTCAAAAAGTCATTGCTTATTTCAATCTTATTAATTATTGACATAGCTACAGAATTGTAAGATATAAATCAGGATATACTGGCAAATATAATTACAAAATCGAAACTGTTATCTTGCTTTTAGAATCAAGAAATTTAGTTGATGATTTAAAATTAATTGATCCTAATATTTGAATTTCACAATCAAAAGTAGAAAAAGTAAACGGAAAATTTAGTACTCAATTTGTTGAATAATATAAACTAGGTTTTATACCTAGTTTTTAGTTTATTTTTTGTACATACTTAAAATTAAATTAAATAATTTAAGGGATAAAATGAAACTAGAAGAGGCTAAAAAATTAGAAATTAAAGATCTTGAAAGAATAACGGTTGGTTTTTCAGCTGTTGCTTTGATTAGTAGTATTGGAGCTTTGGCAAATGCAATAGCACCAATTGTAGGATTAATTAAAGTTGCAATGTCACCACAAGGAGAAATTAAGGATAAAACTGTAGGTTATAAATGACAATTAACTGACAAAACATCAAAAAGTACTATCGATACCTTCACAACATTTGAGTAAAAAATTTTATTTTTTTTGAAAAAGAATTATAATAAAGAAGTTACTTCGAGTAACCGTTCTAAAAAGGTTTTAAAGTACATTATTTGTCACCTTAAAGACGAGCCACTTATGGAGGTATTGCATGTTAGCAATTATCGAAGCGGGTGGAAAACAACTTTTAGTTAAAGAAGGTCAAACAATTTTCATCGAAAAAATCGATGGTGAAGAAGGACAAGAAGTAAAATTTGATAAAGTTTTACTTGTTGATGACAAAATCGGAAGACCTTTCTTAGAAAATGCTTTAGTTACAGGTATCATCGAAAAACAAGGGAAAGCTAAAAAAATTATTGTTTATCGTCACAACGCTAAGTCAACTCACAAGAGAAAACTTGGACACCGTCAACCATATACACGTGTAAAAATTACAGGAATTCAAGGGTAATTAGAAAATGGCACATACCAAAGCCGGTGGATCTACCAGAAATGGTCGTGATTCACACTCAAAAAGACTAGGTGCTAAATTAGGTGACGGACAATACTGTACAGCAGGTTCAATCATTTATCGTCAAAGAGGAACTAAAATTTTCCCAGGTGTAAATGTTGGACGTGGTGGAGACGATACTTTATTCTCAAAAATCGATGGATACGTAAAATACGAAAGCAGAAGAAACAGAAAGTTTGTTTCTGTATACCCAGAAAAAACAAAATAAATAATAATGCGCTAATTTAGCGCATTTTTTTATTGTATTTCGACTAATTTAGTTATTAATTTAGCGCCTTCTCTTAAAAATTGAGTATTACCATCATTTATATCTAGTCCTGGGAAACAGTAAATTTCTTTCCCATAACTTAAAAAAGCATTTACTAAACCTTGTATCTTTGTGTTCTCGTTGCTTGAAACAATGATTAAAGCATCAGCAACAGCTGCTAATAAATAGTTGCTTTGTTTAAAGTAGGCTTTTTTAGGGTGTGAATTTAATGGATACAAACTTAAATGTAATTCAGATTCTTTTTGTTCATCAGTAACTAAGTTTACATTTTCTAAGCTTTCACAGTGTATAAATATTTTTCTTTTGTAAGGTATTCCACTATATCTTTCTAAGATTTTATCATGTACTTTTTTAAAATCTGTAATAACTAGCGTAAAGGGTTGAATTCCGAAATTTAATCTTGTTTGAATAAAATAGTCAGTTTTATCATTGTTAATTTCGTTGCAAATTAAAAATTTGTTTTTTGTATTTAAAAGTCTAATATTACCTTTGTAATAAATAACAAATGGAGGTATTTTATTTTGGAATAAATCTTCTGGATACTCATTATTTAATACGGTAATAAAATTTGTCCCTGATTCCTTATATTTATTTTGAATTTCTTCAATGCTACTTTTATTAACTTGATATTCAGAACTTAAAAATTCATAAATTTCTTTGTTATTTCCACGTAATGTATCGGATAAATATAGTAATATGTTTTTCATGTTTTTCTCCATTGATTATTTATAAAAATTTAAAATATGAACAAAAAATAAACTAAAAAAATAATACTTATAAAAAGTAGGGAATTAACTCCACATTTTTTTGCATTACATAATATCTATGCTATGTAGAAATTAAAAAATAATATAATTAAGACAAAACAAAAAACACTAGAGCAACAGGAGAATATTTTATGAAAATTGCTTTTTTTGATACAAAAGATTATGATGTTAAATACTTTGATAAGTATAATGAAGGAAGACACGAAATCGTTTACTTTAAAGAAAATTTAACTTTAAATACAGCTCACTTAGCAAAAGGTTTTGATGCTGTTTCAGGTTTTGTTAATACATATGGTGATAAAGTTATTTTAGAAGTTCTTAAAAAAATGGGTGTTAAATATTGATTCCAAAGATCAATGGGTTACAACAAAATTGATGTTGCAAAAGCAAATGAATTAGGAATTGAAGTTTTTAGAATTTTCAACTATTCAGCTGAAAGTATTGGTGAATTTGCATTTGCAGGATTACTTAGTTTAAATAGAAACTTATATAAAGCACACGATAGAGTTCAAAAATACAATTTCTCACTAAATGGACTAGACGGTAAATGTGTCGGAAACTCTACAATCGGAGTTATTGGTTCAGGTAAAATTGGTCAAACTTTTATTAAACTTGCTAAGGCTACAGGTGCAAGAGTTTTAGTATTTGATGCTTTTGCTCAAGAAAATTTCCCACAAACAGCCGAAAAATTCGGTTTTGAATGAGCTTCACTTACTGAATTATTAAAAGAAAGTGACTTTATTTCAATTCACTGTCCTTTATTGCCTTCAACAAGATATTTAATTGACGATGCTGCAGTTAACGCAATGAAAGAAGGGATGATTTTAATTAATACAGCTAGAGGTGAAACAATGGATATTAAAGCTGTTATTAAAGGATTAAAATCAGGTAAAATTCGTGGATTAGCTACAGATGTTCTTGAAAGAGAAGAAGGTAGATTTTACGAAGACGTTTCAGCAAGAATTGATGATTTAAAAGCGCTTGATCCAGATTGAAAAGAATTAATTGAAATGGATAATGTTCTTGTAACATCACACCAAGCTTATTTAACAGATCTTGCGTTAACTCAAATAGCTAAAGCTACATTAGAAAATGCTGATAACGCAGCAAACGGTGTATTTGATAATGCACTCAAATTAATGGAGAACGGAAAAATTAAAAATGGATAAGAATATTAAATATAAACAGAATAATACAAGTGATTTTTCAGCTTTTTTTAGAAGCTTTTTCTCATTTTTCAATTTAACTCAAGCAAGAAGAATGAATGCTGAAAAACCTAAAGATTTACGTACATGAATCATTCACGGTATTTCTGAATTCATCGGAACAATTTTTATTTCTTTAGGACTTGCTGGTTTAAGTATTTATGTGGCAGGTTCAACTGACAAACCATTAGTTATTGAAGAATTTTTATTGCATCCAATTATCGTTGGATTTTACGCAGGATTTATTGTTGTAGGATTGTGTTTATTTATATTTTTACGTTGAAGTTGTGATTTAAACCCATCTGTAAGTTTATATCGTTATATTAATGGTACAAACAATGGTTACTATACAACTTATAAAATTATTATTCAATTTTTAGGAGCTATAGTTGCAGCCTGCATTATTTATTTAGTAGGTCACGCTACTGCTCCAGAAGGTGTTATTGCTAATGCTCCAATTGATGCTATTTCAGCTGCTCATAAAGCTTTCGAAACAGAAACAACACCATCAATTGCTTCAGGTACTGCATGAATCTTTTTTGTAGAACTTGTAATGACATCTATTTTACTTTTCCCAATTTTTTCTCCTAATATTAACGGGAAATATCGTGATTTAATGATTATGTTCATTATTTCAATGTCAGTTTGAATGGGTATTTTAGGTGGTTCGGCAGCTATTAATCCAGCTAGAGGTTTAGCTCAACAATTACCTACTCTTATGTTTCATACAGGTGATACTGATTTAACACATTATTTTGCTATGAAGAATTATAAAAATTTAGGCTTTGGAGAAATTTCACAAGCTGTTGAACAAACTTCAGTAGCCTGAAAAAGTGTGGTTTCAGCTTCTATAATTATGGTTATTGCTGACTTACTTGCACCAATTTTTTACGCATTTGTACAAGGTTTAACAAAAACATTGGTAAACCCATTTGTTGTAAAAGTTATTTCTTATAAAAATTACAAAGCATTAAACATGGAAAAACCTTCAGATAAAAATAAAAACATGAAATAACTTCATGTTTTTATTTTTACTGAATAATTTGTTAAACTAATTAAAAGGATGTTAAATGAATAATCACATTATTATTACAGTTATTATGATTTGTATTTTTCTTTTGCTAATTTGCAGTTGAATAGTTCTTTACTTTTTAAGCAAAATAAACAAAAATAAAGCTTTAAAAAGTGGATTTGAGTTTGAAAATCAAGTTAATTTGGAATTAAAGAGAATAACGAAAAATAAAAAAATTACTTGATTTGGTGGTGATATTTATAAATATGATAATAAATACTTTGAAATTGATGGTTTTTTAATTTTTCAAAACTTAGTAGTTGTGGTTGAAGTTAAATCATATCACGGAATACTAAGTGGTTTTGGAAATAGCCAAAGTGTAATGCTAAGCTCACAAACTAAAAATGGCATTAAAAATGTGGAATTTAAAAATCCAGTGATTCAAAATGAACGTCACATGAATCATATTGCTAAAATTATAGGAAGCACAGTTCCTATTGCTTCATTAATAGTTTTCCCGGATGATTTAAAAAATAATTTAACTAATGTTCCAAACCATGTTGTTTTAGCTAATATGCAAGATTTAGAAAGTGTTATAAAAAACTTTTATTTATATAGCAAGCAAAATAAAAATATTAACTGCAAACCCAAAATTATTAAAAATGCCATGAATAATTTTAGAGTAACAAGCAAAAAGGAAAAAAATGAATTTCAAAAAATAGTTGAAAGGTAGTTATGAATCCAAATGTAATAAAAAAAGTAGCTCAGCACTTAAGAATAACAGAAAAGCAAGTGAATATAGTTTTAGATCTTTTAGAAGATAAAAATACAGTTCCTTTCATTTCTCGTTACCGTAAAGACTTAACTGGCGGTTTAGATGAAGAACAAATTTATCAAATAGAAACACTTTATAAATATTCTTATGAGTTAGACGAGCGTAAAAATAGTATTTTACAAATATTAGCTGAAAAGAAACTGTTAACAGATGTTTTGAAAGAAAAAATAGTTAATGTAAAAACTAAAAGTGAACTAGAAGCTCTTTATGAACCTTTTAAGGTGGGTAAAGTTACTAAAGCAACAGCTGCAATTGAATTAGGTTTAGAACCTTTAGCTAAGGTTATTTTTAGCAATAAAAACATTAATTTTAACCCTCTAATAGAAGCTCAAAAGTACTTAAATAAAGATGTAACAACTGTTGAGTTTGCTTTAGAACAAGCAAATTACATCATAGCACAGTGAATTTCACAAGATTTTAAATTAAGAGAAGAAATTAAAGAAAATATTAATCGTTTTGGTATTTTAAAAACTTCTTTTAAAAAATCTGCTGTCGATGAGCAAGAAAAATTTAAAAATTATTATGAATATCAAATTCCAATACGTTATATTAAAAATCACAATGTTTTAGCAATTAATCGAGGTGTAAAATTAAAAATTTTAAAATTAGATTTTGAATACTCAGCTGAAAAACTTATCACTTTATTACTTCGTCGTTTAGATAAAACAAATAAGAATCATGCTAATTTAAAACTACCTGCTGAAGATGCCTTCAAAAGATTAATTCAACCTAGTGTTGAGCGAGAAATTTTCAATGATTTATTTGAAAAAGCTGAAAAAAATGCAATTTTAATTTTTGCAAACTCAGTAGAAAAATTACTTTTTGCACCGGCTCTTCAAGGTCATAATATTCTAGCCATCGACCCTGCTTTTGTCAATGGATGTAAATTAGCTGCTTTAAACCAAAATGGTGATGTACTTGAGATTGCAAAAATTTATCCGAATGCACCTAAATTTGAAATAAAAAAAGCTGCCGAAATTGTTTATAAAATGATTTTAGCACATAAAATTGATATTATAGTTATTGGTAATGGTACTGCATCTCGTGAAACTGAACAATTTATTGCTAAGTTAATTAAAACAAATAATTTAAAAGTAAAATATGCAATTGTATCAGAAGTTGGAGCTTCAGTTTATTCTGCTTCAAAAGTTGCCATCGAGGAATTTCCGAATTTAAGTGTCGAAGAAAGAAGTGCAATTAATATTGGTAGAAAATTTTTAGATCCTTTAAATGAATTAGTTAAAATCGAACCTAAATCTATCGGAGTAGGTCAATACCAACATGATTTAAACGAAAAAGAATTAGATAACTACTTAACTTTCAAAGTTGAAAAGGTAGTTAATACGGTAGGAGTTGATATTAATACTGCTACTAAATCTATTTTGGAATATATTTCAGGTATTTCTTCTAAGCAGGCTGAAAAAATTGTTGCCTTTCGTAAAGAAAATGGAAGTTTTTTAAATAGAGAACAAATTAAAAAAGTTCCTGGTTTAGGACCTAAAACTTATGAGCAAGCAATTGGTTTTTTAAGAATTTTTAATTCTGATAATTTTTTAGATAAAACTTTTATTCACCCTGAATCATATGATTTAGCTAATAAAATTATTAAGAATGAAAAACTGAATCCAAGTGAAGATGGAATTAAAAATTTAAGTTTAAATGTAGAAGAACTTATCAACAAATATAATTCAAACTATTATGAAATAGAACTTATTTTAAAGGCTTTATCAAATCCTGTGAAAAATTTTGAAACCAATAAACAAGGATTTTTATTAAAAGATGAACTCTTAAATGTTGAAGATTTAAAACTAGGTGATTTAGTATCTGGAACAGTTGAAAATATTACTGATTTTGGTATTTTTGTTTATATAGGTATTAAACAAAGCTTATTCATTCACATTTCGGATTTAAATCTACAAACAAATGACAGTATTTTTGATTATTATTATCCTAGTCAAGTAATTAGGGCACAAATTACAGGAATTGATTTAAATAGAAACAGGATTTCTGGAAAAATCATTTCTGATTAAAACAACCAAACAATAAAAAGAGCTGACAGCAACCTTGTCAGCTTTTTATGTTTATGCACTATTTAATTTAATATTTTAGAAATATATTTTCTAAAAATTGATTCTATTTCTTTTGAATTTGACAAATTGTTTAAATAAATAAGCATAAGTTTTTAAAAACTTGTGATTAATATCTAAAATTTTTTTGTATTATGATGATAGTTGTGTTTGATTTGGACTAAAAAATGTTGATTTGTATGCTTGTTTTTAAAGATTCAGTCAATATCATGTTTAATGTCCACTATTATATTTTTATTATTTAAATTACTATTATAAAAAATAGATTGCTTTAATAAATAATCTTTCAAATTTTTAAAATCATTATTATTTTCGCTCAAAATTATTTGTAAATATTTTGGTTGTTATATAAGTATCAACTGCAATTTCACTAGCTTTCGAAATTTTCAATGAATTATTTTTCACAATAGTGCTTAAGTACTTATTATTTATTATTTTGATTTTTAATTTTGTTTAATCAGCAGATTTTTATTTTATATTATTGTAAGTTCTTTCTAAAATATTCATGCTATTTTATTGGATAAATAAGAATAAAATAATATAAAATTAAAGTAAATAAGGGAGAGAGCGTGAAACACAAATTTGAATTTATAAATATAAAATTATTTCCTAAATGAACAATTCGTAAAATGGCATTTGTGGCTATTTTAATAGCTATTTCAGTTGCTTTTACAGTAGTTTCTGCGCAAATTGTTCCCTTGATCACCTTGTCTTCTTATAAAATAGCTTTTATTGGTTTACCAGTAAAAATAGCTGGTTTTATTTTTGGACCATTTGTTGGATTTTTTGTTGGAGTTGTTAGCGATCTTTTATCATTATTATTTATTCCGCCGGCAGGATATTCACCAGTTTATACTTTAGCTGTAGCGATGAACGGAATAGTTGCTGGTATTTTTGGTTACTATTTTATGCAATTCACTAATCGTGCTTTTTCCACAGAGTATAGACTTGCAAAAAATAAAATGAAAATTCATTTATATGTTAATAAATATAAAAATGCAATAGCATCAAATAATAATATTACTGCTGAAGAAATTAAAATTAAATTAATTTCTTTATATAATAAGCAAAAATTTATCACTCCTTCTAATTCACAAAAATTGCTTGCCAATATTTCTTTAGTTAACGGAGTTGTCTTTTTAAGTATTATTTTAGTTATTATTTTAACTTATATATCTTTATCTGTCACAGAAAGTGATTTAGTAAATTCTCTTGTTAAAAGCAAAAAAGTGCTTACTATTTTAATGAATGCTGGATTACTTGCTATGATTGTTTTCATTATAATTGGTCGTTTTACCTTGAAATTAGAAAGATATACAGTTTTAGTTCCAATTATTGTTTTTTCAGCTTTTTTAGAATTAATAAATTTACCTATTTTGTCATATGGAGATATGATTACGCTTTCAGGTGGTAGTGGCGGTAAAGAACAATTCTTCTTTTGAATTTCACAACACATTCTAAGTTCGCCAATTAAAATATGGTTTAACATGTTTGTTATTTATTATTCTTATTTAATTGTGTCAAAATTAATTAATAAAAATGAACATTTAAAATACTAGAGGTGGAAATGAAAAAAAATAAAAGTTTATTAACTATTAAAAATATTTTTGCACCAGTAGATTATTTAGGAAAAACAGAATATATTAGTGTTCCATTTTTAAATTTTAACTGCAATGAAAAAACCGCTTTATACATAAATAATCAAAATAATATTTTAACTTTTGATGCACTTTGAAATGCAATTAATAATGATTCTAGTGTAACGCTAGCATACACTAAAAAAGATGAAGAAGATCATGATATAGAAACTAAAGTTATTATTGACAAAAATGAAATTTTAAAAAAAATAGCTGTTTTTGATATCCTAGAAGTTACAGATGAAGTTGATAAAGAAATTCCTTTGTTTGATATTTGAAACAATACTATTTCAATACCAGATAGTGATAAGCTGCTTTCAGAAGTTAATTTACTTTTTAAAGATTTTGAAATAGCAACAAAAAATACACTTTACAACATTATTTCTAAATATTCTCAAAAAATTATTGATATAAATCAAAACAATATAAAAGAAGCTAGAATTTTATCTAAAAAACTAGCATCTCCAGAAATATTAACTGATAAATTAGAGTTTCATAATAACCTAGTTTTACTTGATGAAATTGGTGAAAATTATCAAAATGACATTTTTGCTGTTTTTATGGATTTTTTTCAATCTCTGAAAGATAATCATGAACAATTATTAAAAAATTATGAATTCAGTAATACTATTTTGCAAAAACAAACTATTAAAGATGGTCAGTTAAAACTTTATTATATGAATAAAATTAACAATAGTTCAATTAATAAGGTTGATAATGATTTCAAAATTAAAAAACTAAAAATTGAGAAAGATTTTTATTTAGATTTCCAGAAAAATACTAAAGTTAAAGCGTCGCATTTACTTTCTTTCATTATGAATTCAGTCAAAAATGAAATTCATATTTTAAATTTTAAACTTAAAAACTTAAATCCAACATCTCCTGAATATTTTGAAACATATAAAGATGTTCTTATTAAGCGAAAAGTATATAAGCTTTTAATGTGTAATAGATATGATTTATTATATTTATCAGCATCTAAAATATGAGAGTTAAATGAACATTTAAATTCTGAAATTAAAATTTTTGTTAATGAATCATTTAGATTTAGAAAAATTGATCAATCATTACAAGTCTTAAAAAAAATACGTAAACTAGTCAAATATGAATTTAGTTTTAAAATAGATTCTTACTTAAATGAATCTAAAGAAAGCAAAATTGAAATTGAACAAAAAATACAGTTTTTTGAAAAGGAAATTAAAAAATTAAGCAAATTGAATTTTCAGAAAGTTGCTAATAGTAAGAACTCTTTAAAAATGCGTCGTTTTGAACAACAGATCAAAATGGCACAGGCAGAATTAGAATGATCTAAATTTAGTGAAAAAAAATTATTTAATAGTTTATTAAAGAGCAAAGAAATTAAAATTAGAAGATTAAATAATAGTTTAAAAAACCTTTATAACGAAATAAGCAAGTTAAAAACTCAAATTTCTGATTTAGCGAAAACTCATTCTAATATTTTTTATGAAGAAGAAACTTTTGAATCTCTTCGTGAGCATTTTAATTTTTTATCTGAATCAAGATGAATGACAGATGTAACTTCAATTTTAGCTAACTTCACTATTTCTAAAATTTCTGCTTCACCTAAAATACTAACTATTTATAAAAACATCTTAAAATTTATCGATACAGTAGAAAGTATTTCCATTCAGAAAAATAGTTATTTAATTCCTTATAAAAAGCTAAAAATAGTTGATAAAGCTAAAATTAAACTGATGAAACATGTTTTATCAGAAACAGATTTACTTTTTGTTAAAGACAATAACAAAAATATTCCTCTAGAAATTAGATTGGAATTTTTAAGAGTTTTATTTAAAATTTCTAAAAAATACAATTTTAATTTTGTATTCGTAACCCATCACCTTGGATTAATTAAAGGTAATTTTGAAAAAGTACATTTCTTTAATAATTATTCACTTGTTGAAGGTGGACAAGTTTGCAGAGTGCTAGGTGAACCAAAACATCCAAGTGTTATTTCTCTTATTAGAAGTAAAAAATATTTAATACCTGATTCTAGGGAAACAAATTTATTTATTTATGATGATATTTTTGAAATAGATAGCAATCATTATGTATATGCTTCTTTAAATCAATTTCAAAAGTGAAATGATTATAGCAATCAAATTCAAAATAATGAGTTTAGTCATGCTGATTATATTTCAAAAACTAGCACAAATATTATTGATGATTTTGAAAGCATTTTTAACGATTATGAATTTGAATTAGAATTTGACATTTCAAAAGATAACCTAAATAAAAAAGAAAAAGAACTTTTAGAAGAACTTAAAAATAATACCGAAGAAATTGAAAATGATGCAGTTGATGAAAATATTAATGAAACTTTTTAAGTTTAACTATATAATTTAAAGTAAGGACAGAGGTACTTACTTTTTTTTAGTAGGTTGAGAAATACTCTTATCAGCTGATCTAGGTAATTCTAGCGGAGCGAGTCTTTCCCTTTCCTGTCCAATTTGGAGGGAATTTTTTTATGAAAAAATTACAAAAATTTTTTAAAAGCACAGCTTTATTGATTCCATTATCAATTTTACCTGTTGTGGTTTCTGCTGCTTGTGATAATCAATCTTCAAAAATCTACAAACTTGAATTAATTAGTAATAGCAAAAAAGATAAAACTATTTGAAAAACAAAATATGAAAAGCTTTTCAATGATGCACTTGCTAAAAACGGTTCAAAAGCAAAGGTAGAAGTTAGTTTTGGAAGCAGTGATGATTACAATAATACAAAAACTAGAATCGAAAAAAATGAAATAGATTTTGGTCTTTTATCTTCGGGTTCTCTTTTTAATACCAAAAATGAACTAGATAAGAGTGGAATTAGTGTTATTTTACAAACTTTAACAAATAAATTTGCTGGAGAAAATCCTCAAGCAACTTACTCTAGTGAACCAAATGGTAGTGCACTTGTTAAGTCTGCACAAAATGAATTTGCTGTTTTTAGTACACCACCATATGAAACATGAGGTGATACAAATTGAAATGGTTCAATCTATACTAATGCTTATGATGTTCATAAAGAAAATGATAAAGAAGTATTCTCTTTAGTTGATTATCAACGTGGTTTATTTGTTATTTCTGCTACAGATGAAATCAAGGCTAAAATTATTAAAGCTTGAAATGATAAAAATTTAACTGAATTTTTATCTTATGGGATTGCAATTGGTTCTCCAACATCAGGAAGTAAATATTTATTACCTGAAAAGTTAATGAAAAAACATTTTGGAGCAACCTTCTCATCATTTTTAGCTTTAAAAAATAATGATCAATACAAAAACTTTATTAGACAAAGCAAATTAAAAAACCTTAATGATACTGAAAACTTAAAAATACATATTTTTCTCGAAAATGAGGGATTTTATGGATATAACAAAACAGTTAATGGTAAGTTATTTAAGCCAGGTGAATCTAGACCTGGAGAAAGTTTATTTTTCTTAACTTTAACTGATCCGTTGCCTTATAATGTGGGAGTTGCATCTAATAGAATTACAAAATCAGATGCAAAAATTATTGTTGATGCTTTAATTGAGTTGTCTAAAAAAGGTGAAGATGATTGAGGACCTTCGGAAGGATTCAATTCTTACGAATTTTATGATAATGATAATGATTTTTGAAATAAATTAAACGAAACATTAGGTTAATATGGTTAATTTTTTAAACGTAAATTTATCTTATAATGACAAAGACATAGTTTTAGAAAATTTAAATTTTAGTTTTTCTAGCGGCTCAATTATTGGTTTTATTGGCAAAAGCGGGTGTGGAAAAACGACACTTTTAAAATCATGCTTTAACACAAATTTAATTCATTCCGGTCAAATAACCATTAATGATGTCGAACTTAACCGTAAGTCTTCAAAAAAAGATTTAAAAAAGTATAAAAAAAGTATTGTTTTTTTAGATCAAGAAAATCTTATTTTAGAAGAATATGATTTTTATCATAATTTCTTATGAAAATTTAATAATTATAAAAACATTTTTTATAAATTTTTTAGATTATTGAGTGCTGAAAATAAAGAAAATTTAGAAAAATGATTAGATATTTTTGAAATAAAAGAGCTTTTATTTACTCCAATGCAAAATTTGTCGAGTGGACAAAAACAAAGATTTAATTTATTATTTGCTTTCTTGAATAATTCACAGCTTATTTTAGCTGATGAGCCAACAAGCAATTTAGATGTATATTATAGTGACTTAGCTTTAAAAGAATTGAGTAAATTAGTTAAAGAAAAGCAAAAAACTTTTTTGATGTCTATACATGATTTAGATTTAGCTATAAAATATTGTGATTATTTAGTCGCTATTAAAAATGGTCAAATTCAAAAAATTTATAGTAAAGATAATTTCGAAATTAATGAAATAATTAATTATTTTGATTAATAAAATCAAGCAAATAAATAGAAAAAGATTTATTTTTATTTCATTTTCTATTATTATTTTTTTATTTGGTATTTGATATTTACAATTTTTTCAAATACATATTAATTTATTTAGTAAAAGTTTTGAAATTATCCGAAATTTATTCGCTTTTAAATGAGATTATTTAAACAACCCAAATGATAATTTGTGAATTTGAAATTTAAAAAAATTATTTGAAACAATAGAAATTATTTTTAGTGCTACAGCATTTAGCTTTTTCATAGCTTTAATTACTGCTTTTTTTTCTGTTCCTCGAATTTTCCAGCACAAAATTTTGATTTATACAACCAGAATTTTAATTTTAATACTTAGATCGTTTCCGATTTTAATATTTCTTACAATGTTTCAAAAAATATTGGGTTCACAAAAAATAATTGCTTTTTCTGTTTATTTTTGATTTACTTGACTTTGGTTGCATCGTTATTTTGTTGAAATTATAGAAAATAGTAGTTTTAAAAAATTTTACTTATCTGTTTTACTTGGTGAGTCTAAACTAATTGCTTTTTATAAATATTTATTTTTACCTAATAAAAATAAATTACTAATGAATTTTTTACTAGGAATTGAATCAAACGTAAGATGAAGTGCAATTTTAGGTATTGTTGGTATTTTTGGTATAGGCGACTTTTTTCACACCTTCACAAAAATAGAAGATATGAAATATTTAGGAATTACTATTTTATACATTATGCTACTAGTTTTCTTTATTGAGGCTATTTTATATACTTTTAATAATTTTTTATTTAGAGAAAATAAATATAATTTACCACAAAAATCTAAGTGATCAATTTATCGTCATAAACAAATAATTAAAATAGTTTTATTTTTATTTTCACTTTTCTATAGCTTATATGGTTTTATGCATATTCTATTTGATTCAAGTTATATTTTTAATCAAAATGGTTTTAGTGAATTTTTTGGAACTTTTTTTAAGTTAGATTTTAGTGAAATTACAAATGATCCAAAAGTTTATTTAATTTATATTAAAATAGCTTTTCAAGTTTATATTGTTTTATTTATTGGTTTTTTTTCTGCTGCTTTTTATTCCTTTTTTTGTGCAGATAAACTACATAATATATCAATAGTTTTTCTTTTTAAACTTCTTTTGAGCTTTATAAAAGCTATTCCAATAATTATTTTTTTCATTATTTTTAATCCTATTTTATCCACTTATGCAGCACTAACGCTATCGTTAGCTGTTTCTACCTTCAGAAGTTTAGCTAAGCAATTTAATGAACATTTTAATGCTATTTCTTCAAAAGAAATTAATCTCCTAAGAGATTTAGGATGAAGTAAATGAAAGATTTATATAGACTTTATCTTTAAAAAGGCACTTAAATTTGTCTTGGGTAATGCGTCTTTTGAAATAGAAGGTACATATCGGAATGCTATGAATTACAGCATGTTTATTCCGTCTGGTATCGGTATTTATGAGCTTATTAGTCGTTATTCAAAGTATAATCAATATGGAAAAATTGTTCCTTTATTATTACCTGCAATCATCCTTTTTATATCTTTGGAATTAAGTTACCTATTCATTAAGACTAAAAAATTTCAAAAAGATAATTTACGTTGAACGAACTAATATAGTTCGTTTTTTTGTTTACAAAACAAATATAAAGTAAAAATTTTAAGTAATTTTAAGAATTAAAATATCTGTATACTAAAAAATAAAAACTTGATGGTGCAAGATTTTTTTATTCCATATTTTTTTAGAAAAATTCAAAAAAAATCTTAAAATGCCTATTTTTTAGGTAGAAAAACTTTTTAAACTGTTTGCTTTCGAAAAAAAACTTTTTTGCTAAAATATATATGCATTTTATAGACATATTATTAAATATGTAAATAAGGAAGGGTGTTTATGGAACAAAAAAAATACATTAACCGTAAGTTTGGACCTAAAACAATAAGAAGAGATTACTCAATTACAAAAAAATCACTTCCATTGTTTGATATTCTTGCAACAAGTAAAGAGAGTTTTGAACTTTTTATTAATAAAAAAATTCAAGAATGCTTGCAAGAAGTATATCCAATCGAAGCAGCTAATAAACAAGTTAGACTAGATTATTTAAAAAATTCACTTAGATTAGAATTACCTTTTAAAAAATCTACTAGCGAAAGCGAAGAAATTAAAAAATGTAAAGCTAAAGGTATTAACTTTAGTGTTAAAGTGTACGCAACTTTAAAAAGAGAAATCACAGAAACAGGAGAGGTTCGTTTAGATGAAGTTTTAATTGGTGAAATTCCATACATGACTTCAGGTGGAAGTTTTATCATTAATGGTTCTGAAAAAGTTATTGTTTCTCAGTTAATTCGTTCACCAGGTGCTTACTACGGACTTGGAGTTCGTAACAAACAATCTGATGACCTTTTCAACAAATTAGAAATTTTACCAAGAATTGGTTCTTGATTAGAAGTATCACATAAAGTTACATCTTCAACAATCGACTCAGTTAAAGTTAAAGTTGATAAAAACAAAAATATTAACTTAGCAACATTTTTAGGGTCATTTGGTTTAAGTGCTCAAAATATCGAAGAATTATTTGGTAAAAGTGAACTTTTAGAAGAAACTCTTAGAAAAGACAAATTAATTTTAAATTCAGAATTATCACATGAAGAAATGGTTGACGCTTGTCAAGAAGAACTTTTCAGAGGTTTAAGAAAAGGTGATCGTATTTCAGATGAAGCTAAGAAATCATTAATTCCTGGTATTTTATTTGATAAAAAACGTTACAACTTATCAGTAACTGGTCGTCACATGCTTAATAAAAAGCTTTCTCTTTTAGACCGTATTACTAACACATACTTAGCGGAAGATTTAAAAACTAAAAACAACGAAGTTGCTTTTGCTAAAGGTACATTCATTGATTTTAAACTTGCTAAAAAAATTCAAGAACATTTTGAATTAGGTTTAATTTCATCTGAAAATATTCCTGGTATTGATCCTGAATTTGTATATCACAGATTAATTAATACAAATAAAGATCTTAAGAAAAGAACAAAAATTATTAAAGTTAAAGTTTATCCAACAAGAAAAATGATGGAAAATGCAGATAAAGAACCAGTTCTTGTTATTGGAAATGATCCAAAATCTGTCGAACAACATTTATTAATTTCTGACATTATTGCAGCAATTAATTACTACTTCAATTTAACAGAAGGAATTGGGCAAGATGATGATCCGGATTCACTTACAAACAAACGTATTGTTTCTGTTGGTGAATTACTCGAAGGTCAACTTTCTGTAGCTTTAACTAAGTTAGAAAAAACCACTCGTGAAAGAATGGGTGCGAAAGAAGCTGAAAAAGTTACAGCTAAAAATGTTACAAATAATAAGTTAGTAACAAACCAAATGAAGACATTCTTTAACTCTTCAAAACTTTCACAATTTATGGATCAAATCAATCCACTTGCTGAAGTTTCAAATAAACGTCGTGTTACATCACTTGGGCCTGGAGGTCTTAACCGTGATACAGCTCAATTTGAGGTTCGTGACGTTCACTCTACTCACTACGGAAGAATTTGTCCTATCGAAACTCCTGAAGGACCAAACATCGGACTTATTCTTAACTATGCTACATTTGCAAAAGTAGATGATTTAGGTTTCCTTAAAACACCATATTATAAAGTAAATGATGGTATTGTTGACTACAACGATGTTAGATATTTAACTGCTGCAGATGAAATTGGTTACTCATTTGCTCAATCATCAGTTCTTGTGGATGATACAAATAGAATTGTTTCACCAACTTTAACAGTTAGACGTGATTACAACTATATTATTGCTAAACCAGAAGATGTAGACTTTATTGAGGTTTCATCTAAACAAATTGTTTCGGTAGCTGCCGCTGCTATTCCATTCTTAGAAAATGACGATGCTAACCGTGCACTTATGGGTTCTAACATGCAACGTCAAGCAGTTCCTCTTTTACAAGCTGAAGCACCTTATGTTGCTACAGGTATTGAATCTGATATTGCTAAATATTCTTCATACAACATTACAGCTAAAAAACCTGGTGAAGTTGTTTATGTAGATGGTTCAAGAATTCATATTAAAAATGATAAAGGTGTAACTGACAAATATTCATTAAGAAACTTTGAAAGAAGTAACCAAGGAACATTAATTCAACAACGTCCAATTGTACAAGTTGGTCAATTTGTTGAAAAAGGTGACTTACTTGTAGATGGTTCATCATTTAAAGATGGTGAAATGGCTTTAGGTAAAAACTTACTTGTAGGATTTACTACATGAAATGGTTATAACTTTGAGGATGCTGTTATCATTAACGAACGTCTTGTTAAAGATGACGTATTTACATCAATCCACATTGAAGAACAAACAATTCAATTCAGAAGCAGCCGTGCTGGTGATGATGAATTAACTAACGATATTCCTAACGTTTCAAAATTTGCTTTAAGACATTTAGATGAAAACGGAATTGTTAGAGTAGGTTCAGAAGTTGTTCCAGGAGATATTTTAGTTGGTAGAACTTCTCCAAAAGGTGAAGAAAACCCTTCACAAGAAGAAAAATTATTGATGGCTATCTTACAACAAAGATCATCAAATAAAAAAGATACTTCATTAAAAGTTAAAAATGGACACAACGGAACAGTTATTCACGTAGAAGTCCTTTCAAGAGACAAAGGTGATGTTCTTGAAGAAGGAATTGACAAAATCGTTAAAGTTTCTATTGCACAAAAACGTAAAATTAAAGTTGGTGACAAGGTTGCTGGACGTCACGGTAACAAAGGTGTTATCTCAATCGTTTTACCTGAAGAAGATATGCCATACTTAGAAGATGGTACACCACTTGATGTAATGCTTAACCCACAAGGTGTTCCTTCACGTATGAATATTGGACAAATTCTTGAATTACACCTTGGTATGTCAGCAAGAAAATTAGGTGTTAAATTTGTTACACCTTCATTTGATGGAGTTAAAAAGACAGATATTGAAGCCGCTTTAGAAGAAGCCGGATTAAATAAATCAGGTAAACAAGTATTAATCGATCCAATTACAGGTAGAAAATTTGATAAACCAATTTCAGTTGGAGTTATGTATATGCTTAAACTTAACCACATGGTTGATGATAAGATGCACGCACGTAGTGTTGGTCCATACTCATTAATTACACAACAACCACTTGGAGGTAAGTCTCAAAATGGTGGACAAAGATTTGGAGAAATGGAAACATGAGCTATCGAATCATATGGTGCAACAAATGTACTTCAAGAAATTCTTACCTATAAGTCAGACGATATTGCAGGACGTAATGCATTATATAGTGCTTTAGTAACAGGAAAAGAATTACCAAATCCTGGTATTCCAGAATCATTCAACGTTCTTAGTTATGAACTTAAAGGACTTGGAATGAAATTAGATATTTCAGAAAGTGAAAGTTCAGAATCAGAAGATGAAATGGAACTTTTCCAATACTTAGATGGAGGAGGAGAAAGTTATGAATAATTTCAAAGATGATAAAGAGCAAGAAATTAGCCAATTAATTAATAAAATTACTCTTTCATTAGCTACTAACCAAGATATTCTTGATTGATCTAATGGTGAGGTTAAAAAACCAAAAACTATTAATTATAAATCATATAAACCTGAAAAAGATGGTTTATTCGATGAGCTTATTTTCGGACCTACAACTGACTATAAATGTCCTCTTTGTGGAACAAAATATAAGAAAAGCGATGAAAACTCAACTTGTGGAAAAACACCTGCTTGTGAAAAATATAAACCACAAATTTTACCTAAAATCACACGTAGAAGTAGAATGGGTCACATTAAATTACATAACCCAGTTGTACACTTCTGATTCTTTAAAATCGATCACTCAATCATTTCAAAATTATTAGGTCTTAGAGTTCACGATTCAAATAAAGTTGTAACTAAGGCTGATTTAGAAAAATTAATTTACTATAAATCTCATATCGTATTAAGTAGCGGTGAATTAACTTCACTAAAGAAAAATACAATTATTGATATTAATGATGCTGCTACAATTTACCAAGATGCTTTAGTAGAAATGCTTAAAAACTACGAAGAAGGCACAGAAGAATATGAAGATATTAAAATGGCATTAGACGAACTTAGAGAATATGCTGTTTCTAAAATTGGTAAAGATTTCGGGATTGATTTTTATCAATACAATGAAATCATTCATGAGTATTCAAGTGCAAAAATTGATACAGGTTCAAAAGCAATCGAATACTTACTTAAAAATATTAATTTAGAAGAAGAAGCTGCTAACGTTCAAGCTGAAATTGATGCTATTAATGCTTCAAGCACAGAAGATGGACTTACTTCAACTAAATTACAAGAACGTCAAAAACTTTATAAACGTCTTACAGTAATTAACTCATTTATTAAATCAGGACAAGAACCTACAAGTATGTTAATTTACAACTTACCTGTTATTCCTGCTGATTTACGTCCATTAGTTCAATTAGATGGTGGAAGACACTCAACTAGTGATGTTAACGAATTGTACCGTCGTATTATTATTAGAAATAATCGTTTAGAAAAATGAAATGAAGCCGATGCTCCAATGCTTATTAAGCAAAATGAATATCGTATGATTCAAGAAGCTGTTGATGCTTTAATTGATAACGCTAGAAAGAAACCATCTCCTGTTACATCAAAAGATGCACACCCTTTAAAATCAATTTCTGATGCTTTAACAGGTAAAAAAGGTCGTTTCCGTCAAAACTTATTAGGGAAACGTGTTGACTACTCAGGACGTAGTGTTATTGTTGTTGGACCTACATTAAGAATGCACGAAGTTGGTATTCCTCGTGATATGGCTGCTAAACTTTTTGAACCTTGAATTATTAAAGAATTAATTAAAGGTGAAGAAGGCATTACAAGTGTTAAATCAGCTAAAAAATTAATTGAAAACTTAAACCCAATTATTTGACCTTATGTAGAAAAAGCAATTGACGGACGCCCAGTTCTTTTAAACCGTGCTCCTACATTACACCGTTTATCAATTCAAGCTTTCCAACCAGTTTTAATCCGTGGTAAAGCTATTAAATTACACCCATTAGTAACAACAGCTTTTAACGCCGACTTCGATGGAGACCAAATGGCTGTTCACGTTCCAATTTCAGATCAAGCTGTTAGAGAAGCACAAGAATTAATGCTTGCTTCAAAAAATATTCTTGGTCCAAAAGATGGAGAACCAATTATTAACCCTTCTCAAAATATGATTTTAGGGTTATACTATTTAACAATTGAAAAAGCTAATGTTAAAGGTGAAGGAAATTATTATGCTTCATTTGATGACGCAATGTTAGCTTACGAAAACGGATATATTGATTTACACGCTAGAATTGTTTTACCAATTTCAAGTTTAAATAAAGAATCAATTTCAAATAATACAGATGAACCTTACTTAATTTCAACAATTGGAAAATTAATTTTAAATAATGCATTTCCAACTGATTTCCCATTTATTTTTGGTAAATATGTTTCAAAAACTTATAAAACAAACCCAGATGGTTCTGAAAAAGTTGTTGAAAAAGAAATGATTCATACATCAGAAGAAGATTTAAATAGATATACTCTTGCTTATGGTGCAGACTTTAGAGCAGAAATTGCAAAAATGGATGTTAATATTGCATTAACTAAAAAAGATATTGCAAAAATTGTTCGTAAGGTTTATGAAAAATATGTTGCTATTGTTAATATGGAAGATATCGCATCAATTATTGACACTATTACACAAAGCAACTATGATTATAAATTTGAAGATTGTGCTGAATTAGTTGACTACAAAGGTGATGTCATTCCAACTTCACACGCTAAAATTATTTTTGAATTAATTAGAAGTACTTTTGCAGAAATTAGCTTCAATAATGCTAAAAACAGTCAATCAGATAGTGTTCGTTTCGAATTAGAACAATACACTAAAGCACTTGCAAAAGTTTGATTTGGATACACAAACTATGTTGCTTCTATTCTTGATAAAATTAAGAATTTAGGATTTAAATACTCAACTATTTCAGGTACAACAATTTCAATGAATGATATTACTACCTTAAATACAACTAAAGAAAAAATCAAAAAAGGTGAAGAACACATTGAACAATTAAAAACTTACTTTGAAAGTGGTTTCTTAACAGACGATGAGCGTTATAACCTTGTTATTAAAAAATGATCTGAAGTAAAAGATTCAATTGAAAAGGATCTAAAAGAAGTTACAAAATCAGATTTAGACAACCCACTATTTATGATGTTCACTTCAGGAGCTCGTGGTAACTCTTCAAACTTTACTCAGCTAGCTGGTATGCGTGGACTTATGCAAAATAACACCAAAGTTTTAAAAGCCGATGCTGAAAACGACCGTGTGGTTCGTAGTACTGTCGAAATTCCAGTTAAGTCTTCATTCCTTGATGGTCTTAGTGCTTATGAATTCTATTCATCAACTCACGGTGCTCGTAAAGGACTTACTGATACAGCTCTTAACACAGCTAAGTCAGGATACTTAACACGTAGACTTGTTGACGTTGCTCAAGGAATTGTTATTCGTGAGGAAGATTGTGGAAGTGACTTTGGATTTGTTGTAAAAGATATTAAAGATACTAAAACTGATACAGTTATTGAATCATTGGCTGAAAGAATTGAAGGTAGATTTACTAACAAACCAATTTTAGATGCAAATGGTAATGTGGCTATTGCTGCTAATACATTTATTACTACTGAAATTGCAGATCAAATTATCAATGAATTAGGTATGAAGGAAGTTGAAATTCGTTCAGTTCTTTCATGTCACACTAAAAATGGTGTATGTAAACGTTGTTACGGTAAAGATTTAGCCTCAAACAGAATTGTTAATATCGGTGAAGCTGTCGGAGTTGTTGCAGCTCAATCAATCGGTGAACCTGGTACACAGCTTACAATGCGTACATTCCATACAGGAGGAGTTGCCGGAGTTGAAGATATTACAGGTGGATTTGGTCGTTTAATCGAATTAATCGATGCCTACGATTTCCCTTGAGGACGTCCTGCTGTTATTTCTAAAGTTTATGGTAAAGTTCTTTCTATTTCATCAGCAAAAGACAAAGCTGGTAAAGATACTGATGTTTTAATCGTTGAAATTGAAACTAAGAAAGATTCTAATACTGTTGAAAACATCTTTGAAAGCGGAAAAGTTTCACAAAAATTAAGAGTAAAAGTTGGTGACAGAGTTGTTCCAGGGCAAAAGATTTTTGAAGGTCCAATTATTCTTAATGAACTTTTATCTGTTGCTGATACTCGTGCAGTGCAAAACTACTTACTTAAAGAAGTTCAACGTTTATACCGTTTACAAGGTATTACAATTTCAGATAAATATATTGAAATTATTATCCGTCAAATGTTATCAAAAATTATGATTACTGATCCAGGAGACTCAAACTTCTTTACTGGAAGCTTAGTAGATACTTTTGTTTATCAAAAAGAAAATGGAAAATTACTTGCTGAAGGTAAAAAACCTGCTTTTGGTGAAGTTAAAATCCGTGGAGCTAAACAAACACCACTTCTTAGTGATTCATTCTTAGCTGCTGCTTCATATCAAGAAACAGCTAAAATTCTTGTAAACAGCTCTATTGCTAAAAGAGTTGACTATCTTGAAGGTCTTAAAGAAAATATTATTCTTGGACACAAAATTCCTGCTGGTACAAACAGTAAATTTGAAGAAAAAGGAAAATACGATATCCGTGATCCGAAAACATATTTTGAAAAAGATTTATTACCAGAGTTATCAACTCTTGATAATCAAATTTATGCAGATGATATCATGGATTTAGATTTACTTCAAGAAAACGAAGAATACTACGAAACAGAATTAAATCACTTTGAAATTGATGATATTTCATACGATGCAATGGATGATGATAACTAGAAATAATTAGTGCAAAGCAATTTGCACTTTTTATTTTGCTAAATTTAAAATAATAAAAAGCGTAGCACAATTAATTGCACTACGCTTTTTTAGTCATGAATGATATGGTGCCGACAACTGGATTCGAACCAGCGACCACCTCCTTACCATGGAGATACTCTACCTGCTGAGCTATGACGGCATATGTAAAATTATTTTACCACAATTTTACAATTTTACCTAAAATCCACCAAAGCCGCTACCTGATGGCATTTTACCAGCTTTAACATTTTTCACAATTTCACTCATTTTTTTGCTCATTGCATCAAAATCATTTAATAGCTTGTTAAATTCTTGTGCTGAGCGACCACTTCCTTTTAAAATTCTTTCTTTACGCGAAGCTTGTTTTAAAAGTTTTGGATTTTTTCTTTCTCTAATCGTCATAGAAGACATAAGGATTTGATAAACTCTCATTTTTTCTTCTGCTTTATCAATTTGTTCTTCATCAACTTTACCAGCTAGATTTCCTGGTAACATTTTTAAAATTTTAGAAAATTTACCTAAATTTTTGACTTGTTTAATTTGTTCCATTAAGTCATCAAGAGTATATTGACCTGAAAACATTCTTTCAAGCATTGATTGAGCTTTATCTTGATCAATGACATCTTGAGCTTTTTCTACAAGAGAAAGCACGTCACCCATACCTAAAATACGGTCTGCCATACGTTCTGGATAAAATAAATCAAGATTAGAAACTTTTTCTCCTGTTCCAATAAAACGAATTGGTAAATTTAAAACTTGGCGTAAGCTAAGAGCTGCACCACCACGAGCATCTGAATCTAATTTGGTGATAATTGTCCCTGTTAATTTCAAATTATCGTTAAAAGTTTGAGCAACATTAATAACGTCTTGTCCACTAAGAGCATCGGCAACAAAGAAAATTTCACTAGGTTTGGCTATTTTTTTAACTTCAATTAATTCTTGCATTAATTTTTCATCAATACTTAATCTACCTGCAGTATCGATAAGAATTAAATCATTTCCATTTTCAGTCGCAAATTTTAAAGCATTTTGCACAATTTCTTCTACTGAATGATTGGTGCCCATTTCAAAATAATCCACTTGAATACTTTTAGCAAGTGTAACAAGTTGATCGACAGCCGCAGGACGGTAAATATCTGCTGCAACAACTAGTGGTTTTTGAACCAGTTTCTTTTTACGTAAGTAAAAAGCTAAACGAGCTGTTGTTGTTGTTTTTCCTGAACCTTGCAATCCTGCCATCATAATAATGTAAGGTTTTTTATCAATTTTCATTTCTTTAACTTGTCCACCTAAAATAGCAGTTAATTCTTCATGAAAAATTTTAACCATCATTTGAGATGGATTTAGTTTTCCTATAACCTCTCTCTCTAAAGCTTTTTCTTTAACATTTGTTATAAAGCTTTTAACAACTTTTAAGTTAACGTCGGCCTCAAGAAGTGCCATTTTTACTTCACGTGTGATTTCGGCGATATCTTCTTCTGTAAGCATTGTTTTCTTAGCCATTTTAGCTAAACTTTTTTCAAATCTTTTTTCTAAAAATCCAAGCATATTTACCTTTCTTTTAATAAAAAAGAGCTAAGCTCATTTTTACTTAATTTTAATGCAGTATACGTTTTTCTTTCCAACGTGTAAAATAGCATATTTATTTTCGAATAATTTAGAGTTTAATAAAAATTCTTCTGTAATTGGTTCGTAGTTTATTTTAATTGAATTAGTTGCTAAAAATTCTCTAGCTTGACGTCTTGATGAAATAACTTTGTTAGATATTAATTGTTCGATTAAATTTTGATTTGCTTGCAATGTAAGAGATTGAATTTCTTTTGAAATAAAATCTAAGTCTTCAATAGTATAACTTGATAAATCATTGTTTTTACTAAATAACAACTCTGTTACTTTTTGAGCTAAAATAGCATCTTGTTCCGAATGGACTTGCTTAATAACATGAAATGCTAATGATTTTTGTGCTAATCTTTCTGAAGAATTTGCATTATGTTTTTCCATAATTTCATTAATTTGTTCAATAGGTAAAAATGTTAATCAATTTAATAATTTTTCAACCTGAGAATCTGGTTGATTAATTAAGAATTGGTACATTGAGTATGGTTTAGTCATTTCTTTATCTAATCATAAACTACCACCACCAGTTGATTTACCAAACTTTTTACCATTAGTATCTGTTAGTAAATCAGATGTTAGAGCAACAGCTTTATGTTTGTCACCCACCACTGATGCAATCATGTCTAAACCTGTAGTTAAATTACCTCATTGATCAGAACCACCAAATTGAATAAAAATTTGATTATCTTGATAAAGTTTTAAAAAGTCATATCCTTGAATTAAGGTATAAGTAAATTCGGTAAAACTTAAACCGTTATGAATACGAGAAGCAATGCTATCTTTAGCTAGTAAATAACTAATATTTACTAATTTTCCAATATTTCTTAAAAATTCTAGAACATTCATATCTTTGTAAAAATCATAATTATCAATTACTGTCAAGCCAAAGCTTTCAATTTGATTTTTAACTTTTTCTTTATTTTTTGATAATGTTTCTGAATCTAAAAGCTTTCTTTCGCTTTCTTTAAATGAAGGATCACCAATCATTCCTGTGGCTCCACCTAAAATAGCGTAAACTTTATACCCTTTTTCTTTAAATCTAAGGAGATTAGCAATTTGAATGTAGTTACCTAAGTGCAGACTTGTTGCTGTGGGATCAAAACCAGCATACACACCTGTCCCTTCTGGTAAAGCTAACAATTTCTCTTCATTGCTAATGTTTTTTAAAACACCACGACTTCTAAGTTCTTCTACGATATTCATTAGATTAGGTATTCCTTTCCTATTTGTTCTTCAGTTCCAAAAATTAAACCTTCTTTTTCTTTACCAAGTGTTTTATAACCTGTTAGCATTCCCTCACTAGTAACATCCAAAACTTTACCTGTTAAAACAGATGTACCCATAAATGTTGTAGCTCCAGGACGTGCTAATACTACTACTTTTCCTTCTTGTGAATCTAAAGTATTTGTTACTAATGTAACAGTTTTATTTTCTTTTGTGTCAATTAAAACTTCTAAGACAAAAAGTTTTTCGCTTTTAGGGTGCACATTTCTAGATAAAATTCTTCCATAAACAAATTGCGAAATAATGTTTAAACTTAAATTATTTTCTTTTGCATATTGTTTCACAATCTCTTCTTGTTCTAAATTTAAGCTAAAATATTTTTGATCTTTTGAAATTTTTAACACACTATTATCCAATCAGTTTATTGATTGAATTTGATTATTTTCATCTACAAAAAAGATAGCTTTATCAGTGGTAATTTGTTTAGTTGCTTTAATTTTTGAATCTACAAAAATAATTGAATGATTTTGAAAAAAGGTATTTAAATTATTTGCTATTAACATATTACATATTATAACAAAAACGTTTTTTTATAATATAATAAAAACATGTTAAAAATAGCTATTGTAGTAGATTCTTCTGCTGGTTTATCAAAGCAAGAAGCAACAAAAAATAATTGATTTTTTATTCCATTAATGATTTTTTTTGATGATAAAAAATTAGCTGATGGAATTGATATTACATCAGATAATTTATTTGATCATTATAACTTAGAATCTGGTAGTGCAAAAACATCAGCAACACCTATTGGCATAGCTCAAGATACTTTTGAAAAGTTATCATCAGAGTATGACTATGTTTTAGTTTTTCCTATCTCTAAATATTTATCAAGTCAAGCTGCAATGCTTGAAAGTGCAGCCAAGGATTTTGCTAATGTCCGTGTAATCCAATCAGTTTATGTTGCTCATTTAATTTCTCTTAAAGTAAAAGAATTTGAAAGCATGATTCAAAAGGGATTTTCTTTTGAAGAAGCTGCTAATCAAATTGAAAAATGAGATGATCAAATTGATGTAACATTAGTTCCAAAATATAATGATTATTTAGTTAAAGGTGGGAGATTAAGTCCTGCAGCAGCTACTCTTGCAAAATTACTTCAAATTGTTCCGATGATTAAATTTACAGATGGTTCTTTAGTAAAAGAAGGTAAAGGTCGTATTTTTTCTAAAACTATTCAAAAAGTTATTGACAGCAAGTTTGAAAATTTAACCGATATAGAAAACTATGATTGTGTTATTTTACACTCAGGAAACTTGGAAATTAGTCAGTATGTTGAATATTTAACTTCTAAGTATAATATTGTTCCTTATATTTCTAGTTTAGCTAATGTTATTGCGATGCACACAGGCCCAGAAGCGATTGTAATTATTAAATTACCAAAATTAAGTGAAAGTCAAAAAGCATTGTTTTAAAACTATGCTTTTTATTTAATTTATGAAACTAATAACTAACTCAATTACAGAACTTGATAATTTTATTGCTACATTAATGGCGAAAATTAAAGAAAAACAGTTTGTTTTACTTGAAGGTGACTTAGGTGCAGGAAAAACAACTTTTGTAAAATTACTTGCAAAACAATTAGGAATTACAGAAAGAATTACTTCTCCGAGTTTTAACTATATGAAAGTATACGATGGATTAGTACATATTGATTTATATAACTATAAGGGTGATTTAGAAGAATTTGAAGATTATTTTGAGGATAATATAGTTGCAATCGAGTGAGCTAATTTATTAAAAAGTAATTTGCCACATTATCTGAAAATTCAAGCTAGATTACTAGAAGATGGGATGCACGCTTTTGAACTTGTGGAGGAAAAATAATGAACGTTTATTTAGATACTGCAACTGAAGATTTTGTTTTAATTTTGTTTGATGATAATTTTAAAGTTTTAGATTCAGTTCTTTTGCAAGGTTACAAAAAGAAAGTCCAATTAATTACTGAACAATTTGAAATGCTTTTAAATAAAAATAAACTGAAAGTGCAAGATATTACAGGTTTATATACCAATTTAGGACCAGGTTTTTTTACAGGAGTTCGTAGTTCGCTAGTTTATTTTAGAACTATCAGCTTATTAACGGGAGCAAAAACTTTTTTTACAAATAGTTTTAAATTACTGAAAAATCAAAAACCTGATTTAGAAATGTTAATTTTAGATGCTCAAGGTAATAAGAAGTATTGTTTTGAAACTAAAAATATTTTTTATGATGAAAATACTATACAAGTTTTAGAAACAGAGCAAGTAGCTATGAAAATTGATTATCAAGCAATTATTAATAATTTTGCAAATTATAAAAATTGCTTTGAAGAAATTTTAGCTATGCAGGCTGAACCGCTTTATATTAAAAAACCACAAATTGGAGGTCATTAATGCGAATTTTAGGAATTGAAACATCGCACGATGATACTTCTATTGCGGTTTTAGAAGATGGTAAAGTATTAGATTTATGAACTATTTCACAAATTGAAATTTTTAAACAATTTGGTGGAACAATACCTGAACTAGCTTCTCGTGAGCATGTATTAAATATTGCGTTAATCCAAAAACTAGTTTTAGAGAAATATCACCCTGAAACTTTTGATTATATTGCCTATACAAAAGAACCTGGTTTAATCGGTACATTACAAGTTGGGTATTTGTTTGCTAGTGCTTTTGCTCTTGTTATTAATAAACCATTAATTGCAGTAAACCATTTACATGGGCATTTTTTATCAGCAACTATCACGGAAAAAATTCTTTTCCCTGCTCTATGTTTGTTAGTCAGTGGTGGTCATACTCAATTAATTTTAGCTAATGATGTGGATGAATTAGAAATTATTGGCGAAACACTGGATGATGCAGTTGGAGAAGCTTTTGACAAAGTTTCTTCTCGCATAGGTTTAGGTTTTCCAGGCGGACCGATTATTGACAAAATTTCAAAAGAGTACCAAGGTGAATATTTAACTTTTACAAAACCACACACTGAAGAACTTTTAGATTTTTCATTTAGTGGTTTAAAAACCCAAGTTTTAAATTCAGTAAATAAAATTAAGATGAAAAATGAAACTATTAATAAAGCACAATTTGCTGCGAGCTTTCAAAAAGTAGCGGTTGAATATTTAATTTCAAAAACTCGAAAAGCATTAGAGTTGCATCCAGAAGTGAAAACTTTAGTTTTAGGTGGAGGTGTATCGGCAAATAGTGAACTTAGGGAGGAATTTGTAAAATTACATTCTAATACAATTATTCCTTCCTTAAAATATGCTACTGATAATGGTGCGATGATTGCACAAGCTGCTTATTTAAAATTAAAAAAATCAGGTAAGTAATATTACCTGATTTTTATTATGCTACTACTGGGAAACATAGGAGTAATTAATATATGAAAATAAATTTAGTATAAAAAACTAGCTAATAAATAGCTAGTTTTGGGTACTAATTAAATTGAATTATTTTTTCAATCCTTCTCATTTTCAGAATCTTACTTCATCTTCATCAATACCTACTGATTGAATGTATTCTTTGTGGTATTTAATTTTATCATCCATAAGTTTTACAAAATCAGCTGCTTTATCACCGTATACAGCTTTTGCTGCTGTTTGTGACATGTGGTATCTATCCATATCGCTCATTAAACGAATGTCAAATGCTGTTGTAATATCACCATTTTCTCTATATCCGTGTGGGTAAAGGTTGTGATTGTGACGATCAAAGAAAATATCTCTAATTAATCCTTCAAATCCGTGGAATGCGAAAACAACTGGTTTATCTTTTGTAAAGATTGCATCAAATTCTTCATCACTAAGTCCACGTGGATCGTGTTTAGGATTTCTTAATCTTAATAAATCAACAACGTTAACAAATCTAATTTTAAGTGTTGGATATTGTTTGTTTAAGTATTCTGCAGTAGCTAAAAGTTCAAGTGTTGGTTCTGTACCTGATGAAACAAGAACTAAATCTGGTTCTTCATTCATTGAACATGTTGATGCTCAGTCAACAACTTTAAGTCCTTTTTCAACAAGTTCTCTAGCTTCTTCTACACTAAATCATTGTTCTCTTGGTTGTTTTGAAGCAACAATAAGGTTAATTACATCTCTTTCTGTTAATGTTTTGTCTAAAACAGCAAGTAGTGTGTTAGAGTCAGCAGGTAAGTATTCTCTAATAAGTTCAGGTTTTTTATCTGCTAAGTGTCCTAAAAGTCCTGGATCTTGGTGAGTATATCCGTTGTGGTCTTGTTGGAATGCTGTTGATGTAGCAATAACGTTAAGTGATGGGTAGTCATTTCTTCAATGAACTTTTCTTGCTTTTGCAACTCATTTCATGTGTTGTGTAAGCATTGAGTCAACAACTCTAAGGAATGATTCGTATGATGCAAAGAAACCGTGACGTCCAGTAAGAACATATCCTTCAAGGAAACCTTCACATTGGTGTTCTGAAAGTTGTGAATCGATAATTCTTCCTGCTGGTCCAATTGCTTCATCTAATTCTGGATCAACTTTTTCTAATCATTGACGTTTTGTTACTTTAAGTAAGTCAAATAGTCTGTTTGATTTAGTTTCATCTGGTCCAAATGCACGGAAGTTTGTAGGGTTACGTTTAACAACTTCTGCATAGTATTTACCAGCTGTAACCATATCTTGATCTTTAATTTCACCTGGTTTTGAGAATTTTAATGCAAAATCTTCTCATTTTGGTAAATCAAGAACTTTTGGATCGATTCCACCATTTGTAATTGGGTTCATCGCCATACGTTTGTTACCTTTAGGTGCAATTTCAGCAAGTTCAGCTTTAAATTTACCATTAGCATCAAATAATTCTTCAGGTTTGTATGACATTAATCATGCTTCTAAATCTTCGATCATGTTTGGATTTTCACTTGTTACTGGAAGTGGAACTTGGTGTGATCTAAAACTTCCTTCGTATGTAAGCCCATTAATTTTGTGTGGACATGTTCAACCTTTTGGTGTACGAACGATTAAAGCTGGTCATAGTGGTCTTGTAGCTTCATCGGCAGATTTTTTTCTAGCTTCAGCATGAATTTTCAAGATTTTTTCAATAGCTTCATCAAATTTTTCTGCCATTTGTGCGTGAATTCCAACTTGATCATTAACATCAGCTTCAACAAAAATAGCTTCTCAACCAAATCCGTATAACATACTTTTAATTTCTTCGTTTGTTTTACGTGACATGATTGTTGGGTTTGAAATTTTTCCACCATTAATGTGAAGAATTGGTAATACAGCACCATCGTTTACTGGGTTAATAAATGATGTTGAGAATCAGCTTCCTGCAAGAGGTCCTGTTTCTGATTCACCATCTCCAATTACAGTAGCAGCAATAACGTCTGGGTTATCTAAAATTGCTCCTGTAGCGTGTGAAAGAGAGTATCCTAATTCACCACCTTCGTGAATTGAACCAGGTGTTTCAGGAGCAGCGTGGCTAGCTGTTCCACCAGGGAATGAGAAACGTTTAAACATTCTTGTCATTCCAGCTTCGTCTTCTGTAATTTCTGGGAATAGTTCTGTGTAACTTCCGTCAAGATATGAGTTAGAAATCATAACTTGTCCACCGTGTCCAGGTCCTTCAATATAGAACATATTAAGATCATATTTGTTAATTACACGGTTTAAGTGTGCATAAATTAAGTTTTGTCCTGGAATTGTTCCTCAGTGTCCAATTGGGTACATTTTAACATCTTCAGCTTTTAATCCACCTTTAAGAAGTGGGTTACTTCTTAAATAGATTTGTCCTGCTGAAAGATAGTTAGCTGCTCTCCATCAAGCATGGATTTTATCTAAGTATTCTTTTTTATCAAATTTTGTTTGATTCATGTAACTTCCTTTTTTAATAAATAATTTTCATTAAATTTGACACATTAGAAAAACTAATTTTCTGAATATGTATTTTAATTATCTTATTTTTCTTGCAAATAGTAAATAAATTTTTTTATATGTGGAACGTTTTCCAGTTTCATTTTTTTAAAATGTTTTAAAAAGTATTAATTGATTTCGTTTTATTTGGATTAACAATAAAATTATTTTCAAAATTTCTTAATCAACAATTAACTAAATTAATAAATAGATAAAGTTAATTTGCTGAATTTTGTAAAAATGCTTTTTTTGTTAAAATATATCTATATTTAAACGAAATGATATAAATAATAATTTTCTTATTCCACTCGTTGGTTACGGAATAATATTTTTTGTGTTTATTTTGTTAAAATATAAGTGCTAAATTAAATAGGACAGGTCCTAGGTGAAAGACTAGGCTTTGGTGGTTTTAGCGCTAGAACAAATATTATATGTATATTGAAATAAATAATTAATTCATTTAGAAAGGATACAAATGGCAAAATTAGATTTTGACCGTAGTAAAGAACACGTTAACGTTGGTACAATCGGACACGTTGACCACGGTAAAACTACATTAACAGCAGCTATTGCTACAACATTAGCTAAAAAAGGTTTATCAGAAGCTCGTGATTACGCTTCAATCGATAATGCACCTGAAGAAAAAGCACGTGGTATTACAATTAATACATCACACATCGAATACCAAACAGAAAAAAGACACTACGCACACGTAGACTGTCCAGGTCACGCTGACTATGTTAAAAACATGATTACTGGAGCAGCTCAAATGGATGGAGCTATCTTAGTTGTTGCTGCAACAGATGGACCTATGCCTCAAACACGTGAACACATTCTTTTATCTAAACAAGTTGGTGTTCCTCGTATCGTTGTTTTCTTAAACAAATGCGATATGTTAGAAGGTGAAGAAGAAATGATCGAATTAGTTGAAATGGAAATTCGTGGTCTTCTTTCAGAATACGGATTTGATGGTGATAATGCACCAATTATCCGTGGATCAGCTTTAAAAGCACTTGAAGGTGATGCAGCTTACGAAGAAAAAATTATGGAACTTATGGAAGCTGTTGATTCATACATCGAAACACCTGTTAAAGAATTTGACAAACCATTCTTAATGGCTGTTGAAGACGTTTTCACAATTACAGGACGTGGAACTGTTGCTACAGGACGTGTTGAACGTGGAAAATTACAATTAAACGAAGAAGTTGAAATTGTTGGTCTTAAACCTACTAAAAAAACAGTTGTTACAGGAATTGAAATGTTCCGTAAAAACCTTAAAGAAGCACAAGCTGGAGATAACGCTGGATTATTACTTCGTGGAGTAAACCGTGAAGATGTTGAACGTGGACAAGTTTTAGCTAAACCAGGTTCAATCGTTCCTCACACAGAATTCGAAGCAGCTATCTATGTACTTAAAAAAGAAGAAGGTGGACGTCACACACCATTCTTTAAAAACTACAAACCTCAATTCTACTTCCGTACAACAGACGTTACAGGTGGAGTTGAATTTGAAGCTGGACGTGACATGGTTATGCCAGGTGAAAACGTTAACTTAAAAGTTAAATTAATCGCACCTATCGCTGTTGAAGAGGGAACAAAATTCTCTATCCGTGAAGGTGGACGTACAGTTGGTGCTGGATCAGTTACAAAAATTATTAAATAATTTAAAACAAAATCCAAATCTCAAAACTCAGTTTTTAACTGAGTTTTTTATTTTTATTAGAAATATAAAAATAGTAAAAATAATTTTTTTAAGAATGAGTTGAAAAAAATTTTTTAAAACTTATATTACTGTTTTTAAGTGTTAAAAGTTTTTTAGATTTGGTTAAGAAAAATAAAAAAAATACTTTTAAACCTATTTTTAAGGTATAAAAGTAATTTTTAATGATAAACATGGTTAAATGTCGTATAAAAAAATTTTTATACCTTAAAAATAGTGTTTTTAGTTTAAAAAATTCGGTTAAGTTTTATAATTATTATGTGGAAGTAAAAAATGAATTGCATATTTAAAAATTACCAAAAGTAATTTATTAGAACTTGCAAATTTTCTTAATATGGTCAATTAAGAATGAATTCTGATAAATTGAATTTGTTATAACACACTTGAAAATAAGAATTTAAAACTTATAGTATTTATTTAATTCATCTGCATTTTATTATACATTCCACACTCTAAAAAAGAGTTTTTAAATAAATACTATTTAAATTGAACTTATTTGTTTTTATTTCATTCATAAAAAACGCACTTTTTAGTGCGTTTTTCTTTTTTAATAACTTATTTTATTAAATATAAAATATATAATAATAATATGTTAAATATAGTTTTATATCAACCTGAAATTTGTCCTAATACAGGTAATATTATTCGTACTTGCTTTGCTCTTGGTGCAAAGCTACACATCATAAAACCAATAGGTTTTGATTTACATCCAAAATGATTAAGAAGATATGGAGCAGGTAGAATGCTTAGTGATATACCGCATGAAGTGCACGCTTCATATGAAGATTTTGCTAAAAAATACAATGATAAAAAGATTTTTTATGTGACTCGCTATGGCTTGAAAACTTATGCTGATGTTGATTATAAGACAGAATATCAAAATACAAAGGAAGTTTGAATGATGTTCGGAAGAGAATCAACAGGAATTGATAAAAAGGTTTTACAAGATCATTTAGAAGATTGCATTCGTATTCCAATGGTGTCAGCAATGCGGTCAATTAATTTAGCAAATTGTGTAAGTATTTTAGGTTTTGAAGTTATGAGACAATTAGAATTTGTTGAGTTATCAATTTATGAAGTTGAAAAAGGGAAAAATTACTTAATTGAAAATGATTTTAACAAGTAAGAGCAATTCAAAAGTTAAATTTTGAAAAAAATTACGAGAGAAAAAATATCGTGATTTAGAAAATCTATACCTTATTGATGGATATCATTTAGTAGAAGAAGCTCGAAAGCAAAATCTTTTAGTTGAAACTATTGAATTAATAGGAAAGGCACGTTTTTCAGATTCTATTCAAGTTACTGAAGATATTTTAAAATATCTCTCAAGTACTGTAACTCCACAAAGCATTATAGGAGTTGTACAAAAAAGAAAAAATCAAATAAAACCAATTCACAAAGTTGTTGCTTTAAATAACTTACAAGATCCAGGCAATGTTGGTACAATTATTCGACTTGCGAAGGCGTTCGAATTCGATACTGTTTTAGTTGAAAATTTAGATCCTTATAATGATAAAGTTATTCGTGCAAGTCAAGGTGCTTTTTTTGATGTTAATATTTTAGAAACTAAAAATATAGCTTTCAATCTTCAAAAACTTAAAGAAAAAGGATTTTTTGTTTATGAAACGTTGCTAGATCAAAATGCTAAAAAACTTGCTGAAGTTTCATTTCCTAATGATAAGTTAGTAATTGTGCTGGGTAATGAGGGAAATGGTATTAGTCAACAAGTAAAAGAACTTTCGGATACAAATGTTTATATACCTATTGCTTTTGAAAGTTTAAATGTAGCTTGTGCCGCTGCAATTATTATGGAAAGAGTGCGAAATAGTTAAAAGGAGTAGTTATGAATGATTTAATTAAGAATTTAAAAGAAGAAATAGTTAGACGAAATTTTAAAGTTTCATTAAATGGTTATTCAAAAGCTGATGTGGATATTTTTTTAGAACATATCGCTACTCGTTTGCATTATTTATCGCAAGATATTAATTTATTAGAAAGTGATTTAGATAAAAAAGAAAAAATGATTGTAGATCAGAAAAATAGAATTGATGAACTAACTTTTGAAGTTAACAGACTTGAAAAACAAATTAAAAAATTAGAAGAAAGTAATAAAGGTAACTAATGGAAGAATTTAAAGAGCAATCAACAGAATACCAAAATTTAATTCAGTGATTTCCTGGACACATGGCGAAAGCAATGAAGGAAATCAAAGAAAATGCTAACTTATGTGATTTATTCATTATTGTTTTAGATGCTAGATGTCCAATTAGCTCATATAATGAAGATTTTGATGCAATTTCACCTCAAAAACCACGGCTTTTCATTGTCACAAAAAGTGATCTTATGGATAAAAGTAAAAAAGATTTAATTAATGGACGCTTCAAAGGTGAAAATATTTTATGACTTGACCTAAGACAAAAGTCGTCAAAGAAAATTATTTTGCAAAAAATTAAACAAATTATGAAAGCAAAAATTGAGCGTGATAAAGCTAAGGGTATGCTAATTTCAAGATTAAAATCATTTGTAGTTGGTGTTCCAAATTGTGGTAAAAGTACTTTGATTAATTTAGTTTCGGAAAAAGCTAAATTAAAGGTTGCTAATTACCCTGGTGTTACTCGTGAAAAAAAATGGGTTGTTAATAACGAGTTTCTTTTTTTAGATACACCTGGTATCTTGCTTCCAAAATTTGAAAACCAAGAAACTGCAATCAAATTGTTAACAATTGGTTCAGTAAAATTAGAAAACTTTCCAACTGAATTTGTTGCCATTCAAATGTGAAAATTAATTAGCAAATATTATCCTGAAAGGTTAGTTAACTTAGGTTTACAAGTTTCAAATGATGATAAAGAAATTTATGGGTTATTCTTTGAATACGCTGAAAAGTTTAAGTTTTATAAGGATAAAGGCCGTGTTGATTTGGATAAAGCTCATCAACATTTTATTAATTTTTGTCGTAACCTAAAAGATGTTACTTATGATTAAAGAAGAGTTAGTTATTAAAAAATCAAAATTTATTAGTTATGCATTTAAAGTGCAAAATAAAGAAGAAATTAAAGAAATTTTATTAAGTCTCAAAAAAGAGCACAAAAAATCTCGTCACGTTTGTTACGGTTACTTATTATTTCAAAATGGTGTAGAAAGTGCTGGTTTTAGTGATGATGGCGAACCAAAAAACACCGCGGGTAGACCAATTTATGATTTATTACAAATTAAAAAGGTTTTTAATTACTTGATAGTTGTGGTTCGTTATTTTGGCGGAATTAAGCTTGGAGCTGGTGGTTTAGTTCGTGCTTACCGTGAGAGTTCTTTATTAGCCATTAATAAAATTTTAGAAGGGAAACAAAATGAAGATTTTAAATAATAAAAATTTAAATTATATGCTTATTCGGGCTGCATACGAGAATGGAAAATTTCCTGAATTTGTTGCAAGAAAAAATTTAGCAGTTACAGAAGATTTACAAAATAATATTGCTTATGTTTATATTGATAAAAAACACAGCAACTTAGAAGGTGTTACTCAAGTAATTAACAAATTTGCAAGCAGTTTAAACCGTAATTACGCTTTTGATTTAAAAAGTTTTATAACAGAAAATTTATCTGTTGAAGAATTAATTAGATTATTTATTATTAAAAGTGATTTTGCTACTGCAAAGCTCTTTAAGAAAACTATTGAAAAATCAGAAAAAAACGAAAAAAGCTTAGCTTTATATTTAAATCAAAGATATGATGCTGAACTCATCAAAAAAGCTCAATATCTTTCAAGAGCAATTTCAAAAGTTAGAAATTTACAAATTATGCCAGAAAACTTTTTAAATTCAGAAATTTTAGCTTCTTTAGTAAGTAATGACTTTTCGGGAATCGATCACTTAAAGACTACAGTACTTACAAAAAAAGAAATTACTGATTTAAATATGGGTCTACTTTTATCTGTTAATAAAGGTAGTACACATGAGCCTAGAGTTGTAATTGCTGAATACAAAGGTAATCCTGATTCAGAAGAAAAAATTGCAATCGTTGGTAAAGGTATAACTTTTGATACAGGTGGTGTAAATACTAAAGGATATCATATGGATGGAATGAAATATGATATGTCAGGTTCAGTTATTGCCGCATATGCTGTTAAAGTTTTAGCTTTATTAAAAGCAAAAGTTAATGTGGCTGCTGTAATGTGCATTACCGATAATAGAATTAATGCAGATGCTTCTTTACCAGAAAATGTTTATCAATCAATGAGCGGAAAATGAGTTGAAGTTGTTGATACAGATGCTGAAGGACGTTTAGTTTTAGCTGATGGTCTTTATTATGCAGCAACAAAATTAAAAGCTACTACATTAATTGATGTTGCGACATTAACAGGTTCAATTTTAGTTGCTCTTGGTAATGTTTATTCTGGAATTTGATCAACAAATGATGCTAAATGAGAAACATTTAATAAAGCAGCTCAAATTGCTCAAGAAAAAGTTTGAAGAATGCCAATGCATGAAGATTATAATAAGGGTAACAAAGGTTCTAAGGTTGCTGATTTAGCTTCATGAAGTAAAACAGTTCGTGTCGATTCTTCACAGGCAGCTATGTTTTTAAAAGAATTTACCAATGGTGTTGATTATATTCACTGTGATGTAGCTGGTACAGCTGATAGAAACGGTGAACCACAAGGAGAACTAGTTTCTACTTTAGTTGAATATTGTTTATTAAACCAAAGCAAATAATAATAAAATCTCAGACATTTCTGAGATTTTTTGTTTAAAAAATAATCTTACTATCAGTAAGATTATTTAAATTTTAATTTTCTTTTATATTATCTTTTGAAAAGCTTGCGGTACGAACATTTTTACTAAATAAATCAGTGTCTCTGATGATGTCATCAGCAAATTTATTAGTTCTTTTTTCATATTGTTCAACCGAAATTTTATTTCCTTCTCAGTAAGCTTCTTTAGTAGAAACTGTTTGATTAAGGAAGAATAATAAGTGGAAACCATGTTTTAAACCATTTTCAAATTGAGTTATTTCTTTATATTGAAGTGTTTTTTCTGCTTCATTATAATATCATTCAATTCTATTACCATTTTCTTTTCCGTTTGAATAAGCAGTTGAAAGTTGTAAGTTTTTATTTTCAGTAAAGCTATCTCCATCAAAAATGTAAGCATTACCGTTTAAAATACCCATTTCATAGCATCTAACAAAATAAACTCATTTTTCAAATTGGTCTTTTTCATAACTTATTTCATCACCATTTTTTACACCATTTTTGAAGTTGCAAAGATATAAGATTTTTGAGTTTTTTGTATCTAAAATTGAAGATTTTTTGGTGTATTTTCCTGTTTTTAAACCTTCTCTATTAACTGTGAATTTTTCACGCATTTCATCGCTAGTTTTTTGAGTATCAATTAATGGTTGATATAAAGTTAATGTTGTATTTCCACTATCTAAGTCTTGATCGACATCAATAATACTTTTGACTTTATAATTTGTAATTTCTAAGTAAAGTGGTTCAAAAGTTTTTGAAAAGTTTTCAAATAACTTAGTTATATTAAATAAGGTTCCTAAAAATCCTAAAACCATCAAAATAATAGAAGCATATTTAAAAAGTAAGTTAGGTTTTTTATTTGTAAGAACGTAGTAAATAAATTTTTTATCTTTTGATTTTGTAATAGCTTCTCTTTTAGAATCCATTTTCATAGTTGAAGGATCATCTTCAGATTTGAAAAATTCTAATTTACGTGATTCATATCAAACTCTTGTGCCATAAACACCCAATACAATAGACATAATTAGCAATATTGCAAGAGCTAAACCTAGAGAAACTCAATAAGCTATTGGAAAATCTGTATAGTCAACAAATTTGTTTATAAGCATTTTTGATAATAGTGGTAATAAAACAAGTAAGAATAATAAAATTCCACCAGAAACAAAACCTTTTATAAAGTTTGTTTTAGCATTTTTAGTGCTTTCTTCATATCTTTTAATAGGTGCATTATACTCGTTGATAACTAAAATATATTCATCATAGCATTGCTTTGTGAATTCATTAAAAAATACTAATTCAGATAACTTGATAAATAAATCAATATTTTCCTTTGTAAATTCATTGTTAGTTTTAAAATTTTTAGCTTTCTTAGCGATATCAAGTAAATTTAAGTTGCTTTCAAAATAAAATCTTTCTGGTTGTGTTTTGTTAATAACGCTTAAAACTGAATAAATATTTAGTTTGTTTAAATTTTCTAAGTCATTTTCTAAACTATCTTCTATTTTTTCTTTTGACCCAGAAAAATCTTGGTAAAAAGTATCAATACTTTCAGTGTCTTCAAAATAGTCTATTTTATTTTTAATATCTAAATATTTATTATATTCATCACTTTTGAATTTATTTGCAATTTTTTGCTCATTAGCTTGCAAAATAGCCATGATAGTTCAGTTAATTAATGGTAGTGAATAAAGAGTTAGCTCTTCTTGCCCTCCGTTAATTAAATAATTGAATTTATTAGAAAAATCTTCTCAGTATTTTTTGCTTTCATCAGATGTATTTTTTAAATTTTCAAATTTAATCAAATTTTTTAAATTTTTCTTAATGTCCTCAGTATTTTGTTGATAAATATCATTTCTTGCTACTAATTTATAAACATTAATGTATCTAAATGTTTTTAAATTCGAATCAGGTGTTCAAGCTTCGCTTAGCAAGTTTTGGTTTTCTAATACAGGATCTTTAATAATAAAATTTTCTCATTTTTTCAGTTTATTACGTGTTTCTTCAAGTGTGTCTTGATTAAAAATAAAATTTTTATCAATCATATTTTTGTTTCTCCTTCTAACAACAAACATTTTAAAATTTATGTTTTTATATCTCGTAAATTCAAATGTTTTTATATTTTTATTATATATACGAATATAAATAAAAAGCTTTTTTGGTTAATTTACATTAAAAAAATGAAATTTTATTTCATTAGGTGTTTTTATTTTTTAAACTTCAAAAATTGAAATATTTGAATTTTTGAATAAATCAATATTTAGAAAAAATAATAATGTTAAAACTACAAAAGTGTAAAATTAAACATATATTTAATATAAGAAAGGATATTTATGAAAATTACACAAGTTGAAAATTTAAGAAATAGTGATTTATTAGTTAAAGCTGTTTTTAAAGGTGGAGAATACCCAAAAACATTAATTGAAAAAAATTCTGTAGTAACAGAATATTTTGATAAAAATGAAGCATTAGCTTATATGGGAGATGCTGAAAAATATGATTATAATTCAGTATTTAACTTCGCTAAATCATTTTTCTCTTCACAAGTTAGAAATGTGCAAATTGATTTAGATTCATTTGTTAATGGTAAAGTTTGCATTTCATGTGTAGTTAAAGCTTTCGTTTATGCTTATAACTATGTAAAAGCTGATATTTATTCAGCAAAAACAAATAAAAAAGAAGAAGAATACTCAACAAGTTTATTAAGTACTGCTGATAGTTCAAAATATCAAGAAGCACTTAACGAAGCTGTAGTTCTTTCAGATGCTGTTAACTTTGCTAGAAATTTACAAGTTACACCACCTAATATTTGTAACTCAGAATGATTAGCAGAAGAAGTTGTTAATGATTTAAAACAATATTCAAATTTAAAAGTAACAGTTTTAGACAAAAAAGCTATTGAAGCACAAAAAATGGGATTACTTTTATCAGTAAACCGTGGAAGTATGTATGAACCACGTGTTGTTGTAATCGAGTACAATGGAAATCCTGATTCAAAAGAAAAATCAGTATATGTTGGAAAAGGTATTACTTTTGATTCAGGTGGATACAGTTTAAAACCTGGAAGAAGCATGCTTGGAATGAAATACGATATGTCAGGTTCAGTATTTGTTGCTAGTGCTATGAAAGCTATTGCACAATTACAACCTAAAGCAAACGTTGCTGCAATTATGTGTATTACAGACAACCGTGTTAATGGTGATGCTTCATTACCTGATTCAGTTTGAACATCAATGAATGGTAAAACAGTTGAAATTAATAATACAGATGCTGAAGGTCGTTTAGTTATGGCTGACGGTTTAACTTATGCTGTTAGAAATCTTAAAGCGACACGTTTAGTCGATGTTGCTACACTTACAGGTGCTATTTTAGTAGCTCTTGGTTCAACATATACAGGAGTTTGAGCTACTACAGATCAAGCTTGAAATGACTTAAAAGCTGCAGCTGACAAACAAAACGAAGCTGTATGAAGAATGCCGCTTGATGAAGCGTTTGCTAAAGAAATTAGAAATTCAGTTGTTGCTGATTTAAAAAACACAGATTTATCTGGAGCTGGTGGTGGAAGTTCATCTGCTGCAATGTTCTTAAAAGAATTTACAGAAGATGTTGAATACATTCACTTAGACGTTGCTGGTACTGCAGATATTGCTTCTAGACCAACAGGAGTAATGGTTAAAACTCTTGTGCAATTAGCTTTAAATCAAAAATAATTGTTTAAAACCACTAAGTAAATTAATTCACTTAGTGGTTTTTATATAAAAAATAAATTAGATATATAAAGGATAAGTTTATGAAATTTCAAAAAATAATACCAATATTATCTTTGGGAACAATTACTGCGACAATTCCATTATTTTCCTCTTCTCAAAGCGAAAAAACAGTTGATATAAAAAAAGAACTTTTAGACTTTTTAAAACAAGATTTGACTGAATTTTATAAAAATAATGTCAAGCGAATTCGAGTCTTTTTTAATAAAGTAAAAAATGATAATCAAATTAAACAATATATTAATTCAGTTAATGAAAATTTTTCATTAACTGAAATTCTAGAATTATTGGTGCATTTAAAAATTACATTGTTTGAGAAAAAAGTAGTTTTAGCAGAAACAAAAAGACACAAAATTAGAGAAATTCAAAACAATAAAATATATAAAACGAGTAAGAAAATCTACAAAGATAAGTTTTATCCAGTTTATAAAAAAGAATATACTGAATTAGATAATTTAAATCTTCAAAATGGTGTTGTTTGAAAAGTTGCTGATGGATGATTTTCATATCCAAAGTTATATATATCACCTGAACTAAAGAACATTATAGGTTTATATAAATATAAAGATTATAAATATACACTTTTATCAGAAGGGAATGGATTCAATTTTGGAAACAAAATTAAACTTAATGAAAAGATCTAGAAAATGAATTTCATGAATTGGTCTTTCTGTACCAGTAGGACTTGTTGCTTCTTTTTATATTTACCAAAGTTGAAAAGAAGAAAATCCTAAATTCAGTCATTTTAATAAAAATAATAATTTACTTTCATATAATCTTTTACACGATATACACACTAATATTTTAAGTTCTAGCGATTTAGAAGGTTTTGGTTCTTTTTCAGACAATTCATATAGAGTAAGTAGATATCCGAGTGATGTTAAAACTATTCAAGATGTAGATAATTTTTATAAATTTGAAGATAAAAATTTTTATACAAATTTTGTTCTAGTAGGTAGAGAGGTTTTTGATGAAATCGGTGTACTAGTTCTGTATTTTGAAAGAAGGGAAAACTTTTCTCAAAAAAATATTGAAAAACTTAACCCTAATAATATGCATAAAGTTATACTTAATGGCTTTCGAAAAAAAGATATTTCTAGCAAAAAACCTGAAACTACTATTAATGCAGCAACTGAAGTTAATAACATAGGATTTTATTATCAAAATAGTGATAAGACAGAAATTGGAAATGGTAATTTTTTCAATTTTATAAAAACTAATGATAATTCTTATCCTAGAAAATGATTTTTAATTACAGCTGGTCATACTCTTTATGATGCTTTTGATAAAGAAAGCTTTAATTTAAATTTATTTAATACAGATGTCAACATTAAAGTGCAAGCCAAAGTAGTTCAGGACGGAAGAAATCAATGAGATTATGATTTAACTCTTTTAACAAAAAACTTACCAGATAATTTAAAAGAAAAGGGAATTTCTCCTTATCTTGATTATGCGATTCTAGAAATTGATTTTCAAAATGAAGATGACGCTAAAAAAGTTACATCAACTAATATTAAAGATAATATCTTCTATCAAATTTATGGTTTTAAAAAACCAACAGGATTTTACGATATTGAAGAGGAGAAAAGTGTTTATAAATATATAGAAAGTTCGAATAGGTACAATTATAAATATTCAAAATACTTTTCAGAACCTACAAGTGCAAATAGTGAGATTTATTCATATCTAGAAGTTCCGTATTTAAAAAATGAAAAAGTATTTATATTAAATGATAAGTTATATATTGATTTATCTTATTATGAAATATTTACTGATACCAAACTAGGATTAGGGTCATCAGGAATAGCTGTAAATGCAGATATTACTCCGTATATTAAAATTGCAGAAAATAAAAATAACGGACTTTGAATGCCTTTTCTAAATACTAATAAACTTAGAGAAAGTTATGAAACTATACTCAATTTTTTATTTAATGATAATGTATCAAATACCTATATTGATTTAGGATATAACATTTTATTTGAAGATAAATATGCTGCAAATCAAAGCAAAAGTTTTGAAAAAACCTTTCAAAATCTTTATCCAAATTCAGAACTTGGTTTTTCTAAAGAAAAATTATTGATTAATATAGATAAAAAAGAATATACGATACAAATTAATATAAATGATTTATTAAAAACAATAGCCAATAAATAAACTTCTGGCTATTTTTTTATTGGCAATGTATTTTCATGAGTTTCGGAGTTTTAAAAGTTAAAAAAACGAAGATAACTGAAAAATAGTGATATTCGTATTTTTTATCTTTAAATTACTTGCACAATTATTGTATAAATAAATATTTAGAAAAATAATAATCATAAAAATACAAAAGTGTAAAATTAAGCATATATTTTGAGAAAAAATATTTATGAAAATTAAATAAGTTGAAAATTTGAGAAACAGTTTTTTAGTAAAAGATGTTTATAAAGATTGATAATACCTTTTTAGTAGCTCTTGGTTGAATATATACAAAAGTTTCAGTTACAAGAAAATAAGCTTAAAACGATTTAAACCCTGCAATTTATAAACAAAATGGAGTTATTTACAAGCAATAAAACAATATATTAAATTTATGTAAAATTTTTGATTATCTTGATTTTAAAAAGTTATATGACTCGATAGTTTTAATATATTCATTGAGTATTTCGATTGCGTTAGTTGAGCGACAAATATAAGAATAACATAAACTTTAACAGCTTTAAGCTTATTAGACTTGAAAGTGTCAATACAATTTATGAAAATTTTAATGTTTAAGGTTTAAATGATTGAAATTTTCAACTTGAAAATAATTCAAATAATATGTTATAAATTTCTTTTAAATATAGTAATAAATTAAAAATGGTGTAGTTTGAAAAGTAACAGATGGGTAATTTGTGTATCCAGATTTATATGTTGTAATTCAAATAAATAATAATCAATACGATTACAAAAATTACAAATATTATTGATTATCACCAGGAAATGAGTTTAACTTTGGAAATAAAATCAAAATTATTTAAAAAAATACTTTCTTTAGGATTTCCAATAACTGGTGGAATTATTCTTGCTGGTATTTCTATTTATATTTCAGCAAAACAAAAAAATCCAAAATTTGAGTATTTTAATAAACTTGATAAATTACATTCTTATAATTTATTTCACAATAATGGTTCTTTATTTTCTCAGTCTACTAGCATATCTAAATATGGCATATTTTTAGATAACAATTATAAAACAACTAGATATCCAAGTGATATAAAAAGAGTCAAAGATGTGGATAATATATTTAAATTTACTAATTATAATATTTATTCAAATACGGTATTAGTAGGTACGGAAGCTTTTGATGAAATAGGTACATTAATTTTGTATTTTGTTGATTCTAAAATATATAGTGAAACAAATATTGATAATATTGAACCTAAAGAAATGCAAAGGGTAATTATAAGTGGGTTTCTTAAAAAAGAAAGAAAATCATCATCTAATGAAGTTAAAACTACTTTGACTGCAAATAATCAACCTAATAATATTGGATTTTATTACCAAAATAATGCAAAAAAATATTTAGGAAATGGTAATTTTTTTAATTTTTTAAAACCAAACAACGAGAAGTACCCAACAAAATGATTTTTATTAACAGCTGGTCATTTATTTTATGATCTTTTTGATAAAAATAGTTTTGACTTAAATATATTTAATACAAGTATTGATATTCAAGTAAAAGCTAAAGTAATACAAGATGGAAGAAATCAATGAAATTCTGAATTAAGCTTTTTTAAAAAATTTCTACCAGATAATTTAAAAGAAAAAGAAATATTACCTTATTTAGATTACGCTATCCTAGAAATAAATTTTAAAAATGCAGAAGATGCAAGAAAAGTAACATCAATTAATATCGAGGAAAATGTTTTCCATAAAACTTATGGTTTGAATAATTCTGTTGGTTATTATGATTTAAATGATAATAACCAACCTGTTTATAAGTATATTAATAATTCTAATAGATATAATTACAAGTATTCTAACCAAAATGGTGTACAAAATCCAAGTAGATATTATATTTATTCATATTTAGAAGTTCCTTATCTCAAAAATCAAAAAGTATTTACAATAAATGGGAAATTGTATATCGATCTTTCTTACTATGAAATTTTTACAGATACTCAGTTGGGATTTGCATCATCTGGTTTAGTTGCAAATCCGCTTTACATTCCTTATATTAAATTAGCTGAAAATGACATTGATGGGCTATGAATGATATTATGAAATAGTTATAGAATTACACTTGATTACCGCGAAATTTTTAGAAAGCAATTTAATGAAGAAACGTATGAAGCATATTCAAATTTAAGTTATAACATTTTGTTTGAAGATAAATATGCTCCAAATCAAAATAAAAGTTTTGAAAAAACATTTAATGAATTGTATAAAAACCAAGAATTAGGATTTAAAAAAGAAGATTTATTTGTAAATTTTAGTGATTACAGTATTCCTTCAAAAAAATAAGTTAAAAATAAAAAAGTTGATTAAATTATCAATTTGCCTTAATTGTAATTTACAGTGCAACACCCTGATTATTAGCAAAATAATATTAGGGTGTTGTTTTTTTCTAAATTTACAATAAAAAAATCCACTTCAGAACTTTAGACAACTAGTGGATGGATAAATATTATATAAATAATGTGGCATAAACACAAAATATAATTAAAATTTCTTTCTATTATTTTACGAGAAATCAAATTTAATCAAATTGATAGAATTTATAAATTTAGTGATGCCGATAGAAAAACTTATAGAAGATATAAATATAAAAAATATTTTGTTATAAAAATTAAAAGTCTAAAGATTTTATTAGAAAAAGCTCAGTAAAATAATTTTAAAAAATTAATATTATGTAAAGTTTAATTTATTTTCTGAGTATTTATTAAGAGTTTTGCAGTTTGCTGATTTTAGTTTTATCTTTTATTAAAAAAGCTGACAAATTACTTGTCAGCAGAAAAATTATTCTAAACCATTTTTATTTTTGAAATTAATTTGAATTGGACATCCACGGAAGTCAAATGTTTGTCTTAATTGATTCTCTAAAAATCTTTGATAAGAGAAATGGACAAACTTTTTATTATTAACAAAAAATGTAAATGTTGGTATTTTAGCTCTTTCTTGACGAACATAGTAGATATTTAATCTTCCACCGTTATATGGCTGAGCTGGTTGAATTAACTGAGATTCAAGTACTAAGTTTGAAAGTAAAGATGGTTTAATATCTCTTTCTAAGTTAGTACGTACTAGTGTGATTGTTTCGTAAAGTTTATTAATTCTTTGATTAAATTTTGCAGAAATAAAGACAAAAGGAACTCAAGGTACGAAATGAAATTTATTACGCATTTTTTTCTCAAATTCCGCCATTGTATTAGTCTCTTTAGCGACTAAATCTCATTTATTTACAACTATAATTATTGGTTTTTCATGATCTAAAGCATAACCAATAATTCTAGAGTCAAAATGAGAAAATTCTGGTTGTGTTGCGTCTATTACAATTAAAGATAAATCAGCTTCTGATAAAGAATTCATTGCCCGCATTAAAGCATAGTGATCAACGCTTTCTATTAATTTTGATTTTTTAGTAATACCTGCAGTATCAACAACATTATATTTTTGATCATTTAAAGTAATAATTGATTTTACACTATCACGAGTTGTTCCTGCTATTTCTGAAACAATTGAACGATTTTCTTTAGCGAGATTATTAAGAAGAGAGCTTTTCCCGGCATTTGGTTTACCAATGATTGCTAAGTTAAAAACTTCTTCTTGTTCTTGGTTAGAAAAATCTAAGTATTCAATACATTTATCTAAAACTTCACCAATACCTTCACCGTGCATAGCACTAATTGGGAAAATATCATCAACACCAAGTCGATATCAGCCATAATCAAATTGTTGGTTATTTTCAAGCTTATTTGCTACTGCAATAATTGGTTTATCACTTTTACGTAAAATATTCATAATGAATAAATCATCGTTTGTAATTTCACTGAGACCATCAAATAAAAAAATGATAACATCTGCTTCTTCAATTGCAATTTTAGCTTGAATTTGAATTTGTTCTTGAAAAGGACGATTTTCAATTTCAATACCACCTGTATCAATGAAACGCATTTCTTTTCCAGTTCAAAGAACCTTTTCATACAATCTATCTCTGGTTACACCAGGCTGATCATGTACGATAGATACTTTTTTACCAATTAATTTGTTAAAAAAAGTACTTTTCCCTACATTGGGTTTTCCTATTATTGCTACTGTATTACTCATTTTTCTCCTTTTCAAGCTCTTTATCTTTAATTGTTTTATTTACTAAATCAATAATTTCCTGAATTACTTCTTCTTGTGTCATATGAGTGCAATCAATTAAAATAGAGTCTTCAGTTTTATGTAAAGGATCGACTTCACGGTTCATATCTTGTGCGTCACGTTTTTTAACATCGTATAGCACTTCATCATAATTAGTTTCATAACCCATTTGTAAATTTTGTTTGTATCTTCTGTTTGCTCTTTCTTCAGGATCGGCTCAAAGAAAAATTTTAACTTCAGCGTGAGGCATTAATTTAAAAGTTGTATCACGTCCGTCAATAATAAAACCTTTTCTTCTTTTTGTCATATGATGAATAAAATCAACGACATACTCACGAACTTCTGAAATTTTAGCAATATTTGGGACAGTTTGAGAAATATATTCCCTACGAATATCTTTAGAAATATTTTCATCATTTAAAAATATTTCATCATTTTCCTTTAATTCTATATTTAAATCTGAAAGCGAATTGATAATACCAACTTTATCATTAGAAGCAATATCACTTTTAATGACATTAAAGGTAATAGCACGATAAATGCTACCACTATTAATAAAAGTATATTTTAAACGCTTAGCTATTTCGTTTGCAACTGTTGACTTACCTGCACCTGATGGTCCGTCAATCGCAATATTTACTCTTTTCATAATTACCTTTCAAATCTAAAAATAAAAACATCACTAAATTAAATATCAAGCTTGTTGACAATAATTCTAGTGGTGTTTGTCATATCAATTTTTTCATTTTTGGTTTCTTTGACACTGTTTTGGTCAATTAAAGACATCAATCAGTTGATTTGATTACTTTCAAATGAGTAAGTGTCCATAAAACAACCCTTTTGTAATAAAAGAGCGTTTTCAAGATTAATGAATTGTTCATTTAAAGCTTCAAGTGGTTTGCTTAAAATAGTTTCAGGTTCTAACCCTAATGTCTTATGAGTGCTTTCTTGGATAGTAAAATCAGCACCTCGAAAATGCACTTGCTTCGTAATTTTATTAATTCATTCTCACTCTTTTTGGATTTCTTTATTTTCTAAAAGAGCAAGCTTTTTAAGATCAGAGAAACTATTTTTTTTATAAACTCGATGCTTAATCTTCATAAGATTATTTTACTATAAATTTAATTTTTACTTTTTTAAATTTCACTATAAAAATTTGTTTTTGATAAGACATTCTCTAAGGATGACTAAATATATTTTTTATTATAGTTTCATCAATAAATTTTCACTTTTATTAATGTGATAAATTTATCAATATTTTTTTCAAAAAAGGGAAAAAATCAGATTATTTTATATAATTTTAACACTATGAAAAAAGCAAAAAAATTTGGTTTTATTGGCACAGGAGCTTGATCTTCAGCTCTTGCGAATGTTCTTAGTGAAAATGGATATGAGTCAATGCTTTACGGAATTGATAAAAATGAAATTGATGATATTAATAGTGGTTATAATAAAAAGTATTTTAATAGTAGAATGTTTGTGAATCCAGAAAATATTAAGGCGACAAACTCTCTTGAAGAAGTTTTAAAATTTGCTAATGTTATTGTTCTTGGTGTTCCTTCGCATATTGTTCGTTCAGTATTAAAAGATATGCAAGATATTTTAAAATATAAAAAAATAGATTTAGTTAACCTTTCAAAAGGTATTGAACCTAGCAGCGAGCTATTTTTTTCAGAATTTATTAAGAAAAAGTTTAAGAAAAATTTAAAAAATTTAGCTACGTTTATTGGTCCATCATTTGCTAGTGAAGTTTTCAATAATAAACTTACTATGATAAATGTAACTGGTGATAATGCTGATTATATTGAAATGTTATGTGGACATTTTAACAATAATAAATTTAAAATTGTTCCTAATTTTAATACTAAAGGGACAGAAATTTTTGCTGCTCTTAAAAATGTTTTAGCAATTGGTATGGGAATTGTTTCTTATCAAGACGATTCTAGAAATACACATGCAGCTTTATTATCAATGGGACTAAGAGAGATTGTTAAAGTTTATCAACGATTATGCCCTGGTGAAAGTAATTCACCAGTAGCGTTGGATTTTGCTGGTGTTGGTGATACTGTTTTAACCTGCTCTAGTTTTCAAAGTCGGAATTATACTTTTGGAAAAGATGTTGCTGAATTTGGAATTGATGTCGCTGTAGAACGTAATGCAACAACGGTAGAGGGTTATCAGACAGCTAAAACATTAGAAAAAATTATTCGTAAAAAGGATATCGATGTCCCTTTATTTAAAAACATTATTCAAGTTTTATTTAAACACAAAAATCCTTTTAAAATTTTAGATTTTTTGAAGTAAATGGATTTTTCTTAAAAAGATAAAAATAATGTAAAATATAAATAATTTATAAAAATATATTTAGACATTTAGGAGAAATAATAATGAAACACGAATTAAACGAAGCAAAAAACGAATTAGTTGTTTTGGTAGATGCTTCAAAAGAAGAAATGGAAACTACAGTTCAAAAGTACGTTGATTCTGCTTTAAAAACTGTTAAAGTACCAGGTTACCGTCCAGGTAAAGCACCTAAAGAAAAAGCCCTTGCAAGAGTAAATTTTGAAGAAGTTAACAATAAAGCTTTAAATGATTTATTCAATCAAAAATATTTTTCAGTACTTACATATATTTCAGAAAATAAATTAGAAGCAAGCTCACAATTCTTTCCATCTTTAGATACTAAAGAAGATGGTTCATTTACTTTAAAATATCACTTTGCTTTACTTCCAAAATTTAATTTTGAAATCGCTAATGCAAAATCAAAAATGGGAGAACTTAAAGCGACAGATGCTGAATTAGAAGCTAAGTTAGAACAATGATTAAAAAGCTTATCTGTTCCAACTCAAGTTGAAGGGCCAACACAAAATGGTGATGTGGTTAATATTGATTTTAAAGGATTTATTAATAACGAACCATTTGAAGGTGGCGAAGCTGCAGGTTATGACTTAACTCTTGGTTCAAATAGCTTTATCCCAGGATTTGAATCACAATTAGAAGGAAAAGAAAAAGGATGAAAAGGTTCAATCAACGTAACTTTCCCTGCTGATTACTTCTCAAAAGAATATCAAGGAAAAGAAGCTGTTTTTGAAGTAACAATTAATTCAATCAAAAGAGCTGAATCAATGGAACTTAAAGATGAATTAGTAGAACAATTCTTTATTGATAATGTTAAAACAGTAGCTGATTTCAAAGCATTTTTCTTCAAAAAACAAGCTACTGATCACTTCTTTAAAATAGAAACTGATTATTTAAATTCAGTTATCGCTGAAGTTGCCGCAACAGTTAGCGCACCACTTCATGAATCATTCTTTAGTGAAGAAGTAGATAAATTAGAAAAAGAATTAGCAAATCAATTAAAAACTTTCAAAATTAAAAAATCTGAATACTTAGGTCTTGTAAAATTAACAGAAGAAGAATTACATTCACAATTTGTTAAACAAGCAGAAAAAGAAGTTCTAGATCGTTTAGCAACAGGATTTTTATTTGAAAAATATAAAGATTTAAATTCAGAAGAATTAGTTGAAAAAATTAAAGCTTTAAATTTATTCCCTGCCAACTCAAATGAAGAAACAAGTCAAATTTTAGCAAAACAATTTTTAATGGTTCAAGCTTTATTAGAAGAAACAAAATCTGAAAAAGCAGAACAACACAAAGCAGAATTTGATGCTCTTACAGCTACTAAATAATAAAAGTATTAAAAAATCAGCCTAATGGCTGGTTTTTTATTCGTTTATTTTTCAAGTTTTTTGTTTTATTGCAATTTGATTTAACTGAATTTTATATAAGAATCAAGCTATTACTCCAGGAATAAGTAAGATTAAAATGATCAGAATAACTGTAATTAATAAAAAGTTATTTTGTAAGTCAAATAAAACCGAAATTCCTTGCAGTAAAGATGCGGCAGATAACAAAATACCAAAAATAGCAGCTCACATTCCGTATAGCAAAGAACGATTTTCTTTTTTCATTTGTTTAATGTCTTTATAAATATTATTATAGCTTTCTAAATGTCATTCTAATATAGCTTCATTTTCTTCGATTTGCATTGATTTTTTTAGTTCTAAAAAATATTCATTTAAATCACTACTTTTATTTGATGGTAAAAATATTTTATATTGAAACATTAATTTTTTGTAAAAATTAATTAATTCTATATTATCTTCAAGTTGTTTAATTTGAACGTTTTTCATCGGATCTTTACTATCAAATGTTGTTACCAAATGATCAATAATTTTAGTAAGAAAAATTTTATAATGTAAAGTCATTAAGTATATAAAGTAATAACAATAATTTACTTTATTTGTTAAATAATTCACTACTTTTTTATTCTTTTCTTCTTTTTCTTTCTTTTCATTCTTATTCATTTTTTCATTGTCTTTTTTTAAATCAAATAATTTGTGATTTTCTATTTTAAATATAGAATTATTATTTTTAAAATATGCATTAAAATCTCTTTGACTATAAACTCATGAATTATCCACTAAATTTAAAGGAGAGTATTCTAAATAATTCATTTCTAAGAATGAATTAGCAATTTTATTTGCTTCCTTTTCGTCAGTATAATAAGCATTAAAAACATAACTATTTTCTCTAAGTAATTGATAAAAACTATCTTTTAATATTAACTGACTTAATTTACTTCCGTAAAGAGAGGTTGCAATTTTTAAACAAATTTGTTCAATATCTTTTCCTAATAAATCATAAAAAAATCGTGTAGAATTATATTTTTTATTATCCATTTCAAAAGCTAAATTGTCATTTTTATGCAATTTTGTACTTTTATCACCAAAAATAGTATTAATTCATGATGTATTTTCTAAAATTTCATTTTGAAAAACAATTATTTTTAGTTCAATAAAAATGATGCCTGATTTAAAAAAGTGAAATTTTATGCCATTAACAGAAAAAATGCATTCCTTTTTAAGTTTATTATCTTCAGTGTTTACATTTTGAATTTTTATATTTTTAAATTTTTTTAAATTATCTTTAACTATTGTAATTAAAATTTTGTTTTCATCATTTTCTGTTGATAAGAAAGAATTAAACATTTTATTAAGTTTAAAATATTCAAATTTTAATTTATTATCTTCATTTTTTTGAATTTTAAAAATACCAGATTCTTTGAAGATTTTACTTAGTTCTTTCATGTTTAAGTTAAAAGTAGACTGTTTTCATAAATTTTTTTCAGCAGAATTATCAATAATATCCAACATATCAAAACTCATAAAAATTTTATTTGTAATTACTTTATCCATTTATTGCTCCTAAAATTATTTTAAAGCAAAATAAAAGTGTTTTGAACAAACACCTTTATTTTTTATATCTAAAGAATTCTTTTAAATTATAGTTAATTCATGCTTTATGAATTTCTTCGTATCCTAAAAGAATAAATCCGAATAGAATAGGTACGATTCAATATCCATGATTAAAATTCTCTGGCTTTAAGCTTGATAAATTAATCATTTTAAACATTGAATTTAATCCTGGGACAAAAGCTACTAGTAAAACTAAAAATAATGATGATAAAGTAGCTAAATAAACTCATTTGTATTTAAGTGGATTACATTTAAAAATATTATTTTTGCTCATTAAGTTTAATGAATTAATACTTGCTCCTATCCCTAAAGTTGTGAAACATGCAAATGCAGTTAAGTGCACAAATTCTGAACCAGTTACACCTTGTGCTTTAGCAATAAATCCAACAATTAAATAAGATAATAGGGCAGCAAAAGATAAAATTAAACTTTGAATAACTAATTTTCATCCCATACCACGTGAAAAAATGCTTTCATTTTTACTAAAAGGCATACGTGTCATAACGTTGTCATCAAGTGGTGTCATTCCTAGTGCAATTGCTGGTAATCCGTGAGTTAATAAGTTAATTCATAATAACTGAGCAGCAGATAAAATAAAGAATTCTTCTTTACTAATAGCTGTATTAAAAATGAATCTAAAAGCAAAGAGTCCGACTAACATGACAATAATTTCTGTTAGGGAAGAAACTAAAAGGTTTAGAATTACAGTTTTAATTCTATCGAATGTTTCTCTACCGTCTTTAATACCTTTAACAATAGTGCTGAAGTTGTCATCAGTTAAAATAACATCAGCAGCTTGTTTAGAAACATCGGTTCCAGTAATACCCATTGCGCATCCTAAATCAGCAGCTTTTAGAGCAGGAGCATCATTTACACCATCTCCAGTCATAGCTACAACTTTAGAATGTGATTGTCAAGCTTTTACAATTCTAAGCTTATCAATTGGATTTACACGTGCATAAATTGAAATAACTTCAACTTTATCAGCTAATTCTTCATCTGTCATTTGCGCTAGTTCTTCGCCTGAAACAACTAAATCACCTTGCTGATAGATACCTAATTCGTATCCTATAGCTTTTGCAGTAGTTAAATGATCTCCTGTAATCATTACAGTTTTAATTCCTGCTTTTTTAGCTTCTAAAATACTTGCTTTTACTTCTGGACGAGGAGGATCTATCATCCCTACTAATCCGATAAATGTTAAATCTTTTTCATCATGTAAATCTATATCGTTTTTATAATCAGGTAAGTTCTTAAATGCAACAGCAATAACTCTTAAAGCTTTTTCTGATCATCTATTTACACGATCTACATCTTCTTGTGTGACGTTTTTTGAACGATTTAAAATAACATCTGGAGCGCCTTTAGTAATCATGAATTTTTTACCTGCTCCATTATCGACTAAAACTGACATCATTTTTCTATCACTATCAAATGGTAGTGAAAAGATTTTTTTGTTAGTTTCATAAAATTTTTCGAAACTATTATTATTTTTAATACCAAAACGCAAAATACCTGTTTCAGTTGGATCTCCAACTTCTTCATATTCACCGTTTTCATTTAAATGAACACTAGCATCACAGCAAGCAACAAAAGCACTTAATGCTTTAGAAGTAGATAATTCTCCTTCTTTTTGTAGTGCATCATAAAATTTCACGACTGTCATTTTATTTTGTGTAAGTGTTCCTGTTTTATCAGAACAAATAACATTAGTAGAACCAAATGTTTCGATTGCAGGGAAAGATTTTACAATAACATTTTCTTTAGTCATTCTAGAAACACCAATTGCAAGCAATACGGTTGTGAAAGTAATTAACCCTTCCGGTATAGCAGCCACTGCTAATGAAATAGCTATTATTAAAGCATCAGAATATACTTGTGGCTCTTTTCAATTTTCTTCATAGAATAAGTTTGTTAATAAAATTTGTAATACTAATGATACAACAAGTAAAACAATTCCTAAAATACCAAATAACTTACTTAATTTATTTAATTTAACTTGTAGTGGTGTTAAACTTACTTGTTGTTCCTGAATTAGTGAATTAATTTTACCAATTTCAGTATTTGAACCTGTGCTGACAACTTCAGCAACTGCTTTTCCGTTTACTACATATGTTCCTGAAAAAATTTGATTAATTTTTTCAGCAAGAGGAATAATATCTTCATTTTTTAAAATTTTAACTTCTTTATCAACAGGTGTCGATTCTCCAGTTAAGGCTGATTCTACAACTTTTAAAGAATATGATTCTATTAATCTTGCATCAGATGAAATTGCGTCTCCGGCTTCTACAACCAATAAATCTCCAATTACAACTTCATGCGATGGAATTAAAATTAATTTACCATCTCTAATCACTTTAGCATTTAATTCATTTGTTTTTTCTAAAGCTTTGACAGCCTCATCACTTTTAACCTCTTGATAAGCACCAAGGGCTGAGTTTAAGGCGACAACAGTTAAAATAATAATTGGTTCTACAAAACTTACGGCTGTTTCGAGCGATGATTTTACTCCTGTGTTTAATGTTTGATAAATAGCAACACAGAAAGAAATGAATGCAGCAATTAAAAGAAGGATAATCATAAAATCTTTAAATTGACTAAAATAAATTTTAGCTAAACTTCTTTTTTTATTAGCTTTTAATTGATTAGGTCCATATTTTGCTAATCTTCTTTGAGCTTCTGCACTAGTTAAACCAAAGCTTTTAAATTCTTGTTTTTCTCCCATTTTTTCCTTTCTTTATATATCTTATATATAAAATTAATTATATTAAAATCCATGCATCTAAAAAAATTAAATCTTTTTATTTAATTAAAATTTATTAATTAAATGCACTGTTTTATTTTCTTATAAATATATAATTAAAATTATGAATAATAAATTAAAAAATAAATTAACTTTATTGCTTTCAACTGCCGGTACATTGCCAGTTGCTGTGTTATCTGCAAGCTGTGAAAATAATGAAAAAATTAAAGAACCAAATTACCCTCAAATCACTTTTGGGAAAGGGAACTTGACAACTGCAACAGAATTTGTTAATAAATTTAAAGAATTTACAGTTGATGAAAGTTTGAATAATTTAAAGTCAGAAGTTTCAACGTTAGCTAATGATTTTGAAAAAAGAATTTCGATAAAAGATGATAATCAATTAAATTTAAAATGAGCTGAGCAAATTTATAACATCTTATATTTAAATATAGTTATGCAAACATTAGATGTGGCTTTTAGTTTTATGCAAAATGAAGGTAATTCTTTAGATAAAAGAGCTATTACTGTTTATATTAATGCTTTTGAAGTTCCTGATAATTCAAACAGTGAATTAGCAACCTTGCTAAGTAAAGTTCAAAATGATTTAAAGTCTGAAGATTATAATTTTGAACAAAATAAATTAGAAATCCAAAAATTATTTTTATTAAGTGCTAAAAACTTATTGCAAAATGTTAGTGATAAAAATTATATTTTTCAAATTCAAACATTAAATTTTTTATCAAATTTAATTAGCAATAATGCAAATATGCTTACAGAAAGTATTCAGGAATATCCTTTTTTAAATATTTTAGTTTCGCAAGCTACTGAAATGGTTAATGGAGTAAATTCTAAAATAAAGTCAGTTACAAAACCACAGGATTTTTATACCAAAAAAGAAATGCTTGATTTAATACTAAAAGCAGCAAATTGATATAATAAAACAATTAGTTTTTTAACTACAAAATCTAATTTTAAGAATTTTTCAATTTTAACTTCTCATTTTGAAAATAACAATAAATTTCATCAAGATTTTGAAAAACAAATTCAAAAAATTGACAATACTCAAAATGAATTGAAAAATTTAACAAGTACTACTTATAGTCAAAATAAAATTTATTTAGCATTAGAAAAATCTAGTGAAAGTTTAAAATATATTGAACAAAATAGTAAAGGTGAAATTTCTTTTTCGGATGAATTAGTACTAAATAGTGTTAATTTAGGTTATACTGGAGAATACTCGAATTTATATAATGTTATTATTAATAATTTAGCTACAAGCATTAATGAATTACTAAGTTTTTTAGGTACAAATGTTTTAAATTCTGCAAAAGAATTTGTGAAAAAAGAAAATAATCAGGCTAACGATATAAAATCTCAAAATCCTATTGAGCTTTTATATTTTTACGATAATAATTATGTTGAATTTCTAAAAAACATTGATAGTTTAGCTCAAAAAAATAATTTTTCAAACTTAGAAGAAATTAAAACATATTATGAAGCATTACTTAACCAATTTGCTAAGGTTTACCAAAACTATTTAGGTTATTTATTACCTTATTCTGAAAAACTAGGACAAGAATTTCAAAAAGCTATACAAAAATTTGGAATTATAAGTTCATTATTTCCTGTTTTAGATTTTTTTGATGTTTCCGTATCTGCTTTAAAGGAATACACTGAACAAAATAAGCCTAATATTTTCGAAGAATATTCACAAAAGTTTAATTCTGTTGCGAAAACATTTGAAAACTTCTTTTTAAATCCAACTCAAGAAACTAATAAGCTAATCTTTAATAAAATTCAGGAATTAAATTTAAATTTAAGTCAATTCTATGAACAAAAATTCTCAGATTCAAACATTTTACCAACTTTAAATTATTTTGAATCATACGATGATTTTGAATCATTTTTAAATTTAACAGATGCTAACAATTTATTAGATAAAGAAATTCAGGATATTGAAAGAGTAAAATTACCAGAAGCTGAAAAAAGTAATAATACTCAGAATGTTGAATTATTAAAACGAAATTTACTCGAAAATAAACTTTTAAAATCAATTTCTGATACTCAAGGATTAAATCATGAATTTATACCTACTTTAGAAACTAATTTAAATTTAGGACATTTAATTTTAAGTAATAATACTTTTAAAAACCAAAATACTGACAACCAAAATAATTCTTTAATTTCAAAGCTAGATTTTAGAACTTATATTTTAGATCAATCTTTTGGAGCAAGTGATGATTGAGATAATAAGTTAAAAAATACTTTTCTCAAAGATGATTTAGAAAAAGTTTATCTTTTACAGTTTAATTTAAGCCTTAGTAAAATGGAAAGTATTGGTTTTTCACCACTTACTGTTTACGGTAATTTAATTACAGGTGATAAAATTTATAATTTTGTTAATTTACAGTCTCTGTCAGCGCAAGATTTTAATATTTCACAAGAAAATAATCAATTAAATGTAAATTTTAATTTAGTAAAAACTTTAAATAATAAAGTAATACCTAATAATTTACTAAAAGTGCTTAACGGAAATGAACTTTTTGCTTTTAATCAAGATCTTACTAAAGATTCCGCTTTAAATTTATCAATTATTTTTAAAATTAGCAAGCAAGAATATGACTTATTAGAAAATTATAAGCAAATTGCAATACCTAGAAATATTTCTGCTGTTTTTTATTACCTAAAAACATTGTCTTTAAATGATAAAACAAACTTATTAAAAGAAGTATCTGCTAAGTTAATTGAATTTATTAATTTAAATAACTTTGATATTCAATTAGATAGTTTGAAGCAACTTTTAGGTTTAGAAATAAAAAATGATGAACAATTTGTTAAGTTGTTAAATACTTTCAAGGTTGTTTATTCAAATACGCAAAGTAAAGTAGAGGAGCATAACACAACCCAAAGAGTTTCTAGCACTATAACATTAAAGTAATCTATTAGATTACTTTTTTTGTAAAAATCTTTCATACTTATACAAAATTTAAAATGTTTTTATTAAGAAGTATTATCATTTTAATTAATTAAACATTTTTTATTAAAATTTAGTTGAGGATAAATATGAACAAAAAACTAAATCTTTTTGTCTTTTTACAGTTAAAAAGAATATATAAAAATAACCGTTTTGAAAATTTAAAAAATATTAAAGTTGATAAAAATATTTATGCAAATTTAATTGAATATAGTATCAAATCTAAACAATTTTATTTAATTACAAGCGCATTTTTATTATTCATGACATTTGTAATTTGTTTTATTAGTGTGTTTTTTACTAAATCTATTTTTCCTGAATTTAGTTTTTTTCAAGAAAAATCAGATATTCAAGTTATGTTAATTTTTAATTTTATTTCAATTTTTGTGTTTGACATAGTGTTGTTAATAGCTTTTTTATCCACTTAAATAACTTTATCTTTTCCATAAAAATAATTAAAGAGTTAGAACAATTAGAAAAAAACAATCCAAATTTATCAGAAGAAAACCATATTAAACATTTAATTTTTACAGAAAATACAAGTGTAGCTGAAAAAACAGATTTATTTAGAGAAAAATATACTTTATATCCTTCAAAACTAAAAAATAAAGGAAAAAGTATTGATAATGCTTTTTTTCAATTAACATCTGATCGAAAAACATTTCTTTATCTTTTTATGTTTTTAGTTCATTCTGGTTACAAATTTAAAGAACTTGAAAACACTTCACTTGAAAATTTTGCTGATGACTATAATAGAATCTTTAAAAATTAAATAAACATAAATACTCCATTTAATTAGTAAAAGTTTTAGTTACTTTTGTGGAAATATTTCACATTTATGTAAATTTTTGAATTTTATATTTAATAAGTATTATGATTATTTTATATGAAAAATAGCGAGGTTAATTAATGAAAATAAAAGTTCTCGATACTTTTAATATATTAAGTGCACCTGCTGAAATTACAAATTCAGTTATGCCTAACACAGTTCAAACTGTAAATACAACTGTAAAGACAGAAAATCAGGTGAAAGCAGATGATTTTATTAAAAAATTTCAACAAAATATTTATCAAAGCAAAAATAAAACTCTTGAAAAAATAAGTAAAAACATTTTAGATAATAAAATGTCAACTTCAAAAGTAATAAAAAATATTAATGAAAATGATAAAGAAAACTTATTTAATTTAGCTAAGGAACAAATTAAAAATTCTAATTTCAGTGAGGATGAAAAAAATAATTTTTTAACAAAATTAGAAAAAAATAAAAATGACTTTTTGGAAAGAGCTGCAAAAGAAATAAAAAATGTTGTAGTTCAGCATAAAGAAAACTTGAAGGTTACTCAAAAAAATCAAAATATAAGTTAACACAAACAGAAATAAAGACAATCAAAACTTCTTTAAAAGATAATTTTGAAATAAATGATGATGGCGGAATAAATTCTAAAAAAATTCTTGTTAAAATTCAGGAACTTACAAGAGTCAAAACATTTTTAGAAACTAAAGTTAAATATGCTAATGATGAATTAGAACGTTTAGAAAAGAATAGATTAATATTAATTAGTTCAGCTTTAGCTTTTTCCGTTGCGTCTACAATAGGATTTATTTTTGGATTATTTTCTTTTGGTGTTGGTAGTGCAATCGGCTTGGGTACCGCAGCAGTAGCGTCGGGTTTTTCAATTGCTGCATCTTTTTTGTCTTCTTTGATTTCTGATTATAGCAATATAGTAGGATCTGTAAAAGATTTAATAAAAAATATAAAAACTGATGACACACTAGATATAATTCCTGCATTAATAGGGCCGGCTCCTTTATTAAGCAAATCTATTAAAGCAACAAAAATAATTTCAAAATCGATTTCTTATGCTTCTTCAGGTGCTTCAAATGTTTTTGAACCAGGTGCTACTGAAGTTTTAGGTCTAGCGTCTGCTTTGATTAGTGTTGGTATCGATTCTTATAAAGTAAATGAAATTCGTAATCATTTATCTGAGATAAGAAATAATTCTATATTAATTTCTGAAAAAATTCAAGAAATATATTTGTATATTAATTCACAAAGAAAAAACGAATGAGTTGTTGTTAACGAAACAAAGTTAAATAAAAAATATGATGAAGGTGGAATTGGTGGAAGAAACTTACACTTTCAAAATTTACTTACAAATGAAATTCTTTCTATTTCTGAAATGCTAAATAAACCAAAATCTTGATTAGATTTATATAATTTAGAAAAGGTTCATAGTAAAACCAGAGGATGATACATAAGAAAAAAACCAAATTCAATAAAAGAAGATAATTTAGGATAAATATGAATAAAAAATTAAATCTTTTTGTCTTTTTACAGTTAAAAAGACTATATAAAAATAACCGTTTTGAAAATTTAAAAAATATTAAAGTTGATAAAAATATTTATGTAAATTTAATTGAATATAGTAAAAAAGTTAAACAAATGTATTTAATTACAAGTGCATTTTTATTATTAATATCAGTTGCAAGTGTTTTCATCAGTTTGTTTCTCACTAAAACAATTTTTGGCGATTTTATTACATTTGACAAAACTAATGCAAATACACGTGTTATGTTAGTTTTTAATGTTTTTCTTATTTTTGTGATGGATTTACTATTGTTTATTGCGTTTTCTATGCACTTAAGTATTTTTATCTTTTCTATAAAAATACTTAAAGCATTAGAAGAATTGGAAAAAAATAATCCAAATTTATCAGAAGAAAGACATATTAAATATTTAATTTTTACAGAAAAAACAGACGAAACTGAAAAAACAGATTTATTTAGAGATAAATATACTTTATACTCTCCAGAACAAAAAAATAAAAGAAAAGGTATTGAAAATGCTTTTTTCAAATTCGCATCTGATCAAAAAACACTTCTTTATCTTTTTATGTTTTTAGTTCATTCTGGTTACAAATTTAAAGAACTTGAAAACACTTCACTTGAAAACTTTGCTGATGATTATAATAAACTATTTGAAACTAAATAAACATAAAACTTGCATTCAATTGGTGCAAGTTTTTAGTTACTTTTTGTAAAAACTTTTTTGATATAATTAACAAAACATAAAAGGAGAATTAATGAAATTTAAAAATAAAATCCATTCATTATTATTTAGTTCACTTGCTGCACTTTCTACACCACTTGTTATTTTATCTGCTGCTTGTGGTAATACAGATAAAACAGTACAAAATAATGACAAACAAAACGATACAACACAAAATGTTGATGTACAAAATACAAATGATTCAAATACACAAAACGGAGATACAAAACAACCTGAAACCACTACTCCTTCAGAACCAGTTCAAAATAATCCTGAACAACCAGTAGATAATGTAAGCAATGATGAGACAAATCCTGCAGGTACAACAGATAATCCGAATGATCAAAATACTGGAACAGCAAACACTGATTCTACAGTTGATACTAGAGAAGTATTTGAGTTACAAGAAAATTTAGTAAATAAATTTATGCAAATTGAATTTTTTGATGAAGTTGAAACAATTAAAACAGCTAGAGGATTATTTAATGCTAAGTTTCAAAATGCTTCAACACAATCTCAAAAAGAAGCTTTAATTAGAGATTTTCATGAAAAATTATTAAAAATCCAAAACGCTTATAATAAAACGAATATTTTACAATCAATTAAAAAAGAAATTAAATATATTCAATCTCTTTATGTTAAAACTTGATGATTTTCTAATCCGTTAAAAGAACGTGCTTATAAATTATTAACAACAATTACAATCAAGCCAACCGATACTTCAGTTGAAGCTGCTTCTACATTACTTACCGTTTTAGCTTTAAAAAATGATTACAAAAAATTAGAAGCTAAATTTAATAAGTATTTAGATTTAATTCAAACAAGAAATGCTTTAGTTGCTCTTTATGCTCGTTTATCAGATTCGGTTGTTAGCAAATTAGACCAAGAGCAACAAAAGAAAGCTAATAAATTTAAAGAAGATTACAACACAATCGTTAGAACTAAAACTGTTAAAAACGGCAAAAATGTTTATTCATATAAAGTTTTATTTAGCAACTCAATTGAAGAAATGGAAGCTAACATTGTTGAAATGAAAGCTTTTACAGCTCAAGCATTAGTTGATGTAGTTCCGAGCGTTGTTAAAACAATGAAAAATTTAATGCTTACAAACAGTAAAAAAGCAGAATACAAACTAGGTTACTACGCTGAGTACAAAAAATTACTTGACGAAGGTGCTAATTTACAGTTAAGTTCGCAACCAACAGAAGCAGAAATTAAAGCTGTTTTTGATAAATATGTTGAAGCAAATAATAAAAAAACAGACATTGAAAATGAATTATTTGCTATTTCAGGAAAAGTAAAAGAGGCTTTACCTCAAAGAGCATTTACTTTAAGCATTAATGTTCGTAGCTTAGAAGATCAATTATCTGCCGGTGAAGAATTAGTTTGATTATATAAATCTAAGTTATCAGATGGAAGTACACCAGAGAAATTATTTGTTAGTTCACTAGCTCCAGAACTTCCTATTGCTTACCAAACCGAAGAAGGATTATTACAGTACAATAAGTTTAAGGATTTAAGAGCTTTAATTCTAAAAGATTTATTTGTTTTAAATAATGATTCATTCACTAATACTAAATTTTATGAAACAAAAGGTTCAGAAGCTGCAAATGGTACTAAAATATTGGTAACATACTTGATGAATTCAATTGATTTTGCAATTCAAGTAGGAATTATGAATGACACAGTTTATAACTTTTTACGTGGTTATGCAGAACAAACTCAATTTAGTTTTCCTACTATTCCTTATTTTTCATACACATATGATAAATCAGTTTTAGATCGTGAAGTAGGAACAGGTTCATCACGTCCAACAGTGGTGGTTCACACGAAATTTAATTTAATCAGCAATTTTGCTGATTTTTCTTTACTTCTGATTAAAAAATCTAGATTGATTAGTCAAAAAACATTATAATAATTACATGGAAAAAAATAAGTACAAAAACAAAACTTGTCAAATTACGGAATACTTAATGGATTTAATTAAATCTGGTAAAGTTCCAACAAATAAAATAATGCCTAGTGAACACCAATTAATGCACAAATTTGATTGTTCACGTAATATTGTAGTTGCTGCATATCAAAAACTTACTTCACTAGGTGCCGTGTATTCAATTTCAAAAAGAGGACATTTTGTTGCTGAAAATTTTCATAATTTAATTAAACCGCTTTCTTTTTTATTTAAATCAAATCATGAAACAGGTAGTGAAATTTTAAATGTTAATGAATTACCACAATGAATGATTGATAAACATATTATTTTTCTGGACGGATTTCGTGTCTTTGAGAAAAAATATTTTGATGAAGAAAATCAAATAGCAGATGGAATGGTGTATATTTCAACTAAGCATATATACGAAAATGATGAAATTGATTTTGAAAAACCGATTATTGATTTTTTAATTAAGAAAAATGCAGTGTTAAATATTGTTTATCACCTTATTTTTGAACCTATTGAAAAGTATGGTTCTAATCCATCTTTAGCGGTTAGATTTTTTGGTTATGATAACGAAAGTATTTCCATAGCTGGAAAATTTTATATTGATCCAAATTATTTTGAATTTTATCACCAAGAGTTTTCGCTATTAGGTTAGTTATAGCCTAATTTTTTTATTATTTTTTAATTAAAAAACTAATAAAAATTTGATAGTAATTCTTGTTTATTTGTATTGAACCATCAAGATATTTTGTTAAAAAAATGCTCCAAGTTTATTAAAAATTATAATTATATTACGATGAACGTTAAAAAACAAAATGATGATTTTTTTAAAAAATTTGATCATAAATATGCAAATTTAAATGCAAAATTAGGTATTCAATATATTGAAAAAGAAATTTGCGTCAGCTTATGACAACCAATTGCCAAAAAAGTAGAACTTCTGATTTTTGACAAAAATGACTGAGATAAGAAAATTGCTACTTTTGATATGACTTGTGAAAAATTTGTTTGAACTACTAAAATCAGTCAAAATTATGACAGTTTTTATTATCAGTTCCAAATTACACATGATGATGAAAGTATCACTTTAGCTCTAGATCCGTATGCTCTAAGTATGGCACCATTTAATTGATCAGGGAATGAAAAGAAAGTGGGAAAAGCTGCTTTTGTCAATATTAATTCTGATAAAGCTGGTTGCAAACCAATTAATTTAAATTCCAGTTTAGATAATTCTTTAGATCCATATATTTATGAATTGCACGTTAGAGATTTTACAAGTTTAAAAAACCAAAATAAATTAAAACATAGACTAGGAACATTTGAATCATTATTGGAAGCGGACATTTTTAAACATTTAAGAGATTTATCAATAACTCATTTACAACTTTTGCCCATTCATTCTACATACACAGTTAATGAACTAGATAGTAAGATTTATTTAAAAGGCGAAGGAACTAAATGAACAACAAATTATAACTGAGGGTACGATCCGCACAATTACTTTACAATTAATGGTATTTATTCTTTAAATCCACAAGATCCATATTCTCGTATATCAGAATTTCGAAAATTTGTAAATCATGCTCATAAAAATAAAATTGGAATAATTTTAGATGTAGTTTACAACCATATGATGACAAATGATATTTTTAATAATATTTTAGACGGATATTACTACAGAGATAACGCGAAAGTTGTTCCAGTAAGCCAACCACCTTTAGCTGATGAAAGATTAATGGTTAAGAAATTAATTATTGATTCTCTAAAGCATTTTGTAACAGAATACGGAGTTGATGGTTTTCGTTTTGATCTTTCTTGTTTTATGCATGCGGAAACATTACAAGAAATCGCTATAGAATTACGTAAATTAAATCCTAATATTATTTTGCACGGTGAAGCTTGACCATTTAGTGATTTAAAATACGAAGAATCATGAATTAAAGGATCTGCAACAAATAATTATAACTTTGCTTACTTTAATGATACACTAAGAAACTCTATTAAAGGTGGAGAAAATGGGATAGAAAGAGGATTGATTATTGAAAATAATGAAATCTTTTTCAAACAATACGTTAGTTCAATAGTTGGAAATTTAAAAACATTTGATTTTCAAAACTTTGAACATTCAGACAATGATTATGACTTATTTAGTGATAATTTAGGTATGAATTTAGCTTATTCACACTGTCATGATGGAATGACTTTGTGAGATAAAATAAACACTTCCAGTTTTAATTTAAGTTTTCAAGATAGATTAGAACGTTACCGGCAAGGTGTTTTACTTAGTGTGGCAACATTTGGGCGACAATTTATGATGGCTGGAACAGAATTATTACAATCTAAACCAATGGATATAACAGGAATGGACTCTGATAGAGGTTTCCCTTCAAATTATTTAGACGAACTAATTGATGACCCGGATTTAAATCAATATCATTCTAACTCTTATAAAACTACTGATTTTGTAAATGGTTTAAAATGACATCATTTAGAAAATGAAATGGTTAAGCAATATATTTATTATTTTGTGAAAGATTTAAATGCTTTTAGAAAAAATACTAACTTTTTTAAAGCGAGAAACTTATTGGAATTAAAAAATAAATTTAGCTTTATTAAAGTGAATTCATCAACGGGTATTATCATTTTTCAAATTAAAAATAATAATGAAACAATTATTGTTGCACATAATTTTGAATCTGAAAATTATGTTATGGATTTTAAATTTATGAATAATTTTAAAATCTTAATAAATACAAAATTAAATAATAATTTACTTGCTAAAAAAATACTTGCTGCACATTCGAGTGCAATAATAAAAATCGGAAGTAACTATGAAACAAATTAAACTAAAAGATAAAATTTTATATCAAATTTTTCCTCGTTCTTTTTATGATGCAAATAATGATGGTGATGGTGATTTAAAAGGAATTACTAAAAAATTAGATTATTTAAAAGATTTAGGAATTAATGCAATTTGACTTTGTCCAATTTATGATACTAATTTTGTTGATGCTGGTTATGATGTACTTGACTATAAGTCTGTATGAAAACAATTTGGAACATTAGAAGATTTTAAAGAATTAGCGCAGGAAGCTAAGGAGCGTGGTATTGATTTAGTAATGGATATTGTATTAAATCATGTTTCAAATGAACATGATTGATTTAAAAAAGCATGTGAATCTACTAATAATAAAGAGCATAATTATTTTATTTGACGTGAAAAATTAAATGAACAAGAAAGCCAAGCAAAAAGTATTTTTGGTGGTAGTGCTTGAGAATTTGTTCCAAGTGTTAATAAATATTATTTTCATTTATTCGCTAAGGAACAAGTGGATTTAAATTGAGCGCATCCAGATACTTGTATAGCAATGGCACAAGTGATAGATTTTTGATATAAATTAGGAGTTAGAGGTTTTAGATTAGACGCTATCAAGCATGTTGCAAAAACTTTTGATGATACCAAGAATAATCCAGCTTTTGCATGATGCGATGGTGCAGTTGAATATTTAAAAATGTTTAACGAATTAGCTTTTAAAGATAAACCTGATGCTTATACATTTGGTGAAGCAAGCGGAATAACCGCAGATGAACTACAAAAATATGGAATTGGTTTAGATAAGGTTGCGGATAATTATTATAATTTTTCTTGATGATGAATTGGGTGAGGAAGAAAAACTGGGCGTAATGGGTATGATGCAAATTGAGATTACAAAAATTTCGTCATTCAACAAAAACCATTTCAAGAAAATACTAATATTTTAGGAGAAAGTTTCACAAACTTTTTATCAAATCATGATACTTCTCGAAGCGTTTCTCGTTGAGGTAATGAAACAATTTTTCACAAGCAAAGTGCAAAGACTCATGCTTTATTACTTATGACATTAAAAGGAGTTCCTTGCATATATTATGGTGAAGAAATTGGACTTTTAAATAATATTTTTAATAATCGTAATGAGTTTAAAGATGTTGATATTCAAAATGGTTTTAAAGAATTAGTTGATACTAAACAAATATATTCAGAAAGTGAAATGCTGCTTTATTGTAATATAAATTCTCGTGATGCTGGTAGAACAATCATGCAATGAGACAATAAGCAAAATGCAGGTTTTAATGAAAGTCATCAACCTTGAATTAAGCTGGGACGTTTTAAAGAAACAATTAATGTAGAAACTGCTATGCAAGACTTAGATAGTATTTGACATTTTTATAAAAAGTTAATTAGCTTAAGAAAAAATGAATTCAGAAATGTTTTAGTAGAAGGAACAAGTGAAATAAATTTACAAAAAGATGGAGCAATTGAAATTATTCGTAAATTTAAAAATGAAAATATTTACGTTTATATAAACATGACTCAAAAAGAAATTAAAGTGGATACTGTAAGTGGAGAGCAAATTTTATCTTCTTATTCTGATAATAAAAAAGTTATAAATATGCTTAGACCATATGAATCAGTTTTACTTTATAAAAAATAGAGGTAGCAATGGAATTTTTAAAATACGATGTTAAAAATAAAAAAATTTCACAAGTTAAATTTGATAAAAAAGTTGTGGCTAAAACAGAAAGCATTTTTTCTTTAGGGAATGGACATATTGGAATTCGAAGTGCTGATGAAGAAAGAACGATTTACAATAAAGAAGATTTTTTTGTCAACGGATTATTTAATAAAGATAATAAAAATGAAGTTAGCGAATTAGCTAATTTAGCAGATTCTTTATCAACTCCTATTTATTTTGATGGTGAAGAATTTGAGGTTTCTCCTGAAGATACTTATGAAAAAACTCTTTATATAAAAGAAGGAATTTTAATCAGAAAAGTAATTGCCAAAAGAGGCGAAAATAAGTTTGAATTAACATTCGAAAGATTTGTTTCACAAAAAGATTTTGATAAATACGGACAAAAAATAAAAATAAAAATTTTAAAAGCTGATAATCCTGTTGAAATAGTAATTAAACCAGGTATTAATGGTCAAGTTACAAATAATGGAACTCAACATTTTGAAGAAGGTTTAAAAATACGTCCGACAAAAGAAAGTCTCCAAATGCAACAAAGAACCACTTTTTCTCGTAGACTAGCTATTCATAATTTACTAACAAAACTTTTTGTAAATAATAAGCTTATTCTTGGTGGAAACGATGATTATGTAATTGAAATAAAACGTAGAAAAATTGAATTTAAAATTAAGCAAGTTTTAAAAGAAGGTGATTGTTTAGAACTAGAAAAATTAATGTCAGTTAACACTTCCGTTGATAATAAAAAATGTTTAATTACAGATTCTAAAGTTGTTAAAAATGCACAAGAAAATTTAGATTTCTTACTTAATACAAGCTATAAAAAAATGAAAAATGATTCAATTGCAGCTATGCAAGAAAAAGTTTGAAATCGTTTTGATGTTAAAATTGAAGGAAATGATGAAGCTGAATATGATTCTTTAGCTTTAGATTTTGGAATTTTTCATTTAAATAATTTTGTTCCAACTAATTCTGAAAATAAAAATGTTGGAGCAAAAGGTTTAAGTGGTGAAGGATATCAAGGCCATACTTATTGAGATACCGAATTTTTCATTAATCCAGTTTATTTATTTAATGATCCTAAAGTAGTTCGCAATTTACTTACATACCGTTATAAAGGAATTGAGGGTGCAAGATTAAAAGCACAAGAACAAAAAGAACGTGCTGAGGAATCAAATCTCCAAGGTGCTCAATTTCCTTGAGAAATGGCTTGACCTACCGAAGGTGAGGTTTGTCCATACTGAGGACAAGCTGATGTTGTTACAGGCAAGCAAGTACCAATTGCTTCCAGAAGACAAGAAATTCATGTTTCAGCGGACGTAGCATATGCAGTTAATCAGTACTTTAATGTAACAAAAGATATTGAATTTATGAAACAAATGGGATATGAAATGATAATTGATACAGCGTGATTTTATGTAAATCGTGCAGAAGAGCAAGCTGATGGAACTTTTGAAATAAAAGATGTTATGGGACCAAATGAATATAAAGGAAACATTGATAATAACGCTTATATTAATATGATGGCAAAACATAATATTGAATTAGCCCTTAATTATATTAAAGATTTAAAGCGGACAGACAAAATTCTTTATCAGTCAATTATTGATAAAATTCCTTACAGAATTAATGTTTCTAAAATGGAACATGTCCTTAGAAAATTAAAACAACAACATCCAAATGAAAATAAAATTATTGCAGAAAACGATCAATTTTTAAAATTACCAAAAATTGACGTTTTACCATTTCAATGTTTAGGTGATGCAGGTAAGAAATTATTTACTACAGCAGAAGGACATAAAAGATTATGTTCACAACTTGTTAAACAAGCTGATGTTGTCCTTTTAATCAACATTTTACCTCACTTTTATGATCGTGAAATTCGCCAAGCTAACTTTGAATATTATGAACCTCTAACAACTCATGATTCTTCTCTGTCACCTGCAACTTATGCTATTGAAGCTGTTAGATTAAATAAATTAAAAAAAGCCTATGAACTTTTTAAATACGGAATTAATATAGATTTAGGTCCAAAAATGCATACTTCTGATGCGGGAATTCATGCTGGTTCACTTGCTGCAATTTATCAAATGATCGTTTTTGGTTTTGGTGGTTTAGATTGACATAATAATGAATTGCATATAAATCCTAAATTACCTGACAATTGAAGTAAATTAAGCTATAAATTCTGATATCAAAATACTCAATTAGAAATTAATATTAATAAAAAAGAATTTACAGTTAAAAATATAACTCAAAATAAAATTGTAGAAATTTATATAAATAATAAACGTGAATTTATTGGTGTACAGAATAAAACTTTTGAGGTAGTTAATGATTAAAGGATTTATTTTTGATTTAGACGGAGTTATTACAGATACTGCAAACTTACACTATAAAGCTTGAAAAAATAAAGTTCAAGAACTTGGCATTGAATACAGTGAAAGTGAAAATGAAAAATTAAGAGGCTTACCACGTAAAGCAACTTTAGAAGCAATTTTAAAATTAAAAAATCCAGATATAAAATTATCTGAAAAGCAGTTAGATGAAATTTGTGAAGCAAAAAATCAAGAATATATTAAATTGCTAAATACTGAAATTACTCAAAATTCAATATTACCTGGAATTAAAAAATTTTTAGAGCAAGCTAAAAAAAATAAAATAAAAATAGCCATTGCATCAAGTAGTTACAATGCTCCGCTTATTTTAAAAAAATTGGAAGTTATTGATTTGTTTGATTATATTGTGTTTCCTGGTGATTTGAAAAAAGGAAAACCTGATCCTGAAATTTTTCTTAAAGCAGCTGAAGGACTAAATTTGAATGTAAATGAATGTGTTGGTTTTGAAGATGCAATAGCCGGAATAGAAAGTATTAAAGCAGCTAATATGTTTTCGGTAGCAATTAAAAATGGTTCATCAGAAGATTATTGCAAAGCAGATTTAATTTTAGAAACAACCGCTAGTTTAGATTTTGATTTTATTATTCAAAAATTTAGTTAAATTTTAATTATTTTAAAATGTGAAAAGTTTTTCACATTTTTTATTTTATTAAATTCAGTGTATTTAATTTTTTTAACACTGTAATATAGGGATATTAGTAAAAATAATTCTAAAAAAATTATTTTTGAAATTTAAAAAATAACAAAAAATCAGAAGAAAAGTCTTAATAAATTTATAATAATAATTCATAAACATGCAAAAAATTCGAGGTATTTATAAGTATTATGAAAAAAATGAAATTTTTATTGTTATCAGGGTTAACAGCTGTTTCAGCTTTTCCTTTAGTTGCTGCCGCATGTGGTAACACAGATACTAAACCAGCTTCATACATTAAAGAAGATAAAAGAATCGCTACTTTAGTTGCTAATAATTCTTTAACAGCAGATTATGTTGCTGAACATACAAAAAGTAAAGCACTTGAAGTGGCTTTAGTAACAGATGCTGGAAATGTTACAGATAAATCATTTAACCAATCATCTTGAGAAGCACTCAATAAACTTTATGATCAAAGTGGTGGTAAAATCAAAATTAGACAACTTAAACCAAGTGGAACAGATTATGAATCACAATACATTAATTTATTATCAAAAACTTCTGCTACTGTTTGAGTTCTTTCAGGTTTTAAACACAACGATCCAATTAGTAAGTTTTTAAAAAATGCAGAAACTAAGAAACAAATGATGGACAAAAAAATTGTTATCGTTTGTGTTGACTTTTCTTTAAGTTCTGATGTTTATCCATACGCATACAGTCTTTTATTCAAAGTTGAACAATCATCATGAATCGTGGGTAACGCTACTGCAAATTATTTATCACAAGTATACTCAAGTGATGCTGCTAAGAGATTAGCTGTGTCATTTGGTGGAGGAGCTTTTGGAGGTGTTACAGATTATAATATTGGTTTTGAACGTGGACTATTAGCTTGAAATAAAGCAAATGCTGATAAAAAAGTTAAAACTAATTCTTCATCAGTTCCACTTAACTCAGGATTTGAACCAAACGATTCTATGAGAAACGTTATTAACTCAGTAATTGGTGAAAATCCATCAGTTATTTTACCTGTTGCTGGACCTGCTACACAAGAAACAGTTGGTAAATTAGATCAAGATACTAAATACAATGATGTTAAAGTTATTGGTGTTGACGTTGATCAATCATTAACCTACCCAAGTAATTCATCACAAAACGGAAGATTTTTAACAAGCATTACCAAAAATATTGCACAAGCAGTTTACGATGTTATTCTTGCTACAAAATTAGATTTAGATACTAAAGATCTTTCTGTTAAAGGTGCAAACGGAGAATTACAAGGTAAAATTCTTAATAAAGGTTTAGACTCAGGATGAGTAGGTTACAGTGAACCACACATTCAAAATGCAGACCATAAAAGAATTATGACAGCTGCACTAGCAAGTGCAAAACAAGCATACGAATCATTATCTGCTGAAGATAAAAATAATTTAACTTCATTGACTGTTAATGGTACAGCACAAGAAAATGTTCAAAATGCATTAAATTTATTAGCACAAGAAATCAACAAGTAATATTAAGAACATAAATATAATAAATAATAGTAATACTATTATTTATTTTATTTTTCTAATAAATATAATTACAACTACGAAATTTATTATAAAAAAGGAAAAAAATGGAAAAATTCAACGCAATTGAGTTTAATGAGATTTCCAAATATTTTGGTGAGATTAAAGCCAATCAAGATATAACATTTGAGGTAAAAAAAGGATCAATTCACGCATTAATTGGTGAAAATGGTGCTGGGAAAAGTACTTTAATGTCTATATTATTTGGTCTTTATCAACCTGATAAAGGAACAATCAAAGTAAATGGTAAAGAAGTGTTAATTAAAGGACCAAATGATGCTAATTCTCTTGGTATTGGTATGGTTCACCAACACTTTAAATTAGTTGATGTTTATACTAATCTTGAAAATATTATTTTGGGTGATGAACCATATAATAAAACTTCAAGAGTTATTGATTATAAACCTGCAATTCAAAAAATTAAAACAATTCAAAATGCTTTTAATTTACATTTTGATTTGAATAGAATTACTGGTAAAGAAACTGTTGCGACACAACAAAAAGTCGAAATTATGAAAATGCTTTATCGTGATTCAGAAATTTTAATTTTTGACGAACCTACTGCTGTGCTAACAGACGAAGAAATTCAAGGATTACTTCATACTTTTAAATTATTCCGTGAGCAAGGGAAAACAATTTTATTTATTTCACATAAACTTGCCGAAATTAAAGAAGTTGCTGATAATGCAACAGTTATTAGACATGGTAAAGTTATGGGTAACTTCAAAGTTGCTGATGTTTCAATTGAAGAGATGGCTCGAAGAATGGTGGGTAGTGATGTTGAAATTGTTCGTAATGAATATTCAGACACAAGCAAAAATGATGTTATTCTAAAATTAGAAGATGTTTCAACTGCTGGCGAAAAACCTTTAAAACACGCTTCACTAGAAATTAGAGCTGGTGAAATTGTGGCAATTGCTGGTGTTGAAGGTAATGGACAAACAGATTTAGAATATGTAATTAGCGGTATGACAAAACCTACAACTGGTTCTGTTTTATATCGTAAAACTGAATTAGTTAAAAATAGAATTGAAAATATCAAAAAATCACACCGAAATAATAAATTTATAAATTTAGGTCTTTCATTATTTTTTGCAATCATTGGTTTTGCATTACTATTTATACCTTTTGAAAGAAATGATCTGAAAAGTGTTGCAGAAGTATTTGCAGGTTTCTCGTTATTTCTATCAGTTTTATTCTTATTTATTTTATTAAACAGTATTTTTAAATTTACAAATATATTTCAAAAAGCATTAGGTGGTAAAGAAGCTTATCGTGAGCATTTTGCTAGTCAAAAATATGACGTAAAATTTATTAACAACCTTAATAAAATTCATCTTATAGCAGTTATTGGTTTTGTGCTTTTAGCTCTTTTATCTTTAACTTTATTATTTGAAAAAACTTATTTTTATGGAGCGATTATTGTTTTAGTTATTTTAATTGCCACTTTTATACCTGTTATTTATCTAAAAGTATTGTTTTATAAAAATTATTCAAAATTATTTGTTCGTACAAATGGACATTTAGCTTCATTAATTTTATTCGAATTATTACAATATGGTTCAGCTTTAATTCTTTTAGCATTTTCATTTAAAGCTATTTTAAGTAATTCATATTCAAGTGACTTTATTTACCCTGTTATTTTTGCATTAGTATTGTTATTTATTTCAGGATTTGGTAAATTATTATTTTTATCATTTACTCATCAAAAAGATTCGAAAGTTGCTGATAATGATTTTATTGAAATTTCACAAAATTCTGTTTATGACATTTCTAAATTAGGATTTTCATTTATCCCTTCAGATCGCCACAAACATGGATTAGTGCTTGACTATAATATTAAATCTAATACTGTTTTACGTAGATTATGAGATCCTACATATGTCAAACTATCTATTTTAAAATCAAAAGCCATTAAGCAAGAAAACGACAGTATTATTGAAAAATATGATGTTCGTGGTGCACGTAGAGGTCTTTCAATGGCACGTTCACTTTCTGGTGGTAATCAACAAAAATTTATTGTTGGTAGAGAAATGAATGCTCCACACGATTTTATCTTAATTGTGCAACCAACTAGAGGTCTTGATGTTGGAGCGATAAAAAATATTCATAATCAAATTTTGGCTGAAAAACAAAAAGGGAAAGCGATTTTACTAATTTCTTATGAGTTAGATGAAGTTTTAGCTTTAGCTGACAAAATTGCAGTTATTAATGGTGGTGAAATTTTAACCGTTAAAGAAGCAAGAGATTTAACACGTACTGAAATTGGTATTTATATGGCACATAAAGGTAACTCAAAAGAGAAAAACCTTATTAGTCAGGAAGGAAGAGATGAAACAAACCAACAATCATTCCTTGTTATCTAAAGCAAGAAACTTTTTTATGTTTGATGATCGTGTTGTTACACGTAGAAAAACGTATGCTTCACTTTGATCAATTTTTATTGGTTTAGCAGTTGCATCATTGATTTACTGAATTATTACAATTTCTGGTGATAATCCTGCTTCACCTTTTACATTTATTTATTACTTATTTACATTTGCATTTGATAGTGATACATTATCAGTTTACAGATTAATTGGATACTTTTTAATTTTCGCTTTTGCTGGTTTAGGAGTAGCAATTGGATTTAAATCTGGTTTATTTAATATTGGTATTGCGGGACAAATGCAATTACCAGCAATTCTATTTTTTGCAATTATTATTCTTGCTAAGGTAGATATTGAAAACGTTTCATTCGGATTGTTATTTGCTGGATTTTTACTTTTTATTGTTGTTTCCATGTTTATCGGAGCTTTTGCTGGATTTTTAAAAGCTTACTTTAATGTTCATGAAGTTATTTCAACAATTTTTCTTAACTGAATTGTTACATATATAGGTGTTTACTTATTTACACGTGTTAATAATGTTTTTGATTTAACTACTTTTGATTATTTACTTGAAACACATGGTACTAAACAAATTTTAATTAGCAATGAACAAACAGCAAATTTCTTAATCATTGGTGTAGTTTTACTTCTAGCACTTTGTGTTACATTTTGATTTATTTATCAACACACTACTATTGGTTATAAAATGAAAATGGTAGGTTTAAATAAAACTAACTCAAAATATGTTGGAATTAATGAAAAATTAACAACTATTATCACAATGGCCATCTCTGGTGGACTTGCTGGTATTGCGGGTTTCTTTTATACAATTATTATTTCAAAAAATTATGGTGGAGATAGTGTTCCGTTAACTATTGGTTTTGAAGCTATTGCTATTGCTCTTATTGCACTTAATAGTCCGATTGGAGTTCTTTTTGCAGGATTACTTTATGCAATAATTTACAATGGTCAATCAGGATTCCAATTATTAGAAGGTTCTCAAATGGTTGGTCCAGACTTTTTCCCTATTATTAATGGTATTATTATTTTCTTATCAGCCTTAGCCATTATTTTCTATAAATTTAAACCACTTCGTGGAACGATTAAGTTCGTTTATTTACTTTTTAATAAAGAGTATTGACAAAACAAAAAATTACGTTCTCAATCTGGAATGAAATACTTATTTAAAGAATATTTTGCAATTAAAAAGTTATATTTCATTAATTGAAAATTAAAATCTAAATTTAGAAAAAATGTTAGAGCTTATGAAAACTATGTTGCTCAAAAAATTAATGAAATTAATAAGCTAGAAAATCAAATTAAAAATGAAGATGATGTTTTAGTTAAAAAGAATGTCCAAAATCAAGTTTTAGATATTTATAACGATATTGCTGTTGAAAAATTTAAATATCTTAAAATGCGCGAAGAATTCGGGTTAAATAAATACTACGATGCAAAAAATAAATTTAAAAATCAAATTTATTCAAGAAAAGTAGCTTTCAGAAGTTTAAAGGAAAAACTTTTCATGGATTTTGTTAAAGAATTTAATGCTAAAATCTTTGGTAAAAAAGAAGAAAGAGAGGTTAAATAATGGAATTAGTTATTTCATTTACAGGTTTTTTCTTCTGTTTAATCCTTTTAGGCACGCTTTCTGGTATTTTCTCAGAGCGTGTTGGTATTGTAAATATTGCAATTAACGGTTTCATGGTTTTTGGAGCACTAATGTACACACTTATTAGTGTTGTGGTTTATAAAATCGCTGGAACATACGGTTCTGCATGGAATCAAATTTGAATTACAGTTTTAGCGGCCATTTTTACAAGTTTATTCGCTGTTCTATTTGGATTCGCTACTATAAAATTAAAATCAGATCAAACAATTTCTGGTTTTGCGATTAACAGTTTAAGTGTTGGTATCACATCAGTTCTTGTTCTTATTTTACTTGGTGTTACAGACGCTGGTATTGCTCTTAATTTTGGTGATAGACAAGAATTAGCATTAAAACCAGATACATCTTGACTTAATTTAGTTTCTTTTAAAGTTGTTGTTACTATTCTTGTTGTTTTATTCTCATGATTTGCACTACAAAAAACTCGTTGAGGACTTAGATTTAAAGCTATTGGTGAAAATCCTCAAGCTGCAGACGTTGCGGGTGTAAATGTTAATAAAACTAAATGACAAGGTGTTCTAATTGCAGGATTCATAGCTGGTATTGCAGGTTCTATATATGCACAGTCAAATACTACTGCTTTTAGTTTAACAAAAGATGTTCAAGGACTAGGATTTATAGCTCTTGCTATCATGATTACTTCAAGATGAAAAGTAACATTATCAATTGTTGTATCATTATTTTTCTCTGCGCTTTTATCATTATCATTCTATGGAGTTTCCCTATTTGACTGAATTTTACCTTATAAAGACTTAATTTCACTTCTTCCATATTTAATCACACTGATTATTATGATTGCAACAAGTAAAAACTCAGTTGGTCCAGCAGCTGCAGGTATACCGTACGATAAATCTAAGAGATAAATATTTTCTCACATTTATTTTCTAAAACAAAAAAACTCTCTTTTAACTATTAGATTAAAAGAGAGTTTTTTCAATTTAAACAAATTTTAATATGGAAACGTTTTCATAAGAGATTAAAAATTTAGTATAATTAAGAAAGAAATATTTTAATTTGAAATTATAAAAATGGAGAATTAACATGACTAAAAACTCATTGAAAAAATTTTGATTATATTCAATTCCAAGCACTATTTTACCTGTTCTTTTATCAGCATCCTGTATGGAAAAACAAAATAATGAAGTTAAAGAAGATTACGAAAATATTAGTTCATGAAAAAAAGATATTATAAAAGAGTTTCCTAGTTTAAAAATAGAGAAGGCATCAAATTTATATGATTTTAGTGCTATTTATACTTTTCTTTTGGATTTTTGAAAAAATACAGCTAATGCATCAGCTTCTGAAGATATTAATTCAAAATCTTTTAAAAAAAAGAATAATCCATTCTTAGAATCTGAATTTAAAATAAATAAGAATAATTATTTTTTAAAACAAGATATTTTTAAAAGTATTAAATTAATTTCTAATAATGAATTTTGGAACTCAAAAGGAGAAGAGAGAAAGAAAAAATGGATTGAAATTAATCAATTTAATAATTTTTTAAGTTTTTTAATGGATTACCAAAAATATAATTCTAGCCACTCTAATAGCAAAAAAAATGATGACTTTTCAAAAATATATAAACTAAATACTGAGATTGAACTTAATTCAAATATAGATAAAAAAGAAATTTATAGTTTTAATTCTTTAAATGAAAAAGATTTTGATATTTTAAACGAAAAAGAAAAAAAGAAAATTTATTTACATCCATATAGAAGAGAAATAAATTATTTATATCGTTATATTGATCCTTGAGCGTTAATGGATAATGAAAATTTAGGAAAAAATCATTTTAAAAATTATTCTAATTTAAAAGCAATTCAAGATATTTTTTATAAAAAAGAATTTTGAGACTTTTATAGTGATTATGATAATAATGATTTATGAAATAATTTTACTTTTGATTTTGAGCAAGATAAACAGTTTGCTAAAAATCCTTTAGCTTTTTACTATAAAGGAAAATCATATAGAAGCATCAAAAATCTTAAATTGTACAAAGTCAATCAAAACAATTTTAGCAACGAAAGTTTAAATAAAATTTTACAAAAATGAATTACAAGCGAAAAAATAGATGTAAAGGCTGAAAAATATAAAACTGCAATTTACTTGTTAGATATATTTTCAAATAAAGATGTACCATTTGACATTTATAACTATATTTATAATACTCCGACAGCAAAGAAAGTAATAGTTAATCAAAAAGTTGGCTTTTTCGATGTAAATAAAACAAAATGAGAGTACTTTTTAGACAAATGTAATCATAAAAAAATAGAATTAAATTCTGTATTAGATTATTGAAACGAATTTAAAAAAGAAACTTATTCTTTTTTTGAATATATAGCAGATCAATTTTTAAATAATATTACTAGAAGTCATAATTTACTTTCAGCAGAGTATATTTCAGAAGTAAGCAATGATTTGTTTGAAAAAAATAGTTTATTTAAAGATTGAAATTTAGAAACTTTTGATGAAGAAAATTATAATAACAATTTTGTTCATCATAAATACTTGATTTTTTACGTAGGTTCTGAAGCTGATTTAATTAATTTAGAAATTTCTGGGAATTTTAATAAAAAAATAATTGATTAATTAAATTTTAATTATTTTAAAAATTCATCCAAACACAGGGTGAATTTTTTAAAAATAAATTTTTTCAATAAACTAAATATGTTTTACTTTGTTTTTTAATAATATAAATATATTTGTTTTATAATTAATTAAATTTAATTAATTTAATTTTATTCTTCAAATCATAATTACTCGAAAGGAACAAAATGGAAAATATAAATATTTTTGCACTTGGAGGTCAAGACGAAAATGGTAAAAATTGCTATATTCTAGAAGTAGATAATAGTATTTTCATCATTAATGCTGGAGTAAAAATTCCGATTAATTCACAAAATGGTGTTGATACTTTAATTCCTGATTTTTCTTACTTAGAAAAAAACAAAAATCGTATTAAAGGTTTGTTTGTTACTGATGTAAAAAACGAAACTTTTAGTGCCTTACCTTGATTGGTTATGAAAATTCCTGGTTTAAAAATTTTTACATCCAGTTTTAATAAGGTTTTAATTCACGAAAGACTAAATAAATATAATATTTCAGAAAATCAATACAAAATTATCGTTGCAAATCAAAAAATTAAATTTCAAAATTTAATTATCGAGCCTATTCCACTTTCAGGAAGTATGCCAGGTAATTTGGGTTTTAACTTTTGCACAAAAAATGGTGATTATTTATTTATGTTTAATTATTCAATTGGTGATTTAAGTAGCTATGGTAAAACGGATATTATTTCACTACAAAAAGTTTTTTCAAATCGTAATTTAGTTGCCTTAATTTCTGATGCAGGTAAAAGTAATGTTCTAGGGCACTCAATTGATAAATTTAATCAATCTCATCAATTAGTTGAAGCTTTTAAAACTACAGATCCTACAAATCGGATTATCATTGGTGCATATGATGAAGAAATGGCTCCGCTTGAACAAGTGTTAAAACTTGCTCTTGAATATAAAAGACCACTTATTGCATATGGAAAGACATATGCACAGTTGCTTTATTTAATTAGTAAATTAGATAACAAAATTCAGCTCCCACAAATTGTTGAACATAAACAAATAAACAAATATCCTAATGCTGTTATTTTAGTTACTGGATCAATTGACCGTTTATATCATCGTTTTTTAAGAATCGCTGATAACAATGATGTTTATTTAAAGCTACAAAAAACAGATACTGTAATTATGATCGCTCCGCCAGTCAATGGATTAGAATCGGTTGCAGCTTTAACACTTGATGAGATAGCTAGAATTTCACCTAAGTTATATGACATTATGGATAATGAGTATTTTAGAGCACGCCCAACAAGAGAAGATTTATTAGATTTTGTGCTGGCTTTAAAACCTACTTATTTTATTCCTACGCAAGGTTTATATCGTTATTTAGTGGATTCAGCTAATTTTATTACAAATAACAAAGAAGCTAAAAAAACGACAACTCCAATTATTTTACTTAACGGAAAAGTTGCTCATTTTACAGATGGCAAATTATTTAGCATTAACGGTAAAGTCAAAGAAGTGGGAGACACTATTATAGATGGTTTTGGTGTTGGTGATATTTCTAGTGAAGTTGTCGCTGAACGTGAAGCACTAGGGCGCGAAGGTGTTATTATCATTAATACACTTTATTCTCCTAAAACTAAGAAGATTATTAGTCAGCTTCATATTAATTATGTTGGTGTAATCGATCCTAGCGAGCAAGAGAAAACTAACAAATTTATCAAAGATATTATTATTGATACTTTAGAAAACAAAGAATTTACTTCAATGCGTGAACTGAATGAAAAACTCAGAAAAGTTATTCGTAAGAAGATTTTCAAAATTACAGATAAAGATCCGATGATTGCATTAACACTCACTTCTATTTAATGCCTAAGACACAATTAACTCAAAAGCAATTATTTAAACTGTTTAATATTAAAGCTTTTGAGAATATTCCTAAACAAAAAGCTAATACAAAAACTAAATTTAAAACATATTCATTTCTTATTTTGCTTGTTTTATCTTTAATTTCTTTTGTATTTGCTTTTTTATTAAAAATTTTAAATGTATCATCAGAAAATCTGTCTTATCAAATTTATGGTTATACTTTTGGTTTGCTATTAGGATCTTTTGTTTGAATAATTCCTATCATTTGAGTTTTAGTTCTGCTTTTTTATGTACTGAGTTTTAAGTGAAAAGCAAAAGCCATTTCATTTTTAAAACCTTTCTATTTACCTAGTTATGCATACTTACCTAAGCTAAAGATGGCTTTTATTTTAATTGTTCTGCTTGCGGTTCTAATAGAAAAAATAGTTTTTTCTCACCTTATGCTTAATGATGTTGTCTTTGACTTTAGTCAAAGCAATGCTAAAGAAGTTTTTTATAAAACTTGATTTGGACTCTTTTTATTTGAAAAATCTTTTATAGATTTACACATGGGTTTTATTTTAGATAATTTACTAAATTTGATATTTCTATTAACAATGTCTCCTGTATTATTTTATGTATTGGCATTAATTTGTATCTTTTTAATTTATTGATTTATTTATTTTTATCCCAAAAAGATAATTTTTAAGCAAGAAAAAGGTGATTTTCTTACTTTTTATGATTTTTATATTAAGATTAGTAAAGGAAGAAGTTTATACTTAATCCAAAATCAAACATTAGAACTTTTAAATTTTTTAATCTACGTGAATAAAAAACTCAATTTTATTAATTACAATCAAAAAACATATTTTGAGGTTTTGAACGCTACTTTATATCAACTTGCAGATTTTAAAATATTAGAAAAATGATTTTTGAAATATCAAGAAACGAAAAAAAATTATTTAAATAAATTTCAAAATTTAAATGAGATAGATAAAACAGATTTTAATTCTAATGTCTTAAAATTAAAAAAATCAGAAATTGAAACCAAAAATTTAAAATCTGAAGATAGTAAAAAGTTTCAATTAGAAAATACCAAAACAAATTTAGAAAACAAACCTCATATTAGTATACAAACAACTGATATTAAAACTAAGTTTACACAAAACAATAATAAGGAGAAATAATGAAAAAATATTTATGAGAAGAAGCTCAAAAAATTATTAATGATAATCCAGATAATAAATTAATTTTTGCTGAATTTACAACTACATGATGTGGAGATTGTCATATGATGCGTCCAATTGTAAACCAAGTAGCAAATAAGTATAAAGATAATCCTAACATAACATTTTTAGAAGTTGATGCAGAAGAAGCTCAACTTTTTAGAAGAGTAGACACACGCTGAAAAGTTCTTAGGGTACCAACAATTTTATTAATCCAAGGACAAGAAATCATTGAAAAAGGTTATGAGTATATCCCTGGAGAAATTTTAGAAAACTGAATTGATAAAAAACTTTCTAATTAAAATAATTAACTGACTGATGTCAGTTTTTTTAACAATTAAAAAACGCGATACACCAAAATGCGTTGTTAATTTTTAATTATGAAATTTTTTCATTTTTCCGTTTTGTAAATTTAACTTTTACTCTATAATATAAAAGCAACTATAACTATGATCTATAAGGTTGCTAAATTGCCAATTCTAAGAAAGTTGTTGAGGACAATTTAGGTTTTTATAGGGAGTTATGTTCAAACAAGAACAAAGGAGACAACGAAAATGAGTAAATTAAACATCAAAGTTAAAGGTTTTGATCACGCTTTAGTTGATGAAGCTGCTAAAAAAATCTTTTTCGTTGCTAAAGAAACAGGAGCTAAAGTTAGCGGACCAGTTCCTTTACCAACACTTAGAGATGAAATTACTATCTTAAGATCTGTTCACGTTAACAAAAAATCTCGTGAACAATTCGAAAGCAGAACACACCAAAGATTAGTTGTTATTACTGATCCTTCTGCTGAAACACAAGACAAAATCAAAAGACTTGAATTACCAGTTGGTGTAGAAGTTCAAGTTAAAGTTAAATAAGAATACCCAAGGAGTAAATTATGAAAGGAATCTTAGGACGTAAAGTTGGTATGACTCAAATTTACGGTGAAGATGGAACAAGAATTCCAGTTACTGTAATCGAAGTACAACCAAATGTTGTGTCAAAAGTTTTAACAGATGACAAAAATGGTTACGTTGCTACACAACTTGCAGTTTTTGATAAAAAAGCTTCACGTGTAAACAAACCAGAACTTGGCCACTTTAAAAACGCAAACACAACACCTAAGCGCTACGTAAAAGAAGTTCGTGATATGTCAGGATACGAACTTGGACAAGAAATTAAAGCTGACATCTTTGTTGCTGGTGAACTTGTAGATGTTACAGGTACATCAAAAGGAAAAGGATTTGCTGGAACAATTAAAAGACACAATCAACACATTGGTCCTAAATCACACGGTGGAGGTGGAGGTTCACAACCTGTACGTCAAACTGGTTCATTAGGAGATATTTCAGGTAACAAAGTCGTTAAAGGTATGACAATGCCAGGACAACTTGGAAATGTTAAAACAACAGTTCAAAACCTTGAAATTATTAAAGTTGATACAGCAAATAACTTACTTTTAATTAAAGGATCAATTCCAGGGCCTAAAAAAGGTTTCGTTACAGTTAAAGAAGCTGTTAAGGGATTACCAAATCATGAAGCTGCAAAACTTGTTGACGTTCAAGAAGTTGTTTTAATGAACGAATTAGTTGAAAAAGCTAAAAAATTCAATATTGAAGTTACTGTTGGAATGCACTCAAGTGAATTAGCAGAATTAATCGCTAACGCTGAAGCACAAGAAGGAGATAAATAATGGCTGATAAAGTTACTAAAGTAGAATTTAACGCTACATTACCAGCTTCACTTTTTGCAAGTGAAAAAATCTACGAACAAGCTATTTTTGATACTATCCTTTCAGAAAGAGCTTCAAGACGTCAAGGAACACACCAAGTTAAAAACAGAGCTGAAGTTTCTGGAAGTGGTAAAAAACCTTGAAGACAAAAAGGAACAGGACGTGCTAGAACAAGTTCTTTACGTACACCAGTATTCGTTGGTGGTGGTAGAGCCTTTGGTCCACAAGCTAACAAAAACTATACTCTTAAAGTTAACAAAAAAGTTAAATATGCTGCATTTGTTTCAGCTTTAACAATGCTTGCTAACGATAAAGCAGTTGCTGTTAATGACTTAGCACTTGACACAATTTCAACTAAAAAACTTGTTTCATTACTTACAGAATTAAACGTTAACAATTTAAAACACGTTTTAATTGTTACAGAAGACGCAAATGTTTTCAAATCAGCTAGAAACTTACCAAATGTTGCTACATCAAAAGCTCAATCACTTACAGTTGAAGAAATTGTTGGTGCTGATGTAATGATCATTTCAAACAGAAGTTTAGAACTATTAGAAGGGAGAGCTAAATAATGGAATTAACAAGAGTTATTAAAGCGCCTATTTTAACAGAAAAAACAGATGGTCAAAGAGCAAGCGGTGTTTACACATTTAAAGTAGACTACCATGCAAACAAACATCAAATTGCATTAGCAGTTGAAACAATTTTTGGTGTTAAAGTTACAAAAGTTAACACAATTAAAATTGAGAAAAAAGCTAAAAACGTTGGACGTTTCCACGGATTTACAAATCGCTACAAAAAAGCTATGGTTTGAATCGCTGATGGTCAATCACTTAACTATCTTCCAGAAGATGGTTCAGAAGCTTTAGAATCAGAAGAAACAGCAACAGCTAAAGCAGAAAAAGTTGCTAAAGCTAACGAAGTAGAAAACAAAGTTGCTGCTAAACTTGCTTCTAAAAAAGCAACAGCTACAAAAGCTGCTAAAGCACCAGTTAAACAAGCTACTACAAGACGTAAAGTTGGTGGAGAATAATAATACACTCCGATGAATTTTACGGACACATACTATTAATATTACTTATTGCAAATTATTACTCATTGTAAAAGCGGAATTATGTTTGCTTAAAAGACAGATCCGCAACTATTTTTAAGCAAAAGGAGAAAAGACAAAATATGGCAATTAAACATTATAAGCCAACGACTAATGGTCGTAGAAACATGTCTTCTCTTGATTACAGAAAAAACTTATCAGGACACAAACCTACAAAATCACTTTTAGTTAACCTAAAAAATAATGCAGGTCGTAACAACCAAGGTAAGATTACTGTTAGACATCACGGAGGACGTGTTAAAAGATTCTACAGACTTGTAGACTTTAAACGTAATAAAGACAATATCCCTGCTATTGTTAAAACAATTGAATATGATCCAAACAGATCAGCAAACATTTGTTTATTATCATACGCAGATGGAGAAAAGAAATACATTTTAGCTCCTAAAGGTATTCAATTAGGACAAACAGTTATTTCAGGTAACGATGTAGATATTATTGTTGGAAACGCACTTCCACTTTCAAATATCCCTGAAGGTACATTTGTACACAACATCGAAATGCAACCTGGTGGTGGAGGAATCATTGCACGTAGTGCAGGAACTTCAGCACAAATTCTTGGTAAAGATGATGATGGTAAATACGTAGTGTTAAGACTTAAATCAGGTGAAACACGTCGTATCTTAGCACGTTGTCGTGCAACAATTGGTATTGTTGGAAATGAAGAACACTTACTTGTAAATGTTGGTAAAGCTGGAATTAACAGACACAAAGGAATCAGACCTACAGTTCGTGGTTCAGTTATGAACCCTGTAGACCACCCACATGGAGGAGGAGAAGGTAAACAACCAGTTGGACGTAAAGCTCCTCTTACACCATGAGGTAAAAAAGCTCTTGGAGTTAAAACTAGAAAAACTAAGAAATCTTCAAATAAACTTATTTTAAGAAGAAGAAAGGATGCTAAATAATGGCACGTAGTCTTAAAAAAGGTCCTTTTGCAGACGATCACTTACTTAAAAAAGTAGATGCTATCGTTGAAGGAAAAGCACCTAAAAAACCAATTAAAACTTGATCAAGACGTTCAACAATCTTCCCAAGCTTTGTTGGATTAACATTTGCGGTACACAATGGAAAACAATTTATCGAAGTTTACGTAACTGATGATATGGTTGGGCATAAATTAGGAGAATTCTCACCAACAAGAACTTACACAGGACATGGTGCAGATAAAGGTAAGAAGAAATAATGGCACAACAAGCAAAAGCTCACGTTAAATTACAAAGAGTTAGTGTTAAGAAAGCAAAATTAGTTGCTAACTTATTCAGAGGCAAAGATGTTGCTTTAGCTCTTGGTATCTTACACAATACATCAAAAAAATCAGCTCCTATTTTTATTAAATTATTAAATGCCGCTATCGCAAACGCTACAAACAACCACGGAATGGACGCATCAAAATTATTTGTAAAAGAAGTTTATGTAAATGAAGGTCCAACTCTTAAAAGATTCCAACCAAGAAGTCAAGGTAGAGCTTATTCTATTTTAAAACGTACATCTAATTTATCAATCGTATTAGAGGAGAGAAACTAATGGGTCAAAAAGTTAATCCTAATGGATTCCGTTACGGAGTTACAAAAAAACATAATACACAATGATTTGCTGAAAAAGCAAACTTTGGTTCATATTTAGTAGAAGACGCAAAAATCTACAAATTCTTTGATAAATTAGTACGTAGATACGAACTTGGTAAAGTAGAAGTAAAAAGAAATCAACAAAACAAAGTTACAGTAGTACTTCACACAGCAAAACCAGGTGTTCTATTAGGAACAGAAGGTAAAAATATCCAAGAATTAACTGTTAAATTACAAAAACATTTAAAAAACAAAAAAGCAAACATCAACTTACAAGTTGTTGAACTTGCACAACCTGAACTTAATGCAAAATTACTTGCAGAAATGATTGCAACAAAATTAGAAAACCGTGAAAGCTTCCGTTCAGCACAAAAAATCGCTATTAGAAGTGCAATGCGTGCTGGAGCTAAAGGTATTAAAACTGCCGTTAGTGGACGTTTAAATGGTGTTGACATGGCTCGTACAGAAGGATATTCTGAAGGAGAAATGAAACTTCATACACTTAGACAAAATGTTGACTATGCTACTGCAACAGCAAGAACTACATATGGAGCTATTGGTGTTAAAGTTTGAGTATCATTAGGTGAAATTTTGGAAGGAGAAAATAAATAATGCTTCAACCAAAAAGAACAAAATACAGAAAACCATTTTTAGTTAAACACGACAAACGTAAGGCTACTAAAGGTAACACAGTTGCTTTTGGTGAATTCGGTTTACAAGCAGTTACATCAGCATGAGTAACAGCAAGACAAATCGAATCAGCTCGTATTGCTGCTACACGTAGAATGGGACGTGAAGGACAAGTTATTATTCGTATCTTCCCTCACTTTGCTAAAACATCTAAACCTATCGGAGTTCGTATGGGTTCTGGTAAAGGTACACCTGAATTATGATACACAGCAGTTAAAGTAAACACAATGATGTTCGAAGTTTCAGGAGTTCCTGAAGACGTAGCACGTGATGCTTTACGTTTAGCTGGTCACAAACTACCTGTTAAATGAAAAATTGTTAAAAAAGAAGGAGATAAATAATGCTTTATAAAGATTTACAAAACAAATCAGTTGAAGAACTTACACAATTAGTTGCTGATTTAAAAGCGGAATTATTTACTTTAAGATACAGAAATGTAACAGGTGATTTAAAAGAAACACACAAAATTTCAGTTATTAGAAAAGACATCGCAAAAGCTCTTACAGCTTTAAATGAAAAACAAGGAGCTAAATAGTTATGGAAAGAAACACAAGAAAAACCTTAACAGGTACTGTTGTTTCAGCTGGAAAAACAGCTAAAACAATTATCGTTGCTGTTGATACATACAAAAAACACCCTCTTTACTCTAAACGTTTCAAATCAACAAAACGTTTTGCAGTACATGATGAACAAGAAGTTGCTAAATTAGGTGACATTGTTGTTATTATGGAAACTAGACCACTTTCAAAAACAAAACACTTTAGATTAGTATCTGTAAAACAAGCAGCTATTGAAGGAGCAAACTAATGTTATTAGAACTTTCAAGAGCAAACGTTGCTGATAACTCAGGTGCTAAAGAAATCGGTGTTATTCGTATTTTAGGTGGTTCTAAAAAGAAAATTGCCAAAATTGGTGATGTTATTGTATGTTCAGTTAAAAAAGCAATGCCAAATGGTATGGTAAAAGAAGGTCAAGTTGTTAAAGCTGTTGTTGTTCGTTCACGTTACGGAATTCACCGTGAAAACGGATCATACATTCGTTTTGATGACAACGCTGTTGTAATACTTAAAGAAGATGGAACACCACGTGGAACACGTGTATTTGGTCCAGTAGCACGTGAAATTCGTGAAAAATATCCAAAAATCGTTTCTCTTGCACCAGAGGTATTATAATTACAAAACATTTCAAGGAGTTTAAAATATGAAATTCAAAAAAGATGATGAAGTAATCGTTATTGCTGGTAAAGAAAAAGGAAAAATTGGAAGAATTGAAAAAGTATTACACAAAACAAACAGAGTTATCATTAAAGACGTTAACATCGTAACAAAACACAACAAACCTACACAACAAAATCATGACGGTTCAATAACTGAAAAAGAAGCTCCAATTCACGCTTCAAACGTTGCATATTTAGTTAAAAAAGCATCAAAAAACTCTCCAGCCGAATACTCAAAACTTGGATACACAACAAATAAAGATGGTAAAAAAGTGAGAGTTGTAAGAAAAACTAAGAAGGAAATCTAATTATGTTAAAAAACACATATAAAGAAAAAGTAGTACCTGCTTTACAAGAAAAATACAACTACTCATCTATCATGGAAGTTCCAAGAATTGAAAAAATCGTTATTAATATGACAGCTGGAAAAGAAGTTTCAAACTCAAAAGCAATCGAAGAAGTTCTTAATGAACTTACATTAATTACAGGTCAAAAACCATTTCAAACAAGAGCTAAGAAATCAAACGCTTCATGAAAACTTCGTGAAGGAATGCCTATGGGTGGAAAAGTTACACTTCGTAGAGATAGAATGTGAGAATTCTTAGAAAAATTAATTCATGTTGCAATGCCACGTATTCGTGATTTCCGTGGTGCTAACCCTAAAGCATTTGATGGTAGAGGAAACTTCGCTTTAGGTATTAAAGAAGAAATCATTTTCCCAGAAATTGAATTCGACAAAATCCGTCGTATTAAAGGACTTGACGTTCTTATCGTAACAACTGCTAATACAGATGCTGAAGCTAAAAGTTTATTAGAACTTTTAGGTGTACCATTTGATAAAAAAGGAGCTAAATAATGGCTAGAAAAGCGTTAATTGAAAAAGCAAAACGTCAACCAAAATTCTCAACACGTGCTTACACACGTTGTGAATTATGTGGACGTCCACACTCTGTTTTAAGAAAATACAAAGTATGTCGTATCTGCTTTAGAAACCTTGCACACGAAGGAAAAATTCCAGGTATGAAGAAAGCGAGTTGATAATTATGTTTATTACAGATCCAATTTCAGATTTAATCGTTAGAATTAAAAACGCTAACGCAAGAAAACACAAAACAGTTTCAATTCCATATTCAGTTAAAAAAGAAGCTATTGTTAAGTTAATTGAAAGCGAAGGGTACATTACTTCATACGAAGTTAAAGGTGAAGGCACAGAAAAAGAATTAGTTGTTACATTAAAATTCAAAAAAGGTCAAGCTGCTATCGTTGGGATTAAAAGGGTTTCAAAACCAGGTCTTAGAGTATATGTAAAATCAGAAGATATTCCTACAGTACTTTCAGGATATGGTACAGTTATTATTTCTACATCAAAAGGACTTATGACAGGAAAAGAAGCTAGAAAGGAAAATGTAGGTGGTGAAATCATCGCTTACATTTGATAGGTATTAGTATGTCTCGTGTTGGAAATCGTATTATCACAATTCCTGCAGGAACAACTGTTACTGTTGAAGGAACTAAAGTTACTGTAAAAGGTAAATTAGGAACTTTAGAAAGAATTTTTAGTCCACTTATCGCTGTTAATGTAGAAGATAACACAGTTAAAACACTTCGTGCAAACGAAGAAAAACACACAAAACAATTACACGGAACCACAAACTCACACATTTCAAATATGATTAAAGGTGTAAGTGAAGGTTACAAAATTGAATTAGAAATTAAAGGAGTTGGGTACAAAGCAACTCTTAAAGGTCAAGAATTAGAAATTGCTGCTGGTTACTCACATCCAGTTACACTTAAAATTCCTGCTGATGTAACTGTTACAGTTGGTAAACCAACTGAAGTTGCTGTTTCAGGAATTGATAAACAAAGTGTAGGACACTTTGCATCAGTTATTCGTGCAGTTAGAAAACCAAATGTTTACTCAGGTAAGGGAATCGCTTACAAAGGTGAACAAATCAGACGTAAAGAAGGGAAAACAGCTTCTAAATAATTTAGAGCTTAGGTATTTAATATGGCAAAATTATCAAGAAATCAAGCTAGAAAAGTTAAACACGTTCGTTTACGTCAAAGCATTTCTGGTACATCAGTTAAACCACGTTTAAATGTTTTTAAATCACACCAAAACTTCTATGCACAATTAATCGATGATTCAAAAGGTGTTACATTAGCTAGCGTTTCAACTTTAAACTCAGGTGTTTATGGTGGAAACGTTGAAGCTGCTAAAAACTTAGGAATGGCAATGGGAGATAAAATCAATTCTCTTGGAATTAAAGAAGTTGTTTTTGACCGTGCAGGTTACATTTACCATGGACGTGTTAAAGCATTTGCTGAAAGCGTAAGAGAAAAAGGAGTTAAATTCTAATGGAAAACCAAAAAGAAACAAAAGTTGTTGCTCAAACAACAGGAACACAAGAAGTTACTGCTAAAAAAGTGTCAAGAAACGAAAAAACAGAACAATCTCAAGAACGTAGACCAAGACCACAAATGCAAAGAAGACCAAGAAGAGCTAAAGTAGAATCAGAATTTAGTGAAAAAGTAGTTGATATCGCTCGTGTTACAAAAGTTGTTAAAGGTGGAAGAAGATTTAGCTTTAGTGCTTTTGTTGTTGTAGGTAACAAAAAAGGACAAGTTGGATATGGACACGGAAAAGCAAATGAAGTTCCAGATGCAATTAAAAAAGCTATTAAAGACGCACAAAACAACCTTGTAACTGTACCAGTGGTTAACGGTACAGTTCCACACGAAACAAACGCAAAATTCTTAGCTTCAAGAGTTATGCTTAAACCTGCTCCAAAAGGGAAAGGGCTTATTGCTTCAGGTACAGTACGTGCAGTTGTTGAGTTAGCTGGATACACCGACATCGTAACAAAAACATATGGTTCACGTTCAAAAGCCAACACCGTTAAAGCAACAGTTGAAGCTCTTAAACTTTTAAGAACAGTAGAACAAATTGCTGATATCAGAGACAAAAAAGTAAAGGACTTTGAATAAAATTATGGCAAGAATTACATTACACGAATTAAGCTATACAGAAGGTTCAAGACCAGAAAAACACCGTAAAGGTCGTGGACACGCTGCAGGTAAAGGTAAACAAGCAGGTAAAGGTCAATCAGGTCAAAACAAACGTAAAGGACACAGACTTGGATTTGAAGGAGGACAAACTCCTTGATTCAGACGTATTGGAAAACGTGGATTTACAAATGTAAACCACATCGAATTCCAAGTAGTTAACTTAGAACAATTAGAAACTCGTTTTAATGCAGGTGATGAAGTTACAATCGAATCACTTTTCGCAAACAACTTAGTAAAAAGAACATTACCAATCAAAGTTTTAGGAAAAGGAACTTTAACTAAGAAATTAACAGTTAGAGTTCATAAAGTTAGTGCTTCAGCTAAAGCTGCAATCGAAGCAGCTGGTGGAAAAGTAGAAGAATTATAATTCTTATTGAATTTCTAAAAAAAGAAGACTTGGAATAATAAAGTCTTCTTTTTTATTTAAATAAATTTTTATTTTAATTTTAAAAAAAGTCGTACAAACGACTTTTTATTTTTTATTAATGTTTTTAAACTCTAATATGCTGTAAAAAGTAATGAATTTCTTACCAAGTGAAAAAGGACAACATCTTAAAAATATTAAACAAATTGATTTCAGTGTAAAGTAAATTAAAAAGATAAAAGAAATTACATCAAATACAACAAAAAATCCTAAATCTAGTTTTGTTTCAATTGCAGATTGGGTAAGTAAAATAGCAAACATTAAGAATATTAATAATAATACAATGTTAAAGAATATTTTTAAACCTGTTGTTTGATTAAAAGCGATTCTTATTTTTTCATTAATCATTTTTAACCTCCAAATAAGCAGCTAAGATTAAATATCTAAGATCTACTTGAGATGTTGTTGGCTCGAAAGTATTAAATATTTCTTTAAGAATGGTGACATCCTTTTCAATTTTAATTGTATTTTTTAACTTATCAACACTTTCATGCGAATCAAATTCTTGTGTAAGTGAATGAATATTTAAATAATTTTTACTATTAAATTCATAATAAATTTCAGTAATTTTTTCTTTGTTCTCGAGCAAACGATAGGTATTATTATAGGTTTCTTTAATTGGTTGGGATTCTATTATGTAGTTTAAAATTTTTTTAAAATTTACATTTAAATGTAAATTATTTTGTTTTTGAATTAAATCAAGTTTTTTATTAATATTTTCTTTTGTTAAAATTTCTGTTCACTTTACAAATTGATGTTGAGTAGCAAAGTAAGTCGTAAATAAATTGCAAATTAATTTAGTTATATAAATTTCTTCAATCATATTTTTATCATTTATTAATTTATTAATTTCTTTATCATTTTGTTCTAAGATAAAATTGATATCACCAATAATATTTAGTAATTTATTTTCTGAAATATCAAAAATTAAATATTTAATAAATTGCCCATATTTATCTAATAATGCAACTTCAGGTTTAACAACATAAATACCATTTTTTCTAGTAATAAATTTATCTGGTACCCAAGTTGTATTAGATATTCCTATTTTGGTATCTCCTGATTTAGCAAAGATAAATAAACCATCATTAAAATCTATATCAAGGAAGTTTTTAGCTAAATTTTCTGGTAATGATTTTTTATCTAAATTAAATAAATCTATATCACCAATTGTTCTTGAATTTTTATTTCAAAATATTTCATGAGCAGCAGAACCATAAACAACATATTTATTCTTTGAAAGATATTTCAGAATTTTTTTATCATACTTATCTAAATTTCATAAATTTTTTTGAGAATTTTTAAATTTTTTAAATTCTAAATTAAGCAAGTAGTATAGTCTTAAACCTTTTAAACTATTATAATTTTTATTTTTGAATTTTAAAATAAGAGCAGATTTTGTAATTATGTAAATAGAGAACAGTCAAATTATTAATAGACTAATTAAAATAATAAATTTTGCTGAAAAAAGTATTTAAATTAGCTTTTTTCAGTAAATAAACACTATCTGGCACTATTAATCCAAAAATAAATAAAAATAAATTGGTGCTTACAATACAAAAAATTATTGCAAATATAGATATTATGACAATTTTTTTAAATGTGCTTTCATAGTATAAAATCTGATTGATTTCTTTTCTGATAAATTCTTTTTTATCTTTATTAATTGTATCCATATAATTGCTCGCTTCTTTCTTGTTCGGCTTTTATTCTCTCTGCTTCGCTAAAAACTACCTGAGCTTTTTTCATATATTCTTCAGTTTTTGAAAATATATCATCATTAGTTAATCTTTTAGTTCAATATTTTGAAGAGATTTCATACTTTCATCTTTTATTTATTACATATTTATAATATTCTGGGATATTATTAGAATTTAGTTCATCATTTTGTATTTTTTCTAGAGCTTTGTTATTTATTAACATAATTGTCTAATTCCTTTAAGTGAAACGGGAAATAAATTCCCTAATATAATCATATTCTTTTATTTAATCAATAATTTTTTATATTTATAAAAACTTTTTTATTTTTACTAAACTAAAAAATATATTTATTAATCTAACTTTATTTTTCTTCTAATTTTTATTAATATTATGTTTAACAAATATCAAAAATATGGTATTATTTATTTGCAAGTAAACGACACTATCGCTAATTGCTAAAGATTTTTTTAAAAAAATATTTTGTTTTTTAAAAAAATAATTTATAATATTTAAGCAAACAAATAAATGCCGATTTAGCTCAGCGGTAGAGCAGCTGGCTGTTAACCAGTTGGTCGTTGGTTCAATCCCAATAATCGGCGCCATTTATGGTCTGTTGGTGAAGCGGTTAACACACATGGTTTTCATCCATGCATTCACGGGTTCGATCCCCGTACAGACTGCCATTTTTGGAAGATTAGCTCAGTTGGGAGAGCATCGCCCTTACAAGGCGGAGGTCGTGGGTTCGAGCCCCTCATCTTCCACCATGCCGTCTTAGCTCAGTTGGTAGAGCAACTGACTTGTAATCAGTAGGTCGTAGGTTCGAGTCCTATAGACGGCACCATTAAGCATTAGCTTATTTTTTTTATCTTAAAGGCGCGAATGGTGAAATTGGCAGACACGCTAGATTTAGGCTCTAGTGCCTTTGGCATGAGGGTTCGAGTCCCTCTTTGCGCACCAGAATAAAAACAAGTTTAATACCCAGTATTAAACTTTTTTTTATTTTTTAGTGCACTCAAATCTTTTATTATTTAGCAGATGAATATTCACTGTGCTAAAAAAATAAAAAACATGTTATAATTATTCCATGAATAACAACAGAATTGAACTAAAGTACGAGCTTATTTTAAAGCACACAGTAGCATTGCATATTGAAGAAGCAAAGCCTATTAGTAGTTCACACCTTATTGAACGTTTCCCAAATGATATTCAGTTTTCTAGTGCTAAAATTAGATATTTAATGAATGATTTAGAAGTAATGGGATTTTTAGAAAAAGCTCATACTTCTAGTGGGAGAATTCCAACCATAAAAGCTTTAGAATACTACGCTAAATATTTAAGTATAAACGAAGAAGAACAACTTTTAAAACGCCTTAAAAAAGTTTTTAGAGATAAAGAAATTAGTATTGAAAATACAGTTGATCAAGCTGCAAGCCTAATAGCTGAAATGACAGGTTTAACTTTAGTAACAACATCATATAGCTCTGATGCACTGCTAAAAAGCATTGATTTAGTTCCTTTAAGTGAAAATTTGGCGACAATTATTTTAGTTGTTTCAACAGGTGAAGTTTTTTCTAAAAAAATTACCTTTAAACCTAATGAAATTAGCATTAATGATTTAAAGGTAGCCATTAGAATTTTTAAAGAAAGACTAATAGATTTGCCTTTAGCAAATTTACCAGAACGTGCGAATATGTTGAGTCCTATTTTAGCTGAAGCTGTTAAAAATTATCAAAAAGTGTTAGAACAATTTGTTAATAACGTTTTTAATGTTTCTTTTAAAAACAATAAAGTTTACGGTAAAAATAACATTATTTTAAGTAATCAAATTAAAAGAGAAGACTTGACTAAATTGATAGATATGATTGAAAATCAATCTATTTGAGAAAAAATTGATAAAGAATTAGGTGATTCAGAAACTATAAAAATTTCTGTTGATAATGTTGGTTCATACATGTCTAAAAGAATTAATCATAAGTCAGTAGTAACTGAAATTTCAGTAGTAGGAGCTAAAGGTTCAGATTACAACAAAATGAAAAGCTCGATTAGAGCATTGGAAAAATGATTAATTAATTACGATAAGGAGACAAATGAAGATGAATAAAATTGGTTTAAACGATAAAATTACTGCAGATTTCGCATTACTTGTAGACAACGAAAAACAAGATAATTACACTAAAAATATGACTATTGAATTAGGTAAAGAAGAATATTTACCGGAATTCGATGAAAAATTAATTAATAGAAAATATAAAAGAACTTTAGAGGTAAAATTTACTTTTTCAAAAGATTATCCAATTTCTGAATTTAGAAAAAAAGAAGCTGTAGTTTTGCTTAACAATATTAATATCGTTGGCAAACAAGCTAAAAATTTTAAAGAAGAAGTTGATAAATTAGAAAGTTTAATTTCTGAGCTAAAAGCAAAGTTAACAACTAAAGAATCAGAATTTAAAATAATGGAATACACTTTTAAAGCAAAAGCAGAAGAAGTTTCGAAGAAAGCAAAAGAGCAATTAGAACAAAAAATTTCTGAGTTAGAAACAAAAAGTAAAATCGAAATTCAAGAAAAACAACAATTTGCTCTAGCGAAATTTATAGAAGATCTTGAAATGCCATTCAATAACCTAGCAATGGCGACTAAAGCAGGTGAAAACTCGGATAATATTCAAGTAAAAAATTACTGTATAGGTTTTTCACTTGTAATTAAACAGTTTGAGCAAGTTTTTAACGATCATAATATTGAATTGATAACTCCTGTAATTGGAAATGAGTTTGACGCAAATACTCAAGAAGTTGTAGATTTTTCTAACAATTCTGAAATAGATGAAAATATTATTACTAAAGTTGTTCGGCAAGGGATTAAAATTCAAGATAGAGTTATTAAACCTGCTTCAGTAATGGTTAACAAAAAAATTTAGCAATATATCTATGAGATTGCTAAATTTATGCTAAAATATTATTAGTACAAAGGTAGTACCGAAAATAAATCCCAAAAATTAGGAGGATAAAATATGGCAAAAGAAATAGTATTAGGAATTGATTTAGGAACAACAAACTCAGTTGTTTCTATTATTGAAAATAAACAACCATTAGTTTTGGAAAATCCGAATGGTAAAAGAACTACACCAAGTGTTGTAGCTTTTAAAAATGGTGAAACTATTGTTGGTGAAGTTGCTAAAAGACAAGTTGAAACCAACCCAAATACAATTGTTTCAATTAAAAGATTAATGGGAACAAGTAAAACAGTTCACGCAAATAATAGAGATTATAAACCTGAAGAAATTTCAGCAATGATTCTTTCATATATGAAAGATTATGCTGAAGCTAAATTAGGACAAAAAGTTTCAAAGGCTGTTATTACAGTTCCTGCTTACTTTGATAACGCACAACGTGAAGCAACAAAAATTGCAGGTAAAATTGCAGGTTTAGATGTACTTAGAATTATTAACGAACCAACAGCAGCAGCTTTAGCTTTTGGTTTAGAAAAATCAAAAGACAAATCAATGAAAGTTTTAGTTTACGATTTAGGTGGTGGAACATTTGACGTTTCTGTGCTTGAACTTGAAGACGGAACTTTTGAAGTTCTTTCAACAAGTGGAGACAACCATTTAGGTGGAGATGATTGAGATCACGAAATCGTAAACTGAATGTTAAAAGAAATTAAAAATAAATACTCTTACGATGCAACAAACGATAAAATGGCATTAGCAAGATTGAAAGAAACCGCTGAAAAAGCTAAAATTGATCTTTCAGCTCAATCAGTTGCACAAATTAATTTACCATTTTTAGCTGTAACATCTGATGGTCCAGTTAACGTAGAATTAGAGCTTAAACGTAGTGAATTCGAAACTATGACAGCTCATTTATTAGATAGAACAAGAAAACCAATTGAAGACGCTCTTCGTGAAGCAAACATTACAGCAAATGAATTGCATGAAGTACTTCTTGTTGGTGGTTCAACAAGAATGCCTGCTGTTTATGATATGGTAAAAAGAACACTCAATAAAGAACCAAACCGTTCAATTAACCCTGATGAAGTGGTTTCAATTGGAGCAGCAATTCAAGGTGGTGTTCTAGCAGGTGATATCGATGACATCTTACTTTTAGACGTTACACCTCTTACATTAGGAATTGAAACAATGGGTGGAGTTGCTACACCACTTATTGCAAGAAATACTACAATTCCAGTTACTAAGTCACAAATTTTCTCAACAGCAGCAGATAATCAAACTGAAGTAACAATTAGAGTTGTTCAAGGTGAACGTCCGATGGCAAATGACAATAAACTTTTAGGACAATTCAATCTTGACGGTATTGAACCAGCACCTAGAGGTGTTCCACAAATTGAAGTTAGCTTTTCAATTGATGTTAACGGAATTACAACAGTTACCGCTAAAGATGTTAAAACACAAAAAGAACAAAAAATTACAATTTCAAATTCAAGCAAATTAACAGAAGAAGAAATTGAAAAAATGGTAAAAGAAGCTGAAATGAATAAAGAAGTAGATGCTAAAAGAAAAGAAGAAGCAGAAACAATCGTTCGTGCTGAAAGTTTAATTGCTCAAATTGAAAAAGCAAATGCAGATCAAGGTGATAAATTAGATCCTAAAGCAAAAGAAGAATCAGATAAATTAATTAAAGAAATTAAAGAATTAATTGAAGCTAAAGATATTGAAAAACTTAAAACAAAATTAGACGAATTAGAAAATGCAATTAAAAACTTCGCAAATTATGCTGCACAGCAAAATGCAACAAATTCAAATGCAAATTCTAATTCAAAAGAAAATGTAGAAACTGCGGAAGTAGTTGAAGAATAAAATTTAAAAAAATAGATACATAAAGTCCAAATTTCATATAATAATGCCTTAGGCAAGAAATATGTACCACTAGGTGCATATTTTTTAATATTGTAGAAGTAATTTAGATATAAAAAATACGAATAGATCTATTTTTCACGGTTATTAGTTTTTTAAACTTTTAAAACTCCGAAACTAAAAAACCAGCTGACATGCTGGTTATTTTTTGAACTTTCTTTTAATGTAAGCAACAACTGTAAAAATAATGAACAATCCACTTAATATTCCAATAGTTGTTCACAATATTCAAAGTTTATTTTTCTTTGTTTCTTGAGCTTTAGTTTTTTCTTCGTTTTTACTCAAATTTGCTTTTCATTCTTTAATTTGATTTTTCAATACAGATTTAACAACATTATCAATTGGAATGTTTAAAACCTTTTCCATTTTTAAATTAAAGCTTCTAACTTCGTTTATTGTTAAGTTGCTTGTTTTAATAATTTCAAAGTAGTTGTCATCGATTAACTGATTAACCAAAATTTTGTATAAATTATTATCTTCTTTACTTGAAGTAATTTTTATCAAACTTTCCACTTTCATTCCATTAATTGATAATGCAATAGATTTTAAAAATAAAAACTTTGCTCTAAGCTCTTCGTATTTGCTAGTTAATACTTTTTTAGCATTTTGAAATTTTGACTCATTAATGAGTTCTAAATTTTTATTAGTTATATCTATATTTTTATATTGTGAAATTTCTAAAAAATCTGAGTCTTTAAATTTATTTAGCAATGTGTTAAACTCAAACAACTTATTTAGATAGTCTAAAATGTTTTGATATAAACTTTTATCAATCAATTCATTATTAATTTCATCTAAATTAAAATTTTTAGCATTTAAATCTTCATTAACAATTTGGATGTACCAGTTATTTAAACTAGTTATGTTATCTAAAGTTAATTGAATTTGATTATTAAAAATTTCGCTGTCAAACTCATGCTGAATGATTCATCCTTTGATTTGATTTAAAGCTTTATTAGAAATAAAACTGTTTGAATTAGCGATTTTTAAATAAACATTTTCTTTTCTTAAATTAAGTTGTTTTGCACTAGTAAGTGCTAAATTTCCATCTTTATTTAATTTTTCTAAATAAACATTTTTCTCAAAAGTAGATAAAAATTCTAAATTTAAAATTTCAGCTTCTTCATTTGAAAAATTAGTTAATTGTTCTTCTGGTGCATTTGTGCTTTTTACAAGTACGTTAATAGTGTTGTATGCATTAACAGTTAAGTTATTTCAAGGAGCAAAAATTACAAAGTTTTTTGGAATTTCTAGCTCTTTTTCTACTAAAGTTTCACCGTATTTTTTTTCAATTAATTGTGATGCAATAATTTTTTTATTGCTTAAATAATTAATTTTAACTTGATAAATATTTCGCTCTAAAATGATTTTATTTACTTGTTGATCATTTAGTGCATTTAAATCTCAATCTGAAGCTAAATGATAATTTTGAGGAACTTTAATGTTAATTAAATTTTGTTTTTCTATTTTAATTATTTTTCCTAAGCTATTGTTATTTTCATCTATAAACTCAATTAAATAAAAATTAGGTTGCCTGTTAACATGAATTTTGAAAGTAGCATCCGCGGTAACTACAAATGACCTTTGATTTTCGCTAATTATATAGCTATAATCATTATCAAAAAAGTCTTTTAAATTTAAAGTTTGATTATATTTTAGGTTCAGATTCTCCTGCTTAATGATTTGATCGTTAAAAAGAAATTGGACAGTAATTTGGTAATTTTTAGGTTGAATTTTTCAAATGTTAAGAGCATTAGGTTTCGCTAACGATTTTTTTGTTAATAAATCATATCCATTAGGTATTTCAATTTGATTAATTTTGGCATCAAATTCTGAAGGTTTAGTAGTAAAAGATATTTGACTTACTTGTCTGCTTTCATCATCTGATAAAACAAATCTAATAATAGTATTTTGTAAAATTTCTTCTCGATCAAGTAGTACAGTTATTTGATGTTCTTCTTCGACATTATTTATTTTAGGAATATCGCTTATTTGATACACAAAATCTAAATTATTAGAATTAGGCACTGTAGGAACTTGATAATCTTCTTGATATTTCACGGGAATTGTTACAGTTTTAACTGTAGAATTTGTTTTTTTATCAACAAAATTATAGGTGATGTTATAAACTCTTTTAATTACTTCTAAATTATTTTCTTTTCCGCTTTCCAGTTGTGGATTTTGCTGAGTTAATGTGTAACCGTGTGGGACTACTAAATCACTTTTAGCAACTTGTTCACCTGGATTTTTTGAAATTTGTTGTAAAGCTATTACTTGACCTTGAAAAAGATAATTTACTTTTGTTATAACATTGGCTTTTTTAATATATTTTAAGTATATATTGTAGTTTCCGTTATTTGTTACATTTGCTGGTATTTCGTCTTTCGAAGCTATTAAATATTCATAATTATTATCTGATGTGCTAGGGATTTCTAAGTCTGGTGTTTTATCATTTAATTGTTTTACATAAGTTTTTGTAATAGTTTTTTTCTCTGGTTCACTGATAATATAGTTATATCTTAAAATATAATTCTTTTTAGTAACTTTTACCGTATTAACGATATTTTTTTGTAAGTTTTCAGGGAAAACATCTGATCGGTATCCAAGAGGTACTCATTCTTCATTAAAGTAAACTTTATTTGTTTCTTTTAATATTTTTTTATGAAAGGTACCGACTTTTTTCATCGTATCTTTTTCTACAAAATCAATTATTAAATCATCCCATTGCTCTTTGTTGTATGCTTTTTCAACGTTTAAATCCATATTAAACACTAAGTTATTACTTAAATTTGTAGTTCTTTTTAATTGTTCTGGATTACTTAATACATATTTAAAATATTGACTAGCAGGATGACTTGGAACTACTGGTAGTTCATAGTCATTTAAATTTTCAACATTAACATTAACTTTGACTGATTGAACTAAGTGATTATTTTCTTGAAAATTATAAGTTACTACATAGTTAATTGGTTCAATTGTTATATTTTTATCTTTAATTGGTTCATTTTTTTGAATTTGATTTTCTGAAACTTTGTAATAATCAGGTACATTAGTGCTTAAAAATTTACTATATCTTTGTTCATTAAAAGCAACTGCTTTTAAACTTTTGACAATCTTTTTATTACTGCTAGATATGTAATTAACATTTAGTGGTTTTTTAGTTAAAGACAGCTCTCTAAGTTTTGGTTGATAATTATTATTGTTGCTTAATAAACTTTTTTCTCCAACGGTAAAGAAATTTCTTACTGGATTATCTTCAAAAAAACTTGCTGTTTTGTGACCGTTTACTACCTCTCCAACATTAATATTGGGTTCAAAATAACCAACAAACTTTGGAATAAAGTCACCATTAGCAACTCTAAAATGACTTGAAAACCCACTTTGAGATAATTTATCACTTTCAGCTTTATACTTTGAATTTTTAATTTGTGGAGCATTAAAGGTATAAACATGCTTAACTTGATCATAGTTATGTTTTTTAGCATATACTCCTGCAAGTTGTGATAAATATCCTCCAAGTGAATGTCCAGTTATATAAATATTTTCTACTTCTGAGCGATTTTTGACACTAAAATTAGCGTCCAAAATTTCAGGTGTTAAAATATAGTTCGGATCCGCAATTCATGAAATAGAATCTGTAACTTGACTATCTTGCCTAGTTGACTTTCCTAAAAATAATTTGACATCTTCAATATTATCTTGTGCATCATCTGTTCCACGAACCGCAAGCACATTAATAGTTTGGTTCTTAATAAAGGGAAAATCACTTTGATTTGTTAGTCAATAAGCAAAATATCCTGAGCTATTTTCTCAGTGCTTCACAATTTTTCAATAGCGTGAATATTGTTGATTAAAATTTGATCAAAAATAAAAGTGTTTTTGATACTCTTTTGAATCAAAAATAGGTTGAGCTTCTTCTTTTTGCTTTGCTAAATTTTCATAGTAATTATCACTAAGCATTTTTTTGCTAAATTCATAATCACGATATGCCATTTTCATAAAAATCATAGCATCGCGGTTTGAAAAGTTTCAATTTAGAGGTTCTAAGTCTTTGCTGTCAATAATTCCGTCTCCATCAGTATCGGCTAACCTAGGATGTGAATTATAGCGGTAAAATATTTTGCCGTTTTTATTAATAATTTCAATTTCATCTTGATTTAAGATTCCATCGTTATCATCATCTTGATTTGGCAATAATAAAGGTTGGTTAAATAACAACGAATCATAGTAATCATTTTCAGCTAAAATTTCACCACTTTGAATTTTTTGTGCAAGTTCAGTAGTTAGTCTTAAAACCTGCTGTGTAGTTATGTTACTTGCTGAAACTGTATGAAAGCTTAAAATAGATACAGCTGATAAAATAACTCATTTTAATCCTTGTAGTTTATTTTTTCTCATTTATACCTCTTTATACTAGTTTTTTCATTATACTTTTTTATCATGATTTTGAATATTTTTTTAACTTTTTATTAAACTAAATTTACTTTTGTATCTATTTTTTAGATACTTATAATTTACAATTAATTATAAATTATCAGTTATTTCAAAATATAAATCGATATAATTTATAAAAAATATGGAGGAATAATGAAATTAACACATTTAGAATTAAATTTAGCTAATGCTTTAACAAATGAACAAGAACAATTAGCAAAATTTCAAAAGCAAGTTTCTGAAATTCATTTAGCAGTTAAAAATAAAACTGTTGCCGAAAAAGATTGATTAGGTTGATATGATTTACCAGAAAACTATGATAGAGAAGAATTTGCTCGTATGCAAGAAAAAGCTAATCAATGAGTAAAATCAGGTGTAGAAGTAGTAGTAGTTATTGGTATTGGAGGTTCATATTTAGGTGCAAAAACCGGATATGATTTCATTTATGGGCCTTATTCAGTAAATAAACCAAAAATGGAATTAGTGTTTGCTGGTAATGATATTTCAGCAGAAGCACTTTACAGTAAATTAGAGTATGTAAAAAATAAAAAGTTTGCAATTAATGTTATTTCAAAATCAGGAACAACTTTAGAACCATCAATTGCATTTAGAGAGTTCCGTAATTTATTAGAAAGCAAAGAAACTAATGCAAGTGATCTTATTGCAGCTACAACAGATAAAGCAAAAGGTGTTCTTTTTGAATTAGCAACTACAAAAGGTTATGAAAAATTCATCGTTCCAGATGATATTGGTGGTCGTTTTTCAGTTTTAACTGCTGTAGGACTTTTCCCATTCCTTTGTGCAGGAATTGATGCAGAAAAAATGCTACAAGGTGCTGCATTAACTAACCAAGAATTAGCGTCTGAATTAATTAGCGAAAACCCTGCTTATGCTTATGCAGCTGCTAGAAACTTACTTCACGCAAAAGGATACAGTGCTGAAATGATGGTTTCTTATGAACCTAAAATGCAATATTTTGCAGAATGATGAAAACAACTTTTTGCTGAAAGTGAAGGGAAAGATGGTAAAGGAATTTGACCAATGAGTTCAATTTTCTCAACAGATTTGCACTCACTTGGACAAATGATTCAAGATGGAAATAAAATTCTTTTTGAAACCGTTTTAACACTTAAAAATCCAAAACACAATATTACTTTCAAAGCAGATGCTGAAGATTTAGATAAGCTATCTTATTTAGATGGAAACAACTTACACAATGTAAATAATGTTGCTTTTGAAGCTACAACTAAAGCACACACTCAAGAAGGTAACATTCCAAATATTCATATTTTATTTGATAAATTTGATGAAGCTACACTTGGATCATTATTTATGTTCTTTGAAAGAGCATTAACTATGTCAGCTTATTTACTTGGAGTTAATCCATTTAATCAACCTGGTGTTGAAGTTTACAAGAAAAATATGTTTTCAATGTTAGGTAAAAAATAATTTAATGAAAAAACGAATTGATTGAGTTTTAACTAATTATTTAAATTTTTCACGTAAAGAAGCGAAAGAATTAATCAAGAAGCAAAAAGTCCTTCTGAATAATCAGATTGCTACTTTAAGTGATAGTTACACTTTTGAACTTGATACTTTAACAGTCAACAATGAAAGTTTTAGTTTTAAAGAGCATTATTATTTTGTACTAAATAAACCAAGTGATTATGTTTGTGCAAACAAAGATCATTTAAATAAGACAGTATTTCAATTACTGGATTTATCAGCTCAGCACATACCTAATTTACATACTGTCGGTAGATTAGATAAAGACACTACCGGTTTATTATTATTAACTAATGATGGTAATTTCACTCATGAATTAATGTCACCTAAAAAGCATGTAACAAAAACTTATCATGTTATTTTAGATAAAACTCTAACTAGTACTGAGCAAAAAGAATTAATTCTTTCTTTTGCAAACGGTATATTCGTTAGTGATGATGAAATTTATGCTCCTAGCGAGCTAAGCTTTATTAATGTTAATGAAGCATTATTGACAATACATGAAGGCAAATACCATCAAGTTAAACGTATGTTTCAAAATGCTGGTTATAAGGTCGTTGCTCTAAATAGAATTAAAATCGCTAATTTAGAATTAAAAAATTTAAATTTAAAACAAGGTCAATATCGTGAATTAACAGAAAGCGAGCTTAAATTACTTTCTGTTAAGTTTGATAAATAGTTAATTATTTTCTGAAATTTACTTAGTATCAAAATGACAAACTAAACTAGTTTGTCATTTTTATATTTAAATATTGTTTATCGAAAATTTGAAACCCAATTTTAAAAATTATTTTTTGATTTTTAATAAAACAAATAAGTAAGTTCTTTTAATTCTGCTTGCTGTATATCTTTTGCTTACGCAGGAATTAATAAAAGAATCATAATCTGGATTATCAATTTGTTTTTTAAATAAATTTTCAATACCTTCAGAAATCATTTTGTACTCTCTTAGTTGCTCTGGAGTGCTATTTCTAATTATTTTTTGGAATTTTGGATAAGTATTTTCAATTTTTCGCTTAGAAGAAATTTTTTTAATTTTTAAAGGTGAAAAAAAGCTGATATCTTGATTTTGAGTCAGTTTTTCTCTAAGCATAGTAGCGCTTGCGAATTGGTTATTGGCTTCAAGGCTATGAAAACCAACAGTCCGCTTTAAAGCTACAGGAGTTATATCTAAATCGTAATTCACAATAGTTTTAACATATTCCAGTCCTAAAATATCATTAGGCATTGAAATATCTTCGCCAGAAAGTTCTTGTAAAGCTAAATTTGTAGCTCTAGGAAAAGAATTACCTTTTTGTTTGAGGTAAAACTTAACAAGTTGATTATATTTTTGTTCATTATTTTTAATTAAATGAGCAATTTTTAAAAATAAATTAACATCTGCTGTTTCGGAACCAAAAACTAAATAGTTTACTTTTTGTTTAGCTAATTTTAGAACTGCTTCACGTGCAAAAATATGTGCTGCTTGTGCTGAAATATCAACAGGTAATTTGATAAATTTTGAAACACCAAATTTTTTAGCAATTCGAACTCTTTTTCTTCATGAAACGCAAATAATTTCACCTCGCTGTGAGTATTTATGACTCATTGCGACAATTATCTTTGAATTAGTAAAATTTTGTTTAATTCAACTTAACTGATAAGCATGACCATTATGAAAAGGATTGTATTCCGCTACTATACCTACTTTAATTCTTTTTTTCATAATTGCTATTATAAAAAAATAAAAAAAAGTACCAAGTAGTAAAATGTTTAATTTATTGAAAGAATATTTTTAATTATTTTGTTTTGAAACTTTCTTTATCACTATTTTATAGATATAAAACATAATTAAAAAATCATAAATAATGCTTATTTTTATAAAAATTTATATTATAATAATTTTGCTAAATTATAAAAACCACAAAGGAGGACCATATGGCTATTGTACCAAAGCGTAAAACTTCAAAACAACGTAAACACAAAAGACAAACACACAGTGCGTTAGACTTACCTAACCTTGTTAAATGCTCAAATTGTACAAAATTAATTGAGCAACACGTAGTATGTAGATTTTGTGGTTTTTACAAAGGTAAAAAAGTTGAAGGGTACGTCGCTTTAGACGACCGTATTCAAAAATAGATTTTTTTAAATTATACGGATAGCCTTTTTGGCTATTTTTATTTTCCCTTTTTTGTTCAATCTTTACTTTTTCTTACATATTTAATGTAACAAGGAGAAAAAATGATTTTATATAAAATTGGAGAAATAGTTTATAAAAATAAAGGAAATATTATTTTAGAAAGTGGTGGTACAGGTTATATTTTATCTGTGCCACAAGAAAATAGATTTGAAGTTGGTCAAAAACTTAAATTGTATTTATATGAGTATCGAACAGATTATTTAACTAATACCTATGGTTTTAAAGACTTTAAAGAACGCTTATTATTTATTGATTTGATTAGTATTGATAAAATTGGTCCTAGAATTGCTTTATCAATTTTAGATACAGGTTGAGAAACAGTTGCTACTTTTATAGCTAATGAACAATGACAAGAGTTAACAAAATACAATTTTGTTTCAGAAAAAACTGCAAAACTAATTTGTGTTGAGTTACGAAATAAATGAAATAAATTAGTTAACTCAAATAATAAGAATAAAGATAAAACAGAAGTTAATAATTTAACTGATTTAGCTAAAACGTTAGCAACTTTAGGTTTTAAAAAACATCAAATTGATTTTGCTCTTAGCAAAATACACAATTGTTCTGATTTAGACAAAATGGTAGAAGAATCAATTGAAATCATTGCCAGCAACAATAAAATAGCTCAAGTAAATGGCTAGTAAAAATTTACGTCCACAATCTTTTAAAGATTTTATTGGGCAGGAAAAATTAATTATTACACTCAAAGCAATGATAAAAAGTTCGCAAGTTACTAAAAAACCAGTTCCACATATCTTGCTTTATGGTTCACCTGGAACTGGTAAAACAACATTAGCAACAATTATTGCTAATGAAACCGGAAACAAAATTCATTATGTGCAAGGTTCTAATATCGAGAAAAAAGCTGATTTAATTAATATATTGTCTGTTATTAGTGAAAATGATATTGTTTTTATTGATGAAATTCATAGTGTAAATAAAAATGTTATTGAAATGCTTTATGTGGCAATGGAGGAATTTGTATTTGATTTAATTATTGGTGTTGAAGAAAATGCTCGTGCTATGCGTATGAAACTTAAACCCTTTACTTTAATTGGAGCTACTACAAAAATTAACTTAATTGCTCAACCTCTTAAAGATCGTTTTGGATATTTAGCTAGAATTGGAAATTATTCTGATAAAGATATTGAAAAAATATTAATGCTTTCAGCAAAAAGATTAAATATTACTTTATTGGATGAAGATAGAAAATATATTGCAAGTTATTCAAGATATATTCCTAGACTTGCTAATAACTTATTAGAAAGAGTGAATGATTTCGCAATCTGACAAAATAATGGACAAATAAATCAAAAAGTAATTAATAAGACTTTTAAATCAATGGAGTTGTATCCTTACGGATTAACAAAAGATCACTTAGAATATTTAGAAATTTTATACAAAGGTTTTAATTACAAATATGCATCATTAGATACTATTTCAGGATTAGTACTTCATACTAAAGAAACAATTATTAATGAAATTGAACCGATATTATTATTTTTAAATTTTATTGATAAGTCCTCTAGAGGCAGAAAAATCACTAAAAAAGGTATTGAATACTTGCAAAAACCTCGGCTTATAACACATTAAAATTAGTGTGTTTTTTCTAAAGATTTAGTATTAAAATAAAGGTTTTAAATTGTTTAAATGTCTTAGTAAATAGTGATTAAAAAATAGTTTTGTGATATCATTAAATTATGATTAAAAAAATTAAAAATATGTTGAAAATAACCAATTTCAAAAGGTTTTTAATTAGTTTTGTAACTATTGCATCAGCTGCTGTTGCCATTACACTCGGGAGTACTTTTTACGTTTCTAAAAATGTTAATAAGTCAATTGAATATGGTGGTGGAGTTGAAGTTGTAGTACAAGCTCAAGTTAAGGATGATAAAAATAAAGTTGTTAATGCTGATAAAACTTTAACTGAGCTTGTGAATAAGTCACTTTACGATCGTCTTACTGGAGGTACAGGTTTAAACGGTGTTACCGTATCCACTGAAGGTGATGGAAAATTAAGAATTACCAAAAGTGGAACATATTCTACAAGTCAATTAGATGAATTTGAAAAAGAAATTATTACCAAACCTATCTTAACTATTACAGACACTCAAATGCGTCCATTATTTGTTCGTGATGGTTCTGTGACTAAATTTGTTACTGATGCTTCATTATTTAATGCTGAAGGACAGTTAGAAAACTTGAGCAAATTTATTCCACCATTTGCAAATACAAGTAATTCAGTTACAGCTACTGCTAACCCATCAACTGGACAATGAAGTGTTGAAATCACCTTAGACGGTGAAGCTGGTCGTAACGCTTGAACTGATGCAACTCAATATATTGCAAATCAAAAAGATAATAAAATGTTAATTTGATTAAATCTTAGTGATTTATTAAAATTAGCTCAAAATCCAATTCATGCGGCCGATTGAGAAGCTTCTGGACATAATTTATGAAACTTTGTGCATATTAATAACTCTGTTTTAAATAATCAAGGAAGAGAAAATGCTTTAAAAGAAAATCAATTTAAAGCTGAATCGTATTTAATTTCTTCTCCTCAAGTTACAAGTGCTATCACTAGTCCTAAAACCTTAATTCAAGGTAATTTCACTCATGAAAGTGCTTTAAAGCTTGCTAATAGTATTAATTTTGGACTTAGCAATTATGAATTAGTGCCTCTTGTAAAATACTATTTACAACCTGAAAAAAATTCAAACGCTTTTAATAATGCGATGATTGCTGGAATTGTAATTTTTGTTGTTATTGCATTATGAATGATTGTTAATTACGGTTTACTGGGTGCACTTAGCACAATTAGTATGTCATTATACATTTTCTTAACTTTACTAATGTTCACAGTGTTGCGTGGTGAATATTCACCAGCAACAATTGCTGCCTTAATTATTGGTATCGGAATTAGTGTTGATGCCAACGTTATTACTTATGAGCGTTTAAAACGGCAAGTTTATGATGGTGATTCGTTTAAAAAAGCTTATAAAAATTCAAATCGTCAGTCGTTATCAAGCATTTTAGATGCTAACATTACAACTATTTTAGTTGGATTTGTCTTGTTTTATTTTGGGACAAAAGATGTTAAAGGATTTAGCATCACGCTAACACTTTCTGTTTTATTTACATTAGTTGTTATGCTTGTGTTCCAAAGATTTTTAGCAACTATGATTGCAAACACAGGAATTTTTGATAATAGACTTTATTTACTTGGTATTCGTAAAAGATACATAAAAAACCCTACAAAATTAAAAGAAAAAATTGATAATGCTGACTTTTTAAAATATGCGAAGTGATTTGTTTTAATTTCTTTTATATTTATTTTAGCTGGAGCAATTGTATTTACGATTTTAGCAGTTCAAAATAACGCTTTTAGTGCTGGAGTTAATTCATCATTAGAATTTAGAGGTGGTATTAATCTCTCAATTGTTGGTAATGAAAATCTCGGAGTTATTTTAGACCAAAATTCTGCAAGCGAAATTAAAACCGAATTAATTAAGCATCAATCGGACTTAGGTATTGATAATTTAGCAAACTTAATTACTTCAAAAGTAGCTAACCAAGATACAGGTTCTTATGTAGTTTCTATTGAGACAACTCAAAGTGTCAACCAAGTTGAATTAACAGCAAAAATCAATCAAATTATTAGTCAGATTAATCCAAACTTAAGCATTCTAACATTCCAAGTATCTAATGCTGAAGCTCAAAAATTAGTACTTAATGCTTTACTAGCAACAGGACTAAGCTTTATCGCTATCATTCTTTACTTGTTATTCAGAATGAGCTATACTTATTCTATCGCGGCAATTGTTGGTCTTTTACACGACTTTTTAATGGTTGTAGCCTTTATTGTTGTTACACGTTTACAAGTTTCTACAATTGTTGTTGCTGCTATGCTTGCTATTTTAGGATTAAGTATCAATGATACTGTAGTTACATTCGATAAAATTCGTGAAACAATAAACTCACGTTATGCTCGTAAAATTTTAAGTAAAAACGATATTAGAATGATTATTAATAGTTCTATCGCAGATACTTTAAAAAGAAGTATTTATACATCATTAACAACCATTTTTGCGATTGTCGTTCTTCTAGCATTTCAAAATGCAACGGACTTTGCGTTTAATATAATCATGTTATTTGGTATTTCAATTGGAGTTTATTCATCAATTTTTATTTGTACTAGAGTCTGAGCTTCTCTTGAAAATAAACGTCAAATTCGGAAAGCTAAAAGAATTCAAACGGGATATTGACAAATCAATTATCCTGAAGAACAAACCTTTAATGGTATTAATGATTATTTAGATTAACTAGCTTTTGCTAGTTTTTTTATTGTTCCAATTAACCAAAATAAATGTTAAATATGGTAATATTTAAATACAAAGTATTTAAAGGAGAAATTATGGCAAAATTTGTAGATCAAGTCAAAATTTTAATTCAAGCTGGTCGCGGTGGAGATGGAATGGTATCTTTCCGTAGGGAAGCTCATGTGGACAAAGGTGGTCCTGATGGTGGTGACGGTGGCCGCGGAGGACATATTTATTTTGTGGGCGATTCAGGTAAAAACACCCTACTTAGTTTTTACAAAAGTAAGCATATCGTCGCTGAAGATGGTGTCAAAGGTGGACCAAAAAATCTTTATGGAGCTAACGCAAAAGATACCTATATCAAAGTGCCAGTTGGAACATTAGTTTATAATGGGAAAAAATTAATTGCTGATGTGATTGAACCAAATAAGCCTTATTTAGTTGCTTCTGGTGGTAAAGGTGGTCGTGGAAACACAAAATTTAAAACTGCTAAAAATACTGCACCAAGAATTTGTGAAAATGGAATGCCTGGTGAAAAATTTGAAGCTGACATTGTGCTTAAAATTTTAAGTGATGTTGGTTTAGTAGGTAAGCCATCAGCTGGTAAAAGTACTTTTTTAAATGCTATTTCAAACGCTAAAGCAAAAGTGGCTGATTACGAATTTACGACTCTTGTCCCTCAATTAGGAATGGTAGAGTTTAACGATGACTCCTTTACAGTTGCTGATCTTCCTGGTTTAATTAAGGGAGCTTCTTTAGGTAAAGGACTTGGAATTCAATTTTTAAAACACATTGAGCGTTGTAGAGTAATTGCACACATTATTGATTTTGGTTCACCAGAAAAAGACCCAATTTTAGATTATGAAATCATCAATGATGAGTTAAAAAGCTATAATTTAAAACTTGAAAATAAACCGCAATTAGTTATTGCAAATAAAAGTGATATGGATGATTTTGAGAGCCATTTAGCAGCGTTTAAACAGAAGTATCCAGCTGTGAAAGTAGTTCCTATTTCAGCAATTTTCCACGAGAATTTTGCACCTGTTAAAGGTGAATTACTTAAACTCATTAAAGAATCAGCTCTAGCACCTATTGAAAATGAAGAAGAAGAGATGAAAGTGATTCAGTATGAGCCTGATTATGTGATTTTTTCACCTTACAAAGGTTACTTTGAGGTTTCTGGCAAAAAAGTTGAAGAGCTTTATCATAGAATTCCAATCAATAGTTATGACAATCTTTTAAGATTTAATAATATTTTGAAAAAAATAGGAGTTTGAGAAGATTTAGTTCGCAGAGGAATTCAACAAGGTGACGTTGTATCAATTTATGGATTTCAATTTGAATGAGAAAATGAATAATTATATAAAAAACACAATAGCATAAACTATTGTGTTTCTTTTTGTAAATTTATACAAATTTTTGATTTCAGATCTAATTTTATTATTTAAATAGATTTTCTCGAGATCTATTTTTAATTTCACTTGAAGTAGAAAAAGGAATTCTTGTTGTGTATCCTGCTTTTGCAGCAACAATCATTTTAGTAGGTCATTTATAAATTTCTTCATTTCATAGTAATACAGAATCATTATAAATTTCTCTTGCTGCTGTAATTTCTCTTTGCAAGTAATTATTTTGCTTCATAGCTTCTATTAAAGTTGTGTGTGATTTAAGCTCTGGATATTGTTCCATTTGAACTCGAATATCCCTAAACATTCGATCAACGTTTTGATTAATTGATGATCTTTGTGTTTCTTTTTTTCTTCAACACCTGAACGTAATTTTGCTACATTCATCATTACTTCTTTATCTAAATCAATAAATTTATTGACAATGCTTACAGCATTTTCTAAAATAACAACTCTTTGCTCAATAAAGTTATCTACTTGCGAAGCGTTATGCTGTATTTTTTGCTGGATTCTTTTTAAGTAATTTTCAGCTTTTATTTTTTGGAATATTCATATAATTCCAGGTATTATAAATGGAAATCACAAGAAAAATATAAATAATTTTGCTTGAAATCCAACAGTTACTGGTAACTGTTTGTTTATTACATTTATGTCACGTCCAGCTTCATTTACTGGGCCATTTAGTTCGTCTAGTTCGTTTGCCATATGTACCTCTTAATTTTTAGTTATTAAATAATTAATTATTTCTGATCTTGAACTAATTATTTGAGTATGTTTTGTTGTCTTTTTTACTGGTTTATATTCAATTCATTTAACAGGAACTTTATAGTATTTATCATTTCCCGCTTTTACTGGAATATATTCCGTGTGTGGTATTTCTTTATGTCCGTATGCTGTTACATCAAAGTTCGCTTTATTTCCTATTTGTTTTTTGTTAGTAACATTATAAATGTTTATTCCGGTAGCTGATGGATGTTTTAAATCGTTATAATCACAATCAAATTTACCGGCATTAATATCTGCTTCTATTTCTTCCATTGCGATATCTTCAAGAAAATCATTTTTTCAAACTTTTTTTGTTTTTTCTTCCATATACATAGGTATAGCAATAAAAGGTGCTAATGATTTAAATAAATTTTCAATACCTAATTTATAAGCTTTTAAAAACATTTGTTTTAAATTGGTAAAACAAAGTCCCATATCAGGAAAACTATTAATATAATTGTTGAAATATTTTGGTGCGTGAAAGTTTAAAAGATTAGGTTTTTTTATTTTATGAATTTCTTCTTTTTTTGCCAATCAAAAATTATCGCCATCAGAAAAATCACGAGTTAGTAATATTTTTTCATATTGCTTTTGTGCTAGTGGTGTAAATAATAAACGATAATTTTTTTCATTAGTTCTATCAAAACAATTAAATAAAGATTCAAATTTTAAGTTACCTAAAATAGGTTGGAAACTAGAATCGGAATTTACTGATTTTTTATATTCCTTTTGAAATTTTTGACTTTGCTTTTCGATAAATTTTTCAAGTTTATTTGAACTGAATTCATCAACCCTGTTAGGACTTCGTGAAAAGTTTAATTCAGGAATAAGATCATTAGAATAAAAAAGATCGTTGATTAAAGAATAATTTGGTGCTGGTGCGGTATATTGAGCTCTTAAAGTTTCTGTAAAAGTACGTCATTCTGATTTATATCCACCATTTCTTCAGACTTTTACTCTCTTTTTGTAAGTTATCTGTAATGAACCTTCATATGTTTTATCTAAATATTCCATTTTATTAGTTGAAAGATAGACAAAAGGAGAATTATTTAAAAATCCTGATTGTACAAATTCAACTGCTGCTAGTTGATTTATTTCTTTTGAATATTTTTTTAAATTTTTAATGTATGTAATATCCATAACAGATTGACTTGTCTTATAATTCAAAGTAATAAAAGGAAAAATTTTATTAGCAATTTCTAAATAAATACCATCCATTTTACATAAATTAATTAAAGGACTTAAATTTTCTTTAACATGTTTATTTATTTGAGATAGATTTTGATTTATACCATCTAAGATACTTTTATCTTGTTTTTGAATTTTTCAAAAGCGTACTAATGGGACAATTCCTTCAAAACTTAATAAAATTCATAATACAATGAAAAATATAGATGCAATATATGTGCTTTGATATCCGTCATTTGAATACAGATTAATTAAAAGATATGTTAAAGTAGTGATAATTGCTAAAAATAAAACAACTACAATGTGTAAAATTAATATTTTATTTTCTTTAAATTTACCTTTATGTTTTTTACTAAACAACATAACAGAAGGCCAAACTATAATTGTTACTAAATTAAATATCAATAAAATAGTATTAAATCCAATTAAGATAAAAAATCAAGTTTCATAATCATAATAATTATTTTCATTTTGTTTTATCTTAATAGATAAGTATAAAAATAAAATAGACAGTGTTGTTAAAAATATACTAAAAATGATTTGTCCTATAAAAGAATTTCTTTTATTTCTGCTATTTTTTTCTTGTGATGAAGCATTTTTTTGTTTGTTAGATACTTGTCTAAATTCATCTTCTAATTGGTGAGCTTTTTCCAAATCTATTTGTGATTTTTCAGCTAAATAATTAAAATAATTTTCGATTTCATTTGAAATTTTAGGTTGATAAATTGCTTTGTAATCTTCTAAAAAGTTTTGATCTTCCATTTTATTCCCTTTATGTTTAAATATTAAAATCTTCAATAATTGTTTTAATTATGAATTTTCCTCGCTCTTGTATGTTCTGCTGCGTTCATTCATATATAGTTTCGTCATTACTATCTGACTTTTTGCTGTGCTGTTTAACATAATCTATAAATTCTTTTGTAATCATAAAATCTTTATATTTAGTATCTATTTCGTTAATTTTTTCTGTAATAGTTTTATTAGATAATGTTGAATTTTTCGATCTAACAATGAATGTTAAATTACCAATTTTGTGTAAGTATTCAGCGTGACTTTCCTTATTAAATATTTGTTCTCATTCTGGGTTCAATGTCTGAGGCATAATATGTTCTATTGTTAACTTGTCTGTTGTTTCTGTAATCGTTTGGTCTTTGCATAAAATTTTTTCATATCTATAAAGGATGTAGTTATTAAATTTTTTAGTATAAATATCTTCACTTAATGTCTTTTCTAACACTATTTTGTCATAATGGTTTCTTCAAATAGATGAGTTTAGCACATCTACTGGATTTTCTGATTGCTCAATTAAATTTAAAATATTCGCTAGTTTATTAAAAATTTTAGAACGAGTTAAACCTGTTATTCAAAAATAAGTATAGTAATTCTCTAATTTTTTAATGAATTGAGTTTTTAAACTAATATTTTCATTTAATTTATCACTAAATTTTTCATTAAACATTAAAAGTGGTGATTTTCACTGCATATCAGGTATATAGTTATTCATTATTTTTAGTGTATTGATATATTCTATTTGATTATTAGTAGAAACTTGAGTTACATCTATATCATTTTTATATATTTCAAAGAAGTTAAACATTTTATTAATAAAATCAATACCAGGTTTTATTAATGGTGACTCTTTATCAAGACTTTTTAATTTAAAAATATCTTCTTCAAATCAGTAATACAATGATTTTGACCCTGATTTTTTAGTATAGATAGCTCTTATTAATTCTAAAAATAAATCAAAATCAACTTTGTCTTTTTTATCTCTGTTTTTAAAGTTGTTTTCTATATATTCTCATTTTTTAGCGTAATCTTCTACAATTTTTGAATCATTTGCAGAAACATATCTTAAATTAATTGTTTTTAAAATATCGGCATTTGATAATTTAACACCTCTATTGTTAATTATTGTAAATAGATTATACGCATCACTAATAGTATCGGTGTTAATTTTTGCAAAAATAATATTAGTTTTAAAAAATCTATATATGAATTTACTTAATAATTGTGGATTTCCAAAAACACTTTTTTCTTGATATTTTTCAATATTTAACTTTATGTAATTTTTAATGCTATTAACAGCATTAAAAATTGATTTCATAGTTTCATCATTTTTAATCAGTTTTTTGATATCTTTTCTGTGAAGTTCTTCTTCGAGTTGTCCTTTAGTAGCTGCGACTATTAAATTTGAAAGTTGATCGTCAACAAAACTTTTTGTTTGGAAAGATATTCTTGGAATTGTTTTTGTTGAAACACCATCACCTGTGACTTCTTTAGCATATGCAAATTTTTCTTTCAAAAGCTCTACTAAGGCATCATACTTTTCGTTATCATTGAAATTGAAGGCTATTATATCTATTAAACACAATCAAATTAAAATTAATGTTGTTAATCTTTGTTGTCCGTCTAATAAATAAAATTTATCATTAGAATTTTCAACATTACATAAAATAATTGAACCTAAAAAATAATTATTTTGTTCATTAGTTTTGTATTCAATTTCAAAGAAATCAATTAAATCATCAAGTAGAGAATTAATTTGTTCTTCTTTTCAAACATATGGTCTTTGATACGAAGGAATAACATATGATTTATTTGAAAAGATATCTTGTACGTTGCTTTTACTTATATTAAAATTATTCATTTGAGTTCCTTTTATATAATTACTTTACAAAAAAAAAAAAAAACGGAAGCAAATGATTTTTTTTGATACATTTTTGAAAAATATTTTCATTTTTGATTTTAAATTAAAATTTAATTAGTTGTAACTTAATATTTTTTAGAAAAATGATTTATTTTATTTCTAGCATCTTTGTTATCTGTGCGTAAAAGGAACTTTAATTTTGATAAAAAGCTTCATAAAATATAAAAAACACAATAGTGTTTAAACTACTGTGTTTATTTTTTATTATTTTTTAGATACTTTCACAATTATTCCTAATGTAGTTAACATTCCGACTGTGGCTAATGATAAGACTAATCATCATGGTCATTTTAGAATTTCATCTTTAGCTTCAGTAGGTTGCATTTTATGAATTGCACTTTGAATTACATTTGAGAATGATTTTATGTTTTTATTTAAATCATTTAAGCGATCTATAACAGTTTTTGGTGCGGTATTATTAGCTTTTTGTGAAACCGCAATAATATCAAAGTATTTAGCGACTTTTAGTTCTAAAGTAGGTAAATCATATCCTGTGAAATCGTTTTTATGTAAGTCTTTAACAGTTTTCTCAAAAATAGATTGATCATTATTTAAGATTGCATCAACTAGTTTGAGCTCAGCATCAGCTAAAACTAAATTACGTTTTAATGAAAATGTATCACGAGCAATATCTGTAAGAATATCTGATCTTAGTGAAGGATTTTTAACTGCTTCTTTTCCTTTTTCTATTGCAGATAGTAAATTATTTTTAGCTTGATTGTATGATTCTTCATCATTTATATCTGCATTCTTGTAATTATTTAGTGCATCAGCTAAACGATGTGCGTTAACAATTGTGTTTAACGCATTTTGATAATTATCTTTAGGTAATGAGAAATTATCTAGTTGATTAATTAAGTTTTCTAAATCAGAAATTTTATCTTCACTGTAATTACGTGTTAAATCATGAATTTTAGCTAAAATTTGTGAAACTAAATCATCAGCAGCTTTAGCATTAGCTAAAATTTTATCAATTTCTTCTAATTTTTTAGCATCACTTGGGTTAGAATTATCAAAGTTAACATTTTTAATGTCATTAATAAATTTGTTTTTTTCTTCATCAGTTAAATTGCTTAATTGATTAATTTGATCTATTCTATCTTGCTTTTGTTTGTTAATTAATTTAGCGTTTTCAATGATTTGTTTTGCAATGTCATCATTACCATTTTTAATTTTTTGTTTAGCTTCTTCTTTTTCCTTATCACTTAAATTTGGTAAGCGATCAATGGCGTCAAAATATAATTCCATTTTTGCATCAACTAACTCTTTTAAAATCTTGTTAACTTGTTCTGATTTTAAAGCAGGAGTTTCATATTCACTTGGTGCAATGTTATTTAGTAATTTTTGTGCATCACTAAGTGCTTTATCGTATATTGCTTTTGCTCTATCGCTTGCTTCTTGATATAAATTACTATTCACAACTTCTAAAGCTTTATTAACTGCTTGTTCTAATTCTGCCATTGCATTGTCTGTCTTTTTAGCTTCATCTAAAATATCTGCAGCACTATCAGTATTTTCGCGATATTCATCTAAATTATGATTAATGATTTCTGATTTAAAGTAGTCTTTTTGGGCTTGATTTAAATGTTCTAAAGCAAGCATTTGATCAACTAATACTTTTTTATCTTCGTTATTTTTACTTGCATTAGCAAAAATTTCATCTGCTTGATTTTGATTTTTAGCTTGAGCAATTTGGTTTTTGTAGTTAGTTTTTTCTTCGTCTGATAAATATGATAATTGATCAATTTTATCGTTGATTTTTACTTTATCTTCATCAGTTAAGTTGCCTTTTAAGTAAGGTCCGTATTTTTTAATTGCACTTGCAATAATGTTTGATTTGTCTGCTTGTGTAACAGGAGAAAGTTTAGCATATTCATTTTCTGAAAGACCTTTATTAGCATCGCTTGTATTTGTTAACTCAGCGTACTTGCTGTTAGCTAAAGCTTCTTTTAATTGATCGTATGAATGATCATTAACAGCGTTTAATAGCCCAATAGCTTCAGCAATTTTGTTATCAAATTCTTCTTGCGATGTATTTGTAGCATTAATAATTGCATCAACAATTTTAACTTCAGCATTGGCTTGGTTTTGAATTTTATTTACTTGTGGTTCAACTTCTGTTAATAAAGTTTTTAGCTTTGGATCAGCTAATTCTGTATCGATGTTAATGCTTTGCTTTGCTTTATCAAGCTTTTGCCCTAAATCTTTAACAGCTTCTTTTAATTGATTTTCTAAAGTTGCAAAACCATCGTTTAATACATTAGCTTTTTTGTACTTATCAAGAAGATCTTCTACTTTATCTTTTTCTTTTAGTAGTTCAAACATATCTTTTTGTTGAGAGTAGTCTTTTTGGTTTGCAATTGGTCCATTTTCATTTTGATTAATTAAATTATTAATTTTCTTAATCAATTCTGCTTTTTTATCTTTGTTTTCTTCTTTTGATAACTGAGATAAAGCGTTATCGATGTTATCGTGATTTGCACTATCTAGAATTTTGTTAATTGCTTTTAATGCTTCAGCATCGTTTTTGTCATTATTTTCAAATTCTACTTTTTGAATTTTTTCTTTTAATTTTTCTTTTTCTTCGGGAGTTAAAAACTCTAGTTTTTCTATTTTGGCAATTGCATCACCTTTAATTTTATTAATTGCAATAATATTATTAATTACATCATTTAAATTATTATTTGAATCACCTAATTTTTCTTTAGCTTTATTTTTTTCATTTTCAGTAATATTAGGTAAATTATCTATACCGTCTTTTAATGTGTTAAGTTTATCTAATTTAGTTATACTAATTAAATGTTCAACTTGTTCTTTATTTCAATTTGCTGTTGTTGGTTTACTTACAGCTGGTTTTATTGTTTGATCATCTCAATTAGTATTTGCTAAATCAGGAGTAGGGTTTTCTTTATTTTTACTTTTATCATTAACTAAGCTACTTGCGGCTTCAATATCAGCTTCATAATGCTTTTTATTTACATTTTCATTGGTTAATTCAGTATAAATAGGAAGCTTTTTGATTGCTGCACTATCAGTAATTAATTCTTTAAGATTACCCATTGCAGTGTTAAGGTTTTGAGCATCAGTTTTAACTTTTTCGGTTGCTGAACCTGTGTATGTTTTATCAGCAGCTGGTTCGATATTTGAAGCAATAATATTTTCTTTAACTTGTGTTAGCTGAGGACCATTTAAGTTAGGGTATGTTTTTGCTAAATTGTCAATTAATTTTTTCTTATTATTATCTTTTGTAGTTGCTTTTGCTACTATTTCTTCTAACTCAGTACCAGCTTGTGGATAAGTTTTTGTTACTCCATCAGTGGCTTGTTCTAATTTATCGATTTGTTCTAAATACTCTTGTTTTTCTTCAGGTGAAAGATATTTTTTATCGTTAATAGCTTTTTTAGCATCTTGAATTTTTTGTTTGAAATTTTGTTTTGTTGTATTGTAGAAACCAGTAATTTTTGCTGTTCTTTCTTCTGATTTTTCATTAGTAATAGGATTAAGAACTTTGTATTTAATTACTAAGTTATGATCATCTGAATTTTCAGTATCAGCTTGTACATCAGTTACTTGTCAATCTTGTCAAAAATCTACTTTTTGTTCATTTTCACCATCACGTTGCGGCATAACATTGGCATTATTATTTCCACCTGTAGTTTGTAATGTATGTGTAACTTTTTTCATTAATTCTTCTGATTTTGCCACTTCAGAAGCTTTGACATTTTCTTTGTCAGTATCTTGATCGCCGTATTTTCAAACTACATCAGCACCATTAAGAGCTAATCTAGCTTTTTTAGTGTTTTGAATTAGATCACTTATATTTTTTAAATTTTGTGAAGCAGTAGCTTGCAATTTACCATGCTGATCATTATTCTTAAATTGATTTGAACTTTTATCGTAACCTAAGTATTCTAAAGTCTTATTAATTAAATCATCATAAGCTGTTTTTACGTATGTTTTTTCTGTTTGAGATGCATCTTCACCAGGTTTAGGAGCATCGGCTAATAGGTAAACAGTTTTATCTTTTAATGATTTTAAGAATAAATCTGCTTCAGTGCTTAAGTCTTTTGCTAATTCATTTTTAATTGTCGCTTCTTGAACGATACGGTCAACAAAATCACCAGAAGTTGTTTTTGAATTATTGATTTTTTGTTTATATTCATTAATTAATTCAGGACTTAAATATTCTAATTGACCTAATTTTTTTTGTGCTTCATTTTTTGAATTTTGAAGTTCTTCAGTTTCTTTTTCGTTTATTTTATTATTAAGCTCTTCTAAAATTTTATTTCATTGTGGAATGATGTCGGCTCTTTCAGGTTTTATAGCTACAAAATTTGATTGACTTTGATTTTTTGGTAATTCATTATTTGTTAATTTATGAACATCAGCCATTTTAGCTTTTAAGTCTTTTTCTAATTGATTAACTCTTTCATTAATTGTATTTCAAAGCTTATCTTTTTTGGTTAAACCACTTTGCAATTTAGCACCAAATTCATTCATAAATTTATCTTTATATGCTTTAAAATATTGACTAACATTATTATCTTCGGTTAATTTTAATAATCCTGTTTGATCATTATCAATGCCATTATTTAAATCATCCATGATAGGAGTTTTATCACTAATATTTTTTGTGATAGTATTTTTAAGTTCAATTAACTCAGCAAGAGTTGCTGATGGTTTTTGTTTTAATGACCCTCATTTAGCTAAATCTTGAATATAAACAGATTTTGTACTTTCGAATGTTTTTTTGTAAGTTTTTAAGTCATCTAAGTAATTTACTCATTTATCTAAATATTCCGCATTAAATGCACTATTTGTAAATCTAGCAATTGATTGATTTACATTAGGATCAATATTTTCTCTGTAATTATCTTGTTGTACATCATGAAAGTTTTTAACATAATCATTAATTTGTTGCACGAAATCATCTTTAGCAAATGCAAATGGTTCTACAAATGGACTGTAAGTATCAAAACCAACACCTTCACCACTATTAATAGAACTTAAAGAAGCTTGAATAGCTGAATCCATTAAAGTAGCTTGTGGTAAGTCTTTAATATATTTTTTATATGCTAAAGTTGAAGATGAACCACGTCAATCTGAACTAACACCACCCATTCAGAAAGAAGGTGTTTGAAGAGCTATTTTGTTATTGTTTTCTAAACTTCTTCAAGGCTCATTTTCTCAAACTTTATCATTTGAATAAGCGTATTTAGCAATTAATTGATTAAGCTTTTCATATGATTGTTCTGCAGTGTGTAATAATTTTGTATCTTCTGGATTGAAGTCATTTGAAATTTGATTTTTTCTTATAAATTCAGGGATTTCTGCTTCGATTTCTTTGAATGCTTGATAAAAATCAGAATAATATTTGTTAAATTGATTGTATTGCTCATCTGTTAAAGTTACACCATCTTTAACTGTTTTTAAACTAAGTTTTAGTAAAGCGTTTATAGGTATTAGTTTCTGAGAATCAAATGCTTTCATCCCAAATTGTGATTGAGTAGTTACACTGTTTTCACTAGCTCATTTTTTTGCTTCTTCAATAGTTCATTTATCTTTTGGATCACCATCAAATGATGCTGAAAGCAATGTATACAATGCATTAACTCTTTCGAAGTATGGATAAACGTAAATTGCATCATATAACTTTCTATAAGATTTGTATGCATCAGCCATTGAATCTCTAAATTGATTAAAATCAATAGATTTAAGATCTAATGAATTTACATTATCTCTTTTTGATTTGGCTTCATCAAATAGTTTTTTAATAGCAGGGACTTGTTCATAACTTTTTGCTTTTTCTAAAAAATTATCCACTAATGTTATAAAAGTAGTTTTTTGATCATTAAAATATGAAACTAAGTCTCCCATTTGGTTTACTAATGATTTTGATTTTGAATCAGTTTTTTTGTGAGGTAAGTAATTTAAAGCTTGCACTTGGTCAATAAATTTTTGAGCATTAATATCAACTTTTCGATATGCTTCGTGAGTTTGCTCACTTAATTCTTTTGATTGTGCTTTAGTTGAAAAATTAGAATTTATTATAAATTTTCTTGCATTATGATCGTAAGTAAAAGTTGTAGGACTTGGTTGTTCTCATCTTGTAGCAACACTTCCGTCTGGGTTTGCGTATGTAACTTTTCAGACATACTTGTTATTTACTTGATCTGCTTTTGTTAAATCTTCATCGAATGGTAAGTCAAATGTAAATCTAGATTTAACTGTATTGTTATGTGTTTTATCTATAAATTCATTATCTCTAAGTGTTGGAATGATTAGCATTGCTTCCAAGCAATTAGGTTCTAGTGATGAATTACATTCTGTTGTATTTTTACGTTTAAATAATTCATAATTTAATCCAGGTTCAGTAACTTTATTTTGATTATTATAATTATTAGTAATTTCAGCTGTTACACTTAATAATGGATTTCTTGTAAATTCGTTAACTGCTAAACGTTGAAAAATGTGTGATCTAGAACCTGTTGGCATATCTCATGATTTAAATGCACCACCAACAAATGATTTACTTGGTGTTTGATATGCTTTTTCTTTTAATGTTAAATCTTTTAAATCATTTCTAGGTTTGGTGCTAAAACGAAATTCAAACTTCTTATCTCTCATTCAAGAATCTGTTTTATACTGAACTTTTAATACGCTACCAATATTAGAATGTCATTCTCTATGTGTTTTGAAATATTTACCTGTTAGTAAATCTAATCCTGTATCGTAACTAGCTATTAAATTATAGTTACGTTGTTTTTGTTCATCTGTGCTAGGGTTACCGTATGTTGTTAATCCGATAAGTCTTTCGTTATCATCAATAGTAGTTAGAACATTTTCATTTTCTTGTTCTGCTCTTCTTTTGTCTCCTATTGGTATTGATATTGTTTTAATTTTTGTTACACCATCTGGTTTAAAAATGTCTAGTCAGATTGTGTCTTTATCTACTACTAAATCGTTAGAAATAAAAATTGCAAAATATGGATCACTTGTTCAGTAATCATATCCTGATCCACCTCTGTCTTTTAATGGTTTTGAATTAAATTTAATAGTTCATTCTTGCTTATCAGATTCAATAGAGTTTGTTAAAGTTGTGATAACTTGTCTTTCAGCAGTATCTTTTGCTTGTTCTCCCTCTTGTGGATGGCTTCCTTCACCACCACCATAAACTGGTGCTTCTGCAATTCATGTTGGTGTATTTTTTGTATAAGTTGTATAAAGAGATGTGACAAATTCATCTCTTTGGAACTCTGAATTATTTTGATTTGTGGTTGCTGCCGATACCATTACAACTGGTGAAATTCCAGCAATAATTGCAGTGCCTAATATTTGTTTGTGATATTTTTTTAACCTCATAAAACTCCTTAAATTTGTTTCTAAAAGTGACTATATTTATTTTATAACTTTTAGTTTTATATGTAAATTTAGTTACTTTTATGCTTATTTCACCTAAAAAGTTTTAATAAAATCAAAAAAATAATAAAAAAATAACTTTTTCATATATATATATATATATAACGAGGGTATAAAAAAATAATTTTTTTATAAAAAAGTGGTGTTTTTTCAAAAAATATAGATTTTGAAAATAAAAAAGATAAGTTTGCACTTATCTAATTTGTATTTTTATCTTGTTTAAGCTGAATGAATAAATCATTTAATTGATTTATGTCAACTCCACTTGGTGCTTCGGTAAATACATCTTCATTTTTAGCATTCTTTGGAAAGGCGATAACATCACGAATTGTTTTGTGTCCTGATAAGATCATAACAATACGATCGATACCTAATCCAATTCCGCAATGTGGTGGTACACCATATTCGAAAGCTTTTAGAAAGAAACCGAATTTAGTTTTTTGTGCTTCTTGGTCCATTCCGATCATTTCAAACATTTTCTTTTGCATGGTTTCATCGAAGATACGTGCTGATCCGCTTCCTAGTTCAAAACCATTAAGAACTAAGTCATAGCTTTTTGCACGAATTTTTTCTTTAGGTAGATTATCTAGTTCTTCTAAAGTATTATCAAATTGAGTAAATGGATGATGTGCAGCTGCTCAGCTGTTATTTTCTTCATCGTATTCAAACATAGGTCAATCAACTATTCAAGAAAAGTTATATTCATCTTTAGCTCAGTTGTATCAAGAATTTAATTCAACTCTCAGAGCTCCAAGAGCTTGAGAAGCATTTTCAAATTTATCAGCACAAATTAAGTATGTTCCATCTTGTTCTTTTTGTGATTGAATAAGTTCTTTAACTGAATCTGCTACTTTAGTTGCAAAGTTACTATCAACAACTTCTCCATTAGATACTGTGAAATAAAATAAAACTTTAACCTTATTTTTCTTAGCGATTTCTTCAAGTGATTTAAATTCTTTCTTTGTAATAATTTCACTAATTTTAAGAAGTCTTTTACTGTTTGCATTTTTTATGATATTAAATTCTGTATTTTTACAAAAATCTGGAATATCACTGATTTTGTTTTCAAATCTTAAATCAGGTTTGTCTGAACCATAATCTCTAATACAATCATCAAAAGCTAGACGTTTAAATGGAATTGTTACTTCAACATTCATAACTTTTTTCATTAAATATTGAAACATTTTTTCAATGTAACTTTGAAAATGTTCAACATCCATAAAACTAACTTCCATATCTAGTTGTGTAAATTCTGGTTGACGGTCTTTACGTGAATCTTCATCACGAAAACAACGTGCAATTTGATAATATTTTTCAAATCCACTAATCATTAGTAATTGTTTAAATAATTGTGGACTTTGTGGCAATGCATAAAAACTATTAAAGTTTCTTGTTGGAACTAAAAAGTCTCTTGCACCTTCGGGAGTTGCTTTACTTAAAATTGGTGTTTCAATTTCGGTAAATTCGGCTGATTGAAGATATTCTCTAATTGCAAAAATTAAATCATTTCTTAATTTTAAAGTTTTTTGCATAATAGGTCTACGTAAATCTAAAAACTTGTTTTTTAATCTTAATTCTTCTTTCACATCGATGTCATCACGAATTTGAAATGGTAATTCTTTTGCTGTTGATAAAACTTTAAAATTAGAAACAGCTATTTCTATTTGACCTGTAGGAATTTCATTGTTATAGTCTTTTCTTTCTCTTACAACTCCAGTGACTTCAAGTACACTTTCTTTTGAAAAAGTAATAGGTTGATTAAAAACTAATTGAGTAATCCCGTATTTATCTCTTAAGTCAACAAAGTTTAATTCACCAAATCTACGTTTATTAGCTACCCAACCATAAAGTGTTACAGTTTTATTTACATCACTTAAACGTAACTGGTTATTATTAATTAATTTATTCATTTCCAAATACTCCTTCAATTAATTCTTCAACTTGATCAACATCAACATCATCAATTTCTTTTTCTGCCATAAAACGAACTAAATCAATAATACCTTGTTCATTTTTGGCGAACATTATTTTGTCATTGCTATCTAAGTGTTTTGCAAGTAAAAGATTTTTTTGTTCGAGATTTTTATCATCACAAATAATAATTTGTGCGTGTACTTTTTTAGCACGATCAAAAATTTTCTTAGATTTAATTAATTCATATTCTATTTTGACATTTGAAAAAATTGCTCTAATATAATTATTAATAATTCCATGCAAGAATTTTAAATTTTCATCATTTTCAGAGGCAGCTACATAAATTGATGCACTTTCTAATGCGGTTGTAATTTCATTTTGTTCAATTACTCTTTCACCAATAATCGAAATTAAACGGTCTACTCCAAAACCAAAACCAATACTTGAAAGTTCTGGTCCACCAAGTTGTTTGATTAAGTTAGAATAACGACCACCACCTATTAAAGTAGATTGACTACCAGTATTTTTATCTGTTGAGACAAACTCAAAAACAATTTCATCATAATAGTCTAGTCCTCTAACTAATTCATGAGCAATTTCGAATTCAATTCCTCACTCAGTTAGTAAATCCGTTAATTTTGTAAAGTATTCCTTAGATTCATCTGATAAGTAATCAAAAATCATTGGTGCATTTTGGACAATCTCTAATTTGCTATCTACTTTATCATCTAAAATTCTTAAAGCTTTATTTTCTTTTAATCTTCTTTGTGAATCTTCTGAAAGTTGATCGACATATGGTTTAAAATATTCGATTAAAGCTTTTTCATATCTATTACGTGTTTCTAAATCACCAATGGTATTAATTTTTAAAATGGTTTCAACTTCTAAGTTATTAAGTAAAATTTGTGCCATTAAAATTATTTCAGCGTCTTTAAAATAATTTTTTTCTCCAACGAATTCAACACCTGCTTGGTAAAATTGTCTATAACGTCCTTTTTGAGGTTGTTCATAACGAAACATTGGTCCAAAATAAGCGAATTTATCTCAATTTGATCCAAATCATTTATTTTCAATTAGTGCACGCACAAAACTTGCAGTTCCTTCAGGACGTAAGCAAATTTCTCTTTTACCTTTATCAAGAAATTCATACATTTCTTTAGTTGCAATTTCACTATCGTCACCAACACTACGTTTAAATAAATTGGTTGATTCAATAATTGGTGTTTCAACCATTAAAAATCCAAATTTATTAACTGTATCTTCAAAAATAAATTGAATAAATTTTTTGACTTCAAAATCCACTGGATTATAGTCTTTTGTTCCTTTAATTTTGCTAATCATTTTAGCTCCTAAATTTATATAAAAAATAATTATCTATATTTTACAATTTTTGAAAAAAATTACTTGATTAATATATTATTTATTTATATAAAAATTAAAGAGAGTCTATGTTTTTAGTACAAATTTTTTAACATCAATTTTTATCAGAATGTGTTTTGTACTTTTTTAAATTTATTTTGCAATTTTATTATTGACATTGTTTTTTTATTTCAAAAACACAATAACTAAAAACAAGCTCAAGAAGGAGACAAATGTCTAAAAACAAAAATTTAATTAAAAATGCAAATTTAGCAGTAGCTGCTTTAATTGTGTTTGGAAGCATTATTCAAACAATTGGAGCTTTATATTTAATGTTATCAATCCGTAACTGAGCTAAATTATCATCAAACGCCCATTTAGCTTCAGAAGTTTTATTTGTTCTTGGATTTGTTATTTTAATTTTCGGAGTTTTCGGATTAGTTTTTAACTTTTTTATTATTAAACCAACTAACATCAAACAAGCAAATGCTTTATTTTATGTTATTCCACTTTTTTTAAGTTTATCTCTTACAATTTCTACTTTTATTATCCTTTTTGGTTTTGATACAGTTAGTCAAAAAACAACTTTATTAATATTAGTAGGATTGAATTTATTTACAATGCCAATTTTAATTTTTACTGGAGTAGCAGAACTTAAAAATATTAAAGTTAAAACTTTATTTAATTTTAAAAGTAACAAAAATTAAAACATAATTTCATATATATGCTAAAAACTTGAAATTTTTTCTTTTTAATTTTGAGTTTTTAGCTTTTTTCTTTTTAAATCGTTTTTTATGGTTTATAATTGTGACATGAATCAATTAACAAACAAGAAAGCAATTATTAAGAACTGAACCATTCGTTTTAATATTATTATTAAAATGTGTTTTTAGTGTTGCTATCTGTTTTATTAAACATAAGCAGATAGAAATCTGTTTATGTTTAAGCTATAGAGGAGCTTTTAAAATAAGTAAGTAATGGAGCAGGCATGCTAAGAAGTTACTGAAAGGTTATAAAAGCCGAAACATTTAAAGTGGCAGCTTTAAGTGTTGGTAGAAAAACATAAAAGATTTCTACTCTTTGGTTATTAAACCATTGGTGCTATAGAATTACAAATTTTGATTAACTTATCTAATTTATTGATATTAATTAAATCTTTGTAGTTTTATAGACTACAAAGATTTTTCTATTTTGAGGTTACCATGAAAAGAAAAGTTCAAACTACTTATCAAAATTTAAATGATGAGAGTAAATTTGATTTAGAGAGTATTTTAGAAAATTTAACTTTTGAGCAATTATTAGATGTGTTAAAAGAGCAAGCTGATAGTTTACTAAAGTTACAAGAAACTAAATACAACTCTGCTAAGGATTTTAAATTAGAACTTTTAGGTAGAGCAAAAATGATGGAAACGTACAATAAATTAGAAACTTACACAAAAAATTGTGTTGCTGTTAGTTTAACTGATGGTAATGCTAAATTAATGCGTAAGCAATTTGAAAATCTTTGACAAAGTTTAAAAAATAAATTTGGTTCAGAAGATGCTGATTTTTATAAAAACTTTTCAAAAATTCAACAATTACTTAGTGATGAAGAATTAAGTTTTTATAAATATGCATATCAAAAACAAAAACTAAAAAGTCAACATTTTTTAGGTTTAGAGGTTGAAGAGTATTTAAATAAAACCGCAGCTACTAAGCCTAATTATTATGAATTATTTAAAACTATTACCACTCTTGGATTGAGTTTTAAAGATATTCAAACCACAAAACAAAAAGTCAATCACGCAAGTAAAACATTGCTATTAAGTCCAAATGATGAAATCAGACAAGACTTTTATAAGAATTATTATGCTGGTTGACTTAAGCAAAAAGAAGTTCTTAGTCAGTTGCTTTATGCACATTTTGAACAAAAATGTACAGAAGCAAAACTTCGTAAGTTTAAATATCCAATCGAACAATTTTTATATTTAGATCAAGTTAATGAAGAAGTTCTAAAAAATTTATATCAAGCAGTAAAAAATCATAAGCATATTTTTGATGACTATCAAAAATATCATCGAAAGTTTTATAAAGCTAAATTTGGTAAAACTTGTAAAAATTGAGATTTAGAGCGAGAATTAATTACAAGTCCAATTAATTGAAATTTTAATTCAATGAAAGAAATGGCACACATTGCTCTCAAATCACTCGGCTTTAAGTATTCAAAGATCATTGAAAAAGCTTTTTTTGAAAAATGAATTGATTATGAGCAAGCTAGTGACAAAGTCAAAGGTGCTTATACAAATATTAATTCATACGGAATTAATAAAAAATTAATTTTAATGAATAACACTAATACTTTAAGAAGTGTGGAAACATTAGTTCATGAATTAGGACACGCTGCTCATAGTTTTTTAGTAGATTCACAAGAAAATTATTATCACTCTGAATATCCAATTTTACTTGCTGAAGTAGCTTCAATGTTTAATGAAATGATTTTATATGATACATTAATGCTTCGTGCTGCTTCACTTGAAGAACATTTTTACTACTTAGATAAATTAATTAAAAACATTCAAAATACCATTTTTAAACAAACCATGTGATCTAATTATGAATATAACTTATACCAAGCTGTGTGAGATGGAAAAGCGAATAATTCATATGAATACTTACGAAAATTATATTGAGAAAATTATTGCGAATATCATGTTAATCCAAAACTAGAAAACGAATTATTAGTTCCTGCATTTTCAGTTTCGCATTATTACTATGATTTTTACATGTATAAATATGCAATAGGCCAATTTGTTGCTATTTATTTTTACTCAATTTATAAACATAATCCCAAAAATTTTAATAAACATTATATTGATGATTTTTTAACCTTAAGTGGAAGTGACTTTCCGTTAAAAATTTTAAAAAGCGTGGGTGTGGATTTATTAAATAAAGATTTTTACCTCCCAGTTTTTGATTACATTGAAAACTTAGTTAGACAATACCAAAAAATAGGAAAAAAATTATTTTTAAAAAGACAAACCAAAAAAGGAGAAAAAAATGAAAAGATTAAATAAATTATTGTTCTTATCTAGTTCTTTAGTTGCTACCGCAACACCACTTGTTGTTTTATCAGCTGCCTGTGATTTTTCAGGCGATTCAAAAGCACCAACAAAAACAGATGGAAACGGAACAAATGGTTCAAACGATGCAAATGGAAATTCAAATACCAATCCAAAAACAAGCAATGTTAACACAAACCCTAATAGAGCATTATATGAAAATGTAGTAAATCAAAGAGTAGAATACGATTCAAATCTTTCAGCATTTGCTGCCAAAGGAATTTACCGTAATGAAGTTAACTCAGCTTACAAAAATACTGATTTTTCATGAGATAGATCACTTATTTACGGTACAAAATCTTCAAGATTAGTAGATACAACAATCGGTAATATTATTGATTTAGAATCACTTGGAAAACCTAAATTTGAACAAAGAACTGAAATTGTAGACCCAGTTACTTTACAACAAGAAGTTATTGTTAAGATTAAACAACCTTCATTAGAAAGATTTAGATTATCTCTTGCTTCATCAGTAGTTGTTACACTTAACGATGGTACTGAGAAAGTGTATGATTCAGATGAAGCTGATGTAGCACCACAGCCAGATGATGGTCAATTTTTCAAGAAAGTTGTTTACAAATTATCATCAAAAAACCCACGTTCAATTAACTCACCAGCTTTTGAAGAAGACTTACATAATGCAAAAAAAGTAAGTTTCAAAATTAGAACAGAAGCTCACTGAGTTGATAAAACAGGGAATGCTACAGAATATAATTTATCAGCTAATGACTTTTGAGCAAGTCTTGTTAGAACTAAAGCGTATGCTACAAATTACCGTCGTTCAAACGGTGGAACAAAAGATATTGATGTAATCATGAATAAAAATTCAACTCAAGAAAATTACTTAGAAGATAAAAGTTATTCAAACGAATACTTATTCGACTTATTCAATATTGATTTTTCAAAAATGATTGATCAAGAAACTGCTGTAACTATTAAAGAAGATGGTTCAGAATACTTCAACATTGAGAAAAAAGATGCGTCACAGCCAGCACAATTTTCTGATGTAATTAAAATGCTTTATGAAAACCTTGAATTCGCTCCTGTGCCATATAAATATATCCAAGCACACAAAAATGAGCCAGTTGTAAAATCATACAAAACATTAACAGATTCAGAACAACAAGAATCATTAAATGCCGTTAAACAAGCTACTGGTCTTGCAAAAGAAGTTGGATTATATTGATATGGTTCAACTCTTGAAAATACACTTTTCAGTGGAAAATACTATCCAGTACCATATGATTCATCAGCTCAAGTTGATAAAGTTCTTCTTAACGAACACTATGCTCGCCAAGATTATCCACAAGATCCAACAGTAGTGCGTGTTTTTGAAAACCACTACGCAACTAGTCCACAAGCACCAGAGGTATGAAAGAAAACAGTCTTTAATTACTTTACTTCAGGTAACCAATCAACAGTTTCTCTTTCAGAATTAGAACCTCAAGATTTACAAGTATTACAAAATAACATTGAAAAATATGGATTATCATATTCAGAAACAAAACAAAATACAAGATTACAAAAATCAGTATTTAATACTGTTTTCCCACTTTTTGCTTCAGGTGGAAAAGAAAGTTACTACACATTTAACGATGCAACTTCATTACTTTTATATGGAGCTAAATTAAAAGATTTAGCAACAGCTAAAGCTACAACAGTAGATACACTTTTAGGTAATGCAGCTCAATTTAGAACAATGTTAACAGCAGCAATTAACTGAAATGCAGTTGTTGATGATTTCTATGGTTCAGGTACACCAAGAAAACCATGATTAGTACCAGTTGCTCCAGATTCATTAATTAAAGCAGATCCTAATGGTACTGATACAACAGTTAAAGAAAATACACCAAGAGGAAATCTTTCAGAATTACACAAATTATTTGTTCTTGATGCTAAAACACACCAAAAAGTTGATTTAGGAAACGGACTTGGAACAACAATTTCACTTGAACAAAGTAGTTCTGTTGGAAAAACTGCTGACGAAAAATACCAATCAGCTGCTTTTGCAAAATTACAAGATTTAATGACACAGTTCTTAGATGATTTTTATAGAGAAAATAATTTAGCTGAAACTGAAAAAATCGTAATGAATTTTGGTTCTAGATATACAAATGCTAATGCAAATGAAAAATTAGCTTATGAACAAATTGTTAAAACTTGAAAATCTATTGATAAAAAAGGAAGAATTGATGTAACTTTTTCAATTTCACTTCCGAAATTTGAAGCAGATGATAACAGAAACTGAGGTTACTTCTGACAAACAAATAGATTAACAACAATTGCAGGTTGAGGATACGATTATGATGGAATTACATCAGGATTAGATGGATATACTGGTCAAATTAGTGGTGTAACTATTGCACTTGGAATGCTCGCTCAAGACGAAGCAAAAATGAATCAATATAAAGACACTCTTCCTCAAACAATTAAGTTAGCAAAAGCATTTAAAGCTTATGTTGAAAAATTAGAAAGAGAAGATAATATTCAACTTTCAGTTCCATTAAGTGTGTGAAGTGAAATTAATAACAAAAACGTTTCATCAATTACAGAGGTTTTAGGTACTGCAAAATGAGATGCAACTGCACAAAAATTTGTTTCATGAACACCAGATGATGGTAAAACAGGTATTGATTTTGGAACACTTTCAGCTAAATTCTGACTTGAATATGGAAATAGAAAAGATGTCACAAAACTCGATTTAATTCACTTAACTTCAGAAATTTCACAATTAGTTGGTGTTGCTCTTGGAATTAATTTTGGAGTAGCAACAAGCTCATTAAACCAATACTTTATTAACCCTAGTTACTTAAACGCTACATCATCTTCAGATGTTTACGATTATACAAATACTAAATTAGGTCAACCATACCACAAAGAAGCAACTCAAAAATAGCTTCTTGATTGTTTAAACAACAAACAGAAAACTAACTAATATCTAGTTAGTTTTCTTGCATTTACAGAAAGGAGTTATTTTGCTCAAATATATTTCGCAACGTATTTTCTTTGCTTTATTAACACTGATTATTATTATTTTTATTGTGTTTATGTCAGTTGCAATTTTTTCTGATAACCCATTTGCTAAGCAAGCCCTTAATACAAATGGTTCAGGAGCAGATGCAGGAGAAGCGACAGCACAGAAAGTTCAAGAATTATTCAACAAATCAGTTGCTTATCATTTAGTCCCTGATGTACCTTATAAAGAGGTTGAAAGGACTTGATTTAATTTAAAATTAAATCCATTTATTCGTATGGCGTACTGATTTAAAGATGTCTTCGATAGTAAGCAACCATTTGGTCTTCCATATGACGAACAGATTTTAAGTGTTAGTGGTGCAAAAACTATCCCTGAATATTTCTTTAAGTTCTTAAAATTCTCAATTATTATTACTTTACCAAGCTTTTTACTTAGTGCAATTATTGGTATTAGTTTAGGAATTGTTGCAGGTTACAAACGTGGTAGCTACTTTGACGTAATTGTAAACTTTTTCTCATTACTTTTTGTAGCACTTCCGAGTTTCGTGTTAGCACCAATTTTAATTTCTATTTTACTTAAAGTAGGAATTCAACCCTTATTTTTAAACCCATCCGATGCTAATGTAATTCAAGCAAAAGGTTGAAATCAAGTTATTTTATCATGATTACCACCTATTTTAATTATTGTACTTGGTTCACTTTCAGGTTACATTTCATATACCAGAAACCAAGTTGTTTCTGTACTTACTTCAAATTACGTGCTAATTGCTCGTTCAAAAGGATTAAGTACTACTCAAATTTTCTTCAAATATGTTTTTAGAAATATTTCAATTCCATTAGCTGCTGCTATTATTCCTTCGTATATTGGATTGCTATCAGGAGGAATTATTATTGAAACATATTGAAGAATTCCTGGTACTTCTACAGTACTAACACAAGCATTCCCAAATGGTGAAATTAATTTAATTATGTTTTCTACTGTGCTTTTCACCTTTTTAGGTTTAATGACAAGTATTTTAGTTGATATTGTATTTGTTTTCCTTGATCCAAGAATTAAATACGGTTCAGCTTCAAAATATAATTACAAGTTATTATTTACATCATATTTACAACGTCAAAAACAATTTAAAGAATATCAACTTGATAGAAAGGAAAAGTAGATGAGTTCAAAAGAATTTAATAAAAAATATGGTTTAAATCTTTCAGACAAATCTACTGATTTGTTTAAAAGAGTTGTAAATAACCAAAAAAACTTTGTTAACGTTGGTGGTAAACCAAAGAAAATGGCTGCTGAGGTTTTTAAAAGATACTTCACTAACTGATCAGTTGTATTTTTTACAGTAATTTTCCTAGTAGTTCTTCTTTTATCACTTATTGTTACTTTTTCATCAACACATGATGCAAATCATCCAGTCTCATCATCAACTTGATAAAAAATTCCAGAATGAGATCCTAGCGCTAATAGTTTTAAAGTGGATGCAAATGGAAAATTAATTTTAAAAGATACTCTTGGAACAGGAATTGTTAAATCACTTCCACCTGCATATAATCCATGAGTTAATAGAGAAATTTTCTTTCCAGGTCAACAATTCCAAGATAATGTCGAAGTTCTCAGTAAAGAATATCATGGATACGTTTGAAATAATTTTATTTTAAATCCTTCTTCAAATGTGCCTGACTCAAGCTTGTCAATTAAGCAAGATCCAGCAACTAAAGTAATTTATGTTAATACAGTTAGATTCTTAAATGCTATTAATACTTATACTTTATTACTTGCTTCAAAATTACCTACTAGTGCTACTGAACAACAAGTTTCAGAAGCTGTGAATTTATTACATAAACTTAATGGGACAAATGTATTTTATCCAAATTCAATTTTAGGTACAAATAGTGCTGGTATTGATGTTTGAACTTCATCATGAATTGGAACATGAAATGCAATTAGATTAGCATTAATTGTTGCTACTTTACAAACAATCATCGGTGTTGCTGTCGGTTCATATTTAGGATTCCATGTTGGTTCTTGAATTGATACAGTAATTATGAGATTGATTGAAATTTTTGTAGCTCCACCAGGATTAATTTGATTATTACTTTTTGCTTCTATTTTTGGAACAAGCGATTGAACATTAATTTTTGCTTTAGTGTTTACAGGTTGAACAGGTTCAGTAGGTGGAACAAGAATGTTTATTATTACTGTTAAAGATTCTGAGTTTATTACTGCAAGTAAATCTGTTGGTGCCTCAAAAATGCGTTTAATTTACAAACATGCCTTACCTGCAATTATTGGAAAAATTGCCAATAGCTATGTTGCAAGAATACCAGGAATTATTTTAAGTGTTTCATCACTTGCGTTCCTTGGTTTCTTCAAAGGAGATACTGCTAACCTTGGTGCTCTTCTCTCATCAGCAGCTGGTGAAGCAGGACAAAACTTCTGAATCTTATTATTACCATCATTAATATTACTTTCAATATCGGTTTCACTACACTTTATGGCTCTTGGAATTCACGATGCTCTTGATCCAAAAGTTATTAGAGGAAAATAAGGAGATTTATGGAAAAAGAAACTTTATTAAGAGTTCGCAATTTAAAAGTTAACTTTAGAACTGGACGCGGAAAATTCATTAATATTGTCCGTGGTGTTGATTTAAATATCAAACGTGGACAAATTGTTGGATTAGTTGGTGAATCAGGTTCAGGGAAAACAGTTACAAGTAAATCTCTTATTAATATTAATGAAAATGCAATTATTACTGCTGATGAAATGGTAATTAACAATATAGATTTAACACAGTCAACTAAAGAAAAATTTTGACAAACAATTCGTGGAAACGAAATTGGATACATTCCGCAAGATCCACTTACTTCACTAAATCCAACACGTAAAATTGGAAAGCAACTTTTAGATGCTTTAAATACTAACAAAGATTGAAAAAACAAAAAGTATACAGAAAAACGTGAATACTTAGTTGGTTTATTAACTAAGTTTGGAATTAGAAATGCCTCACAAGTTTTCGATATGTATCCACATACTCTTAGTGGTGGTATGAAGCAACGTGTCGTAATTACAATGGTAGTTGCTCTCAAGCCAAGTTTAATTATTGCTGATGAACCTACCACAGCACTTGATCCAACAGTTCAAGCTTCTGTACTTGCACTTTTTGAAGACATTAGACAACAAATGGGAATTTCAATTATTTTAATTAGTCATAATATTTCAGTTGTTGCAAAATTCTGTGATTATATTTATGTAATGTATGCAGGAAAAATTGTTGAAAAAGGAACTAAAAAAGATATTTTCACTCAACCAGCCCATCCATATTCATGAGCTTTAATTTCAGCTATTCCAGAAAATAAAGAAGATCGTTTATATTCAATTAAAGGAACTCCACCAGATATGTCTAACTTACCTTTAGGAGACGCTTTTGCTCCTAGAAATGATTACGCAATGGAAATTGATTTTATTAAAGAACCACCACTTTTCCAAATTAGTGAAACTCATGCCGCAGCTACTTGATTGCTTCACCCTGAAGCTCCACAAGTTGAGTTACCAGAAGAATTAAAACAAAGATTAGAAAACTTTAGAAAGGTATTCGATGAAAAATAATCAAAAAGAACAACCTATTTTAGAATTATCTGGTTTAAAAAAGTATTTTGTTAATGGTAGCAGAATTAATAAAGCTGTTGACAACGTATCTTTTGAAGTTAAAAAAGGTGAAATTGTTGGGTTAATTGGTGAATCAGGTTCAGGAAAAACAACTGTTGGTCGTTCATTACTTAGATTATATGATGACTTTAGTGGATTTGTCACACTGCAAGATCAAATTATTTCTGGTAAAAGAATTTCACGTAAACGTGCAAAATTTATGCACAAAAATATTCAAATGATTTTTCAAGACCCAATGGCTGCCCTTAACGGTCAAAATAACATTTTCTCAATTTTAAAAGAACCTCTTGTAGTTAATAAAATTATTAAGAATCGTATTAATGATATTAAAGTGGATTGAAAGAATGTTACTGACAATTTTCACTATACTTTTTTAGAACAAGCTTTAAAACTCAAACTCGAAAATCTCCAAATCGCTCTAAAACTTTATGGTCCTTTTATTAAAAAGTGACAAGCTGTTAAATTGGAAGAATTTACTGCTGAGCAATCACTTGACGATCAATTTAATTCTTATTTTGCCTTTCTTGAAGAAAAAAGCAAAATTAATTCAATTATTATTAATAACCTTTATAAAAATTCAGAAAAATTAATTAGTTTATTTGAAGCTAAACAAAGTGATTACCGTAATCAAAAAATTGATTTTGATGAAGTTGAATTAGCTAATGCTCAAAAAGAATATAAATTCCAAAAACTCCTTAGATTCCATACAAAAGAATATTTAGATGCAAAGCAATTACTTAAAGAGACATATAAAAACCATAAAAATAACTGTGCAGAGCTAGCAGAACTATCAAGTGTAGGGAAAAACGCTCTAAAAAACTTTAAATATGAATTTAAAAATGAAGCTGGAATTCACAAAAATGAAGCTTTTAGTTCTTCTGATTTAGATTATTTTTTCCACCAATACAAACTTTATAAAATTAATAATCAAATTAAAAAAGAGTTCCACAAACGTTATCAAACTCTTAATTTCTTAAGTTTAAGTGACTTAAAAACTTTAATGCAAGAAATTCAAGACTATGGAAAGAACTTTTATGAAAATAAACTAAAAGTTGATCAAAGACAGAAAGCGTCAATTAAAGAAATTAAAAAGATTGTAAAAGAAGAGTTTAAATTTGATTTTTCAAAATATGAAACCAGTTCTTTAAAAACAAAAAAAGAATTATCTAATAAAAATATGCATTCTCGTAAGCAGTTAATATCTACTCTTAAAAAAGCTATTAAAGAGTTTGCTAAATTACCAAAATCAAATAAAGAAAATTTAGAAGCTGCTAAAAAGAACTTAGAAAAAACAAAAGAAGTCTTCGATCAAGAACTTGATAAGTTTATTGTTGAGTATCAAAAGAGAATTTCTGGTTATCGAGAAGAAATTGCAAAATTAGAAGCTGAAAGAACAGAAATATTAAATATTGAAAAAGAAGAAACTAAAAAATTCTTTGAAATCCACCGTAAATTTAATGATTTCTTTAAAAGAGATGTCATTAAAGTTGCTCAAAATAAATACGAAGAAGCTAAAAGAAACTTTAAATTATCTGATAGTAAAGCTCAAGATGATAAAACACAAAAATCTATAAAAAGAGCTAAAAATAAATTAGAAAATCTTAAAACACAATACAAACAAAAACAAATTGATTTAAAAATTTACAATACAAATATTATTGATAAAGTTAATAGCAATAAATCATTTGATATTGAACTTAAAATTGTCGAAAAAGATATAAATAATATTTATTTACTTCTTGGTATTTCTGATTTTGATCAAAAAGTTTTTGGTTCAAAAATTAAAGGAATCTTCCAAAGTTTAACCTCAGTTTACCGTAATAAGAGATTAAATCACTTATTTACACAGACAACAATTTATAAAGCCCTTGAAGATGTTGGGTTACTTAAACAATTTGCTTATCGTTATCCACATGAATTTTCAGGTGGTCAAAGACAAAGAATTGTTATTGCTCGCGCTTTAATTACACAGCCAAGCGTTATTGTTGCTGATGAACCAATTGCATCACTTGATATCTCTATCCAAGCACAGGTTGTCAATCTTTTAAAAGATTTATGTAAAGAAAAAAATATTGGAATGGTATTTATTGCTCACGATTTATCAATGATTGAATATATTGCTGATCGTGTTCAAATTATGCATTTAGGTAAAATTGTTGAATCAGGTGTAACTGAAAAAATTTATCAAAATCCAGTTCACCCATATACAAAAAACCTTTTCAAAGCAATTCCGAAAATTTCGAATGCAAATGAGAAATTTAAAGATGTATCATTTGAAACTTCTTACTTACTTGAACAACAATATCCTAATATTCCAAGTGTGCATGAAATAGAACCACAACACTGTGTTTATGGTACTGATGAACAAATTGCTAAATGAACAAATAAAAATAATTAGCAACCTAGCTTTTTTAATCAAAGTTATCAATTGTGATATTTTTACACTTATGCATTAATTTGCATTGGTGTTTTTTTATTTGAAATTTTAAAATGTTTTAATAATGAGATGGTAAATTTTAGTGAATTTATTATAATTCTAATATAAGTTAATATTTTTTTGATAATATTAACTTATATTTTTTGAGAAATAAAATAAGTTTTCAAATGAAAGCAAATAAAATATGTTTGAAAATTTTCAAAACGATTTTTTAAATACCATAAGTACTGATAGATCTTTTCAGCTTTTAAAACTATTAAGTTTAATAAATAAACATACATATGATTAGATATTTAATAATGATATTGAAATTGTCAATTTGCCCATAACAATTCAAAGAGTTAGAAGCTAAATGGGAATAGGAAGTGATTCTAAATCTTATAAAGTTACATCGGTTTCGATTCCTAAGTTTGCTTTTTATTTAGCAGATAGCATTTAATTTAATTTAAAATTAATGCTAAGAACTAAAAATATAGAAAAAGTAAGATATATTGTTAATACTTTTAGATGCGAAGATGATATTAGAAATGTTCAATTATTACTTTGAATACGAAAAATATTTAAGGATTTTATCTGAACTAAATTATTTTTTAGATGAATTTAATAAAATTTATTTTACTAATATTAAATATTAAACTAATTATAAAAGGTAGTTATGTTTCAAAAAAGCACAAAATAACTTCTAAAAAATAAATGATTTAGATTTTTGTTTTTCTGATAAAGCATATTTTATAAGTCAAAGGTTACTAATTTTAAAAATCTATTAATTGCTCATGCTGAGGAAACAAGATGTATTTTATTTAATAATCAAGTGTACAACCAAGGTACCATCGATTGAAAAAATACGAATATTATGTTTTTGATTCAAAGCAAAACTTTATAAAAAATAAAAGGTACTCCTATTAATAATTTTGTTTATTCTAATGAAAAAGTAAGAAAAATTAATAGACCTATTTTAGAACTAGAAAACTATGATTTTTTAGAAAAAATAAAATATATCAAGTTATTTCTAGTCAAAAAACTTATTGAGATTCTTAATTTTTGAATACAAGAAATTCAGATAATAAAATTAATTAAAATTTAGATTATTTTTCAATACCTTATGAATTATATTTTGGTTTGGGTTCTACAGATATAACTGAATTTCAATTCATGAATGTGATTACAATTGTGATATACCTTCTAATAAAATTCATTCAGTAGAATCATCTCTTTTAATTAAAAATATTTACTATTTAATGATGACAGTGGAGATTATATGTCAATTTTGCTAAAAACATACAGTAAAAACCTAACTAAATATATTGGAGCTGTCGGAATCTCTTCTCTAGGTTCAGAAGCATTTAAATTAGCATCATCACTTTATATTTTCAAAATTACTGGAGATTTATGATTGGTTACTTTATTTTATCTACTAATACAAATACCTTCATTATTTGTATATGCTTTTAGTGGTAAATTTAATAAAGTTACTTAGCGATAGAAAAGCTCTTTTATTTTGTGATATTCTAAGTGCTTTTGTATTAATAATTCCGCTTATATGAATTTTTATTTACCAAGATAATCCAAATAATAAATTATCTTCCTTTTCGATAGTTTTAATTGTAATTCAATCGCTTCTAGGTTTTATTCATTCATATCGGTTTATACATTTAAAGAATATTGTTTATTATGTAGCTTCTGATGATTCGGAACTTAAAAAAATGAATATTGGTTTTTCATTAGGTTTAGGAATTAGTTTTGTCCTTAGTCCTTTATTGTCGTTATTTATATATAACAACTTGCCTTTTTATTCATTAGTGATACTTAATATTGTTACCTATTTACTGTCAGGTCTTTTATATTGAAGTATTGCTACTTTCGAAAAACCAAATGAGTTTGAAGTATCTAAAAGTGCTTCAAATTCAATTAATATTTATAAAGGCAAGCATTACAAATTCTGATCTTGAATGTTTATTTTAGCTTGTTCATTTATTATTGGTATTATTCTTTTTCCAAAAAATTCAGGATTAATTCAATACTTCCAATCGCTTCCGGATTATTCATATCAGCAATGATCGTTTTACTTTACAATCATTATGTCTATATCAGGATTATTAGGCACTATATTTGTTTATTTATTAAATTCAAAAAAATCTAAAATTAAAAATATTAATATTAGTTATGTTCTGATACTGATTTCAGTTATTAATATTTCTTGAATTCCTGTTGGATTAAAAGGCACTTCAACAGTTAACCTTATTTATTACATAACAATAAATGCTACTCAACAAGTTTTATTTAGTTTATTTTTACCTAGTTTTTATAGCATTTCATATAAATTATTTGATCATCAAAATTTTCATAAACAAAATGGTATATCTTTAATTTTTAGAATTATTTTATCCAGTTCAGTTACTTTAATCCTAACTTATTTAAATAACTTTTTTGGTTACTTTATTACTTATACAACTTATTCAGTTTTAGTATTTGTTCTGACAGTATTAGCGGCAGTTTCTTATTATATTTTAACTACTTACAAATCCCAAAATTATTACAACACCGAGACTGTTAAAGATCTTTATTTAGAATATAACAAAAATAAGCTATGATATTCAGAAAAAGCTGTAATTACGAAATATTTAAAACAAAATCATGACAATATCAAAATATTAGATATAGGTTGTGGCGCCGGAAGAACTACATTTGCTATTGCAGAGCTTTATCCAAATTCTAAAATAGATGCTATTGATATTTCTAAAAAATTAATTAATGAATGTAGAAATAATAATAATAATAATTTTAACAACATTACTTTCAAATTTCAAGATATTACAAAATTCAGATTAAGTTCTAAATTCAAATATGATTTTGCTTTTTTCTCATTTAATGGGATTACAAATATTTTAAAAGCAAAAAAAGTTCATAAAACTTTTTCTAATATTTCTAGATCTCTTAAAGATAATGGTTATTTTATTTTTACAACTCATAATTTATATTCAGAAGAAAAGTATCGTGAATTTTGGGACGAAGTAATTAAAATAAATGATTTAGATACTTTTTCAGAAAAAAAGGTTTTAAATCGCGAAGAATATGGGACTATTGTTAAAAACAGGTTTTATACATTTAAAGATATTGAATTTATCGCTAAAAGACATGGTTTCGAAATTATTGAACATTTTAATCGTGATGAAGATTTAGAAACAGAGAATGTTAAATCTATTTCAACACCTGTTACTTTTTATGTTTTAAGAAAAAAATAATTTAGATAAAATTAGCTGCAATATGCAGCTTTTTGATTAATTTTTCATTTAATCTTTAACTAACTATTTTGACATTATGATATAATACCTAAGAGCCGACATCGAGAAAAGCGTATATGCTTATTGATGTTAAACAGCCTTCATTGAAGGCTTTTTTAATAAAGAGGTTTAAATATATGAGTGAGTATCGAGATATAATTATTTGCACAACTGATACTGTTACTGGAATTGGTGGTAAAATTTCACCAAAAGTTCTTAGTCAAATTTATGAACTAAAAAAACGTCCAATTGATAAAAAAATTATGATTTTAGTTGGAAGTATTGAACAAGCTCAAAAGTTTAGTCAGTGAAATGATTTGGCTACACAAAAAGCTAAAATTTTATGGCCTGGCGCTAACAGTATCATTATTAACAACCAAGGTTTTCGAATGCCAAATTCTCCTCAGTTATTAGCTTATTTATTAGAAAATGGCCCAATTTATATGACCAGTTGTAATTTATCTGGTGAAAAACCTTTAAGTTTACAAGAAGCAAAAAAAGTTTTTCCGATGGTTGACCATTTTTATGATTTTGGACCAACATCAGGTAAACCTAGCAATATTTATAATTTAGATACTGGTCAAATTATTGAGAGGTATTAATGAACAACGTTTCAGATAAAAGCAGAACAGCTACAGTTTTACTTTCAATTTTCTTAGGTGGCTTAGGTGTTGACCGTTTCTACGCAGGTCGTATCGGTTTAGGTCTTTTAAAATTATTTTTTGGATGAGCTACATTCGGAATTTGATGACTAGTTGACCTTATTTTCGCCGCTACTGGAAGCATGAAAGACGGTCAAGGAAATTCAATTAGTCAATGATAATTAAAGAACAGATTTTTATCTGTTTTTTTATTCAAATTATCAATTAAAAACCTTTATAAAAGTTGTTTAAAAAGTTTAAAAAAGCTTTTAAAGAAAAATTTTTCAGTTATAATTTAGTAAGAATTGTTAACAATATATAAAGGAGCACTATGGCAAGAGAAGGATATACACTTGTATGTACAGAGTGTAAAATGGAGAATTACATTTCAAAGAAAAACAAAAAAAATACTCCTGAAAAAGTAGAACTTAAAAAATACTGTTCAAAATGTAATGCTCACGTAAATCACAAAGAAAAGAAATAATAATCAATTTGAATAGTTCATGCTATTCATTTTTTATTTAAACAAAACAAACCGAAAGGGAATTTATGAATCGTACAAAATTAGACCAAATGTTTAATAAACTAGGTGTTGAAGTTTTAATTTCAGAAGCACCACAAACAAGATTATGATATGCTGGAGTTCAAACTACTGATGGTTTCATTGCTATCGAAAGAGATAAAGCGACACTTTTTGTTGATGGAAGATACATTGAATATGCAAAAAATAATGCAAAAAATGTTGATGTTGTCTTAATTAAAGGTCTTTCAATGCTTGAATGATTTGAACAAAGAAATTTCAAAAAAATTGCATTAGAAAAAAATTACTTAACAAAAGAAGTTCAAGATCGAATTGTAAAAATGGTAAATCCTGAAGTTATTGAATGAGTTAATGCTCAAGAATTAAGAATTTTAAAATCAGACGATGAATTACAAACTATGCAAAAAGTAATCGATATTACTTTAGATGCTTACAACGAATTTATGCAAAACCTTAAAGAAGGTATGACAGAAAAAGAAGCTGCTGCATTATTAAATTACTATTTAAAAATGCATGGAGCTGAAAAAGAAGGTTTTGATGAAATTATTGCAACAGGACCATCAAGTGCAGAACCACACCATCATCCAACTGACCGTAAGATTGAAAAAGGTCAACTTTTAAAAGTGGATTTTGGAGCACAATATAAAGGTTACACAGCTGATATTACACGTACAAGCATTTTTGGTGGTGAAGAAACAGCTAAAAATCCTAAAATGTTAGAAATTCTTAACATTGTTAAGGAAGCTGCTTACGAAGGACGTAAAGCAGTTAGACCTGGAATTAAAGCTTCAGATATCGATAAAGTTTGTCGTGATTATATAACAGCTAAAGGCTATGGTGACTATTTTGTTCACTCAACAGGTCATGGATTAGGAATTGATGTTCACGAACTTCCAAATGTATCTGCTGTTTCACCATTTGTATTAGAACCAGGAATGATTATTACCGTTGAACCAGGAATTTATATTGAAGGACTTGGTGGAGCTAGAATTGAAGATGACGTTTTAGTTACTGAAGATGGACACTACGTATTTTCTAGACCTAACGAAAAATAATGTCAAAACTTTATAACGAAATTGAACCTTACTTAACTGGACATCTTCCGGTTAGTGATCTTCATCAAATTTATTATGAAGTTAGTGGTAATCCAGATGGAATACCACTTTTATTTATTCACGGTGGTCCTGGTGGCTCTACTTCAGCTAAATGTCGTCAATTATTTAATCCTAGCAAATATAAAATTATCCTCTTTGATCAAAGAGGTGCTGGTAAAAGCTTACCTGCTTATGAAACAAAAGATAATAACACTTGAGAATTAATCAATGATATTGAAAAACTTAGAAAACATTTAAATGTGGATAAATTTGTGATTTTTGGTGGTAGCTGAGGGACAACTTTAGGTCTTAGCTATGCAATTAATCATCCTAAACATGTTTCACATTTAGTTTTACGTGGTGTGTTTTTAACAAGACAAGAAGATATTGACTTTTTATACGAAAAAGGTGCTGATGCTTTTTATCCAGAGTATTTTAAACCTTATAAAGAGTTTGTGAAAGATGTGCCAAAAGACACGCTTTTAGAAAAATACTATCATGTGTTTAATTCTGGTGAATATAGCGATGATTTTATTAAACGTGCAGCATATTTATTTGCTAACTGAGAAAGCTGCTTGGTTAGTGTTCACCACCAAAAATTATTTGATGATGAGCACTCAAATTTAAGTATCAGTAAATTAGAAACTCACTATTTCCATCATAAGTCATTTTTCCCAACAGATAATTATATTTTAGAAAATGCTTATAAAATTAAAGATATACCAACCTTTATTGTGCATGGTCGTCAGGATATGGACACACGTCCAATAGGAGCGTTCTTGTTAAAAGAACAGCTAAATAACTGCGAGCTTAATGTTATGGACGTAGCAGGACATACCATGTGAGATGAAAATAATTTGAACAAACTGATTGAAATTTTTGACAATTTAAAGTAATTTATTTAAAAAAATCACAATTTATAATTGTGATTTTTTAATAAAAAATAAAAAATTAAGTCACAAAGACTTAATTCGGTCAATCTCTTGAAATGGAGCGAGTGAAGGGAATCGAACCCTCACAGTCAGCTTGGAAGGCTGAAGTTCTACCATTAAACTACACTCGCAACTGATTTGCTTTAATATTATAATAGATTTTAAATGAACACCAAATATTTTTTTAATTTTTTTATAAAAAAATAGCACCATTAAAGTACTATTTTAAGCTTCTTTTTTTATTTTGCTAAAAGCGTAAAAAATTACAGGTGTAGATAATGTTTTAACTCAACTTGGTTCTAAATTATCGTCACGTTTTTCTTCAAGTATAATTTGAAAATTAAATAACTTTGCGATTTCATGCATGTCTTTTGTTGTAAAAAATCTATTTTTACATTCAAATCCATTATCAATTCTACTTAATACTTTTTCATCACTAAATAAATCTAAATCATATACTTTTTTCTTATTAACTCAAAAATCGTGATACTCAGCCGATGAAAACATATCATGAACAGTAAATAAGAAAATAGAATTTGCATCTTTTAATAAAGAATGAATTTTTTGAAAAATTTTCTGCAAATCTTCTGCATCTGTATTGTTAGTAATTCCATTAAAACTAAAGAAAATGAAATCAAATTTTTTAGTATCATTGATATTCAAAAGATCAGCTGTCTGAAATTTGAGATTATCAAAAGTGTTTTGTTTTTCACAAGCATTAATCATGCCACTAGCTATATCGATAGCTAAAATTTCAGAACGAGGAAAAAGTTTTGCTAATTCAAAGCTAGTTCTTCCAGCGCCGCAACCAATATCTAAAATTTGGTAATTTTTATCTTTTAGAGGTAGTAAGTTATTAATGTGCTTTTTTTCAGCTTCTCATAATCCATGAGAAGCGTATTCAATATATGAATTTAATGTTTGATTATCATCATAGTAATCTGATATTTGTTGTTTTTTGCTCATAATTATTTATTATCAATATTAGTTTTTAAAATTGATAAGAATGCTTCTTGTGGAACTTCAATTGTTCCAAGTTTTTTCATTCTTTTCTTTCCTTCTTTTTGTTTTTTAAGTAATTTTTGTCTTCTAGTTACGTCACCACCATAAAGCTTAGCTGTAACATCTTTACGGTAAGCTTTAATTGTCTCACGAGCAATAACTTTTCCACCAATGGTTGCTTGTACTGGAACTTCAAAGTTTTGACGTGGAATGGCATCCTTAAGTTTTTTACAAAGTTCTCTTGAACTTTCATAAGCTTTATCACGGTGAGTAATAATTGAAAAGGCATCCACTTTATCACCATTAAGTAAAATATCCACTTTAACTAAATCACTTTCACGATATCCAATTCATTCGTATTCAAATGAAGCGTATCCTTTTGTGGTTGATTTAAGACGATCAAAGAAGTCAAAAATTGTTTCCGCAAGAGGAAGCTCATAAATAACTTTTGAACGACGTTCATCAATCATTTCTAGTGATTTGTATGTCCCACGTTTTGTTTGACAAAGTTCCATAACATTTCCGATGTATTCATTAGGGATAAAGATGCTTGCTTCGATATAAGGTTCTTCAATAAAGTCGATAAAAGTTCGATCTGGGAGTAAAGTAGGGTTTGAAATTTGTTCTGTAGTTCCGTTTGTTAAATGCACTAAATATTCAACTGATGGTGCAGTAGCAATAATTCCGACTTTATATTCACGATCTAGACGTTCTTGTAAAATCTCCATGTGCAGAAGACCAAGAAAACCGACTCTAAACCCAAAACCTAATGCTTTTGATGTTTCTTGTTCTCATGTAATTGAAGAGTCACTTAATGAAATTTTTTCTAAACTCTCTTTAAGTAATGCGTAATCTCTAGTGTCAATTGGATAAAATCCTGTAAAAACAACAGGTTTCATTTTTTTGTAGCCAGCTAGAGGTGTTTGAGTTGGATTGTTCGCTAGTGTAATGGTATCACCAACATGAACTTCTTTAGCGTCTCTAATTGCGGCTGATACTCAACCAACTTCGCCAGCTTCTAATCATTCTTTTTTACTTTCGTGTGGATTTCTAACTCCTAAATCAATTACGTGATAATCTTGTTCTTCATAATTGCGTGACATAAAAACAAATTTATCACCAGATTTTAGTTTTCCTTCCATAATTCTAACTAGCATAACTACTCCACGATAAGGGTCGAAGTAACTATCAAATATTAATGCTTTTAAAGGTTTGTCATCATCAGCATCAGTAGGAGAAGGAATATATTTTACAATAGCATCTAAAAGTTCATGAACACCTTGCCCGGTTTTAGCACTAACTAAAACAGCATTTTCAGCAGAGATACCAATTACTTCTTCGATTTCTCTTTTTACTTCTTCGACATTTGCACTAGGTAAATCAATTTTATTAATTACTGGAATAATTTCAAGGTTATTTTCAATAGCTAAATAGACATTTGCTAATGTTTGAGCTTCAATCCCTTGAGTTGCGTCAACTAACAATAATGCACCTTCACTAGCTGCTAGTGAGCGTGATACTTCATAAGTAAAATCAACATGTCCAGGAGTATCTATTAAGTGAAAAATATAATCTTTATATTTTAATTGAACTGCATTTAATTTAATTGTAATTCCACGTTCTTGTTCTAAATCCATAGAATCTAGAAATTGATCTTTTAAATCACGGTTTGAAACTGTGCCTGTATATTCTAAAATACGATCTGCTAAAGTACTTTTACCATGATCGATATGTGCAATAATTGAAAAGTTTTTTATCTTATTTTTATTCATAAAAATAATTATATTAAAATTTTTCTTTTTTCTCTTGAATAGCAGTTATCTTTACGAAAAAATAGTTTCTTTTTAGTTCTTTTTGTTTTTAAAAATACTTATTAATTAGAAAGGTATTTTTATGAAGTTTAGAAAATTTATAATCTTAATTTTTAGTTTAATAACTTTGATTTCTTTATTTTGTGGCTCGATTAGTTTGCAAAAAATTAACTATAATAAAATAACTTTTAATTTACATTCATATCAGGTTACCAAAATTTTTGATGGTGATACTTTAGAAGTCAATGGTGATCAAATTATTCGGTTGCAAGGTGTTGATACACCTGAAATTTACAAAGATTTTAAAGATGAAAACCTCGCTGTCAATGAAAATTTTTGAGCACAAAAAGCAAAGCAGTACACTGAAAGCTTAATAAGAAAAAATAATAACAAAATTTTTTTAAAAATTAATCAAACAGATAAATATAATCGTTTAGTTGCGATTGTCTTTTTTAATCAAAATTTAGATTATCAAAATTCCTTGAATAATTTGTTAGTTCAAAATGGTTTAGCAAGAGTTGCTTATATTGATATTAAAAATAAAGCTAGTCCTTATTATGTTTCAAGTGCAATCGAAACTAATTTTGCTAATGTAATTAAGGAAAGTGAAACTATTGCTAAACAAAATAAATTAAATATTTTTTCTAAACCTTTAAGATATTCTTTTCACAAGGTATAAAAAAAGAGCAATCGTGCTCTTAAAATTTATTTTCTGGTAAGTATACATAACCATCGATACTTGAAACTTCTGAAATTGAAATAAATGCATCAGGATCAATTGCATGTACTTTTTTGATAATGCGCACAACTTGTCTGAATAATGTAATTGATGTTATTACATTGACATCAGTATTTTTGTATCCACCACGTGCTTTGAAAATTGTCATTCCTGTAACAATTCTTTTATCTTCATTGATTAAGCATTTAATTTGTTCTCATTGTTCTGAGAAAATTTCAATTTTAACAAGTTTAAATTTAGGATAAAGTTTATTTAAAGTAATAATATAAATAATATTTGTAAGAATTGTTGCTACAAAATTAGGTGAAAGATAAAGTTCAAATGTTCAAGCTTTATCAATAACTTCTAATGTACGACTAAATGGTACTCAAAGTGCATTAAATTGAGTTAAGTAACCTGTACGGCTAAGAATTGTTTTTGTTGATTCTAATAATTTATCAAAATCAGAGTGGTTAAGATAAATTGAACCATCTTGAGATAATCCTTGATATTTTGTTAAATCATATGCAATTGCACTTGCAATTTGATTTGTTTCTGCACCACTATTAAAAATTTGATTAAATGTTTGAATTGATTGATTAATTGAATTATCTGAAATTACATTTCCTTTTGAAATAGTATCTGCTAAAGGTAATAAAATTTGATGCACATTATTTTCTAATCCGTTAGCTGCTGTTTTAAGACTTAAAATTTGTTCACTTTTTGCTTCCTCTAAAAGAAGTGAACCAGGTAATCAAGATCCTACAGCAACCGATATTAAAACAATTATTATGTTCATGTATCCTGAGATTGAACCAAATGATTTTTGTTTTTCATTTGCGTATCACTCTCCAATAACACCGGTAACTCCTGCTGTACCACCAATAATTTGAATAATTGCGAAAATTCAAGCAAGTAAGTATCCATAAACTACTGCATAAATCATTAATGCGATAATATTACCACCATCACTTCAAAGTAGAGGAATAATACCACTTAAAGCTTTTTTAAATTCAGGTAATACATTTTTAATTTCACTATTATCAAAATTACCGATTAAATAAACATGGTTAGCATTTGGAATTAATCCAATTGAAAATGAAACTAGTGAAGATATTGCTAAAAATAAAACTGTTAAATTGGTAAATAGTTTTCCAATCTTTTTGTATCCAAAAATAAAAATAGGAATACTTAAAATAATATATAAAACTCAAAAGACAAACTGATCAATTAGGTTTCTTGTAACTTCGCTAACTTGATCAGCTTTAAGTTCAGTAACTAAAATTCTAGCTGCTGCTTGTCCAAAAGCTGCTAAACCAAAATTATAAATTCCGACGTTTTTAACAAAAAATACACTTATAACACCAAAAACAATAGCTGTTACAATTGTGATTAAAATAATTTTTCACATCGGTAAATTAGTGTAAAGGGTGTGAAGCTTAAGTCCAAAATTGGACATCCTTGTTCTTTTATATACAGTATTTTTCTTTTCAATTTTTTCGGTTATAACATCATAACCTGAAAGAGAATTTTCGATATCTTCTCTTACTTTTTTACGGTTGAAAAAATTAAACATAACACCTTTCTGTTTTTAAAAATTATGAATTTTTAATTAAATATAAACATTAAAAAAATAACAAACTAGCACAAGCTAATTTCTTACTTAAATTATTATATTACTTACTCTTAAAATTCCATTTTTTTTTAAATTTATTCGCTAAATATGAAAAGTTTTTCACATTTTTAAGCTATTTTTGAAATTCTATTACTTATTTTTGTTCTCAGTTCTTTTAAATCAAAATTATTAATTTTAAATTCTCGATTTTCATAAACAATTTTACCGTTGATAATGACTGTATAAACATCATTTTTAGCAGTTGAATAAGCTAAAGAATTTACTATATTGTTAGTTGGTGTGTGATGAATATTATCTAAATCAATAAAAATTAAATCCGCTAAATATCCTTCTTTAATTTTTCCTAATTTGTTTTCTAATTGTAAAGCTTTAGCAGCATTAGTTGTGGCTAATTCTAATGTTTGATAAGCATTTAAAGCAGTTGGATTAAGAGTAGTTCCTTTTGCCAGTAATGAAGATATTTTAAGAGTTTCAAACATATCTAAAGTATTATTTGAACAGGCTCCATCGGTTCCGAGAGTTATGTTAATATTATTTTCTAGCAATTTTTGTACTGGCATAATTCCTGAAGAAATTTTTAAATTGGAAATAGGATTATGAACTAATGTTAGTTTATTTTCTTTTATAAATTCAATTTCTTCTTCATTTAAATGTACTGCATGTGCAACAATAGTTTTACTATCTAATAAATTATGTTGTTTAGCTCATAACAATGGTGTTGTTTTATTTTCTTTAAGACAATTATTTACTTCGTTATTTGATTCATTTAAATGAATTGTTAAAAGAGGATTATTTAATTTTTTACGTAATTTTGCTACTTTATTTAAGGAGTCACTAGTATTGGTATATACAGCGTGTGGAGCTAAAATAGGTGTCACAAGTTTTGAATTTTCATAATCTGAAAACATTTGAACGATCTGACTAATTCTGTCGTCAATTGTAGATGCAGCAATCCCAAAACCTAAAAAACCACGCATATTCATTTCTTCACATGCTTTTGCAACTTGATCTTCAAAGAAATACATATCTACAAAAGATGTTGTTCCAGAAGCAATCATTTCAGCTATTCCAAGTTTTGCACCTAAATAAATATCTTGTGGAGTTAACTTGTCTTCTATTGGAAAAATTTTGTTAAAAAGTCAGTCTTCTAAGTTTAAATCATCAGCAAGATTACGTAATAAAGTCATAGGAACATGCGTATGCATATTTATTAGTCCTGGCATTACTAAATTACCATTAGCGTTAATTATTTTTGTTTTTTCATTAGTTTTTGGACGTGTTTTGCCTAAATAAGTTATTAAATCGTTTTCAATTAAAATAAAGTGTTCTGTTAAAAGTTCTTTACTCTCCATAGTTAAAATTTTTGCATTTTCAATTAATATCATTTAGATACCTCCAAATTTATAAAATAAAAGCCCAAATGGGCTTGGTCAATTTCTTGAAATGGTACATCGTACAGGGTTCGAACCTGCGACCCGCTGGTTAAGAGCCAGCTGCTCTACCGACTGAGCTAACGATGCATTAAAATTATAAAACTTTTTAATATTTTTGTTAGTTAAATATATAATTAAAATAAAATTAAAAAGAATAAATTTCGAGGTTAATTATGCAAAAAATTAGAACACGTTACGCTCCAAGTCCAACAGGTTATTTACACATTGGTGGAGCTCGTACAGCTTTATTTTGTTATTTATTTGCAAAACATTTTAATGGTGATTTTATTTTTCGTTTAGAAGATACTGATGTAAAAAGAAATGTTGAAGGTGGAGAAGCTTCACAGCTTGATAACTTAGCTTGATTAGGTATTATTCCTGATGAAAGTCCATATAAACCAAACCCATCATGCGGAAAATACCGTCAAAGTGAAAAACTTGATCGTTACAAAGAAGTTGCTCAGTTACTTTTAGATAAGGGTTATGCTTACAAAGCTTATGACAATAGTGAAGAATTAGAAGCACAAAAAGCCGAAAGTGATGCAAAAGGAATTCCTAGTTTTAGATATAACAAAGATTGATTAAAAATTTCTGATGAGGAAAAAAATAGAAGAGATTTAGCAGGAGAATATTCAATTCGTTTAGCAATGCCTAAAGATGTAAAACTTGCTTGAGATGACATTGTTCGTGGACCGATTGAATTCAATTCTAGTGATTTAGCTGATTGAGTAATTTTTAAATCTGACGGTTATCCAACATATAACTTTGCTGTCGTTATAGATGATTATGATATGCAAATTACACATATTTTACGTGGTGAAGAACATATTGGTAATACACCTAAACAACTTGCTATTTATAATTATTTAAATTGATCAGCTCCTAAATTTGGACATTTAACAATCATTACAAACATGGAAGGTAAAAAATTATCTAAACGTGATTCTTCTTTAAAACAATTTATTGAAGACTATAAAAATGAAGGTTACATGCCAGAAGGTATTTTTAACTTTTTAGCTCTACTTGGTTGAACATCAGAAGATGCTTCAGAAATGTTAACTAAAGAGCAACTAATTGAAAAATTTGATCCTGTTCGTTTAAGTAAAAGTCCATCTAAATTTGATATTGTTAAAATGAATTGATTTTCTAAACAATACTTAAAAAACAAGTCAAATGAAGAATTAATTACAGCTATGCAATTAAGTGAAAATGATTTTACACCAGAATGATTAGATTTATTTGTCGATACCTTCAAGCAAAGTGCGGTTACAATAACAGAATTAAAATCACATTTAGCAGAATATCAAAATTTATCTTTTGCAAAGCAAGATTTTGATGAGAAAGATTTACTTACTGTGCAAACATTTTCTAAGTTTCTAAAAGAAATAATTTCTAATAATGAATTCACAATTGAAAATATTCAAAATACAATTAATTTAGTTCAAAAGGAATTAAATGTTAAAGGTAAAAATTTATTTATGCCAATTAGATTAGCAACAACATGTGTTGCGCATGGACCAGAATTAGCGAAAGCAATTTATCTTTTTGGTGTAGATACAATTACAAAACGTTTGGAGAGTTATGAAAATTAATTTTAAGTCAATTATTAGACAAAATGAACAAGAACAAACAATTCAATTTGATTCGCCAGTAACTATTACAGATGAAAATGGTTTTAAAGTTTTTAGCTTTACAGAACCAAGCCTAGAAGTTGAAAACCGTATTGAAATTTCAGATAAAGAAATTAATATTTATGCTGGAAGTTCAACAGTTCACCTTAAGAAAGATGAAAAAACTGAATTTAATTTAGATTTAACTTTAGATGATGGTAAAGAATATAGTTTTACTTTAGTTTCGAATTGATATAAATCGAATTTTCAAGATCCTAACTTTTATTCTTTTGAATATAGTTTAGCAAAAAGTTTTGAAGACGAAGATCTTATTGGAAGCTATCACATTGAATTAACAATAACTGAATAAATTGTTAAAAAGCTAGAAATTATTTCTAGTTTTTTAATAAAAATTCATAAGGATATTAAAAATGAATAAAAAAAGTAAATTAGAAAAATTTAGAGAAATTAATTGAAAAACCAATAGTGAAGGTAAATTTGTAAAACCTCGAGACAAAGAAGAATTAACCTCATGAAAGAAACAGACACATACTAAAAAGTTTTTTGAAGACAAAAAAGAACTTTTTTGATATTTATACAAGCGTTATTATATTCAAGGTGTTTATATTTCATTTTTTAGTTTTATTTTATTAACTGTTTTTGCATTAGTTACAGATTTTTATTTGCCTTTATTAGAAATTAGAATAACACTTATTTTAATTTCTAGTGTGTTTTTAGTAATTGGAATAATCAAAATTTTTAAATATTACCATTACAATTTTAATAGTTATGATTTTTTAAGAAAAATTTATATCCCAAGTCCGGATGATGATTTTTTTAATGAATGAATTCCTCGAAATTCAATTCATCAAGAAAATTTAGATTTATATAAATGATTAAATTCTAATTATGAAAAAAATATAAATATTTTAATAGAAAAAATAGAGAAAAATTTCAAAAAGACAGTTAAATTCAATAAAAATATTACTATTATATTTTTTATAATTTTTTCGATTTTTTATGCTTTATCTTTAGTTTTGATTTTAAACGCAATTTATTTTATAGGTAGTGGTCTTTTAGATGAGAAAAATCCTTATTTATTTTTTTACGGTCATAAATTAGATTATGATGATTTTCTTTCTATTTTTTCAGTTACAGGTATTCTTTATTTATTTTTTGCAAGCTTTTTAAAAGTTTCTAAAGTTCTTGCACGCTTTCCGATTAAAAAGAAGTTAAGTTTTGACTTAAAAATTACAGTAAGACCAAATGCGATAACTTTTGCTAGATTAAAAGCTAATTTTTTAAACGATCCTAGTGAGAACAATTTAATTTTTCTATTAAAATATAATAGTTTGCAAACAGTAAAAGAACAAATTGATAAAAGAATAACAGAATGTGAATTAGATAATCAATATTTAATTTCAAAATAAATGAAAGTAGCACTAAGCTACTTTTTCTCTTTTTGTAAATATTACAAGTAAAAAATAAATATTTAATATAATTAAAATATTATGAAACATGTTGGTGTTGATTTAACAACAATTTCTCGCTTCGAAAATATTCCAAATGGGTTTGAAAAGCGTTTTTTATCAAAGTGAGAATTAGAACAATTTTATTTATTACAGCCCAGTAAGAAAGCTTTGTTCTTAGCTCGTTCATGAGCTATTAAAGAAGCAATTTTTAAAGCTAATAATCAATACCATACTTTTACAAATATAGAATTAAGAAAAAAAGATCACCGCTGAACTTTTAAGAATTTTGAAATTTCGATTAGTCATGAAAAAGACTTATTGATTGCTTTTGTGGTGGAAAAATAATGGAGAAAATATGAAAAAATTTGCTGTTAATCCAAATTTAAAAAAAGTTGTGTTTATTTTTGCTTGATTACATCGTTTTAGAAAAATTTGATCTTTATCACGTAAATACAAGAAAAATCCTGATCAAGCTTTACTTGCTGATCGTCATGAATACATGCTTAAAGTATCAAAAAAATTACTTAAACTTTACAATGTTGATTTAGAAATAGTTGGTTTTGATAATTTACCAAATAATGGTGGTATTTTATTAACACCAAATCACAAGTCAAATATGGATCCGTTTTGTTTAATTGCTGCACTTCAAAAGCAAACAGAAGCTTATGGTGATACTCACAAAATTCCTAATTTCGTGGCAAAAGAAGAATTAAACAAAAAATTTATTGTGCGTCATGGAATGAGAATTTTAGATACATTTACAATTGACCGTAGTAAACCTAGAGAAGCTCTTAGAAGTGTCATAGAATTTGGTGCCTTTGTTAAAGAACAAAAAACATACGGTGTTATTTTCCCGGAAGGAACTAGAGTTTCAGGAGAAGAATTAGGTGAATTTAAAGCAGGTGCATTCGTTACTGCTCAAAAAAATTATTTATCAATTATTCCGGTTGCTATTTCCAATTCAGAGCAAGCATTTAATTCAAAACGTAAAGGTAGATTAACTGTTACAGTATCATTTTTAAAACCAATTAAAGCTAGCACATTGCTTAATCAAGAACCAAAAGGTGTGGCTGAAAAAGTTAGAAAAATGATTGCTGAGGAATTAAAGCAATATGCCTAGTAAAAATAATAAATATTTTAAAAAGAATGATTCATCAGATGAGTTTATTTCAGATGAATATACTTTTAAAATTAATGATTTTGACGGTCCTTTAGATTTATTACTTACCTTAATCAAAGATAAGAAAATTAGCATTATGGAGGTGAATTTATTAGATATTGCGAATCAATATTTAAATATTATCCATACTTTAAAGGAAAATCAAGTTGATGTAGCTGGTGAATATTTAGTTATGGCTGCTACTTTGATTGATTTAAAAGCGAAAATGTTACTCCAAGAACCTGGTGAAGAGGTTAGTCAAGAAGTTGAAGAGCAAAAGCAAGTCTTGCTGAGACAACTTATTGAGTATCAACAATTCAAAGAAGTTAAGGAGGTTCTTCGTAAATTTGAAAACGAGCGTCAAAATATTTATATCAAAACACCATCAAGTATTGATGAATTTATTTTAGATACTGATGATGCTAAGCTTGATGGTCATTCTAATCCTTTAAAATTAATTTCAGTTCTTCGTAAAATGTTTGAAAGACGCTATGCTCAACATTTGCGTGAAACTAAAATTGATAATTTTAATCTAACTCCTGCAGATCAATTTGAGCACATTAAAGATTTACTTAGTCAAAAAGAAAAATTAAATTTTGAAGAAGTCTTTACTTTACCATCTTTAAAACATTTTGTTGTGACACTTATAGCTGTTTTAGATTTAGCTCGTCAGCAAGTTTTAAAAATAGTGCAAGATGAACAGTTTGATAAAATTATCTTAATTAGAGGAGAACAATTCGATGAAAAATAAAATTTTAGAAGCCTTATTATATATTCAAGGCGATGAAGGTTTAACTCTTGAACAAGTTAAAGAAATTTTTAATCTTAATACTAATGCAGAAGCTAAAAAAGTAATGAATGATTTTCACAAGAGTTTTAATGATTCTGACAGAGGATTAAAAGTAGTCGCTTTTAATGATGTTTACAAATTGGCTACTAGAGAGAGTGTCAAAGAATACATTCAAAAAATGGTTTCTGTTACTAAAAAACAACGTTTGTCAAACGCTGCTATTGAAGTTGCTGGAATTATTGCTTATAAACAACCGATTACTCGTGGACAAATTGCGACAATTAGAGGGACTGCAAGCGATCAAGTGATTAACACATTACTTGTTAAAGGAGTTATTGAAGAAGTAGGTGTTTCACCAACTCCAGGACATCCAGTATCATACGGTGTAACTAACAAGTTTTATGATTATTTTCGCATTACCACAATGCGTGACTTACCTTCTTTAAACGATTTTAATTATATTGAAGGTGTAGAAAATGAAAATAATGACTTTGATTTATTCAGTAGTCAAAGAGAATAATCCTACTTTGTAGGTTTATTTTTTATAAAGGAAAATTATGTTTGAATTAATAACAACAAAAAATGATGCTGGTCGTACGCTTTTTAAATTACTAATTAAATATTTAAATAATGTACCATTAAGCAAAATAGAAAAAATATTTCGAAAAAAAGATATTAAAGTAAACGGAAAACGTTTAAATCAGAAAGATTATTTAGTAGCAGAAGGTGATCACATTGTCATTTATGGTGTAGATCAACCACAGCAAAAAGAACAAATCAAATATCAAAAAACAAATTTAGATATTTTATACGAAGATGATCAAGTTTTAGTTTTAAATAAACTAAATAAGGTTGAAGTACACGGAAGTGAAAATTGCTTAGACTTTCAAGTTTTAGCATACTTAAATTATAAGCAAGTAGACAGTTTTAAACCATCGCATGTAGGTAGATTAGATAAAGACACAAGTGGTATTATTGTTTACGGTAAAACTTATAAGGCTTTAGTTTTACTTAATGAAGCAAATGATAAATTTACTAAAAAATATCAATTTTTAAGTGATTTTAATGAAGCGAAACGAGAAGTAAAACTTTATATGTTTAAAGATTATTCTACAGGCAAAATGAAAGCTTCACGCACAGAAGTTCCAAACAGTAAAGAAGCTAAAACAATTTTAACTTTTGACGGTAAAAGAAGAATTGCTGAAATTCTAACAGGACGTAAACACCAAATTCGTGTTGCGTTACAAAATATCGGAAAACCCATTTATGGAGATAAAAAATATGGTGGTAAAAAAGCAGAGCGTTTAATGCTTCACTCATATTATTTACGTTTTGAAGGTTTGACTGGCGAACTAAAATATTTAAATAAAGTAGAATTTTATTGCTTGCCAAAATGATAGGAGAAAAAATGAAAGATATTAGTCACGAAAAATTAAAGGAAATTGTAAGTTCTTTAATGTTCGAACCAATTCCGGAAGTTATGGATAACATTTTAAATAATTGACATAAACTTGAAAAGGATTTATTAGCATTAGATAAACTTGATTTATCAAGTGTTAAACCTCTTACTCATATTAACGAAATGCCATTAGTAGATTTTTTACGTGAAGATGTTGAAGATACAACATGAAGCATTTCAAAAGAACAAATTTTAGCAAATGCAAAACAAAAAGATGATGATTATATCATTTTAACTAAGGTGGTTAAATAATGGAACGTACTTTTAAAAATCCTGGTAATTTTGCTAAAGCACAGCAAGAATTAAAAAATGATCAAAATAATGCTGTTGCATTAGTTTTTGAAACACCTATGAGACATCAAAACGGAATTTTAAATGATGTTGTTTTAACAATTAAAGATGTATTTGCAACCGAAGACTCAGTCACAAGAGCAAGCTCTAAAATTTTAGAGAACTTTCAACCTAGTTACAATGCTACTTGTGTGCAAAAATTACTTGATCAAGGTTCTCTTGCTGTTGGGAAAGTTAATAATGATGAACTTGCTCTTGGTGGAACAGGAACACACAGTGCATTTGGTTTAATTACTAATCCAAAATCTAATAAATATTATGTTGGTGGTAGTTCTTCAGGTTCAGTTGCTACTTTTACTAAAAATGTAGGAATTGCACTCGGAAGTGATACTGGTGATTCGGTTCGTTTACCTGCTAGTTACAACGGTACAATAGGATTTAAACCATCTTATGGTGCCATTTCTCGTTATGGTATGTTTGCCTATTCTTCTAGCTTAGATACAGTTGCTTATTTTACACATAATATTAATGATTTAATTCTAACTTCACAAGCTTTATACGGAAAAGATTTTAAAGATATGACAAGTGTAGAAGTTAATATTAAAAATATCGAGAAAACAAAACCACACACAGTTTTAGCGTTAGATTTCAATGAGTTTGTGGAACCATATGTTGCAAAAAGTTTTGAGAAATTAATTGAAAAATTACGTCAAAATAACATTGAAGTTAAACTGCTAAAACCTAATTTAGATATTCTTAGAGCAATTAAGCCTGTTTATCAAATTGTTAGTTTTTCTGAAGCATCTTCAAATCTTGCTAACCTTAATGGTGTTGCTTTTGGAATGCGTCAAGATGCAGAGACGTGAACTGATATTATGATTAAAACGCGTAGTACACAATTTGGAAAGATGGTTCAAGAGCGTTTAAGTCTTGGAAGTTACTTCCTTTACTCTGAAAATCAAAAAGAGTTGCTTGAAAAAGCACAAAAAGCACGTCGTGTTATTAAAGATTATTTTACAGAACTTCATAATAGTGCAGATTTAGTTATTTATCCTACTTTTGGTGGAGTTGCTCCTAAGTTTGGTGCTGAAAAAAGTTATGATGTTATGGACTACATTTTAACAGGAAGCAATCTTGCTGGTAACCCATCTTTAACAATTCCACTTGGTAAAAAATACATTGAAGAAGATGAAGTTACATTACCGTATAGCGTTACACTTGATTGCGGAATTTATCAAGATGCCAAATTACTTGGATATGCTGAGTATTTTGAAGAAATTTTAGGAGGTGAAAATGAATAATTTTGAAACAGTTATTGGGATTGAAATTCACCTTGAATTAAAAACAAATACTAAAATGTTTTCGCCGGCAAGAATTGATTTTAATGCAGAACCAAATACTTGTGCACACCAAATCGATTTAGCTTACCCAGGTACATTACCACTTGTTAACAAACAAGCTGTTAAATATGGTGTTGCACTTGCAAAAGCATTAAATATGACAATTGATGATGAATTACATTTTGATCGGAAAAATTATTTCTATCCTGACTTACCAAAGGGATATCAAATTACTCAGTTTTATCGTCCAATTGGTTCAAATGGTGAAATTGAAATTAAAACAAGTAATGGAATTAAAAAAATTCAAATTGAAAGAATTCATCTTGAAGAAGATACTGCAAGACAACATCATCAAGATGACGGAACAAAATTAGACTATAACCGTGCTGGAATTCCTTTAATCGAAATTGTTACTTATCCTGTTATTCGTTCAGCAGAAGAAGCTGCTGCTTACGTTGATGCAATCAAAAAAACAGCTTTATGTTTAGAAATTTCGGAAGCAAAATTAGAACAAGGTAGCTTGCGTGCCGACATTAATATTTCAATTCGTCCATATGGTACAAAAGAATTTGGAACTAAAGTGGAAATTAAAAATATGAATTCACTTTCAAATATTAAAAAAGCAATTGAATACGAAATTAAATTACAAACTGAAAAATTATTAACTGGTGAGCAAATCTTACAACAAACTAAGCGTTTTGACGATCAAAATAATATTAATATTGTAATGCGTACTAAAACTGGAACAACAGATTACAAATATTTCGCTGATCCAAACATTCCTTTTATTAAACTTTCTAAAGAATTTATCGATTCAGTAAAATTAAAAGAATTACCAAATCAAAAAGAGCAACGTTATCTAGATAGTAAAATTCAACCAATTTATGTTCAATCTCTTATTGATGATTTAGACTTAGCAAAGTTTTTTGATGCAATTGATTATTTAGATAAAGATAAACTTGCTAAAGTATTTTTTGCTGAAGTAGTTTCGCTTGCAAACGCAAAAGGAGTTCCTGCCTATCAATTAGGAATTCAGCCTATTTATATTAAACAATCTTTGGAATTACTTGAATCAGAAGTTATTTCAGGTAAATCACTTAAAAAATTAATTCCGCTTTTAGTTAATTTTGAGGGTGATATAGCTCTTTTACTTGATAAACACAATTTAAAACAAATTACTGATGTTAATTTAATTACTAACATGGTTAATGAAATTATTTCAAACAATGAAGCATTAGTTAGCGAATATCCTAATCGTCCAGAAAGAGTTGTTAAGTTTATTTTAGGTGCTGTTATGAAACAAACAGGTGGTCAAGTTAACCCACAAGTTTCCAATGAAATTACTGAAAAAGCACTTAGAGAAAAATTTGCTTAAATTTTGACACTTTTAAATCATCATTAATGTGATGATTTTTAATTTTTCCCATTTTAATAAGATAAAATTAAAGGTAAAGGAACGTAGTATGGAAAATAAGACAAATATTAACAAACTTAAAATTAAAAAGTTTTTAGAAGATTTAAAAAACTCAGAGAGTTTAAGTGTTGAACAACTGCAAACTATTAATGAAATTGAAAGATTCATCAATGCAAAGAAATTTGGCTTAGTTTATGAAAATTATTTTGAAAGAGTTGAAGAATTAGCTCAAAATAATTTTTTAGCTTTAGAAGGCCAACAAGAAAAAACAATTGCAGCAAATAAAGATAAACCAATTAATTATTTAATTGAAGGAGATAATTTTTTAGCATTAAAACTATTGCAAAAAACGCATAAAAATCGTGTAGATGTAATTTATATTGATCCTCCATATAACACAGGGAATAAAGATTTTGTGTACAACGATAGTTTCGTCGGAATTGATGATGCTTTTCGACATTCAAAATGACTTTCATTCATGGAAAAACGTTTAAACCTTGCTAAAAATTTGTTAAAAGAAGATGGTGTAATTTTTATTTCAATTGATGATAATGAGCAAGCACATTTAAAATTACTATGTGATGAAATATTTGGTGAAAGAAATCACATTCAAACATTTTTATGAAATAAAAATTCAGGTGGCTCTTCGCTTTCTAAATTTACTCGTTCAGATTATGAATATATCCACTGCTATGCAAAAAATATATCGGCAATTAAATATGAATTTGTGTCAAAACTTAGTGTCGAAACCATAGATGCTTCATTGTTTAATAATCCAAATAAATATGCACCTTTATTTTTTGATGCAAATATTATTAATTTTAAAAATATTAAACAAGGTGTAATTAAACCATTTAAAGCAGATAACTTCGAATTACTAGATGAAATTATTATTGAAAATAGTAAAAATAAAAACTCAGCAACAATTTGATCTAAATGAAAATGATCTCAAGAAAAACTTGAAAATGAAATTAAATTAGGTACTAGAATAATTTCGAAAACTCAAAACCTAAGACTTCGTTATGAAAAAACTCCTCAAGGTAATACTATTAAACCTACAAAATCAATTACGAAAGAAAATAATGTTGGTTATACAGTAACTGGTTCTTCTGAATTACAAAAATATATAGGCAAAAATGATTTTAGTTTTCCAAAACCAACTTCATTAATTCAATATTTAATTAATATGGTAACTTATAATAAAAAAGACTTTACTGTATTAGACTTTTTCGCAGGAAGTGGAACCACAGGTCATGCTGTGCAACTTTTAAATCAACAAGACAGTGGTAATCGTCAATATATTCTTTGCACAAATAATGAAAATAATATTGCGGAGGATGTGACTTATAAAAGATTAAGTAAAATTCAAAATGAATTACCTCATAATTTAAAATATTTAAAAGTTAAATTTTACAACAAAGAATCTGTGGCAGAAAGTGATGAGTTATATACTCAGTTTACCGAAAGTTTTAGTCAATTAATTGAACTAGAAAACAATTTAACAGTTAATAGAGCAAATAATGAAATTATATTTTTAAACACTGAAGAAGATTTTTTCAAAATATCAATTACTGACTTACTCAAAGCTAAAATCATTTACAAAGATAATGTTTTTCACTGACAAGATTATTATCCTGAAATAACCAATGAGCAAATGTTTGAAATTAACTCAAAAACACATTATTTACCAAATTATTACTATGATTCGGAGATGAAAGAATAAATATGATTAAATTAAAACAATTTCAAAAAGAAGCAATTGATTTTTTACTTCGTGAAACGAATAATAATGTAGTTGAAACAATTATTTTAAAAAGTTGTACAGGTAGCGGAAAAACTATTATAGCTCAAAGCTATATTCAAGAATTAATCAGTTTAACTCAAAAACAAAATTATGTTTTTCTTTGATTAACACCAGGTAAAGGTGAACTTGAAATGCAATCTAAACTAAAAATGGAAAAGCATTTTAATCAGTTAGATACAGGTTTACTTAATGATGTATTAACTCAAGGTTTTCGAGAAAACTATACTTATTTTGTCAACTGAGAATTAATTACAAACAAAAAGAATAAATCAATAACTGAAAGTGAACGAAAAAACTGATATGACCGTGTTTATGAAGCTCATCAAAATCATTTAAAGTTCATTGTAATAGTTGATGAAGAGCACAGTTATAAAACAGCAAAGACTTCAGAAATTTTAGAAAAATTACATCCGTATAAAGAAATTAGAATTTCAGCTACTACAAGCGTTAAAAAAGCTAGCAAAAATATTGTTTTTTATCAAATTGATGACAAACAAGTTATTGATGAAGGTTTAATTGCGAAGAAAATCTTAATGAATAAAGATATTGAAACAAAATTGATTAATGACAAAGATATTTATTTAAAAGAAGCTGAAATTTTAATTGATCTTGCAATTGATAAACAAAAGCAAATGTATTTGGAGTTTCAAAAAGAAGGTTTAAATGTTAACCCATTAGTTCTTATTCAAATTCCAAATATGAATCAAGAGCTATTAAATTTTGTGCTTGAACTATTAAATAAAAAAGATTTTAATTATGATAATGGAACTGTTGCTCGCTGAACATCAGATGATAAAATCAACGCTGATGAAGGACTAGTTAAAAACAATTCGCCAATTACTTTTTTGATTTTTAAACAAGCAATAGCAACAGGGTGAGATTGTCCAAGAGCAAAAATTTTAGTTAAACTGAGAACAAATATGACTGAACAATTTGAAATTCAAACTGTGGGTCGAATTCGAAGAACAATTAATCAAAAACACTATGATAATGATGTTATTGATAATTGTTATATTTATACTTTTGATGAAAAATTACGTTCAGAAATGCTGCAAATAGCTGCTGAGCCTGTAGTTGAAAAGATTGTTAACTTAAAAAGTGAGTTTGAATCATTTGCACTCACAAAACAAGTTCGTAATCACGAATACGAAAAAATAATGTTTAATCAAAAACATTATAAGGAAGTAAAAAATGCTTTTAAAGATTTTCTTAAATCTAAATATAATTTGACAAATAATTATGCAAAAAATCGTGAGATACTTGAAAATAAAGGTTTTACTTTTAATGAAAGAGTTTTGAATGATTTAATGTCTGGAGACATTTATACATCAGATGGAAGCATTTCTGATTTAGTTTATATTCCGGTAGAATATACTTTTAGCAACGCGACTAACAATGGTGATTATTTAAATGCAATTAGATATATTGGAAGTAGATTTGAATTTGATGATAAAAATATACAAGAATTACTTGAACATATATTCTTTTACCGTCCTAAAATTTCCAATAACGCAATTATAAAATTAGGCAACCTTAATTTTAGAAACTTCAAAGTCTTTATTATGAATAATTACAAGTTGATAGGGCTTGATGCAGAAGAATTCCGTCGTAGCACCCAGTACGTAGTTAAACAAAAAATTAAAGTTGCGAAACCTTTTAGCAACCAAAGTTGAAAAATTTTAAAAAATGACTTAATTGTTTTTAATCATAAAAATTATAATGAAAATAATTTTGTTGAAAAAAGCGTTTACGAAAAGTTTCCAAGAATGGCTGCAGATTGAGATCTTCGTAAATCAAAAAGCGAAAGAAGATTTGAAGAATTTTGTATAAATTCAGATTTTGTTAAATATTTTTATAAAAATCATGATAAAGGAGTAAATTACTTTAGCATTGGTTATTTAGACACCTTAGGTAAAAACCATTTATTTTATCCTGATTATATTTTGATTGATAAAAACAATAAAATATGAATTATTGAGACAAAAGGTGGTGAAACTCAAGAAGGAATTAATAAGCAAATAGATAAAGATGTATCTTTAAAATTTAATGCTCTAAAAAAATATGCAGCAGAATTTAATTTAAATTTTGGTTTTGTTAGAGACAAAGAAATCTCTAATTCTTTATTATTTAATAACACTGAATATGAAGAAAATTTAAATTCTAATAATTGAATAGATATTAAAAAAATCTTTGATTAAAATAATACTAACTATGACATTTTAAGTTTGTCATAGTTTTTTATTTAATCAGCTAGTATTAGGAAAAAATAAGTTAAAAATTAATTTATTTTTTAATTATATTTATAGAAAATTACTAAATGTTATAAAAGTAAATAGAATTATTTTTTCAATTTATTCTAATTAAACATATTATATTCATGAAAGAAAAATTCAAAAATTAAAATATTAATTGAAAAAAACAAACACTTTTTTTAAAAATTTTTAATTTTACTTATAATACTTTCGTAAAAAATGAAAGGAGAATTTAAATGAGAAAATTCATAGATGCAATTAATTTGTTGGGTTCTTTTAGCGCGAGCATAGATCCCGGACAAAATGTAGCTATAAAAATTGATTTAGATAAAGAAATTGAATATAAATTGCAAACAACTATTGGTTTTAATTCAAACAATTTAAAAATCAATAATATTGAAAAAGTATCAGAAAAATTAGCTGATCAGTCTTATTTAAGGGAAATTGATAATGAACTAAAAAACAATATTTCTCAAGATAAGTTAATAAAAAAGGTTTTAACTGATACTGAGTTTTTTGAAAAATCAGTTAATTCAGATGTTGATACCAGAACAAAAGAAAAAATTATCACAAATAGTAGTGAATACGTGAGTGCAATTCGCTCAAGTGACACTAAAAAAATTAATGATATTAAAACAGAAATAAAAAGAGTAGGAACTTTTAATGATAAAAATGAAGAAAGTGATAAATTTATTAGTGCTCTTGATGATTTAAAAAATGTTTCTGCTTCATCTAATCAAATTGAAGCTGAAAAAAATATAAAAATTAGAAAAAGAAGATATTTAATAGATACTTCTGATATTATGTGTGACAATGATCCTGGAGTTTACGCATGAGGAAATACATATCACACAACAACACCAGGGTGCTCAGCTCATGAACAACCTAATTATAAGCAACAAGAAGAAATAAAACAAAGTATTTTACAAGTTTTTGATAAAGATTTTCAAGAAACTTGAAAGAACCAAAAAGAACAAATTCAAAATCAGAGAAGTAAAATAAATAACATTTTTAATGCTTTAAAAAAATACAATGATCATTTATATGGATTAAATGTCGCTTCTGCTGTAATACTTTCTATTATTTGAGCTACTTCTGCAGCGTTGTTCATAATGGCTTTTTGAACATTTGGTTCAACATTAGCGGACGCAACTGTTTTAGCAATTCAAGGTTCTATAGCTACCGTTTTTTTAAAAAAATCTTGAGATTCATATTATGAATATTATGACACTCAAAAAATGATTGAAACTTTACAAAATTCATTAGATAATTCTGAGATTATTCAAGTTTTTGATATTCATGATTTTAAAGCTGACAAAATAAAAGTTATTAATAAAATTATTGCTAATAAAAACGATTTTTGAAACACAGCTTCAATAATTTATACTTCCGTTGATAACGCAAGTAAATTAGGTGCTATAAAAAAACTATTTGAAAAAACTGTAGATTATTCCATTCGAAAAATACTTGAATTCTCTTTAAATAAAATATCTGCTAAAATGAGTGCTAAATTTGGTTCAAAATTCTTAAGTGTAGTTGGTTGAGATATTTCTCAAGCTGTATCTAAAATGAAAAATATTAATAATATTTTCAACGGATTAAAGAAATTAATAAGTTGACCTCAAATTATTGCTTTTCCAGTCAGAACCGTTCAAGAATTAGGAAAACAATGAAGCGGTTTTGCTTTAAAAATGAAAGCTAATTTAGCTATTGGAGTAGCTTCTAAAATCATTTCTATTATTGATACTGTTGTATCTGTAACTAGTTTATTTGTTTTGAATAGCCTAGAAAAAGATATCGTAAAAGCAATTGAAGGAATTTAAAAATATAAAAAAGATTTTTTATTAAATCTAATTTAATGATTACAAAAAAAACAATAGAAGAAATTGATAAATTTTTATTTAAAAAAGATAAAATAAAAAGCGTTCAAAAAAGAAAGAATAATTTTTTATTCAAATTAGGAGAAAAATGACAGAACACAACACAGATTATTTAAAAACTGTTGAAGAAATTAGATGAAAACGTAAAGATGGACTTTACGTTAAACCTCAATCAGCAGAAGAATTAAAAGAATGATACAAAGAAACAAAAAGCAAAAAGTTTTTTGATAATGCTAATGATTTATTTTGAAATCAATATAAAAAGTACTTTATAGTAAGTAGATTTTTAATTTTAATTGGTATTTTTCTTTTCCTTTTCTCAATTATAGGAATTGATTTATTTTTTGGTTTTTGATATGTCAGAATACCAGTTGGATTAGTAGGTCTTTGTTTACTTGCAGCAGGAACTTTAAATTTATTTAAATTCAGAAAATACGGAATGAACCGTTTTGAATGATATAAAACAGCATTTAGTTATGGTAAAGAAGCTGTTTCACCAAAAATGGAAAAACAAATTAAAAGAGATAATGATAGCTTTCAAAAAATTATGAATTTAGTTAAAGAAGATGAAAACAAATTACTTATGATAAAAAATCATTTACTTTCTATTTATTTAACTAAATTTGAAAAAATTATGAAATCAGAAAATACAGCGGTATTTTGAAAAAGTGCACTTTTTTCTATTAAAACAATAATTGTACCTATTTTGATTACTTGAATAATTGATACAAGATTTACAGATAGTAATTCACTGATTTCTTGATATGGATTTTCAACAGAAAATACACTACCAATTGCTATTACTTTATTTGTTATTGCAGTTTTAATAAATATATTTTTACTTCGTTTTCACGATATGTTTTTCCTTTTTAATGTTCCTCTTTTTAGAACTACACATTTAGAACAATTAGGTTTCAACTTAAATTCAGCAATTTTATTTAGAGCTATATCAACATATGAAAACGAACCTAATTTAACTAATTTAGAAATTTTGTTAACTTTTAGTGAAACAAAAAAAGAAATTTATAAATTTTTATTTAATGAAGAATTAAATGAAATGGGTGAACTTTTAAATACATACGCAAAATTTCAAAATAAAAAAACAAATAAATCAGATACAGAAGAAAATAAAAAATAAATATTAAGCTTAAATTTACTAAATGACAGAACACAGCTCAGATTACTTAAAAACTGCTGAAGAAATTAGATGAAAACGTAAAGATGGACTTTACGTTAAACCTCAATCAGCAGCAGAATTAAAAGAATGATACAAAGAAACAAAAAGCAAAAAGTTTTTTGATAATGCTAATGATTTATTTTGAAATCAATATAAAAAGTACTTTATCTATGGTAGAGTAATATTGGTTTTAGGAATTATGCTAATGCTTTACTCGATTTTTGCACAAGATGAAGTGTTTCAATTTTGGTATCTTAGAATAATTTTCTGTTTTATAGGACTAATTATTTTAGCTTTTGGAATTGTCAAATTGTATTTTTGTAAAAAATATGGAATAAACCGTTTTGAATGATATAAAACAGCTTTTGCAAATTTTCCTAAAGCATCAAAGATAAATCAAAAAAAATTAAATGATAAATTATATGATGATGAACAAGTTCAACAAATCTTAAATTTTGCTCAAGCTAATAATAACTTAGAGGCTATAGCTAAGAATTTAATTTATAAATATGAGTTAAGATTTAAAAACAATTGAAAGAAGCAAATTTTTGAATTATTTTATTTGCTTTTGTCTTTGCATATCAACTAATTGCTCTTTCGCACATTTTACCTTATATTTTTATGTTTTCAGAATCAAGATTTCATTACAGTTCATTTTGATTTGGTTTTAAAATTTCATCGCTTATTTTTTATGCATTCTTATTAATTTTTTTATCCTTAATGAATTTTGTTCTTATTCACTTTAAATTTATAAGAATAATTTTTAGATTACCAATCAATAGAAAACTTTCTACATTCCAAGGGAATGCTAATAATTTTGAAACAATAACTATTAAATATCTTTCAAATTATTTAAATGATATTAGTTTAGAAAGTTTACAAAAGTTATTAGAAGTAAAATGAATTAAAAATGATGTTTTTAATTTTATTACAAATGAAATTAAAAAATCAGAATCATTAAAAAACTAAGATGATTTAAAAAAATAAAAAAAATTTAAAAAAATAGTTGACGTTATTAAAAAACGTGGTATCATATTATCAGTGGTTATAGCAAAGAGGTTCACCTGATCCCATTCCGAACTCAGTAGTTAAGCTCTTTAGTGCCGACAATAGCCGAAAGGTGAAGATAGGGCGCCGCTGTTTTTTTATGCCTTTTTTTATTTTAAAAACAGCTAAAAGATAAAGAGTAATTTTACTGTAATTTGCTATAATTTTTTTAAAATATATATATTTTAAAAGAAATTTTTTTCTTATTCAGAAATGGAGTTTTATGGCCAAAAACAAAAAATCATTTTTTGAACGTCTTGCCGAAGTAAACGATCAATACGATAATAAAACAAATAAAAAAACAACTAGCAAGAAAAAAAGAAATAATACAGCTATTGCTATTGCTGTACTTTTAACTGCAGGTGTAACAACAGCTATCGCTGTTCCGCTTGCATTAAATGTTTCTAAGGTAAATTACACTGAAGCTGAAAAAGCTGATGCTAATTTATTTAGTTTTAACTTACCAAATGGCGAATCTAAAGAGTACCAATTAGGTAATTTTGAAAAGACTTTAAAAGAAAATAAATCAGTAAACCAAGAACAACTAGACAAAATTTACCGCGAAGCAGTTTTTTACTGATATGCACAAGAACAAAAAGCATCGAAAGATTTTCAATTTAGATATAACGCAAGTTTACAAGCTGGTGATTCACGTGTAAGCAATATTGAACTAAAAAGCTTGGATGAAATTCGCAAGCAACAAAAAAACAAGCTTAGCGATGCAAAATTAAATTTACAAAAAACATATGGTTTTGAAAATTGACATCAAAAATTTAATGAACTATTGCTAAGTGAAGAATATGGAAAAAGCAAAACAGAAGATGAAGCTGTAGAATTTGCAACTTTCAAAGTTGTTGAACATGAAGCAACTAGAAGATTTAGAATAAAAGTTCAATATCAAAGCGTTAATATGTTAAAAAATGCTGATAAAGAATTGAAACAAATTAACGAGGGCGGTGTGGCAGAAGTTTCTGATAATGGGAACGCACTTGTAAAAATATCTGCTGGACAACCTATTTTTCCATTTTTAAGAAATATTTCTAGTGAAACAAATCTTTTTAATTCAGATTTTCAAGGTATGTATTATTATAATTTACCTTACAGCAATCAAATTGTGACAATTAGTACAGAATCATTTATTCCTGAACACATGTCATTTGCACCTTTAGTAAAAGATTATTTAGCAAAAAATAATTTAGGAATTTCTACTAACTTAGTTTTACCTGGTAAATTTACTAATGCTCTTGAACCTAAAATGGAACTTGATCAAGAAGCTCGTAGTAAATTAGCTAACTGATTTAAATACGCAGTAATTCAAAAAGATAACAAATATTTAACAGAATCAATTTTTAAAATCGCTCTTGATAAACAAGGAGTATTGCAAAATACAAATAGTGATTTTTGAACAAATAGCGTTTCAAATAATCAATTAATAGCGCGTTACAACTTGTTTAATGATTTTTTAAGTACAGCTAAAAACGAAACAAAAGTCACAGAATATAATGATTTTTTTGTAAACAATATTAACCAAGGAATTGCTTTATTATCAGATGAATTATTCAATTTTAATGCAAATCCTGATTCACTACCTACTGTTAGTTTAGAAAAGCTTTATCCACTTCCAAATGCAATTAAATCTTCTGTGGATGCTAAATTAGAAGTAATTAACAACCTAACAGATGTAAATCAAATTTCATCAGCTGTTACTGATTTAAATACTTACATTGAACAATATGTTTTAAATATGTCTGATAATGAATTACAAGCCTACTTATCAGATAACTTACTTAATAATTTAGTGCGAAATTTCCGTGGAGCTAATCAAAAAGTTTCATTTGCATATAAATTAAGCAACCAAAAAGGATATCTTGTAGTTGATAAAGATAAATTAGTATGAAGTAGAAGAGATAATTTAAGTGATCAAAGTATCTATGATAACTTACTAACATACTTACAAAACTTCAATAATAACGAGCAAAATGATGTTATAGCAAGTGTTAACCGTGCTTACAACAAAAACATTTTATTAGCAAGTGCTTTTGTTGATACTGATTTAATTAATTCATTAAAAAATAAAGAAGAGCTAAAAAGCTTTAATTTTGAAAACCTCAAAGCAGCAAATACTTCAATTTTACTTGGAAGTCAAAATGAAAAAACTATTAACGCTCTTGTTTTAATTGATAAATGAGTAAAAGAAACGAAAGAACTAGGTAATTCATATAATTTAACATATTCTGATGGTCAAATTTATCTTGCTAATCACAAAGATAACCAAGTTGTTGCATCAAAAGATTTAGCTTACGAAACTATTGCTAATACTTATGAAGCACAATTAAAAAATATTAACAAAGGAGCTAAATAATGAAAAAATGATTTAAATCTTTTCTTGCTCTTTCTTCAACTGTTTCTTTATCTGCGTTTGCTCTTTCATGTGGAAGAACAGAAGACTCTGTTTCAAAAATTGAGCAAGATAAATTGCTTTCAGAAAAAGATAGTGTTTCAAAATTAGCAGAAAATATTTGATTAGCTAACACATTAGCAAGTCAATATAACGTTCAGTTAGAAGGTAATTTAAATTTAGATGGTCAGTTAGAAAAATTAATCACAAATGAAGCTTTCTTTAATGATGCATATGATTCATATCTTGCTTATTTATCTAATAAAAATTTAACAGAGCCTGGATTTTTAGCAAAAAGAATCAATGATTTACTAGCTAATGGAAAAATCGTTGACGGAGATATTTTCAATTCTTTTGTACAATCGCCAGCTCAAAATAATTTAACTAAAGAACAATTTACAAGTTTATTTAATAATTCTTTTTCAGAAGTAGCTAACGAAACTAATAAGATTTTATTAACATACAAATATTTTTTAATTAATGCAAGTGATGATTTATTAAAACTAAATGGAGATTTATATAATCAAAATAAAAATAAATTTGATAATAAATATTTTAATTTAGTTAATTATGCTTTAAATAAAGAATTAATGCAAGCTTGAAATTATTCATCTAATGATTCAAATGCTATTTTTACTGAAATTTTTAAATCTATTGATTCAGTAGACGCTTTTAATGATTTTATTAAAAACAAAAGTGTTGGAACAGATAAGTTAGCTTCTAATTTATGAATTAACAAGTCAGCTCCATACCAATTACAAATGGGTGGATATGACGGTGTTATTAAAGCTTCTTCAAAAGGTGTTAATTTTAATTTTACTTATGATACACTAAGTAAAATTAATGACTATCAATCATTAGTTGGTTTTTACGATTATCAAAACCAAAAAATTATTCCTGTTTTAAACCAAAATGATAAATGAGTTTTACAAAGCCCAATTTCTGTTGCTCAAAGTCAAACTAATATTGGAGTTACATATTTAAATATTTTTGCTCCAATTGCTAAAGAAGAATCAGTAGTGACAGGTAAAAATGAAGACGGCAGCGATCGTAGAGAAACTGTTAGTTTATTAACTTTTGATGGAACTCCATATCAAGATAATTTAATCAAAACAGTTGCATTGCTTTATGCTAGTGATGCAACACTTTATCAAAATGCACAAAATGCATTCGTAAAATTAGGGTATACATTCACACTTAAAAATATTAGTGTGATTAATGAAATTTTAAAAGGCTTAAAATTCGTTAAAAGTGAGTAATTATGACAATTTTTACAAAAATTATTAATCGTGAAATTCCAGCAAATATTTTGTATGAGGATGACAAAATCATTGCTTTTTATGACATTAATCCTAAACAACCAGGACACTTTTTAGTAGTTCCAAAACGTGAAGCAGCTAACTTACTTGAAAATACTGATGAAGAAATTGCTTATGCTTTTGTAAAAGCAAAAGAACTAGCAAAAGAAGAAATGCTACGTCAAGAAGCTAGTTCTTTCAAAATTGTAGTTAATACAGGAGCTAGTGCTGGGCAAGTTGTATTTCATACTCATATTCACGTTATTCCATACAAATAATTAGCTAATATTTAAAAAGTTGACAAATAATTTTGTCAGCTTTTTATTTAAAAATAAATCTTGTTTTTTGTGCTGATATGCTATAATTTAAACACAAATAAGGTGTCAAGCACTTTCGCTTGACAGTAAGGAGGACAAATGGTTAAAATTAGATTAAAAAGAATGGGAAGCAAATTCAGACCAGTATACAAAATTGTTGCTGCTGATGCTAGAGCACCTCGTGATGGAAAATTTATTGAAGCTTTAGGACACTACAATCCTGCTACAAAAGAACTTGTTTTAAATAAAGAACAAACTGCAAAATGATTAAAAGAAGGTGCACAACCTACAGTTACTGTTGCTAACCTTTTTAGAGCTAACAAATTAACAGAAGAACTTAAAAAATAATGAAAATTAACTTTCTAACCTTATTCCCAAATTACTATGATGCTTTTATTAATGAAAGTATTATAGATAAAGCTAGAAAAAAAGGCTTAATTGATTTTGAAGTTATTGACTTTAGACAATTTAGCAAAGATAAACACCACAAAGTAGATGACGAAATTTACGGTGGTGGTCACGGTTTACTACTGCAAGTTGAACCAATTGATGATGCATTAGCTTCATTAAAAAGTGGTGGAGGATTAAAAATTTTAGTTTCACCACAAGGTAAGAAATTTAATCAAGCTATGGCTAATGAGTTAGCAAAAGAATCTGAAATTACTTTTATTTCAGGTAGATACGAAGGCTTTGATGAAAGAGTTACTTCACTTGTAGATATGGAATTATCAATCGGTGATTATGTTTTAACAGGTGGTGAATTACCATCTATGGTTATGGCAGATAGCATAATTAGATTACTCCCTGGAGTAATTAAGGAAGAATCACATCAATTTGATTCATTCCAAGGAATAGGTTTACTAGATTATCCACAGTATACAAGACCAAGAGATTATAAAGGAATGCAAGTTCCAGAAGTTTTATTTGGTGGCAATCACAAGGATATTTTAGAATGAAAAACTAAGGAAAAGTTTTTAGTTACAGCAAGAAAAAGACCGGATATTTTAGAGCAATTACTTAATGAAGGTGCTGACTTAAAACCATACTTAAAATTAATTTCTAAACACGATTTAGAGCAATTAAATTTGAAGACAGAAACCTTAGTTAGATTGAAAGGAATTAAAAATGAGAAATAATTTATTAGAGTTAGTTGAAAAATCACAATTACGTTCAGATTTACCTGAATTTCAAACAGGTGATAACGTTAGAGTTCACGTACGTATTCGTGAAGGTGAAAAAGAACGTATTCAAATTTTTGAAGGTTTAGTAATTTCTAAAAAAGAATCAGGAACAAGAGAATCATTTACAGTTAGAAAAATTTCATACGGAATTGGAGTTGAAAGAACATTTGCTCTTCACTCTCCACTTATCGCACACATCGATGTTGTTCGTTCAAACAAAGTTCGTAGAAAAAGATTATTCTACATGAGAGACCGTAAAGGTAAAAGTGCTCGTCTTAAAGAAATCAAAAGAAACAAATAATTCCATTTTCCTTATTAAAAAACAAAAAGCTGAAATTAAAATATTTCAGTTTTTTTATTTAATACTTAAAAAAATTTTATTAAAATAAATTTTTTTCTTTATAATAATTATGACAAAGAAAGCTTACAAATATACTAGTGAATAAAACAATTCTACTAAAGTAATTTTAATTTGACAGCTGTAAAATCACCTTCTTTTCTTTGTTTGTTTATAGGTTTTTATAGCTTTACTTTAGTGACAAACCATTTGGTTTGTCAGGTTGTCGTTCTTTACTAAATATTTAATTATTTTGCAAATCGCCATTTAGGCGATTTTTTATTAAAATCATATTTTTGCTTGGAAACTTGCTATTTTTTGTTATCATAAATAAGCACTAAATATTAAAAAATATTTTTTTAAAAAAATAAAAAAATTCTTTTGTTTTTTTAAAAAATAAATTATAATATTAAAGCAAACAAACAAAAGCCCGGGTGGCGGAATGGTAGACGCAAGGGACTTAAAATCCCTCGGTAGCAATACCGTGCTGGTTCAAGTCCAGTCCCGGGCACCAAAATGTGCGTCCTTAGCTCAGCAGGTAGAGCAAATGGCTTTTAACCATTGGGTCAGAGGTTCGAATCCTCTAGGACGTACCATTTCAAGAAATTGACCAAAGAAAACACGAAAGTGTTTTTTTTTTTTTTTTTTTTGATTTGCTCAGTAGCTTTTAATTGCTATTTACAATTATGATATGAGAAATCATAAGGATGCTTGCAAGACTTAGGAGTTATTATATGACAAAACTAATTTTTTTATGTTAGAAAATGTAAAAAAACTTTCAAAGTATGATAAAAGAAATAGTTTTAATGTTATTACAAGAAAATTAAGGTTATATACCAACTGAAAACATTTAATAGATGTCAATTTAGATTAATTATTACAAACAGCTTTAGATACTTTGCATAGACATAAAAATAAACAGTAATCAAAAAATCAACTATTGTTAATGATGTTAAAAATCTAATTCATAATACTATCATGATCACAGCTGAATGAGGGAAAGAAATTTGATTAAACAATTTAAAGAAGAATATAAAGCAGAGCTAATGTAAGCAACAAGAAAAAAAATAGATTCAGACTCCTAATTAATTAGTTGAATTATAATGTATTGTCAATTACATTTTGATTGAGAATAATGTTAATAAATTTGCTTTTTTAAAAATATTAGCGACATCAAAAAGATAAATTATTTGATAATTCTGCTTTCATTTAAGTGTGCTTAAATAAGCTTTAAATTCGTTTAAAAAAAGAATGAAGTTATACACTTCACTCTCAATTTAGAAATTAAATTTAAAAGTTCATAAATTATTTATCTAGCAACATTTTAATTTCTTGTTTATAAGGCGAACCTTCTTCGGTTCAAGGTGTTTCTAGAATAATCGGAATGTTATCAAAATCTGGGTCATGAACAAATTGTTTTAAAGTTTTTAATCCAATAAAACCTTGATCAATATTTGCGTGACGATCTTTGTGTGAACTAAGATCGTTTTTGGAATCGTTTAAATGAATAACTTTTACCTTAGGTAATAAGTTATATTTATTTAATTCATTTTTAAATTGATAGTATTGTTTTAAGTCATATCCTGCATCTCATAAGTGGCAAGTATCTAAACATACAGCAAGGCGATCAGAATTTACTTCTTTTAGAAGGTAAGTGATTTGTGCGAAATTGATACCAATTTCTGTACCTTTACCTGACATAGTTTCAATACAAATGATAACATCTTTAGTTTGACTTAAAATATATTTTAAACTGTTTGCCAAAGTATCTAAAGCTACCTCAGGAGAGTAAGTTGTATATGCTCCTGGGTGTAACACCAATAAGTTGCAACCTATATAATTCATTCTTTTTATTTCTTTAATTAAAAAATCATTTGAGTAGTCGCTTTTTTGTGGGTTAGCTGGATTAATAATATATGGTGCATGAACCACAATATCTTTTTTTGGGATTTTATCACTAAATTGAGCTTCATATTCTGCTAATTTATATTCAGATTCACTAGCACGTTTAGTTGTTTGTGGAGCTCCTAAATAAATCATCATTGTGTTAGCTCCATTTTCCAGAGCTTCACTAGCTGCACCAAACAAATAGTTTGGTTTTTTAAAAGAATTAAAGCTACCTAATTTAATCATTTTATTCTCCTTTATTGTTTGTTTTTATTTCTTTTTTCACTTTTATTTTATCAACTAATTTTTGACGTTTTTGATTTTTTTCGTTAGCTTTCTTTTGTTGAACTTCTGTTAGAAAAGCACTTGCAATAATCCCTGATGGAATTGCGATAATAGCAATAGCTAAAAGGGAAATGAAAACAACGATAATTCTTGTTATAGGCGCGTGTGGAACGAAATCACCATAACCAATTGTGGTTAACGTAATAGTTGTAAAATAAATTGCAGTTCAAAAATCAGTTACATATCCATTACTTAGAGCAGTAAATTGTGAATCGTGATGTTCTAAGTAAGGTATTGTAATCTCAATAATTTTCTTGTATGTATCACTGGTTACATCAGGATTATTTGTGCTTTCTAAGTAATTTTGGTATTTTGTAAACATTTCTAAACTAGAATTTTGTTTAGCTCATTCTCAAGCATAATCTGTTTCAATTTGTTTTAAATATCCTTGTTCATTATTTCAAATTACAAATGCAAATAAAATAATTAAAATAACAATTAATAAAAACACTGAACTAAGAACTTTCTTTTGTGAGCTAAATACTTTTGTGATAGCAGAAAAAGGTGCAAATATTGTCAGAACCATAAAAAGTCTTACGATTCTAATAATATTAAAAGTTTTAAAATATTCTACCGTTTTTTTGAATTCATCAGTTGTAGTTCCGAAATACCCAATAATGTGAATAGAAGCCAAAATACAGCAAATAATTACTATTGAGTTTCATGAAAAAACATATTTTAAATAAGTAATGAAACTATTTTTATTTGTAATATTTTTAATATATTGGTAAGTTAGTGCGTGTAAAACATAATCAGCTATAAAAATAATTAATGTAAATAATTGAACAAATTTAATTGCAGTTTGTATTTGTTCACTTGTGATTCTAAATAAGGAACTAAAAGAAATTAAACAACAAATTGCTACAACAACCGCATAAATTGTTCTAAATAAAATAACTAACTTATTATTGTCTAGAGTTTCTGCTTCTTCATTTTTTGATCACACTACAATAGCTAAACTTTTTCAAAATTTTTCTTTATTAAAAGATGCTTTTTTTCAAAATTTTCAATTCATATTTTCCTTTCATGATTAAAAAAAGATGCGTTTGCATCAATTATTAAACTACTTGCAATTTTATAAATTTTGTTTGGATTTCATTGTCGTTTGATTCGCTTATAATAATCATTCTTTCGATTTCATATCCAATTTTTGCGTAATCAATAAAAATTTTTGATTTGTAGTTATTAATATTATCGTAAATTGAAGTATAACCAATATCCGTTAATCTCAAACTTCTTGTACCTATTACAGCTAGCGAAATAAAAGCTTCGTGTGTAGAACATACAATATTAGAAAAACCTTCTTTTTTGGTGTATTTATCAAAATCAACAATATCTTTTTGCTGTTTTCTCATTGGGATTACATAATATTCGTATTCAATATTTAAATCTTTACATGCTTTTTCAAAACCTCTAAAACGATCATTTCTTTGTGTTAATGAAAGCTTTTCATCTGCTAAAAATAGCATTTTTTGATTATCTTTTCCTAATTTATCGTAAAAATTACGAGTTAATAATTCAAAAGAACTAGTTTCATCTGGTTTAATTCAAGAAAGTCCATCAACTTGATGTCCATATATAATAAAGTTAACATCTTCTATTTTTCTAATAAATTCAAAAAATTCTCTATCGTAATAAGGAATAAAAACTACCACTGAAGTTGGACGTCAAGATAAGATATATCTAACAGTTGCTATATATTCTTCGGTTGTAGTTCCAGTATAAGAGGTATTAACTCTTTTATTGTTTCTTTTAGCAGAAACAATAATTCCATTAACTATTTGAGAATAAGAAAGTTCTCCTCAAATAGGCATAATTACAAAAATTGAGCGATCTTTACCACGAATTAAGCGTGCACCATGATTTGGAAAATATTCATGTTTACGCACAACTTCTTCAATCTTTTGCTTAGTTGCTTTAGAAACATATCCTTTATTATAGTAACGGCTAACAGTTGAAATTGACACTCCAGCTAACTCTGAAATATCTTTATATGATATTTGTTTTTTCATGCATCCATTATAACAAAAATATGGAAAATTTTCCACATTTTTTGACAAAAAAACCACATATATGTGGCTAAATCATTATGTGAAAGGAGGGTTATATCTCAAGCAGTGATAGTTCGTAACTATCTCATTCTTGTTTTATCAACAAGTATTGATTAAATTATAGCATAAACTTTTACTAAAGTAAGAATTTTTAATTTTTATTTTGCATCATAGCTACAATAATTTTTTCTTTTAATTCTTGATGTTCATTTAGATATTCTTTCATATTCTTTTTACCTTGAGCAATATTCTTATCATCTAAACTATATCAAGCTCCTTTTTTGTCGATTATTTCTAATTCTACTGCTGCATCAACTAATTCTCCAATTTTATCAATACCTTTTGAAAAATAAATTTCACTATTAGCTGTTTTATAAGGTGCCGCAAGTTTATTTTTTACAACCTTAAATTTTATTTCGTTACCGATGATGTCTTTGGTTTCATTAATAACTGAACCTTTTCTCACTTCAATTCTAATGCTTGAGTAAAATTTTAAAGCTCTACCACCAGGAGTTGTTTCAGGATTACCAAAAATCACTCCTACTTTTTCACGTATTTGATTTATAAAAATAATTGTAGTTTTATTTTTGTTTAAATTTCCTGTAATTTTACGAAGTGCCTTTGACATCAGTCTAGCTTGCAAGCCAATTTGCTGATCTGTCATTTCTCCGTTTAGCTCTGCTTCTGGAACTAGTGCAGCAACAGAGTCAACCACAATTAAATCTACTTTTCCGGTTTTAGCTAAAATATCAACAATTTCTAAAGCTTGCTCTCCAGAATCAGGTTGTGACAAAATGAGTTGATTTATATCTACACCAATATTTGCAGCATAACCTGGATCGATTGAATGTTCAGCATCAATAAATGCAGCAATACCACCATTATTTTGTACCGCTGCAATAGTGTGTAAACTTAAAGTAGTTTTTCCACAGCTTTCAGGACCATAAATTTCAATAATACGTCCTTTTGGTAAGCCATTAATTCCTAAAGCACGATCTAATGCATAGCTACCGCTGTGAAAAGTTTCGACATTAGCATTAGGAACTTCTCCAAGCAACATAATAGCTTCTTTACCGTATTTTTTTTCAATTTCTTTTAGAGCTTCTTTTATATCTTTATCAGAATCAATTGTTATAGGTTTATTTTCTGAGTTCATTTTTCCTCCATATAATAAGGAAACTTTTTCTTTAATTTTACAAAAAAAGAACAAAAAAATCTCTAGACATGCTAGAGATTTAAAATTATTTACGAATGTTTAAATCTACAAGTGTTTTAGTGTATAAATCTAAATCTGTATCTTTAAGGTGTTTTAATAAAACTTTACGTTGTGCAATTTTTGCTAAGAAACCTCTACGTGAGTGGTTATCTTTAGGGTTGTTTAAGAAGTGAGGTTTAAGTGTTTCAATATCTTCTGTTAAAATAGCGATTTGAACAACTGCATTTCCTGTATCTTTAGCGTTTTTCCCGTATTTTTGCACTAATTCAGCTTTTCTTTCTTTTGAAACCATAATATTTCTCCTTTTATTATGTTTTAAACCTAGTTAATAATTACTTATTAACCAAGCTTAAAATTTATGTTTTACTAATTTTATATTAGCTTATTTATTATATGATAAATTTAATTTTTTCAGAGCGAAAGTTAGAAATTTTGTCAAACTTCTTTTGCAACAATTCAATCACTTTCGCTAATTTTATCTTTTTGATTAGAAACAATTAAACGTGTCTTATCTAAAATTTCAATTAACATGTTAGTTCCAGTTTTGATTTTAGACATATCAAATTCAAAAAGTTTTAAAAAATAATTGTTTTGTAAATCAATATGCAATAAAGCATAAAAAACCATGTTTTCAATTAAAACATTAACCGCGTAAACACCAGGGTGAATTTTAGTTAGAAACTCAAATTTTTGAATTTTTGAATCTTCTAAATAAATTGCACTAAAAGAATAAGGAGAAATTAATTTACTATTAACAAATTTAATGTTCCCAAACAAAAGTTCTTCTTTTAGTTTTGAAGTTGATATTTTCTTATCGTCCATTTTAAGCAGTTTATAAACATGTAAATTTGCATTTGGTAAAAAAGATTGAATACTTAAAACATCACAGCTAGCATTTCTTCCGAAACGAAAATCTTCTCCAACAAAAATATCAACTGGTAAATTATTTGTGAGTTTAGTTAAAAATTCATACCCTTCTAGTAGTGCGACTTTTGAAAAATCTAATTGGACTACTAGATCAAAATCTAGCTGTGCAATTGTCATGTATTTAGCATGATTGTCATAAAAAACTTCGCCTTTAAATTTAGGCATTAAGTCTTCATTACTAAAGCAGACTAAAATTTTTCTACCCTTTGCTTTTTGATTAAGTTCATTGTATAGAAGTAGATGTCCTTTATGAAAGGATTCAAAACTTCCAAGCATAAAAGCATCACTTTCTTGAGGCTTAAAAAGATGAAAAGGAACAATTTCTAATGTTGCAGGTTCTTCTGTAGTATCAACATTAACGAAGTTAGCCATTAAATAAGTTTTAATTCCTTTAATTTTCAATATACACCATCATATTCACAATCAAGCGCAATATCTTTAGCAACACGTTTGATTTTATCGTTAGCTCTTTCCATTGCTACACCGTAAAAAGCGTCACGCAACATTTCGAAGTCATTAGAACTGTCACCAAAAGCGATTAAATAATCCATAGAATAACCTAACTTATTAGTTAAAATTTCAAGTGTGTGGCTCTTGGTTACATTTTTAGGACTAATAAAGAAACCTCTCGATCAACGAGCTGAAATTTCCATGTCATAATTTTTTTCTTCAATGTACTTAGCCATTTTGTCGCTAAGTTCTCTAGTATTATGTTCTGAATTAATTGTAGCAACATATAAATCAGTTCTTGAAAGATATCCTTCTGCAAAATCATGATAATTTTCTACAAATGGACGAATAAATCATGAATTTAGTGATAAACTCGGTGATTTATATACTTTATCAAAATCAGAAACTGAAAAGCCATCCATTTGCTCATCAAACTGACGGTATACATCAATAATTTCGTCTTTTTTCAGTGTCGCTTTAAAAAGAAACTCTTTTTTATTGTTATCTCAAATAAAAGCACCGTTTGCACCAATAAAATAATCAACTGGTGCTAATTGTTCTAAAAAATCTCCAATTGTAGCAAATTCTCTAGCTGTTGAAATTACAGTTGTAATTCCTTGATTTTTTAAAGCTTGAAACATCTTTTTTGTATTTTTACTAAAATATGTTTGACCATTAGGAAGTAATGTTCCATCAACATCAAAAGCAGCAACTTTAATTTTGTCTTTTAAATTTTTCATCTATAACCTTTCTAAAAATACTTTTTTTGGATAATAAGTATTTTGTTTAACCTCACCAACACTGACTATTTGTTTATTTTTACTTAATAAATAAATAGCGTCATTTTTTGTAATTTGAAAACTTCTACCATAGCTAAGTTCTTTAGCTTGAGCGTCATTTATTTCTAAAATTTGGTAGTCAAATAAATCTGTTAAATTTATTTCTTCTGTTTCTTGTTGTTTTAGATTATCTAAAGTAACGTTACCACAAGCTGTTCGAATCAAAGAATCCATTACAGCTGAGCTATTGCATTCTTTAGCAATGTCCATTAAGATGCTACGAACGTAAGTTCCTTCGGATACTTGCATTTGAATTTTTGCACTTTGCTTCTCGAAATCAAATTCTAATAGTTCTAATTTATGAATTGTAATTTTTTGTGGTTTTAGTTCTACTTTGATATTTTGTCTAGCTAAGTCATAAGCTTTTTGACCGTTAATTTTTTTAGCACTATAAATTGGAGGTATTTGACTAGTTTGTTTTTTTATTTTATCTATGGCTAGTAGTAACTCTTCTTTGGTAATTAATTTATCAGTAACCTTTTCGTATTTTGTATCAATATCATATGATTCTGAGTAGTAACCAAAAAAGCAAGTAGCAATATAACTTTTTGTTTTATTGCTAATATATTGAAGTAATTTAGTATCTGAATCAGTAGCAACAATCATTAGTCCACTTGCTAGTGGATCTAATATTCCACTATGTCCAATTTTTTTTGCAGCTAGTTGCTTAGATAATTTCCGTACAGATTCATTAGCAAAACTACTGCTTTTTTTGTGATATTTGTAAAACATAATTCTCCAATTCATATCAAAATTTGTTTGCTTACTAATTATATAATTTAGTTGTATTTTTCATAAAAAACGAATTTTAATTATTAAAATTTCGATGTTGTCAAGTATAAGTCACCACAGGATATGAAAGAGCACCAAACGGTGCTCTTTTGTTTACAAATTTAAGGAGGTAATTCATGGGTGCTTATTCAAACATATTACTCGAAGAAGAATGAATGTCAACTTTATCGGAAAAAGAGCTTCGAAAATTTTGATTAAAAAAATCTTTCAACGAACAAATTAATTTGGATTTTGAAAAGAAATATAAAAAGTCCGTAATCTTTAAAACACACACCACAAATTTACCGAAGATTGCAGCTAAGCAAATTTTTCTTTCAAAAACATTTTATGAAATGTTAAACACTAACGGTATCATGG
>NZ_JPOK01000006.1 GCF_000733865.1 Mycoplasma buteonis
ATTATAGTGATCAAAAAATTAAAGTGAATAAATCAGAATTATTTACTAAAGAAAAACAAGAAACTGAAGAGACAGTTTTTGTAAAAAATACTAAAAAAATTGAAGATATTAATTTTGACGAAATCGATAAAAAGTTATCAGAATTTCGTGAAAAATTTAAAAAATAATTGCATATTTTTAGCACAAATTCTATTCATAAAAATGGAATTTGTGCTTTTTTTAACTAAATTTACCTTAAAAAGCAATTTTTTTGAATATATATATATATATATATATATGAAATAAATAAAAAATATTGTGCTAAAATTCTTGCACTATTAAAAATAGTAGTCAAGATATTAAAAATATAAGTTTAAAACATTTTAGTATCAGAAAAATTAAATATTAAATATAAAAAATTAATCAAGATTGTTTGTTTAATTTACGAAGGGATAAAATGAAAAATAAAAGGACACTTTTACTAATAAGTGCAACTGCCACGCTCGGCTCTCTAACTTCATTAGCATTTTCAGCCCAAACCGTTGAAACTAGTGCTAATACTAGGACAGTACCTAGTCCAAGTTCTTCAAGCGAAACAATTAACTGAATTAAGTCTGGACAATATACTTACTCAGATACAGCTCCTAGTGTTACAACTTACGAACAGCAAAACAGAAACCCTGTTTTACCTAACTTTGATGATAGAGGTGTATTTTTTGATGACACTATAAATTCACCAGTTTCTTTAGAGATTACTTCAAAAAAAGGAAAAATAGAAAATTCAATTCTTAATAACGATGCTGAAGATTATACAGTCTACGCAAAATTTAATATCGATCCTCCACACGGAACTGAAGTTGATAATTGACAATGAGGATTAGTACTATCTTCAGATTTAGAATATGTTCCTAATAGTAATTGATCAAAAGGATGAAATAATAAATGGGATAGTAACCCGAAATATTCTAAGCAAATTGCTGAACTTACAAGCCCAAATGTATTGAAAGGTCATTCATATGTTTTTAACACACAAATAAGACCAGAAAAACAAAATGAATATTTATTCTTTGATCAAAATAATATTCAAAGATTTATTTCTAAAATTGCAGTTTCAAACTCAAATAATGGTGGAGATCCAAAAAAATTCTTTGAAGATGAAATTATGGGATTTAGCGATGATCAAAAAAGATATTTTAGAGATAACTTTAGCGGTCTAGGTAGAGTTATTGCTTTTCAAAATAATAGAAGAGGATCGAACTTCAACGGAAACAATAGACCTGTAACGGATTTAGTTATAAATGTTAGAAAAAAAATCGAAAAAACTACAACTGCAGGACTACTTAATGAAAAAGGTAACTTAAAACCTACTAATAAATCACCTAGATCTTTCATAGGAGTTTATTGATCTAATATTAACGTGGATAATTCAGGTAGAGTAACGCCTGGGTTCCACAAAAGAATGGCAGTTCAATGATATGACAGAAGTAAATATCGTCAAGCTCAATTGAAAAATACCGTAATTGCAAAAGAAGTAAAAGGTGGACAAATACCTTCAGAACTAGGAACACCTAAATTTGAGTATAAGTTTTATTATGGTGATTTACAAAATCCTATCGGCAGCATGCAATTTACCGATCAATCTTATTTAAACTCTAACACTAAAACTGCTAATTTTTCTTTTGACGGAGAAAAATATGCTTTATTTAATCCTTCAGATTCAAATATTAAAAATGAGTTTAGATATTATGATAAAGAAAAAGCTGACAACTTTTATTTAGAGATTGTTCCTAGTTTAGATGAAACAACTGGAAAATACTCAAATAATTTTAATTTTTGATTTAGTAATGACTGATACAGAGAAAAAAATAGAATAATTTCACAAGTATCAAATACTCCTGGATGAAATAAAGGCAGAAGAGATTCAGCAGTTAGTGCAATGAGAAATAGCGGAGAATTAAAATTCGGTTCAAAAACAGAAACTCCAGAACAATTAAGACAAAAATCTACAATTTCAAACTACTTACTACAATCTGAATATACAGGAAAAATTTTTAATGATATTTTGCAAAAGTTTGACAAAGACTCTGGTGATAATCAAGCAATAAAAAATCAAATAAAATATGTCAATGCTTCAGATGAAAAAAAGAGAGCATTAGATAATTTATTAGGCGGATTAAGATCATATTATTTAGATAACGGAACTAGACTCGCTGTTTCTGGTATAGCTCAATTAAATGGTCAACAAATGAAAAAGCAGTTTGATGACGCTGTTAGAGCTATAAATCAGTTAGATGGTGTAGAAAGATTAGAAGAACAAAGAAGAAAGACACAAGCTATTTTTGACACTGCTCATTGAATTTCTGATAATGAACTCAAACCTAAATTACAACAAGAAATTAAAAGTGCAACCAGAATAAAACAACTAGAAGACTTAATCCCTAAAATTACCAAATTAGATGGTTATGGAAGAAATTTATATTTTGATATCCAAGACGCTGCAACAGTTAAAGAAACAGATAATTATAAACATTCTGACCAAAACTTAAAAACTGCTTTTGATAATGCTTTAAATAAACTAAAAGAATATACCGGAACAGATAACAAAATTAAAAAAGAAGATACTGCTAATTTAGATAATGCTTTAACTGAATTTGATCTTGCTAAAAAAGCTCTTAATGGAAATTCTAAATTACCAGAAGCAAAAAGACAACTTAAAGATGAAATTAATAGAATGCAGCATCTTACTCAAAATCAAAAGCAAAAATTATCACAAATGGTTGATGATGCAAGAACTTTTGATAAATTAGAAGAAATTAAAAATATTGCAAATACATTAAATACTAATATGGGTGTATTAAAAGATGCAGTTCAACAAGCTAAAACTGCAAAAGCAACTCAAAATTACGAAGATGCATCTAATAAAACAGATTTTGATAAAAAATTAGCAGCAGCAGAGCAAGCTTTAGCAAATTCAAACAATAATACAATTAATCCAAGCGAAATATCTACACTTAAAACTAACTTAGAAAATGCAAAAAATGCATTAGACGGAACTACTCGTTTAAATCAAGCTAAAAATAGTGCAAAAAGTACTATTAATGCTTTAAATAATTTAAATAACAAGCAAAAGCACAATTTAATTTCAGAAGTTGATAGTGCAAGAAATATCACAAGTGTAAATGAAATTACTAATAAAGCAAGAACTTTAGATAATTCAATGAAATCTATAAAAGAAAAATTAGAAGGATTAAAATCTGGTTTAGAGACTAATACAAATTACACACAATCCGATCCAGCTAAAAAAAATGCTTTTGATCAAAAAGTAACAGAAGTTGAAAATCTTATCAAGAGCACTGGTGAAAACAAAGATAATGCAGGTGTAATGCAATTACAAACTGAATTACTTAATGCTTACGGAGCTCTTAATGGAAATACACAGCTTGCTAAAAGCAAGGAAGACGCATTAAGAAAATTAGCTAGTCTAACCAATATTAATGACGCTCAACGTCAAAATATTAGAAATAATATTAACATGGTTAAAACTGAAAGTGAAGTTACTAACAAAATTAACGAAGGTACTAAGCTTGATACAAAAATGGGCGAATTAAAGGCTCTTGTTGATAAAGCTAATAAAGCTAAAGAAACAAGCAATTACAAACAAGCTACAAACAAAAATGCTTTTGATACTGCATTGCAAACAGCTACTAATACGATTGCAAAACAAACAGGTTCTAATTTAAATCAATCTCAAGTTCAACAAGCTATTGATAACTTAAATAATGAATTAAAAGCTTTAGACGGAGATTCAAGAATAGAAAATAAAAGACAAGAGTTAAATCAAGATTTAGCAACTAAAAAATACTTAAATAATGCTCAAATTAATGATTTTAAATCAAAAATTACACAAGCTACAACAATTGAGCAACTAACAAGTTTAAAAACTCAGTATACCGATCTTGACAACAAGATGAAAGATCTAAGTAATTTAAAAGAGTTATATAAAAATGTTACTAATACTGTCAAATATACAAATTCAGAAACTTCATTAAAAACGGCTTTCGATACCAAAAAGAAAGAAACAGAAAACGCAACAAATAAAACGCAAGGAACAAATTTAGATATTAATGCGGTTCAAAATTTAATTAACTCTACAAAGCAAGCTTATGAAAACCTTAATGGTGATGCATCGTTAAAAGCAGCAAAAAAAGAAGCTAAAAGTACAATTGATGGTTTAAATAACTTAACTCAAAATCAAAAAACAGCTTTAAAAAATGCTATTGATTCTGATGATGTTCAAACTAATCAGGCTGTTAAAAAGTTAGTTGATAAAGCTAAAATCTTAAATGAGAAAATGAATGAGCTTAAAAATACCATTACTAGAGCTAATAATACAACTAAAGAATTGCAAAAATATATTGATGCACAGCAAGATAAAAAAGATGCTTTTGATGAAGCGGTTTCTACTGCTGAAACATTCGCAAATCTTACTAGTGGAACAAACTTAACTGAGCTAGAAAAAGTAAAAGAACAAATTGAAGCAATTAAAACTGCTGAAGAAAAACTGGATGGAGAAGCTCAGCTAGCTCTTGCTAAGAAAAATGCAATTGACAATCTTGACGCAAACTACCCTCATTTAAATAAAGCACAGAAGAATAATTTAAAAGATAAAATCAATTCTGCCAAAAGTAAAAGTGAATTACAAACTCTTTTAGATAATGCTAAAAAGATTGATAATGCTATGAAAACTTTAACCGAAAAAGTAAAAAGTATTCAAGACAAAAATGTTAAAGCAATGCAAAAGTATACAAATGCATCTCAAGAGAAAAAAGAAGCTTTTGATAATGCATTATCTGAAGCTACAGCTTTAACTAATACTACTTCTGATAATAATCAAAATGCTTCCTTAGCAGAAGTTCTAGCTTTAACTGGAAAACTTTCTAACACACTAAGTGAACTTGATGGTGACCGTGCACTTATCGAAGCTAGAGAAAACGCTTTAAGAGAACTAGAAAAATTACAGAATATTAATGAGGCACAAAAAACAGCTTTAAAAAATGCAATTAACGAAGCTGTTACAATTCCAAACATTCAGTCAGAATTACAAAAAGCAAAAGACCTTGATGCTAAAATGTTAGTTTTAGCTAATGCTATTAGACAAGCAAATAGAATTAAGCAAACTGCTAATTATACAGAAGCTTCTGAACCAAAAATTCAAGAATTTGATAGAGCATTTAACTCAGGTGACAACAAAGCAGCTGGTGAAAATAAATCAATTGCACAAATTGATCAAATTTTAAGAGATTTAGCCAATGCAATTAGTAACTTAGACGGTGATGCTTTACTTGCAGCTGAAAAAACAAAAGCTAAAAATGCTATTGATCAGCTTCAAAATCTTACTAATGCTCAAAAGCAAGCTTTAAAAAATAAAATTGATGCTCCAGAAACAAACACAAAAGCAAAAGTATCTAACATTCTTGAACAAGCTAAAAGCTTAAATGAAATAATGAAACAATTTTCTGATGCAATTAAGCAAGTAGATCAAAACAAGATAAAAGAAAGCACGAATTACAAAGATGCTGATGCTGATAAAAAAGCTGCTTATGACTTAGCTTACTCTCAAAGTGTTGAAACATTAAAATCTACTGATAATATTAATCCAGCAGAAATTAAAAATGTTTTAGATGAATTTAATAATAAAACTCAAGCTCTTAATGGTGATGAAAAATTTGAAAGTTTAAAAAGACAATTAGAAAATGAGCTAGCAAATGACCAAAGTTACAAAAATTCTCAGTTATATAACTTAGCCAAGACTGAGTTACAAGAAGCTTACAAACAAGCAATTAATAACGCTAATCAGGTAAAAAATCAAAATAACTTTAATCACTCGCAAGTTACATACCAAGAATTAAAGAATCTTTATGACAATATCATTAAGGCTAAAGAAGCTATTTTAAATGATGCTTTAGATGCTGAAGGTGAAATTAGAAGACTACCTAATCTTTCAGAATCTGAAAAACAATCATTAATTAATCAGCTTCATGCTCATCCAGAACAAAAAAATGAAATTGTTCAAATTGCAAGAAAAACTAATGATGACAAGCAAGTTCAAATTGATAAAATTCAAGACTTAACTAATTTATCAGAGCAAGATAAAAATAATTTTATTAATCAATTAATAAATACAAACGCTAAAGATCAAGTAGCAATTGATCACATTTTAAATAGTGCAATAGCTGCTGATAATTTAACTAAAGAAATTAATGATTTACTTAACAGCTTAGCTGATAACTTTGATAAAAATAAAGCAAATCAAACAAGAGATAAAATAAACGAATTAAATAACCTTACAGGTAATGTTTCCGATCAAAATGCTTTATTAAATAAGTTAATAGAAGTTGACAACATTAAAGAGTTAATTGATACTTTTAATAATACAAACTTTGATGACACTAATATTAATGAACTTTTAGAAAAACTTAATAATTTAGTGATTGATAATTTAGAGACAAGCATTCCAGCTTTATCTAGTGCTACCCAAAAGGTTAACGAAAAAGCAAGAGTAAACCTTGAAATATCAAAAGCTGTTGCTGATTTATTTAAGGCATTGCAGTCAAATGACAACAATCTTCTAAAAGAAGCTAACAGAAAACTTAATCAATTAAATATTACAAACAACAATAAATTTGTTAGTGATTTAAATCCAGAGCAAGAACAATTACTTGATATTTTCAAAAAAGATATCCTAGATGTTACGCAAGAAGATATTGAGAAACTTGCAGCTGTTGATACAGAAGATATTTCTAATGTATTGAAAACTCTTTATAAAAATAAACTTGACAACCTTAAAGACGCATTTGAAAAAGTTCATAAAAAAGATTCATTACAATGACCGTGATGAGCTGGTTTAGCAGCTACCATTGCAGCTTTAATCGCCACAATTGCAGGTCTATTTAAAACCAAAAAGTAGCTTTTAAGTAATAAAAAGCATTAAAAAATCACTTTTTAGAAAAAATAAATATGGAAAATATTCCATTTTTAGAATTATCGTGCTAAAATGAATAAAATAAAATTAAGGAGGAATATGAAGTAAGATGTAATTTAAAATTGTTAATCAGAATTAACGATAATTTTGATTTAACCAAAATAAACAAAGTTTAAACAGCAATTTAAATATAGGTTTAAAGGATTATTTATAAATAAAAAAGGATAATGTATGAAGAAGAAAATTTTGCTTAGCTTTCCTCTAGCGGTGCTAAGTACAACATCTATTATTGCTTTATCAACTTCAATTGATAACAGTCAAAATCAAGGTACTCCAAGTGTAGAACAGCAAAAACAATACATTCAGAGTCTTGCTTTTGATTATGGTAAAGGTGGTTTAAATAGCTATGCAATTAAATACCTGAATGATAAAATTGATAAACATGATAACTGAGAAGAAGTTAAGGCACTTGCTGATAAGTGAAACGCTTTATTAACGAAGTGATACGGTGCTTTTTGATCGTTTACATTTGGAGATCCTAACTGAAGAATTTATTTTAAAGCACATAGCATTCCTGGTTATAGAAACAACGACATAACTTATAGTGAAGGTAAATGAGGAAAATTATCAACAGATTATAATAATAAAGATAGATTAGTAAACTTAATGCAACATTACTTATCATTCTTTTATAGTGATGAAAAAGCAACTAATAATAATATTGGTGAAGATTGAACTGATAATAACTTTAAGCAAAAATACGATCAACTTATCAAAGATTTTAATCCAAGTACTAATAAAAATACTTTTACTGAGTGAAGAGGCGGAAAATCATACAATTCTACTTTAGTTCAACCATTAAGAAAACTAAATACTCACTTAGACACCATTTCAACAGAAGTTGACGCAACATATAATACTCATGTTGGGCCTCTAGCTCAATTGGCACTATATATAATTGGATTACAAGGAAATGTTAATGGTGCAGATTTAGTTCAATCAGTTGGATCTGAAAATATCCAAAAAATCAATAAAGCTGTTCCGATGTACAAAGATGCTTTAAAGCTTTTACTTGAAAAAACAAAAAGTTTAAAAGAAGAAGAATACAAAAAATCAGATTTTTATCTTAATTTAAAAACAGAGGAAAATAAAAATAAATTAAAATCTCCTATTTCTTATTTTACAAATGTTATTAATATAACTAAAAATCCTAACGCTACTCTTTCTACATTAGAAACCGTTAATGGTTTGGGTAAATTTACAAACTTTATTGATGTACTTTTTGGAACACCTACTTCAACAGTAAGTAAACCATTAGGATACAAAATTACTGAAGCAAAAACATCAGTACAAGAATTAATTAAAGTTGCTGATAAGAATCTTCAAGATGCAAAAAATGATTTTATCAACACTTTTTTAGAAAGTAAAAAAGATTTATTATCCAATGACCTATATAACAATATAAAAAATACAGTAAATGGTAAAACTAATATTACATTAGTTAGCGAATATCAAACCACTGTAAATGAAACAATAGAAAAGCTTAAAACTTTTGCAGAAAAAGTTAAAACTTGAAATGGCAAAAAATCAGAAGATAAGTATACAAAAGCAACTACTGAAACAAAACAAGCTTTTGATAACTCATTTACAAATGATTTTTTAGATGACAATAATAAATTCAAAAGTTTAGACTATACAGACGAAAAAGGTCAACAAGTTCTTACAAATATCGAAACTGCTTGAAATAATCTAACCGAAGATCTTACATTAAAAAATAAAAAAGATGAAGTTTTAAGCAGCATCGATCAAATGGAAAATTTAAATAACGCTCAAAAGACTGCACTTAAGCAAAAAGTACAAGAAGCTGATTCGGTTGAAGCTGTAAGTAAAATCAAAACACAGGCAACAACATTAAATAATTCTATGGGCATGCTTAAGGAAAAATTTGAGGAATTAAAAAAGAAAAAAACAGAAACTAAATATGTTGATGCTTCAAATAAAGAAGAATTTGACAGCAAAATCACAGAAGCTGAAAACTTATTAAATATCGAAACTGGTTCAAACTCAAATAATGAATCAGTTACTCAATTAATTTCAGAGTTATCTCAAAAATGAGATGCTTTAGATGGAGAAGCACAGCTTCAAAAAGCTAAAGATGAAGCTCTCAAGAAATTAGAACCTCATGATAGTGAGGAAGCAGAATTTAAATATTTAACTGATGTTCAAAAAGAAAATCTGAAAAAAGCGATTAACTCTGCAGCCTCTAAAGCTGACTTAGCACAAATTATGAAAATTGCAGCTGAGTTAAATGAACAAATGAAATTACTGACAGATGTTCGTACAGATACAAAAAATATAATTCAAACATCAAACTATAAAGATGCTGAAGAAGAAAAACAAAACGATTATAAAGCAGCTGTTACAAGTGCGCTTGAAGCTAATAAAGCTAGTTCAAATCCTAGCTTACAAGAAGTTAAAGAAATATTAAAAACTTACAATGAAGCTAAAGCAGCACTTAATGGTGATAGCAAACTTGCACAAGCTAAGAAAGAAGCACAAGCAGCAATCGAAGAACTAACAAACCTCAATGAAGCTCAAAAAAGTGACTTAAAAGCTAAAATTAATAGTTCTACTTCAATTGCTGATGTTGAAGCTCAAAAGACAAATGCAAATACGCTAGATCAAAAAATGAATGACTTAAAAGCTGCGATTAATGATGCTAAGTCATATAAAACAAATCAAGATTATTTAGATTCAACACAAGAAACAAAATCTGCTTTTGACAGCACAATTACCGATGCTGATGCAAAAGTAAGTAATCAAAATATTACAACACAAGAAATTGAAAACTTAATTTTAGAATTAAACAATAAAAAGAATGATTTAAACGGTATAGAAGAATTAGTGAAAGCTAAAGAACAAGCAAGTAATGCGGTTGACGCATTTGAAAACTTGACCGAAAATCAAAAAAATAAACTAAAACAATTAATTAACGATAAAACAAACAAAACCGAAGTTGCTCAAGCTTTAGAAAAAGCTACAAAGCTTAATGAAGCAATGCAAACTTTAAAAGATGCTAAAAATAAAGCCGAGCAAGAAAAGAATACTCCAAATTACACGCAAGCAAGTCAGGACACGCAAAATGATTTAGTAAGTGCTATTGAAACAGCACAAGAATTTTTAAACAATATTGATAGTCAAGATGTTAGTGTCGAAACTATTTTATCTCATGCTAGTGCTTTAGATGAAGCTAGAGAAAACCTTGACGGAAACAAAAGACTTGCTGATGCAAAAACTAAAGCTATTGATGAAATTAATTCATTACCAAATCTTAATGACTCTCAGAAAAAAGATTTAAGAGATAAAGTAGAGCAATCTCAAACTTTAAATCAAGTAGAAGAAGTAAAAACAAGTGGTAATCAATTAAATGATTCAATGGGTGAATTGCTTAAAGAAATTAATAAAGTTAAACCAGTTAAAGAAAACAGTCAGCCTAAATACTCACAAGCAAGTAATAAAGCTGATTTTGATAAAGTATTAGCTAATGCCGAAAGTACTAAAAATAAATTAACTGGACATAACTTAGATAAAGCTTCTGTAGATGCTTTAATAAAAGACTTAAAAGCAAAATATGATGCTCTTGATGGTGATTCACAAGTGCTTGCAGAAAAAAATAAAGCAAAAGCAGAAATTAATAACTTAACTCATCTTAACGATGCTCAAAAGAGAGAGTTAATTAGTCAAATTGAAGCAGAAGAAGTTGACACAATTCAAAAAGTTCAAACAAAGCTCGAAGAAGCTAAAAAACTCGATGAAGCAATGAACTTATTAAAAATGAGCATCAAAAAAATTGATGATACAAATTATTTAACTAAAGATACAGAAACATATCAAAATTGAATTGATGCTTCAAATTCAATTAAAGAAAACTTTGATACCAAGAAAAATCAAGCTGATACTTTAGTTAATCAAACCTTAGGAGAATCGCAGCTAAATTTAGAAACAATTAAAAATTTAGCTAGCTCATTAACTGAAGCTTACGATGCTCTTGATGGTAAAAAGGAATTAGAAAAAGCTAAAACCTTTGCAAAAGAATCGATTGCTAATAGATTAGAACATTTAAATAATGCACAAAAAGAAGCTTTAGCTAAAAATATCGATTCACAAAAATTTAAAAATGACGTTGCTGATCTTTGAACATCAGCAAGCAAGTTAAATGATACAATGGGTGGATTAAAAGTCCTTAAAAATAAATTAGAAGATACTAATAAAGTTTTAGAGTCATCAAAATATTTAAATGCAGATGACCAACTAAAAAACACATTTAAAACTACACTTGATAAAGTAAATAGTTTACTAAATGCTCAAACAGGTGAAAATCAAAATCAAGCTCAAGTAAATAACTTACAAACAGAATTACAAGAAGCTTATAACGCACTTAACGGTGATACCAAATTAGCAAAAAGTAAAGAACGTGCGTTAAATGATTTAGAAAACTTAACGCATTTAAATAATGCTCAAAAAGAAGCTGCTAAAACAGCAATTAATAATGCTAAACTCGATGAACAAGTAGCATCACAGTTAGAAAAAGCAACAGATTTAAATGAAAAAATGAATCAATTAAGTACTTTGGTTGACACAGCAAATCAAACCAAAAGCACTCCAAAATATACTGAAGCATCAAATAAGCAAAACTTCGATTTAGCTCTTGCTGATGCAAAAGAAATTCTTAATATAGAAACAGGTGGAAACTTAGATAGTAATAAAGTTGATGAAGAAATTACAAAATTACAAAAAACACTAGCTGCTCTCGATGGTGAAGCTCAATTAGAGGCTGCAAAAGAATTGGCTAATAGCGACTTAGCTAAACTTACACATTTAACCCAAGCTCAAAAAGATACAATTTTAGAGCAAATTCAAGCAGCTACTACTAAATCTGATTTAGAAGCATTAGTAAATAATGCTAAAAAATTAGATAAAGCGATGGAAAAATTAGAAGAAACTAAGACTGACTTAGAATCTACTAAAGAAACAGAAAATTATAAAGATGCAACAATAAATCCAAATCAAAGTCAATTTGATAATGTTTTAGAGCAAGTGGTATCTGCACTTACTCCTGAAGGTAATTTATCACTTGAACAAGCTAATCAGTTACTCAAAAATTCAAAAGAAAAAGAGCAAGCTCTCGATGGTGATGCAAGATTTAATGATTTAAAAGGGTTGCTGGAAGCTGAATTACAAAATCAAGATGATTATCGCGAATCTAAATTATTTGGTTCTGCTAGTCAAGACTTAAAAGATTTTTATAACCAAGCAATTGCGACTGCTACAGAAGTTAAAGAAAATACAGGTTTTGAACGTGGAAACATCACATATGCACAGCTAGATAATCTTTATAATGAAATTCTAAAAGCTAAAAGTAAAATGACAGCAGATGTACAAGATGCTGAAAATTTAATTAATAAATTGCCTAATTTATCTCAAAGTGAAAAAAGAAATTTAATTAATCAGTTACACATTAATACAGATCAAAAAGATAAAATTGTTCAAACTGCAGTTAATGATAACGATAAAAAACAAACAGAAATTGATAAAATTCAGAATCTCAGTTATTTATCAAGAGAAGATAAAACTAAATTTATTAATGAAATTAAGCAAACTAATGCACACAGCGATCAAGAAATTCAAGATATTGTTGATAAATCAATCGCTGCAAACGATTTAGCAAAAATAGTTAATGACACTTTAAATGAGTTATCAAATAACTTTGATGAAACTAAAGTTAGTGATTTAAGAAATAAAATTGATAAATTAAATAAACTCACAAACAATACTTTAAACCAAACAAATTTATTAAATAAATTAATAAATACCAATAATATTCAGCAAGCTATTAGAGAATTTGATAGTGCGAATATTAGTAATACCAATATTGATAAATTACTCGAAAACTTAAACAATGCTGTAACACCAAAAGTGGAAACTAGTGTTTCTTTTTTACAAGCAGCCACTCTTAAAGCTAATGACGAAAATAAAGCTACTCGTCAACTTGCTGATGCTACAGCTTATTTATTTAAAGCACTGCAAACAAACGATACTAATTTACTTAAACTTGCTAACGAAAAATTAAATGAGTTAAACATCACAAACAATAATAAATTTATTAGTGATTTAAACCCAGTTAATGAAGAGTTATTAAATATCTTTAAAAAACAAGGTTCAGATATTAGTCCTAGTGATATTGAAAAACTTGAAGCAGTAGAGACTAACGGTTTATCAATTGTAATGAAATCATTATATGAATATAAATTACAAGAATTAAAAGATAGATACAATAATGCGAATTTATCAGAAACAATGCAATGACCTTGATGAGCTGGTTTAGGTGCTACAATTTTAGGATTGGTTGCAAATCTTATTGCTTTAATTAAAAGAAAAAAATAAGTTTTTGTTTCAAAAAAGCACCAATTGGTGCTTTTTTACTTAATAATAAAAAAATTAATTTTTCATTTTGTTTAAACTATTATAGTGCTAAAATCAATAAAATAAAAATAAGGAGAGCTATGAAAAGAAAGACAGTTTTAAAATTATTATCACTTGCAACAGTAACAGCTACCACGGTAACTACATTTAGTAGTAAATGAGAATTCCGCGATGCTTCTTTAGACAATGTATGAAAACAAAATTTAGCGTACGTAAATTTTAACGAGAGAAATGACGCTAATTTTAAACCATATGAAAAATACCATTTTAATAACTGAATGAAAAATGTTAGTGATGAAAAAACACTTTCACAGCTTTCTATTCCATCTACTCACGATTCAGATGCTTTTAATGGACATGGATTTTTCTGAACTTTTGGTTGAACTAAAGCAAGAACTCAAGCTTTAACAATTACTAGACAGTTAAATATGGGAATTCGTGGTTTTGATCTTCGTAGCGATCGAGATTTAAATATGCGTCATGGACCTACTTTTTTAAATGATAATTTTGAAAACATCATGTCTCAGTTTGCACGTTTTTTAAAAGAAAATCCAAGTGAATTTGTTGTTTTTCGTATCAAAGATGAAGCTGATGCTATTAATGTTAATGATCAATATTCTGCAAACTTAGCATCTAAAAACTACATGAATGTTTTAGAAAAATACAAGAATATGCTCTATAATCCTGAAGGTATTCATCCTTATAAGCTAAGTTGAAAAATGAAAGATTTACGTGGTAAAATCGTCGTTATGAACTTTTGACACCACAAGGTAAATACTTCCCACATGGGTGGTTCAGGATACTGATATAAATTCAGAAAAGATACCACTCAGGATGAATTTAATATTAATAACGCAAATGATAAATTAATAGTCGCTGATAAGCTATGAAAAAAATCAAACGTTGAACCCTTAAAAACAAACTGACTTTTTGCTAACTTTCTTTCTTTTGCTTCTGGTGGTAACCCTGATTATAATGCTGAAAGAATGAATCCAAAAGCTTTAGAATACCTTCGAAATAATGAACAATTAACCAGACTAGGTTTTGTTTATATGGATTTTCCTGGTCCTTCATTAATTCAATCAATTTATAAACGTAATTTTTACTTTACTGATGAAGAATTAAAAAATGGTTATTATCGCAACTGAGTTTGAAATGACTGACTAAACATTAGCTCTAATCCTGTTTCTAACTCTAATAAAATTTCTATCAGAGGTAGAAATTTATATGATTACAATATTGAGGTATACGTTTCACCAAAAGGACAAAACAATTACACAAAGGTAGCTCAAAAACATATTAATGAGAATGTCTCTAATGCTCTTTTGACTTTAGATAATTACAAGTTTACTGAAAATCAAGATGTTAAAATTAAAGCGTATCGTACTGTTGCTGCTAATCCTTTTTATGAAGCTCGTAATGTAAATCAATTTGAATCTAGTTCAACTACTATACCTTCGCAATACGCTAGTGAGTACAAACAATTTGTAAAAACTGTTAATGACTACAAAGCTCAGCAAAATACTTACAGTAATTTTGCTTTATATCTTGATGCTAAATTTTTAAATATTTTAAGCACCATGGAAGAAGAAACTCCAGAGCATGTAGCAATGTTGCAACAGCTTAAAGAAAAATTTGCTCAATTAAATAATGCTGTTAATCAGCAAAATGAAAAGATCTCTCAGCTAACAGCTGAGCTAAATAACTTACCAAACCTAACTGTTTTAACACAAGAAAATGTTAGCAAAATCGCCAATATATCAGAAAAATATAACCAAGCAATTGGTTCAATAATTAACACTTCAGATGACTTGGCTTCATTAAATTCTTTTTTTGCTAGCTATGATGATTTAATTAATAATTTAAAAGAAATTCAAAATGTAGTTAATACTGCTAAAGCAAAAGAAAATACATTATCAGAAATTTTTAATTTTGATTTACCTTACTTAGAAACTAAAAAAGCAAAATTAACAACAATTGTCTCAAATTTTAATAACCAGCTTTTAGATATTTCAAATTTATTTAGTTTTGATTTTGCAAGCTGAAAAAGTCAACTAAATAATTTCAGTAGTAATCTTGATGCAAAAATTAACGGATTGACACAAATTAACAACTTATTAACTTCTAACCAAATTGCTAATGGAAATATTTTTGCGCACCAAATTAATGCATATCTAGAAGATACTCAAGAAGTGCAATTACAAAACGTTTTAAATTTAATTAATAATTTTGTCAACGCAATTTCTTTGGCTAACGCGCAAATAAATGAATACACCAGCTTACAATCTACTTATAAATTCGAAAAATACAAGTATGGTAATTTAGTAGAAAAATATACTCAAGTTATTAATCTTTTAAAACAAGAACTAGCAAGAAAAAATAATATAGATATCCAAGTTAGTGAATACATTGCTAATTTAAATCAAGTTATTAGTCAAATAAAAGAAATTGACAGCAAAATTAAAGTATTTTGAAACAGTGTAGTTAATGCAGAAACCAAAAACATGGAAGCAGATCAATTATCCGAAGAGCAAAAGCAAATTTTTTATAGAAAAATTACACAACTAACCGAAAATGAATACGATGCTTCTGAGTTTAACAAAATAGAACAAAACATTGATCAGCTTAACAATATTCAACCTCTAACTCAAATTAATAAATTAGAAAATGCTTCATTAAATTTAACGACCAAAAAACATTATCTTAATTTGTTAAACAGCACTATTAATGTTAAAAACTTTTTAGATATTGTAAGTGAAACACAAAGTTTAGATCATAAAGCAGCTACCTTAGAAAAATTACACACGAATTTAACTAATTACTTAAACTCTGAGCTGATATCTAAATGAGAAGAAAATCAAAAACAAGAGTTTAAAACTGACTTAAGTAATGCAAAAAATTATTTAGATGCAGAATTAGAAACTTTAAACTTATTAGAAAAGCATATTGAAAAACTTACTAAATGACTTGCAAAACTAGAAATGACAAAAGTTCAAGAAATTTATCGTGACGAGCTTGAAACTGATTTAAGTAGATTTGAAGAAAACCAAATATATTCACAATTACCTACTAACCTTAAAGAAGAAATTAAAATTAAGCACGATCAATTTAGAGCAAACATTTTTAAAACTAGTGAAGTTGAGAAATTAAAACAAACAATTAATGACCATAGCTTTTATCTAGAAAAAATTAAAAATGATTATTTAAACTCACAAAAAGAACAGCAAGATGATTTAACAACATTGCTAGAAGAAATAAAAAAGAAATTAGAAATTTTAAATTCTAATTTAGAGACGCATAAAACTTACAATGAAAGCGAGTTAATCAAAGTTAATAAATTTTATTTAAATCTTTATCAAGATTTAAAAACAAACGTAAACCAAAATACACAAAATAAAGAAATTCTAACATCCTTGAGTAACCAAATTGATGTTGCAATTAGAAACTATAATCAAGAGTATGAAACTAAGTTAAATGAATTAAAAGCAAACTTAACAACAAAAAATAATCAGTTAAGACAAAAAATTAATCAAAAAAATCAAGAATTAACACAAGAGAAGTTTAATTTGATACATCAAGAGTTTGAAGCAATTATGCAAAGAGCTGATAATTTAGATTTAAGTGACTATGCTAACTTGCAAGAAAATAATCAAAGTTATCAAAACTTCTGAGAAAAAATCAAAAATCTTCAAAACGAACCAGAAATAACACCAGCTCCAAAACAACCTGCAACACAAGAAAATCCATTACCAAATGTTCCTAGTGAAAATCTAAACGATAACAGAGAGCAACCAAAAGATAATCTTTCTAATCAACCTAAAGAAAACACAGAAAATGGTGATATCAAAACTGATGATCCTATAAATCCGCCAGTAGAAAATCCTACCGCTAAGGAAGAACCTAATTTAGAAAATCCACAAGAAACTCCAAGTAATTCTCAAAGCATGGCTGCAGAACCAGAAAAACAACAAAGTACTCCTTGAAAATGAGTAGGAATAGCTCTAGGTAGCGTTAGTGGTATTTCTTTAGTTAGTTTTGGGCTCGCTAAATGAATTATCAAAATTCGTAAAAAATAAAACGTCATTTTGGCGTTTTTTCTATTTAGAAAAGCTAAAAACTTAACTAAATATTTAGCTTAGTATTGTTATAATTAAAGTATGAAAAAACCAGAGATTATATTCATTGATTTAGACGGAACAGCACTTGATGCACCAGCTGAAAAATGATTCCAAAAATTACCTTCAGAGTACACAATTAGTGTAATTAAAAAACTTAGCAAAGAAATTAAAATTGTGCCTTCAACAGGTAGAGGTATGAATGCTACAACTTTAAATTTAATGAATTTACTAGGTACCAAAGATTTCATCGCTTGAAATGGTGCTCAAATAGTTCGTAATTTAGAAGTTGTTCAAAAAGCCACAATACCAAGTGAAATTGCACAAGAATTATTCAATGAAATTGCTAAAAATAATTGCTTTGTTGTTTTCAATTCAAACGTCAAGCAACAAGCATTTGTTAAAAAGAAGTTTTATAAAATGATAATGCAATTTGGCAAAGCTACCGCTAGAACATATAATCAATATCAAAATGATATTGATGTTAATAAAGCACTAGTTTGAACAGTTTCAAAGAAAAAAATTGCTAAGTTAGCACAAGAATGAAAAAATAAATTTGCAGGAAAGCTAGAAGTATCTATTAGTGGAAGTTCAAATAATATTTTAGAAATTACTGCTTTTGATGTTTCAAAAGGATCAGCAGAAGAAACTTATTGCAAAATGGTTGGGATAAATCCTAAAAATGCAATTCATATTGGAGATTCATTAAATGATGCTTCATGTCAAGGTAAAATTGGTAAGCTGGTGGCAATGAAAAATTCAGTTCCTGAATTAATTGCAGTAGCTGATGACGTTACTGAATTTACATGCAATGAATCTGGATTAGGAAAATATTTAGAACAATTTTTAGATTAGGAGAAAAAATGAAAGTTAAATTTGCAGCAAGAGATTTAAATCTTTTAGGAAATGAAAAAAATGTAGGAGATACAGTTACTTTAACTTCAGCTGTTGCTCCTGGTACATTTTTTGCAGAGGAATTAAAACTTAAACATGACTATACAGTGTTAACTACTTATCCATCTGTAGATACACGTGTTTGCGAGCTACAAGTTTTATCTATGGGAGACTTAAGTAAAGATTTTCCAAAAATTAATTTTTTAGCTTTTTCAGTTGATTTACCAAGTGCTTTAGCAGCTTATAAAGATAGTCATGAAGTAGGTAATGTAAAATTATACAGTGACTACCAAAAATTAGCTCTCGCTAAGGAATTAGGTGTTCTAATTGAAGAAATTAATTTATGCGCACGTAGCGTTTTCGTTGTAGATAAAGATGGAAAAATTATTTACAAAGAAATTAAGACTAACACTAGTGACAACATTACATTTAACAAATTAAAAGACTTCTTGAGTCATTTATAATTTACATAACCAAAAATTTATTAGATAATGCCAGTATAAAAAAACACATCCTACTTATTGGATGTGTTTTTCATTAACCGATTTATTTTAAAATATCATTTAAACTTTCAGTAAATGTTGGGTGTGTGTAAATAAAATCTCTTAAATAAGTATATTTAATTTTTAATTTAATTGCTAGAGCAAGTATGTTAATCATTTCATGTGCTTCATAGTGGAATAATACTGCACCAACAATTTCATCATTATCATTAATTAAAATTTTAGTAAATCCTTCAGTTTCGTTAATTACGTGCGCTTTAGGAATTGACATTGTTGGAGCATATTTAACTGAATATGCAATACCTTTTGCTTTTAATTCTTTTTCGTTGTAACCTGCACGTGCATAAGATGGATCGATGAATGTTGATCAAGGTAATCATTCACGATCTGATAAATATCTTTTATTTGGTAAATCTAATCAGTGGCTTAATAAAATTCTACTATCATCAAGGGAAACGTATGTAAACATTGCACCACCTTTAACGTCACCAATTGCATAAACATCTTTTACTGATGTTTCAAGTTTATCATCAACTACAATTGCTCCACGTTCAACTTTAATGTTAGCTGTTTCTAAATTAAGATCATCTAAGTTAGGAACTCTACCAGTTGCTAAAAGTACATTGTCAAAAAGTTCTTCTTTTTGCTCACCATTTTGGTTATAAACAACTTTAACTTGGTTATCAACATTAGAGAATTCTAAAACTTGAACGTTAAATTGAATATCTACATTTTGTTTTAAAAGTGTATCAAGCATTACTTTTGCATCTTCATCATCTTCTGTTGGACAAAATGATTCGTTATGTTGAAATACAGAAACATTTGAACCAAATTGATTAAAGTAATTTGCAAATTCTAAACCAATAAATCCAGCTCCGACAATAAGCATTTTTCTAGGTAAATTATCTAATTGTAAAGCTTGATTTGAATAAATAATTCCTTTTGTTGTATCTAAACCTTTAAATGCTAATTCTCTTGACTTAGCTCCTGTGTTAATAACAATTTTATCAGCTGTTAACTCTTGTGTTTCACCGTTAGCAAGTGCTACTGAAACTACTTTTTCACTTGTAAAACTTGCAACTCCTAAATATAAATCTACGTTTTCTGAGTTAGCTAAAATTCCGTGATTTTTAGCATTTAATTTTTTAACAAAAGCTCTTTTATAAGCTAAAGATTGTTCATAGAAAAATGCATTTTGTTCGTAACTTGTTTCAAGTCCTAATTTACGCATTTCTTGAAGTGATTTAGCACTGTGAGCAAATGATTTAGAAGGTAAACAACCTACGTTAATACATGTACCACCGTACATAAGAGGATCTTTTTCAACTAATGCGATTTTTCAGCCTTTTTTAGCTAATGTGGCAGCTAGTGTTTTTCCACCTTTACCTCAACCAATAACTAATAAATCATATTTTTTCATACTTCTCCTTTTTATTTAGTTGTTAATTTTTTTTCAATACTACTAATTGTAACTGTCGATAATAATTGCATTGCATTTTGATTTAGTAAATAAACTAATGAATGCATATACTGTGAAATATTTTTAGAAATTTTACATTCTAGTTCCATATTACCGCTACTTCAAGAATAATTAATTAAATCTAAATCCATTATTTTTAAAACTAAATCTACTGTAATATTTTCAGAACTAACAAGCAGCTTGTAACCACCATTTTGTCCTTTTTGAACTTCAATTCATTTTTGTTTAATAAATAAACTTAGAACACTTCTAATTCTCACAGCATTTGCATTAACATTTTCGCTTAGCTCTTTGCTAGATATAAAAGTTTTTTTATGAGCTAAATAGACTAATGAATGGACTGCAATCACAAAATCGCTAAAACATTGTTTTTTATTTGTAATATTTTTCATTACATTTATTATAAAACTTTTTTATTTTTTGAATATATATTTATTTAGTTAATCTGTATAAATATTTTAAATTTAATTAAAAATAAAAACACACTTAAATTAAGTATGTTTTATATTTAGTATTATCAAAAATGAGGAACTAAGTTTGTAACAAACTGAAATTTGTCTGCTTCATATTTATTTAAAAAGTAAAGTGCAAGTTTTTTACTGATAATCATATATCCGATTCTACCTAAATCCAGGTTACGATCGTCCATTTGACCTAAAAATTGTTGTACTAATTTCTTTTCTGCTTCCATTTCTGTTTCTGTTGGTTGAATATCTAAAGTTTTTGAAATTAAACTCATTCAAAAATATTGTGAAATCATATTTTCAGTACGTTCAATTAATTCTTTAGTTGGTTTTTCTCCGTTACTTGTTTCAGCAAGTGCTTGAGTAATAACTACTTCCGGAATTTTAATTGGATCGTTTTTTCTTAAAATTTCAGTAATTAATTTTTGTCCATATTTAAATAATTCATCAGAAAAAATTTGATGTAAAACTGTCTCTTTTACTTCATTTAATACATCTTGCTGTGTTTTAAATTTTTCAAATCCCATAAGTGAAACATTTTCATCAGTAATCGGCATCACTTTTGGAGATTTAATAGCTGTAATTTTTAAGCTAATTTCATTTCCGTCTTGTTCATAACTTAATACATCACCAACTTTGTGATTTAAAACCTTTTGAGCATGAATGACATTAGATTTTGAGTCGGCTAAAACTGACACTTTTCCTTCTTGTGCTTTCCCTGTAACATCTTTGTAGCTTCCTTCAAGTTCAACCATATCTTTTTCTTGAACTGGATTTTGGCTATCTAAATAAAAAGTGTAAGCACTTAAAAAACTTTTTTGAAATTCTGCAATTTTTGTTTCGTAATTAGAATCATATTCAAATTTTGCTTCTGGTTGAAAGTCAATTTTAAAGTCTGAAAAATTATCAATAAAATAAGTTGTAAAAGTAAAATTTAATTCTTCAACAGTACACTTAACATCTGATACGACAGGTACAAAAGGTAATATTTTAGGGTTAGCTATATTTAAGCGAAAGACTTCATCTTTTTTCATTTCAATATAAGCATTTTTAGCTAATCCAATAATTTCCGCCTGTGTAACTTTTGTTTTAGTTTTACCAGCTTCTTTTTCTTTCATTTGTAAATAATTTAAAGCATCATTTTGAGCTTTTAATCATTCTTCTTTGTCAGTTACAAACTGTGTTATATTTTGTTTAATCATTAATATCTCCTTACTTATTATTTTACTAAACTTTAAAATAAAGTCATTTGATCGGTATCGTCTAAATCTTTTAATACTCCAAGTTCTTCTAAAGCACCAAATAAAGTTTGATTAATTGAACTACGCTTCTTAAAGTCCTCTTTAGATCTAAAAGGACTTTCTTCACGTGCTAAAACTATTTTTTCAGCCGCTGAAATTCCCAGTCCTTTTAGAGAACTAAAAGGCGGAATTAATGTTTTTGCTTTAAAATCAATAGTTCATTCTTTAGCTAAAGATTCATTTAAATTAATATTAGAAATTCCAAAACCACGAGCATATAGTTCTCTAGCTATTTCTAGTGTTTGGATTAACTCGGTATCTTTTACTTTACGGTCTTTTGATGATATAGCTTCTAATTCTTTTAATTTAGCGTTAATTTTTTTACATCCATAGTCATTTGATAAAACAACGATATCAAATTCTTCAACCCTCGTAGTTAAGTAGGTTGCATAGTATTCTAATGGATAATAAAGTTTGAATCAAGCAATTCTTCACGCCATTAAAACGTAAGCAGTTGCGTGAGCCTTAGGGAACATATACTTAATTTTCTTCATACTTTCTATGTATCAATCAGGTACATTATGTTTTTTTAACTCGGCAACTTGTTCATCATTAACACTCTTACCTTTACGAACTTGTTCCATAATTTTAAAAGATTGTAGCGGATCTACACCTTTATTCATTAAATAAACCATAATATCATCACGACAAGAAATAACATCTTTAATTGTCATATTGTTATTTTTAATTAAATCTTGTGCATTATTTGTTCAAACATCAGTTCCATGGGATAAACCTGATAAAGAAATTAAATCCGCAAAGCTTTTTGGTGAAGCTTCATAAAGCATACGACGAACAAAGTTAGTACCAAATTCAGGTAACCCGAGTGCACCTGTAATTTCTCCACCAATAGATTCAGGAGTAATATTAAGTTCTTTTGTACTAGAAAACAGCGAAAGAACTTTTAAATCTTTTTTAGGAACATCTTTTTTAACATCTAAACCTGTTAATTTTTCAAGCATTCTAATAGCAGTAGGATCTACGTGACCTAAAATATCTAATTTTAGAACATTATCATGAATTGCATGGAAATCAAAGTGGGTTGTTTTTCAGTCAATTGAAATATCATCAGCCGGATAATTTGATGGTGTAAAATCCTCTACATCAAATTCTTTCGGAATAATAATAATTCCTCCTGGGTGCTGACCTGTTGTACGTTTAACACCTTCTAGCTTAGTTGATAAAAAGTCCATAAAATTATTCGAATATTTAAAACCGTAATCTTCACAAGCTTTTTTAATATAACCAAAACCTGTTTTAGAACGAATTGTAGAAATAGTTCCAGCTCTAAAAGTATGGCTTTCACCAAAAAGTCTTTTGACTTCATTATGAACTTCAGCTTGAAAATCACCTGAAAAGTTTAAGTCAATATCAGGAACTTTATCAGCATTAAATCCTAAAAAAGTTTCAAAAGGAATAGTTTGTCCATCTTTTGTCATTAAAACATCGCAACTTGGACAATTTTTATCATCTAAGTCAAATCCAGAAGTAATCCCTTCGATTTCTGAAAGTTCAAAATGTTTACAACTTGGACAAACATAATGAGGTGGTAGCGGATTAACTTCAGTTATTCCAGCCATAGTTGCAATTAATGAAGAACCAACTGAACCACGACTACCAACTAAGTAACCATTATCAGTTGATTTTTTAACTAACTTGTGAGAAATTCAGTACACAACATCAAAACCGTATTTTAAAATAGGTGTAATTTCTTTTTCAAGTCGCTCAGCAACAATTTGCGGTAATTCTTCACCATATTTTTCATGTGCATTTTTATAAACTAATTCCTTAAGTTTATTTTTTGAATCATCAAAAATAGGTGTGTAAAGTTTATCATGAATAATAATTAAATTTTCTTCAATGCTATCAGCAATTTTGTTTGGGTTATAAATAACAATTTCTTTGATTAAATCTAAATCGTTTAAAAAGCTAAACTGATGAAGCATCTCTTTTGTTGTTAAATAATATAAATTAGGAATTTTTAAATTTCCTGCCTTTGCTTTAGTGTAATTAAATAAAAAGTGAGGAACGTTCCCAATCCCTTTTGAATACACTAAAGATTTATAGAAAATTTGATCATCTTTATTTTCGTAACGAACATCTCCAATAGCAGTAACTACTTTATTTTTTCTTTTTGCTTTATAAATTAAATCAGTTAATAGCTTTTCTATATGCTGCTTTGTAAAATCATTTTCATCAATTAAATGAGTGAGAGCATCAGGGTGCGGCACTTCAATATAATCAAATTTATCAATTATTTGATTAATTTTAAAGTCACTTGAATAAAAAACAGAATCGATTAATTCACCTTTTAAACCGCTAGAACCAATTAATAAATTAGGATGGTTTGTAGGAATATCCTCTCAAAATAATTTTGGAGCTTTATAAAAACGTTCTGTTAAAGATTTTGTAACTAATTTAAAAATCTCTTTAATTCCTTCTTGATTTTTTGCTAAAACACTAATTTGAGTAGGACGTGTTTTGTTTCTTAGTTCATCTTGCTCATAGCTATATAGACTACTTAAGTCAACAATTCCCATTTGACGCAAATTACCAAGAACAGAAACTCATGCTTTAGCAAGTACCTCAGCATCATAATCGGCACGGTGAGCGACTTCAGAATCATACTCAACACCTAAGTTTTTACAAAAGTCTCCTAGTGCATGCTTAGCTTTATCATTAAAAACAAGACGTGAAATAACTAACGAGTCAATAAATACCGTATTAGGAAGCTCCATTTCATTATCTAAAAATTTTTGCATAATAAAATGCATATCGAAATTAGCATTATGAGCAAGAGCAATACGATTATTTAAAATTTGATAAATTTTAGCTAATCCCTCTTTTTCACTTAGTCCTTTTTCAGCTAACATTTCGTCTGTAATATTTGTAAGATTGATTGTAAAGGTTCTAAGTTGTTCTTTAGCTTTCATGAAAAACTGATAGTTTTCTTTAATAATTCCATCTACCACTAAAGAACCACCAAATTCAATAATATCTCCAATTTTTGGTGATAAATGAGTTGTTTCGATATCAAATGAAACTACCTCACTTTTAGACAAATCTAAATTCACAAATTTTTCAGTTAAAATTGCTTTATTGTTTTGATTAATTACATCAAAAGTTACACCATAAATTGGTTTGATACCAGCTTTTTTAGCAGCAGAGACAAATTCAGGAAAAGCTTGCACGCTATTGGAATCTAAAATAGCAACAGCTTTATGTCCCATGTCTTTAGCTATATTAACAATTTCGGTAGCTGATAAAAGTCCATCCATAGTACTCATTTTTGAACGAGCAGAAATTTCACATCTTTTTTCTGTTGCATCATCAACTCTTTTTTTAATAGGAGATTCTATTTTACGAATATTAACATCACTAAAGACTTGGATAGTTTTTGTGTTATCAAAAACATTACTTCTAACCTCACCTTGTGCATAAATTCAATCATCCTCTTTTAGATTTTGAAGGTGTGTCTCAGGGTTATTTGATTTAACAGAAACTTTAATAGCTTCATGAAAATCAGTTAAATAAAAATGATAATAATTTGTTTGTCCAAAAGTAGAGATATCTTTTTTATAAATCATCCCTTCAAAAGCTACCCTCATATTGAAAGCTTCTTCAGGTAGATTTTGAATTTCAGTAATTGTAGTACTTTTAAATTCTGCTTTACGATACTTGTTTTTTTCGTAATTGTTGCTAAGAGCTTGCTTTTTAGCTTTTTCAAAAGTGCTAGAATTATCCAAATTACTCTTTTCATCATTTGCGATTTGAATATTGATTTGTTCTAGTAGTTTAGAAGTTTCATCATGATCAAATTGAGTACCAACATAAAATGGTTGAACATAAAAATCTTTAAAACCTAATTTTTGCATAATCATTTCAGCAAAATAAAGCAATTCATCAATTTTTAAATTTTCTTTAAGTTCTGAATAATTAAAAATTCATTTTTGCTTAGAATCTGAATACTTTAAAGAATTTATATTGTTTAAATACTTTCTTAAAGGTTGTAATTTAGTGTGACACAGTATTAAATCACTAAAAAACTTAGCAACTGTAGGTTGCTCAATTGTATAAGAAATAATTTGATATTCCGTTTTAATTGTTGCTTTACCGTTAATAATTGAATCATGCAATTTTAAATATTGTTCTACCGAAGGGATTTGAGGAATACAGATAGTACAAATAAAATATGGATTGTTATCATCATCGTATTCTAAACTAATAGCAGAATCTTTAACATATGCGTATTCAAAATCTGATAGGAATTTAATACCAATAAATTCCATCAATTTTGAAAACGCAGGGTCTTTAAATTTTTTATTCATATATCCCTCTCGTTATTGTAAAAATAACAATAAACATAAAAATGCAAAAATTGTTGCAATGCTATCCACTCTATCTAAAATACCACCATGATCTAATAATAATTTTGAAAAATCTTTGATACCTAATTTTCTTTTAATTAATGAAAAGAATAAATCACCAGTAATTGCAAATAATGGTGCAAAAATAGCAAATACAATTAAAATAATTCTTAAATTTGAATTATTATCACTATCAAGTAATGCTACTCCTAAATTTTGGCTTGTACCAACTCCTGTTGCAATTCCATGTCAAGTAAAAATAAAAATAAAAGCTAAAAATAAAGCAATAAAGTATCCTACCAATGCTCCTTCAATTGTTTTTTTAGGACTAATTGTAGGTGCTAATTTTCTTGTAAAAATTTTGTGTCCTAAAAAGCGACCACCAAAAAAACCACCAATATCACTACTCATAGCAATAATTAAAACAAGCAAAATGTATTCAAGTCCATTTTGGGATGTTAAAAATAAAATAAAGCTACGTAAAAAGAAATTTAAAATAACTAGACTAATAAGAAAATATATAGTTTTAATAAAAAGCTCTTTCAAAACAAAATTATTTTTTAAAACAATAATTCTAATAGTAAAGAAAACAAAAGATGATAATAATATTACTCAAAGATTTATTCCAAAATCACTTGAAATTAAATACATTGAAAACAGTTTATTAGCAAATCTGATTTCAGTATTAGTATTTAATAAAATATTTGTAAATCAACTTGGTCCTAACAAAACATTAAGAATTAAAATTAAGGATAATAAAATCGCGAAATATTTATGATCAACAAATGCTTTTGCTAATTCATAAAAAATTCACAATGATAAGAAAAGGAAAATTGTAATGCTGATAATTCTGAAAGATCAAAATAGTACTTTTTGATTTTCGAATAAATCTGTAGCATTAAAAAACGAAAAACGAAATAAAGCTAAGACTAAAATGAAACCTAAACCTAAAATAAGTGCAGGGATAATTCGTTTTTGTCAAAGAGTATTTCTTTCTGCATCAGAATATTGTCTATTATTTTTCATATTCCAATTATATATAAAATTATTTCTTATAGGTAATGGTTGACACTCAAAAATATGCTTTTAACACTAGGTTATAATCATATTTATTTGGATTATTTTTTATTATTATAGGTAGGTATTTTAAATTACATCCGGTAATTAAAATATCATCTGAATTATATGGTAAAACAAGCTCAATTAAGCTGTTTTTTAACCCTAAAGCAATAGCTTCTTTTGTGTTTTTACCACTACTTAATTCATCTGTAATAAGCTGTGAAATATCATTAAAATTGAGTGAATTAAAGGCATAAATGTAGTCTTTTAAAGCATTAAATTGTAGTTCTAATCCAGGTGAAATAGATACACTTTTTAGGTTAAAATCAGTGTAATTTAGCTTTACATTAGCACTTCCGAGCATAAAAATATGACTTTTTGCAATCTTATTATCTTTTAAATATTGACAAATAGCTTTAATATCTATACCTAATTCATCAAATTTTAAACCGGCTGCTACATTAAAATCTCATTTTGTATAGTCATTAATAATTTGAATTGAACTAAAAAAGTTTTTTAAGTATTTATAAACTAAATTAAAAGCTGTTTTATTTACATAACCAACCACTAACTTCGAATTAGAACTAATCTCACTAGCAATAGCATATAAAAATTCTTGTTCAATATCTTCATGGTAAAACTTAGCTGTTTTATATAGTGTATTTTCATTGAAAAAAGCTACATCTATTGTTGTGTTTCCAATATCTAAAACTATGGTTTGTTTCATTTCTCCCCTTATAAAGTTTAATTTAGTCAATTTATAATAAAATTATATTTAATAAAGTTAAAGGAGAAAAATGAAAACAAAAATTGAACAGGGACACACTAATATTTCCTACCAAGATGGTAAATATTTTTACCAAGAAAAGATTAAAAATAATTTTAATCATAAATTAAATTATGAAATCCTACAAAATTTTGATTTTGTTCCTAAATTAATAAAAAACGATGATTCAGAGGTGATTTGAGAGTTAATCAAAACTAAAAAATTAGAATTTACACCAAATGTACTTAAACAAATTGCTAACAATTTTAAAAAATTGCATGATTCAGAACTAAAATTCCCTAAAAGAAACATTGCGGCTCGTGTGAAAGAATATCGCAAAGTACTTCAAGAAAAAAATATAAAAATAGATGTACTTGATGAATACTATAAAAGAATTAACTTAATTTTAAAAAACTCTGAAAATAATCGTCCATTGCACAACGATTTATACTTAGGTAATATTTTAGTAGATGAAAATGATAAAGTATTTTTTATTGATTGAGAATATTCTTCAATGGGTGACAAACATTTTGATTTAGCTTACTTTATTTGTGGATCATTTTTAACTGAGGAACAAGAAGAAATCTTTTTAAATGAATATGATAGTTACTGAGAAGAATACTTAGTTCAACAAAAAATTCTTGTTTATTACTTAACAATTTTATGATTACATGCACAAAAAGTTATGCCTTTTAGTGATGAATATTGCATTAAAATGCTAAAAGAAACTGTCAAAGAGTACGAATATAAAAAACAAAACAAATTATTCCGTGAATAAGCTATTCTCAAATGATTTGCGAGCGACTAAAATATCGCTTTATAATATATAATTTAAGATATGATTGAATTAAAAGTTTTATACAAAGACAGAATTGACAAATATATTGCCAATAATACTGAAATTTCAAGAAATGATATTAAGCAATTAATTGCAGAAAATGTAATTTCTGTAGACGGAATGATAGTTAATAAACCAAAATTTCAAGTTCGTGAGGGACAAGAAATTAAAATTGAAAGAGTAATTGATAAAGAAATTAATATCGAACCACAAGAAATGCAACTAGATATTGTTTATGAAGATGATTATCTTTGTGTAATTAATAAACCAAGTGGAATGATTGTTCATCCGGCGCCTGGACATAGTGAAAATACTTTAGTCAATGGACTCTTATATCACTTTAAAAATAATTTATCAAATGAAAACGGAGTACTTCGTCCAGGAATAGTTCACCGTATTGATAAGGATACAAGTGGATTATTAATTATTGCAAAAGATAATAATACTCATAAGTTACTTTCAGAAATGTTTGCTAAACATGACATTCATCGTTCATATTTAGCTATTTGTGATGGTATTTTACAAGATAAAAAAATCAAACTTGACTTGCCTATCGGAAGAAGTGTTAAAGATCGTCAAAAAATGGCAGTTACTAACCAAAATTCTAAACACGCTGTAACTTACGCTACTTTATTAAAAACATTTTATTTAGACGGTCTTCCAAAAACTTTAATTCAATGTGAATTAGAAACGGGAAGAACCCACCAAATTCGTGTACATATGGCATTTATTAAAAATCCAATTTATGGTGACCCTATTTATAATAAGCAAATTGATGATTTCGGACAACGTTTACATGCTTATAAATTAACATTCATTCACCCAATTTTAAATAAAAGAATTACATTATACTCACCAATGCCAAAAGAATTCGAAGTTTCTGGTTTTGATTTTGATGAATTTATTCAAAACGAGCAAAGTCTAGCAACTTCAGAATAGGAGAAATATGTTTAATTTAGTTAACGACAATACAACTATCGCACAGCTTTGAGAATCAGAAAAACAAAAATATAGACCTTGAATTATCACTTTAGGTATTGGTATTTTGATTCTTTTAGCTTTTGCAATAGCAATGGTAATTTATCCAGCAATTAACTACCAAAGTATTTATGCTGAAATAGAGAAATCTTACAAAACAATACTTGCAATTCAACCTGAAAGCTCTCAAATTATTCGTCAAATTATTTTTAATATAATTGGATATGCACTTGCGATTTTAGTAATACTTTCATTAGTTATTGCATTTTATATCAAAGGTGTTATTTCGTCTTATAAAGCAAAAGATTTTTCTAAATTATCAAATGGTTCTTTACTTACCCTTTCATTTTTAGGTTTTTACAATTTATTTCAAATTCTTTGAAACGCTATTTTCAATAGTGGAAGTGGACAAACATATAATTTTAGTGATGATGCTCCTACTCTTCAAATTTTCTGAATTATTCAAATTGTTTTTGTTATTCTTACAGTCTTAATTTGATTAGGCGTACAAATTCCAGTTTCAAGAATTAGAAAACAATTTAATGCTGTGCATATTAGAAATTCTATCATTGAGCAACAACGTCAAATGATGCAATATTTAAATGATTTTCAAAAAAATAATGCTGGTTTTAACTTTGATTTTAGTCAAATGAATCAAGACCAAACTACAGAAGATGGATTTAGTGATAACCAAGAAACAGAAGAGAGCTCTACTGCTCAAGAAACTCAAACTGTTAGCGAAGAACAAAAAACTGAAATTAAAAAATTATTAGAATTACCTAACGAACAACTTTTTGAAATAGCAAAAATGTTAAAAATTTACGGTTACGAAACTATGTCAAAACAAGAACTTGCTGAAAAAATTTATTCATATACCCAAATGCATAAAAATGACAAGGAAAAAAAGTAGTGTAAACTACTTTTTTTATAATGATAAACAAATTAAAAATTCAGCCTTTATTATATCAGCATGAGAAATTATCCAGTTTTTATGAAAACTCAAATTACTATAAAATAATAATTAACAATCAAACGTTATTTTTTGAAGTTATTCCTACTTTAAATAAAATTTATAAAATTAAAAATGATGTAAATATTCCTAAAATGTATATTCATGCGAGAAAAATCACTGATATAAACTGAAATGATTTTGAGCTTCGAAACTTCTTAGAAAAATTTGCTCAAAAAATAATAAATTCACAAATATTAATGTTTAATTATTTCAAATATAGCTTTTACTTTTTAGGTATACCTTCTTACCTGGACTGTAATACTTGAGAAATAAAAAGCACTATCAGTAATGAAGTTTTTTTAGAAATAAAATTAAGTAACAGTACATTTAAACAGGTAGCGAAAGAATCTTATGATAAAGTTCTTTTAGGACATACTTTATCTTGATTAGAAATTGAAGTTTTAAAGAACCTTCATGAAACAATCAAAGATCAAGTATGTAATTATGTTTTAAACTTGCTAAAAACAATGCAAAAAGAAATTGAAAATAAATATAATATTCCTTCACAGAAGTCAAAAATGCGTGATAAAACTACCTCTTATGCTTCGCATTCTAAAAAAACAAATACTATTATATATAGCTCTGCATTATATTGTTATGACAAATTCTTTTTAAAAAGTATTGTAGCTCATGAGCTTGCTCATGTTAATACTCAGGGACATGGAAATGATTTTAAAAAAGAATTAAATAGAATATTAGAATAAAAAAAATAGTGCCTTTAAAAGGGCACTACTTTTTATTTATATGAAATTGAGTCATATGCGTTTGCGTCAAATGATTTAACAAATTCTGTAAGTAAATCAATTGCAGCTTGGATGTCCACTAATGAACATAATCCAATTGGACTGTGAAGATATCTTTGCGGAAGTGAAATTGTTGTAACACTTTCACCACCAGGAGCAAATTGTAATTCAGCAGCATCAGTTCCACCACCTCCAGCTACATATTTATATGCAGGAATTTCTTTTTCTTTTGAAATTTGCATTAACATTTCAACTAATTTTGGATCAGGAAGTGTTCCACCATCTTTAACAAGAATGCTTACACCATTTCCTAATACTGGTGTACCTGGTTTAGCTCCTGTTGTATCGTGAGCTGCTCCTGTATCAAGAGCGAAAGCAACATCAGGATTAAGAATTGATACTGAAGTTTTAGCTCCACGTGTTCCAACTTCTTCTTGAACTGTTCCAACTAAGTATAAATCACAAGGTAAGTCAAGTTTAGCTAAATTTTTACCAATAGTTTCAAGTGAAGTTACACCTGCACGGTTATCCATTGCTTTTCCACCAATGATATTGTTTGCAAAGTGAATTGTTTCACCTGTCATAAAAATTTTGTCACCAATTTGAATTCCAGCTTCTTCAACTTCTTTTTTAGTTTTGAAACCTAAATCTACAAAAAGCTCATCAGCTGTAATAGCTTTTCCCATTTTATCTCTATCTAAAATGTGAATTGATGTGTGTCCAAAAACACCTTCATATCTTTTCCCTAATTTTGCTGATACAACAATTGCTTTTGTACCAATTACTACATTTGGTCATACACCACCAATTGTTGTCACTAAAATATTACCGTTGTCTTTAACTTCTCTAACCATGTAACCAACTTCATCCATGTGAGCAGCAATCATCACTTTTGGTGCGTTAGCTACTTTTGATTTTTTGAAGAAAATTACTGAACCTAATTTATCACGAGAAACCTCGTAATCAGATGCTAAGTTTGCTTTTAACTCATCAACAACTGGTTCTTCAAATCTAGAAATAGCTTCGATTGACATGTATTTATCAAGTCTACTTGCTAATGTTTCATATTTTTTATCCATATCTATTTACCTTTCTTTTGGTGTTATTTTTTAACATTTGGTGCCTCAGACAGGACTTGAACCTGCACGGATTGCTCCAGCGGATTTTGAGTCCGCAGCGTCTACCATTCCACCACTGAGGCATAAATAAATTATAATCAAAACTAATAATTACTGTAATAACGCTTGTAATTTTTTTGATTTTTATAAAAGTAAGCTTGAAAAAGATTTTCATAACCATATCCAAGCATTAAAAATGAACCTATCGCAATTTGAAAAGCACGGTAAATGGTGTCTGCACAAATATTTTGCATTAAATTAGTAATGCTAATAAATAATTCTTGAAATTGACGATTAATGTCATCACTAACATACACAGGCTCAATTTCAGGATTAACTTGATACTCATAACCAAAATTAACTAAGAAATGAATTAAATCAGCAAATTCTTCAGTCACATTATTGCTTTTAATTTCACGATGAACTTTTCAATATTTAAAGCTTTGTACTTCGTTAATAAATTCACCAGCCTCAATAATTAATGCTAGCGTTTTTTGAACTTCCACATCTTTTTTTGAAAGTTCAGGATGGTTCTTGAGTCTTTTTAAATTAATTTTTTGATCTAATGCTTTTTGCATTTCAAAAATCTTACTTAAGTTCATATTATTTATTATATTTCATTTTTATACTTTTACATATTATAAATAAACCTAAGTTTAAAAATTAAGATAGTTTATAATTTTATATAAATAAAAACAGAAAATCATAAAGAGTTTTCTAAAGCTTTTGAAAACAGTTTTAAGTTTTAAAATTAAATAGTTTAAAATTTAAATAATAAATATAAAATAAACGGAAGGAATTCAATGAACAAACCATCAATTGTCTTTTTAGATTTAGACGGAACAACATTAGACGGACCAGCTCCAAAATGATTTATGAAAGATCCTAGTGATTTTACTTGTGATGTTCTATCAAAAGTTAATAAACTTTTTCCAGTAGTGATTTGTACTGGACGTAGTGCAAATAATAATACACGTAGAATTGTAGAAAAAATTGGATTAGATTCATATATAACTTGAAATGGTGCAGAAATTTACTGACACAATCAATTAATTCACAAAACAACAGCACCGGCTGATGTGGTTAAAAAACTAAGTAATGATTTAAGAAAATTCGGTTTAAACGTTATTTTTAACTCTAAAAATCAAGAGCTTAGTTTTACACCTAACTTTTTTACTCGTATGTTCATGAGTAATCATTACCGTAAATGAGCAAAAAGTTATTCACAAATTGATTTTAATTCTTTTGAAATGCAAAAGGCATTTGTTTTACCTACTAATCCTTGAAGTGCTAAAAAATTACAAAAAGCTTTTCCAAAATTAAAAGAAAAATATAAAGATGTTTTAGAACTTACTTTAGCAGGTGATAAAAATAATGCAATTGAAATTACACCTCAAGGAATTTCAAAAGGTAATGCTGAATTATTTTTATGTAATTATTTAAATTTAGATCCAAGTAAAGCAATACATTTTGGTGATTCATTAAATGATGCATCAACTAAGGGAAAAATTGGGAAATTAATCGCCGTAGGTAACGCCCATGACGATTTAAAAGTACAAGCAGATGAAGTTTTAGAAAGAACTTGCGACGAAAGTGCAGTTGCTCACTACTTAAAACAATATCTAGATTAGGAAAACATGTATATCATTGTAACTTTATTAATTATTTTAGGATTTTTTCTTGTTGTTATTTCGTTTTTAATGTCACCAGATTCAAATGGTTTTTCTGGTGCTTTGGTTGGTTCAAATGACTTAGATCTTTTTAAAAACTCAAAAGAAAGAGGATTTAAAAAGTTTTTAAAATATAGCATGATGATTGGTGGTTTAACATTAATCACTTTAACTGTTTTATTATCTGTATTAGCTAACCATTCATAATAACCATCTCTTACGAGATGTTTTTTATTAAATGGATAGGCAATAACCAAATAAAGCTATAAATATGCTATGATTATTTTTATATTCATATTATTAAATAATATGAAAAACAAAAAATTGTGAGGAATTAAGATGGATAAGGAAAAAATATATCAATATATTCAGCAGGCTGTTTCAAGATCATTTTTAGAAATTGCTAAACATTTTCGTATTTCAATGCGAAACAATAAAGATTTAACTAACATTTTGTCAGTACTTCTAAAAGAATACAAAATTTTTAAAAACAACAAAGATGAATATTATGCACCAATTTTAAAAGAAACAATAGTTGGAACTCTTAGTGTTTCAACTAAAGGATCATTTGGATTTGTTGACTACGACATTGATGAAGTTAATAACACTAAAAAAAGCGTTTTTATTAAAAGCTTTAACTTCAATAGTGCCATTCATAATGATGTTGTTCAAGTTAATGTTTACGTTAATCCAAAAGATAAACAAAGTGATTTAACACATGGTGTAGTTACAAAAATTATCGAGCGTGGAAACCAAGAAATTATTGGTTTTATTAAGCAAAAAAACTCAACTACATATTTTGTACCAGTAGAAGAGCGTTTTAAAACAATTCAATATAAAATAGTCTCTTCAGTTGTTGCTACAAAACTAAATGATTTAGTTGTTGCTAAAGTTGTGAAATACGAAGAAAAAAGTGTACTTATTCAAATTGAAAAAGTTATTACTAACGAAGCTGATCCAATGGTGTTTGTTAAGTCTTACTTAGAGCAAATTAAAGCTCCAAGTAAGTTTCCAGAAACACTTGAGGAAGAAATAAATTTAATTCCAAACACAATTGCTAATGAAGACTTATCTAAACGCATTGATTTAAGAGATAAAATGATTGTTACCATTGATGGTGATGATACTAAAGATTTTGACGATGCAATCACTGTTAAAAAATTAGATAATGGAAATTACTTTTTAGGTGTTTATATTGCCGACGTTTCTTACTACGTTCGCGAGGAAACCAAAATAAATGAAGAAGCTTTAGCACGTGGAACCAGTATTTATTTAGTTGACCGCGTTATCCCTATGTTACCTGTTGAACTGTCAAACGGAATTTGTTCATTAAATCCAAACGAAGATCGCTTTGTGCTTGCTTGTGAAACAGAAATAGATAAATACGGAAATACTGTTAAAACTAATATTTTTCAAGGAATTATTGAATCAAAATTCCGTTTAACCTATAAACAAGTAGATAAATATTTCGAAACAGGATTAATTAATGAAGAACATCAAAATAAACCTGCTGTTGAAGAGCTTAAAAATATGCTTAACCAAGCTCGTGAACTCAGTTTAATCTTGCACGAATATAAAATGCAACAAGGTTACATTGATTTTGAAATTGATGAACCAAAAATTAAATTAAATGAAGATGGTTCAGTAAAAGAAATCATCATTAATAAGCGTGGATTTAGCGAAGTTTTAATTGAAGATTTTATGGTTCGTGCTAACGAAACTGTGGCTAAGTTTTTATTTGATAATAAACTTCCTGTTTTATATCGTGTTCATGAAAAACCTGATGCAGATAAGTTAGAAGGATTAAAAAATGCTTTATCAGTTATTGGAATTTCAATGGACGGAATTACAGCCAATAATATTAATCCTCAAAATTTTGCAGCTTTAGTCAATAAAGTTAAAGAAACAAGAAATGACGATTTTGTTAAATTGCTTTTCTTAAGAACTATGCAAAAAGCTGTTTATTCACCTGATAACGTACATCACTTTGGACTAGCAAGTGAATATTACTGTCATTTTACCAGCCCAATTCGTAGATATCCTGACTTAGTAATTCACCGTATTATTAGAAACGCATTAATTAACAAAGAAATGGATAAAGTGTCATTAATGCGTGAACAATTACCAATTTTTGGTGATTTAAACACAAAAAGTGAACAAAAAGCAGTTCAAATCGAACGAAATGTTAATGATTTAAAATTTGCAGAATTTTTAAAATTCCAAGTTAGTAAACAATTCAGAGCTCAAATTTTAAGTATTATGCAATTTGGTTTCTTTGTTGAATTTGATTTTAAAGCTAGTGGATTAGTACACCGTAGCAATCTTTTTGACGGAGAATACGAAGCTAACGAAACTCTTACTAAATTAATTTCTGAAAAACGTACTTTTACATTAGGTGATTACGTAGATGTAATTGTTACTGGTGTAGATTTAGTAGAAGGAAAAGTGGATTGCGTATTAGCTGATTTATATCCAACTTTCTTAGAAAATCAGAAAAAAGCTAGAGAAAATAAAGTCCATAAAACTAACACAAAAAATAAACATGAAACCAAAACTCACAAACGAAAATAGAATTTTAGTAAAAAATTCTCTAGGTTTTGATGCTGATTTATATGTTTATCAAGATAAAGAAATGTTTAATTATTCGGTAGACACCATTTTATTAGGTAATTTTATTTACTTAAACTCTAAAATGTTACGCGGTTTAGAAATAGGTACAAATAATGGAGCTTTAAGTATTTTTGTAGCTTCACGTAATAAGCAACTGAAAATAGATGCGGTTGAAATTCAAGCTGAAGCTAGTGAATTAGCTCAGTATAATGTAAAATTAAACAATTTAGAAGAACAAATTAAGGTAATCACTAGTGATTTTAATGACTATTGAAAAGCATTTAATAAACAAAATAACAAAAAATATCAATTCATTTTTTGTAATCCACCTTTTTATCCTTTTGATAAAACAAAACATAAAAAGAACATTTCACAATCAAAGTTAATTGCTACTCATGAAGTTCACTTAAATTTAGAGCAATTAATTTTAGGAGCTTCAAAAATTATTGAGCAAAAAGGATTCTTTACAATGGTGCTTCCAGTTGAACGAATGGTTGACGCTTTTGTTCTTTTACGTCAATATAATTTTGAACCCAAAAGAATTCAACAAATTTTACCCAGAGTTAATGACAAACCTAAATTTGTTTTAATTGAAGCTCGCTATCAAGCTGGCTGAGGTGTACATTTTTTACCTAACTTATATTTACATGATTCAGAAAATTACTTAGATCATGATTATTTACCTGAAATAAAAAAACTTTATAAACCTATAAAAGTTTAATAATAGGAGTAAACATGCAAAAACGTTTTTATATTACTACACCAATTTATTATGCAAGTGGTAATTTGCATATTGGTCATTTATACACAACAACTTTAGCTTGAGTGATTGCTAATTATAAAAAAATATCAGGTTACGAAGTTTTAATGCTTACTGGTAGTGACGAACACGGACAAAAGATTTTTAATAAAGCTAAAGAACTAGGGAAAACTCCAAATCAACTTGTTGATGAATTAGCTTTAAAATACAAGCAAATGTGGGTAGATTTTGGGATTGATTATGATATTTACTCACGTACCACAGATTCTAAGCACAAAGAAAGTGTTAAAAACATTTTTAGTAAATTTTTAAGCAAAAAAATTATTTATAAAGATAGTTATACAGGTCTTTACTCAGTTAGTGATGAAGAATTTCTGACAGAAACTCAAGCAGTTAAAAAAGGTGATAAATTTTATCATCCAACAAGTGATCATGAATTAATAACTGTGTCTGAAGAAAGCTATTTCTTTGACATGAAACAATTTAGTGATTGATTAATTAATTATTTAACTCAAAATACTCAATTTGTAGCACCTGAAAAAATTGTTAAAGAAATGTTAAACAATTTTTTAATAAAAGGATTAGATAACCTTTCTGTTACACGGACAAATGTTAGTTGAGGTATTTCAGTTAATGAAGATGAAAAACACACTTTATACGTTTGATTAGATGCTTTATGCAATTATATTACAGCTTTAGGTTATAATCCTGCACTTATTGAGCAGCCTCAAAAATTTAAAGATTTTTGAGAAAATGAAAATACTGAAATTGTGCACTTACTAGGTAAAGAAATTGCTCGTTTCCACATGATTTATTGACCAATTTTCTTAAAAGCATTAGATTTAAGAATGCCAAGTAAAATTCAAGCACACGGTTGATTAGTAACACCAACAGGAAAAATGTCAAAATCTAAAGGAAATGTGGTTGATCCATACGCTTTATTAGAAAAATTTCATCCTGAAATGATTAAATATTATCTAGCTTCACAAATAACTCTTGGTGAGGACGGTATTTTTGATTACGATCGTTTTATAGATGTTATTAACGCGGACTTAATTAATAATTTTGGTAACTTAGTTTCTAGAACATTAAAAATGAAGTCAAATTCTTTTGCTGAACCACTTAGACATGTTCCATCAACACTTGGAATTGATGTAGAAATTGAGGAAAAAATAAGAAAATCTGTTTCACAATTTACAGAACATTTTGATAAATTTGAAGTAGATAAAGCTATTAAAGTTGCAATAAACTTATCAAGTGAGCTAAACAAATATATTGATGAAACTAAACCATGAACTTTAAAAGAAGACTTAAACCGCTTAAATCAAGTGCTAAACATTTTATTAAACGGAATTTATGCTGTAGCATCTTATTTACAAGTTGTGCTTCCTAATAAAATTGATGAAGTAGCTAAAGCTCTAGGTGTCAAAAGTTTTTTCCTTGATTTAGTTTCAAACTTTAATAAATTTGATAACATTAATCAGGTAAATTCTTTCATGTTTTTTGAACGGATTAAAAAATAATTAAGGAGCAAACAAATGATTTTTGTTAAAGCAACAACATATGTAATTAATCCAGAAAAAATGAAACCATTTTTAGACTATATCTATGTGTTTTCAAAAAAGACTAGAATGTTAGAAATGAACTTATCATTTGAATATGGAATTCAAAATGATGATAAAGTAATATTAGTAGAACGTTGATCATCACAAGAGGAATACGGTAAGTTTACCGCAAATCCAGATTTTAAAAAAGAGTTAGAAACACTTAACAAAATGTCTAAGAAAGTTATCACACTTTACGAATTTCAAACTATTAAATAATGAAAATCGCAGTAAGCGATTTTTTTATTTTCTATACTTTTAAGCCTTAAAATAAGATATAAAAATTTTTAAAAAGAAAAATTAATAAAACTTTCTTAACAAATTATTTTTTAGTTATAATAAGTATCCACAACTTTTTTTAAAAAATAAAAATGAGGAGAAATAATGAAAATAACAAAATATTTGAATTTAACTTTAGCATCGGCTTTGCCTCTTGCTGCAATTAGCTGTGTTTCAGAAAAAAGTCAAGAAATAGTTGAAAATACACAAACAGATACATCTACAAATATAGAAAATAATTCAGAAACTTTATTTGGGACAACAATTGAAAATAGAAGAGATTCAGCTACAGTTGGAGCAAACCCAACTAAACAATCTTTTGCTGTATCCAAAAGAGATGAGATTGTTTTAGGAGCGAGCTTTGGAGCAACAGGTATTCAAGGTAAAGCTTTGACAGCTCTCGTAAATACATATAATGATTACGTAAACTTACATAAAGAAGCTAATCCTGAACTTAAAGCAGTGAAAATTAAAACACTAGGTTCTGGTTATCCAGCAGCTAGTAATGCACTAGAGCTAGCACTTAATTCGGGTAGTTCTGCTGCTGATACAATACCAAACTTAGTTTTAAACTACAATTCAGTTGCAGCTAAATTAGCAAATAAAAACATGCTACTATCTTTTAATGATCAAGAAGAAAAGTACGATTTAGATATCAGTAACTTTGCTGATGAATTTATCTACAGTAACTTCAACTTTGCTAATGTTTATAATCCTTCCACATATACTTTACCTATTTTTAAAAGCACTAATGTTTTATCAATAAATGGACCTGTTCTTTATTACTTAATAAAGAATTTAATTGATAACGGTGGACAATTGGCTAATAATAATGAAACACAAGAATTTTATAAAGAACTTCAAGAAAAAGGAAAACAAGATTGAGAGGGAGTTTCAAACAACTGAGGTTTACCTGTTGCTGAAATAAAAAACTTAATTAGTAATGAATTGCAAAAAAGTAAGTCATACGCTATTTTTGATGTTAACTATTTTAAAAATATTACTGATATATTAGAGTTTTCTTCTTTCATGCAAAAACTTTTTGTTAATTCTGTTAACAATAATAATCCTGCTAAAGCTGGTGTTCATATTTTTGGTGTTGATGATACTCCAGCAATCTTAGAACCAGCAATGGTTTCTCTTGCAAATGGAGATTTAAAAGAATTAAATAGTTATACTTATATTAGTAAAGGAGTTACTTCTGTTAGTTTTGATAATTTAAAACACGATAATCAAGCAACAAAAAATGCTAGAAAAATTTATAACTTAATCAGTAAAGCAGTACAAAGCGGTGGTCTAGTAATTCAACCTGGTGGTGCATATTCTTCTAATGCACAAAAACTTCATAAATTTGCTTTTTCTCTAAGTTCTACTGCTGGATATGCTTATACTTTTTTTAATAACGCAGACACAGGTTACACTTTTAATCATTCAAAACTTTCTGCTTTCGAATTTAAATATGAATTAAAAGATAATTGAAAAAATGTAATGACAATAAATAAAAATGTTAAAAAAGAGAATCAATTACTTTTATTAGGAAAATACAACACTCCGATTTATGATGTTAATTTTGAAAAGTCAAAATTAGGTAAATATGATTACAAAGTTGCTTCTGATGCTGATGCTACTCTTCTTAAAAGCAAAATAGCAAACATAAATGACAATACATTAAGTTTAGTGATTAAGCTGACAGATCAAATGACTCCTGCTGATGAAATTATTAATAAATTTAAAGAAAATAATTTTTACGCCGGAACATTAGTGCAAAAAGATAATCAAAACCAGTCTTTAATTTTTATAATTCCAGACGGTAAACCTAATGAATTAGAAAATAATCAAATGACTAAACCATTTGAAGATTTTATTAAATCTCTTGGATACATTATTTCCTTATTAACTACTGAACAACAATTAAATGAAAAGGAAATGATAACTTTAAAAGCACCAATGTTTTGAAATGAAAATAGTCGTGTTGGTTCAGTATTCTCACAAGGACCTTCGCTAATAGGAATTAAATCAAACCGAGAGTCAGATATTGCTACAAAATTATTTGCGAAATGACTTTTAAGCAATGAAAAATATGATTTTATATTAGACAGCAAAAAACCAAACGAAAAAGTAACTTTAACTCCTATCGAATTTATTCAAAAATATTTTAGCTACATTACTCCTATAAAAGGATTTAACACTCAATCAAAAGAAGAAATAAATCAACTATACGGTAATAACGAATTTTTAAAAGTAGCCTTTGATAGCTTTAAGCTAGCTCAAGATGATGATAATATAATTGTTTTCGAAGAACCCTCATCAGAATTATCAGATAACTACAGAGAGGCTTTACGTAGCTCTTTTGATTCATTAGCTAAATCTGTTACTTCTGCAGCTCGTAAAAATCCACAAACATTTGATAAATTTATTGAAGGGTTATTTAGTGGTTTTAATAATTAAAATGAACTTTTTAAGTTCATTTTTTAACTCAAAATTCATACACAATAAAATGCTTTTTAATTTATAATTTATGTTAAAGAATGAAAGGATAATATGAACAAAAAAATATTTTTATCACTTGGTACAATTAGTGGTCTTGCGACTTTACCTATTGCAGCAAGCTGTGGTCACACAGAAAACCAAAATAAAGAAAAAGAAAACACAGTTAAAGCATCACAAACAGAACAACCAGCTGCAACTGAAGGAGTTGAAAGCACAAACACTCAATACGCTAGCTCAAAAGAATTTCTTAAAGATTTATACCTAAAAACTTATGAATTACTAAAATCTAATGACACAGAATTTCAAATAAAAGCTACAGTTCATGCTACATCAAAAACTCTTGTTTCTAAAGAACAGTTAAATACAATTGCTAATATAAACGTAGAAGAAACAGCACCTAAAATGCAAAAGCTTGTTGACACTTTTACCAATTTACCAGCTAATTTGATTATGTTATTTTTCTGAACTGGTGCTCAGTCACAAAGCTCTCCGATGTTTAATTCTGTATTCAATGGACTAAATTCAAATATTGAAAATGATTCTGTAAAAATTAATTTAGATTGAGGAACTTTTAATATCAATGATTACGAAAGCGTTTTAACAAAGACAAAATCAAAAATTGCTGAAATTCAACAAAAAATGGGTGAAGATAACGATTCAGCAGTTTTAACTATAAACAGAAAATTAGCTTTTACTTTAACCGTTTCTAAAAACTTAAATACAAGTGATTTTGGAAGTGATTTTCTTACAGAAAATAATGATTTATCATTTGCTGTATTAAAAACCATTCTTTTACAACTTAAACTATCAATCCAAGCTGTACCTGAAGAAAATTTAATGAACAAACTAAATGACGAACAAATTGATGCTGCTATTAACTTTTTTGATAAAATTTTTAGTGCAACTAGTTCAATTTTAGAAATTTAATATAAAAAAGATTCAAGATTTCACTTGAATCTTTTTTTATAAATCTTTTAATTCTTGTTTAAGTCAATTACTTTGTTAAATTGAGTAATATGATTTTGATTGAAATGGTGTGATACAAATAAAAGTGTTTTATCTGTATTTATTAAGGTGTTAAAAATATTATTTCTATTAGCTTCGTCTAGATTGCTTAATGCTTCATCTAAAATATAAAAATCTTTATCTTGATAAAAAGCATTAGCTAACACCAACCTTTGGTATTGACCTGTTGAATATTCACTAAGATTCTTTTTAGAATCAAAGTCAATATTAAACATTGTTTTTAATTTTCTAATTTTATCGTTTTCTTCATGAATTTCATAATTAGAAATAATGCTATTAATATTATCACTTTCTAATAATTTAGTTTCTAAGTCGACAAATCCAATATTTTTTGATAAATCCAATTCATTTGAATATGGTAATTCATTAAATTTAATTTCGCCACTGGTTAGGTTTTCTAAATTTAAAAGCAATTTAATGAAAGTACTTTTACCTGCACCCGATTTACCTTGTAAGTAAATTTTTTCACCTTTTAAAATCTCAAAGTTAAAATTCTCAAAAACTTTTTTCTCTTCATACCCAAAACTTGCTAAGTTAAGTTTTAAGCTGGTAAAATCTGTTTTAACTAAAACATTTTTATAAATTAAATTTCCAAAAAAGTTAGTAATTTTTAAACCAAATTGTTTAAGTTGCATAAAACCATCACTAACACGACTTAATGATAAAAGATAGTTTACAAAAGTTTCATAATGTAAAAAAGTTAGTATAACAACACTTAAATTAACATAATTGTAATTAAATAAGATAACACTAATTGTAAAAGTTAATATTTGAAAAAATCAATAATTAAATTTATTTAAGGAACTGTATGTTGTTTGTCAATTATTTAATCTTAGCTCTGTTTTATAAAAACCTCAAAGTTTTTTTGATAAAAATGAAACTAAAAGTTCTTTTTTATTTGCTAAAATAAACTGTTTTGCGTTAGTAAGAACATTGTTTGTTTTGTTATATAAAACATTGTAGTTTTCATTGATTTTTGGTGCTATTTTTGTGCTTTTAATACTAATTAAAGTATTAATTACTACTTGAATAATTCCGACTACTCAGAAAACCACTAAAATTTGTCAAGCAATAAAGCTATATAAAATTGATAATCCTAGTAAAAGAAAAATAACTTCTGTTCCAAAATTTCAAACTAGCAATGTTTGAGCAACCATGTTCCCATCGTTTTCTAATAAATTCATAAGTTCTTCATTAGAATGTTTTCTAAGACTTTTAGGATGAACTTTATTTAACTCATTAAATAAATCTTTCCTAATTTCTAGGTGCATACCATAAATTGTTCAAAGAAATAGCCCTTGTTTTAATGACTCTAAAATAACAGTAAGAAAACCGAAAGCTACATAAATTCCAATAACAACAAAAACGCCTGATAAATTATCTAATTGAATTTTATTTAAAACAAAATAAGAAATTCACATTGTTGAAACAACTAAAGCAGAAACTAAAATCTGCACAATTAAATTAGGAACTCATACTTTATATGCATTTCAATAGTATTTATTTCATTTCATTTTCATATAATTTTCCTTCCTCAATTTTTCAGTGCTTGTTAAATAATTTAGCTTCTTCTTCCTTAGTGGTATGCGAAACTACGATAATTGTTTTTTCTGTTTCTTTAAAAACTTCCAACACTTTTTTAGCTACCTTTGTATCTAAATTGCTGAGTGTTTCATCGAAAATTAAAATTGGTTTATCTGTTAATAAAGCTTTAATAATCATTAATCTTTGGCCTTCACCCTGTGAAAATTCTTTAACACTACTTTCTAAATCATTTGTTAAATTAATGTGACTAAGATCTAGCTTATTTAATAAATTCTTTGCTAATTCTTCTTTATTATTATCAAGCATTGTCAAGTTATTAAGAATATTTTCTTGCAAGAAAATATTTTCATTACCCATAACAAAAAGCTTTTGAGCAAATTCCTCAATAGTTCCTGTTTTTTTGTCTAATAAAATATTTTCTGCACTATATTTAAGCTTTAAATTTGTTAAAAATTTTAATAAAGTACTCTTACCAGAACCTGAAGCACCTGTAATTAATATTTTGTCGCCTTTATTAATTTGTAAATTTAAATTTTCAAAGACAGTTAAATCATCATATCCTAGATTTAAATTACTTACATTTAAGCTTTCAAAATAATTAGAATCTTTTATAGCTTTTTGATAATTACCTAAATTTTCTAATTTAAGCTCATTTTGAGTATTTTTAATAATTTGTTTTGTCGAAATCATTGAAACTAATGTTCTCATCACTAATCCAGTTTGATCTTTAATTGAATTTGCTTTAATTAAAATTAAAGCTAATACAGAATAACTAATTCATGTTGGTTGTAAAATCATTACCACAATAGATAGACTAACTGTTAAAACATAATATAAAACCGTAATAGAGCTAGTGAAAAACATATAGCTAGAATATTTTTTACCCATTAATTTAATTTTTGGAGCATAATTTGTTTTAAAATCATTAGCAAATAAATTTATTAATGTTTGATTATTTCCACTATAAGATTGACTTAAAAGTTTTTCTAAATACATTAAATCTTTTGATTGTGGAATTTCAAATAAAACATTCATTATTTCACCAATTTCTTGGCTTTTTTTATTAAATAGCATTGGTATTAATACAGCTCCTAGCAGGAGAGGTAAAATATAAGATATTGTAATCGGCGCTAAAACTGTTATTGTTATTAAAATAGATAAAGTTGTAAGTAACGCGGTTAAAACATTAAAAAAGTTCATTAAATATTCTTCTAAATATTGCTCTAAAGCTTTTGTTAGCAAATAAAACTCTTGTTTTTGTGAGTTTTCTTCCCTGATTGAAAGCTTTAAGTTTAAAATTTTAAGCAAATATTTACTTCTTAAATGTTTTTCTATTTGGACTTTCAGTTTATTTTTAATAATTCCGTTAATTCAGTAAAAAAGGACAATCCCTAATCCTACTAAGGCAAAAAATCCTAAGTAAAAATAAATCTGATTAATTTGAATCTGTTTTGCTGTTAAAAAATCAACTAATCTTGCCAAAAATAACGTTTCAACAATAGTTAAACAAGTTACGAATAATGACAGAAAAATAACTACAAGTGTTAATCCTTTTTCTTTTTTAAATATTGTCATTTTACCTACTTTATTTTTATATTTTTGAGTGTTTTATAAATGAAAAATTTATCTTTTTTACTTAAACTTTTATTTATCGCTAAATATGCTAAAGATAAACTATTAATCTGTTTTTGAATTAAATTATCAAAATCTTTAATCTTAAAAACTTGTTTTACTAATTTTTGGGTTCAAATAATTCCTAAAAGTCCATATTGAAAACTTAAATCTAAAGTGTAAATATCAGTTAGTTTTTTTGTTAATTCTAAAATTCGTGTATCAAAATATTTTGATTTAAATTTTATTTTGAATAAAAGCATGATAAAAATAATTCCTGCTAAACCACTATTAAAACTATAATCAAAATCATCAATTGATCAAACTTTAAATTTTTGACTTAGAACATTTTCAATATCTTTTTCCAGATTTTCTTTATTTATATCTTTATTAGAACTAAATATATTTTCTAAAATTAAATTGAATTCTTTATTTTTGAAAAAAGTAGATTCATCTCAAGTACCAGAAACAGTAATTTTAGAATTAAAAACATTAATTTGAGTGGTGTTTTCTTTTTCTTCTTCTCTTTTATAAATCATATTTTTAGAAGCTCTTTTAATTAAAAAATAAAATATTCTATGATGAGAAACTCAAAATACATTCGGACTTGCATAACTTACAGAAAATCGAAATTTATTATTTTGTTTTAGAAGCTCTTCATAAATTGTTTCTATTTTTTCTCTAAAGCGTCAGTCATTATTGTTTATATCTTGCGATTTACAGTTTTTTAAATCTTTTTGATAATTTAAAAAATTATCTTTTGAGTCAAAAATTAAACTCTCAATAATATCTAAATAAACAGCATTTCATTTTCTTTCTGCAAAAATATATCTTGTTCAAAGTATTAAGTTATCTAAATTATCTGCTTTATTTAATTTAGATTTTCCTACAAATAAACTAAGTAGAATTAATCCTAACTGTACATTAAAAGAATTTTTTGAATTAGCTCAAAATTTATTTCATTTTTCAATTAATAAAAAATCGTTTCAATTTTCTTTAAATTGTTTTTCATCCAAAATATACAAATCAATTGCATTCTCAAAAGCTTTAGTTGCATAAGAATAATCTATTTTAAAATTATTGTTATCTAAATTTTTTAAATCATTTAAGTAATCACTTTTAGTTTCTAACCACTTACCGTCATTAGAAATGATTTTGGTTAAAATTTTTTTATATTCCTTGTATGTTTGTTCCATAATATAAATTTTATTCTTTCAATTTTATTTTTTGTTATCTAACTTTGTTGTGTTTTTAAATTAATTGTTATGAAATTAAACTAAAAAAATAATAGGTAATCACTTACCTATTATTGAAAAATTTAATTATATTAATAAATTATTTCTAAAATAGCAAGCGAAAAAATTCCATATCAAAAATATGAAAAAACTTATTATTCATCTTATTACGCATTGCATTTTCTAATCTCATAACACTAATATTGTACTTCAAAAAAATTTTTTCAAAAATTAATAAAATTTTTTTCAAATTTTTTAGAAAAAATAAAAAAGCAATAATTATAATTGCTTTTTTAACTTATTATCTTCTTTTCATTGTTGGGAATAATAAAACATCACGAATTGAATCTTTTTCAGTTAACAACATTGTAAGACGGTCGATTCCGATTCCACAACCACCCGCTGGTGGCATTCCATATTCAAGAGCTTCAACAAAATCTCAATCAATATCACTAGCTTCATCATTACCATTATTTTTTTCTTCAAGTTGAGATTCAAATCTTTCAAGTTGATCGATCGGATCACTAAGCTCTGTATACATATTTGCATACTCTTTTGTATTAATAAATAACTCTGCTCTTTCGACAAATCTTGGATCATCACCTTTAGCTGTTAAAGGAGAAATTTCTAAAGGATGTCCATATACAAAGGTTGGTTGAATTAAATTTTTTTCAATTAACTCTTCAAATAATTCATTAATAATGTGACCTAATTGATGGAATTTTTGAACTTTAATTCCGTATTTTTGAGCTACAGCTACAGCTTCTTCAAAAGTTGCTTCTCTAAAGTTTATTCCAGTAGCACTAGAAACCGCTTCAACCATATCAATACGACTAAATGGTTTTGTTAAATCAATTTCAACACCTTTATTAATAACTTTTTCTTTCCCAAGTTGGTTTGCAATACCTTTAATTAATTCTTCAGTACGATTCATCATACCTTCTAAATCAGTATATGCTTCATAAAACTCAATAGAAGTAAATTCAGGGTTATGAGTTGTATCGATACCTTCATTTCTAAAAATTCTACCAATTTCATATACACGATCTATTCCACCTACAAGTAATTTTTTAAGAGGAATTTCTGTTGCAATTCTAAGTACAAATTCTTGATCAAGAGCATTGTGGTGTGTTTTAAATGGACGCGCACTTGCACCTGAAAGATAATCATGTAAAAATGGAGTTTCAACTTCCATGTATTCCAAGTTATCAAAATATCTACGAATTGCACTAATAATTTTAGTTCTAGTTCAGAAAGTTTTTCTTGATTCTTCATTAGTAATTAAATCAACGTATCTTCTTCTATATCTTTCTTCAACATCTGTTAATCCGTGGAATTTATCTGGTAATGGTTTAAGGGCTTTAGTAAGTAACTTAATATTTTTAGCTTTAACCGTTACTGCTCCAGTATTGGTTTTCATCACAATACCTTCAACATAAATAATGTCACCTAAATCAAAAGTATCAACTAACTTTGTTAAGTTTTCATCCATTTTTTTGTTAAAGTAAACTTGAATTTTTCCGTGGTAATCTTGCAATAAAATAAAAGGTCCACGCATTGTCATAATTCTACCTGAAATAGCTGTTTCAATGTGCTTGTTTTCAAGTTCTTCTTTACTTATAGCTTCATATTTTTGAGCTAACTCATCAGAATATTCCATTTTTTGTAAATTTTTAGCCTTAGCAAAAGCTTCAATTTTATTTTCTTTATAGACATCTAATTTTTTACGTCTAATTTCTTCTTGTTCTGTTAATTTTTGCATTTTAACTCCTATTGTTTTGAATTGGTAAATCTGGTATTTAGATCAATTACAGTTTTAATAATTTTTCTTAGAATTTGTCTTTGTGCTTCTAATTCACTATTAAATTCAAGTTGATTTAAATCTTCACTATATGTTCGATCATTTAGATTTTTATAATGATTTAATCTCTCAGAATCAATTTGATTTGAATCTGAAATAATAATTGAATTATAACCAAAAAAGTTCATTAAAAACTGTCTAGGCAAATTTAAAACCTTATTTTCAGCAACATAATTATCGCTAGTAATATTAATAGTTAATTTGAAAGTTTCACTAAAATTAGTTATTGAATTTAATACAAAATTACGCATCCAATAAATTGTTTTTAAAGATTTTTTAGTATCCTCTTTATCCTGCTTAGTAATATTTGCATCATCATTATAATTAATTTTAATTTCACCATTATTTGTAGCTATATTACACGATATCGCAACACTTGGCAAAATTAATGTTGGCACTGTAAAAGTTGTTAATCATAATTTTTTCATAAAATCCTTAACGTTTTTAATGTTTTATAATATAGAATATAAAATAATTATATAAAATAAATCAATTTACTTTATAACTAAACAAATATATTAAAAAGTTAATTAAAACGATTTTTAAACATTTAACCGTAAAAAATAGGTTTAATATTTTACTTGCAAATTTAATATAATTTTGACATGAAACAAGGATTAAAAAAATTTAGTGGAAAAACACAGGGTGGAAGAACGAAAGAAGGACAAAAAATTGGTGAAAACTTCATTAAGGAAGTTTTAGAAGTACTTCAAATTGAAGATTTAAAATTATCTTTATTCAAAAAAAGATTTATTTACGAAAATGGAATAGATTATAAGACTTCTCAGTATCCTGATTTTATTATCGCTAATTCCAAAACAGGTTCTAAGCTTTACAAAAATGTTAAATATTTCTTTTTAGAAAGTAAATTTAAACAAATTTCAGGAAGTGATTGAGAAAAGCTTGAATGTAATTTTGGTTATCACGATTTTTTCTATAACGATTTACTTAACCTTCAAGTCAAAACTATTGTTATTTTGACTGGTTATTGAAAAGAGTTAGAAAAGAAATACCCTTTATTTATGTATTATTTTAAACAGAAATACGGAAAAGAATGTATTTTTGATTTCGGTTCTAACGTAAAAGAAATTTTTAGATTCGCAAAATTTTTAAATGTAGAATGTACAGAAGAAATTCAAAGTCAGTTAATCAAAATTTATAATAAATATCAAAACCTAGAATAAAAAAACGAATAACCTTTATTTCTCAAGTTATTCGTTTTTTATTTTTTATAAAGCTTCTACATCAGAAAGAATACAAGAAGCTTTTGTCTTAGTTTTTCGTGTTACTTCTGCATTTTCAAAAGCATCTAGAATCTCTTTAAAAACACCGGATGGAATATGCGAGGTTTCATTTGCCTCACCTATTTGTTTAGTATCAAAATCTGATTTTGTTTTTAATACATATTTACCACGAACCAACTTGCCCAAAGTCATTGTTGTTTTCTTAAGGGAAGAATGTCCTTTATCACCTATTTTATAACCTTTATCAACGTATCATCTGCGGTAATATTTTCCATTAATAATTTTTACATGTCGAGTATCGTTTGTACCACCTATTTTAGCTTTTTCTTTCACTTGAGCTATTCAATTATTGTAGTATTCCTTGGTAACTTCTTCTCATTGTGTTTCATATGTAGCTGGTCTGCGTTCCTTTTTAAGTTGAATTTCTAAATTAGAATAAAAACCACCAGATTTATTTTGTGCAAATCCGTAAGAACCATAACAAGCAACATTTAAATGTCCTTTTAAACCTAAATTTACATCTAAATATTGGAAAAGCATTGAGCTATCTGGATTTTCGATATATCAAAATTGAGGTTTAAAATGACGAATCAGTTTAACAGAATTATCAGCACATTTTTGTCCCAAACGCTTAATAAACAGTTGCTTATCTGCTTTTAAGTTTTTAGTAAATCCGCTTTTTAAACGTTCAAATTCTTCCACACTTCTCTCAATTAAGGGTGAAGTTTTATCACCTCTAATTGATTGTTTTCAAAAGCAAGTTCCACCACCAGTCATTGATAAAACTTTGCTAAAAGACTGACATAAAGTTGAACTCACAATAATATCCGGTAACTCTATTTCATTTAAAGTTATAAGTTTGCTAAAATCAGTAACAATATGACTGGAACTAAGATCTATATTTATATATTTTTGAAAATCACAATCTAATTGTCCTCTGAAACTTTCTTTATGCGTTTCAACTACATCGAAAGTATAAACTTGATATTTTTCTTCTAAACCATATTCTATGATTGCTCTAGACAAAGAGTTGCAACCACCACCAAATAAATCTCAAATTATTTTTTTGCGCATTGAACTCCTTTCTAAAAGAATGAATAAATTATAAAAGTTTATATACAACTTTTAAATTTTATCTTTATTATTTTTAACTTTTTAAATCAATATAAAAAAAGGCAAAAGCCTTTTTTATATTTCGTTTGTATTATTTAACAATATTGTAGAATGATTTAATACCTTTGAATTCTGCAGCATCTTCAAGTTCTTCTTCAATAGCTAAAAGACGGTTGTATTTTGCAATACGGTCTGTTCTTGACATTGAACCTGTTTTAATTTGTCCTGCGTTCATAGCAACAGCAATATCAGCGATTGTTGTATCTTCTGTTTCTCCTGAACGGTGTGAAACAACTGCTGTCATGTTTGCTTTTTGAGCCATTTGAATAGCATCAAATGTTTCTGTTAATGAACCAATTTGGTTAACTTTAATTAAAATTGAGTTCATTGCTTTTTCTTCAATAGCACGTTTAAGAATTGCTGTATTTGTAACTGTAAGGTCATCACCAACGATTTGTAATTGATCTCCCATTTCAGCTGTAAATCTTTCAAATCCAGCTCAGTCACCTTCAGCAAATCCATCTTCGATTGAAATAATTGGGTATTTAGCAACAAGGTTTTTAAGGTATTCACCCATTTCTTCAGATGTAAATGTTAATTTAACATCTGTTAAGTTTTCAAAACCAGGTCTTTTTTCATCGATAGCAGCTTTTAATTTACCAAATGTATATACACCATTTTCGTAAAGTTCACTTGAAGCACAGTCCATAGCGATAGCAACAGCTTTTTCACCTGATTTAGCAGGTACATAACCAGCAGCTTTAATAGCTTCAACTAAGAAGTCAAGAGCTTCTTCGTGTGATTTGAAATCTGGAGCAAATCCACCTTCATCACCAACTTGAACTCCGTGTCCAGCTTTTTTAAGTAATTTAGCTAAGTTGTGGAATACAAAGTTTGCCATTTGTAAAGCTTCTCTAAATGTTTTTGCACCAACTGGCATAATCATGAATTCTTGGAAATCAACTGTGTTTGAAGCGTGTTCTCCACCGTTAATAACGTTTAACATAGGAACTGGTAATTGGTGTCCGTTAAATCCACCTAAGTATTTGTAAAGTGGTAATTGTAATTCATCAGCAGCAGCACGAGCAACAGCAAGTGAAACTCCTAAAATTGCGTTAGCACCAAATTTTTCTTTGTTTGGTGTTCCATCTAATTTAATCATTAATAAATCGATTTTACGTTGATCTGTAACTTCCATACCTTCAACATGTGGAGCGATATCGTTGTTAACGTGATCGACAGCTGTCATAACACCTTTACCACCAAATCAGTTGCTTTCGTATTTTGTTCCTTTATCTCTAAGTTCAAGAGCTTCACGTGAACCTGTAGAAGCACCTGATGGAACCATAGCTGATCCGTAAGCACCCATTTCTGTGTAAACTTCAACTTGTACAGTTGGATTACCACGTGAGTCTAAAACTTCACGTGCATGAATTTTTTTAATTGCAGACATTATTTTTCTCCCTTTTATAAATATATTTATAAATTTAATCTAGATTGCCAGAGTATTAACTCTTTATGTAATCGCTTATATTTTACCTTGTTTATTAAAAAATTACAATTTTTTGTTTATCAACTAAATAATTTTCGTTATTTGTTTGTTTTAAACATTTTGGTAATTTATTTTTCAAAATAATGAATATTAATTTTAAGAAAAAATTTAAATCCTTTATTAAGTGAAAAAATTTTTCAATTCAGTATCTTTTACCTTAATTTAATCAGTAAACTTATATAATTTAAATAATATAAAAACTAAACAAAATGAAAGGTGATTTATGGCTAAAAATACAACTACTTTAAACCGTTGAAAAGAAAAGTTATTAGACTTATCTTTAAACAATAAAGCATTAAATCATAAAGAAAATAAGTCAGGGACTATCAGCATAATTGCTCCTGACTTAAAAGATTTTTTTAGTAAAGTCGTAACTAATAAATCAGTAAATTTTGCTCGTTTATTCGATCATAATGAAGATGATTTAGAAGATGAACCAAAATCTAAGAAAACTGTTAAAGAAGAAATTAAAGTTTTAGGTCAAGTTTTACCGCGTAAAGATTATTATGATAAGTCAGAACTTTTACCAATAATTGATTTATACAAAAATAAAAAAGCAAATAAAGGAAAAATTGAACTTTTTACTAATGCAAGTGGTTCTAAACAAACACAAGTTTTAAGAAGTTTGATGAAAAATTCACAATTTTTTAAAGAAGAAAATGCAATCGATGTGCTTTTCTTTGCCATCGGATTTCTAAAATGATATGATGCAAATGACAAAAAACCTCACTATGCACCCTTAATGTTTTTAAATGCCGAACTTTCTCAAACAACTTTTGATTCTACATTTACAGCTAAAATAGTTGATGATGAAATTTTATTTAATCACTCATTGATTAGAAAAATGAAAGTTGAATTTGATTTAGACTTTGAATTTAAAAATTGAAGCGAAGAATTATCAAGTTATGAAGTTTATACAGAATATAAAAATCAAATTTTAGCTCAATTAGAAAAACATTCAGATAAGCGTTGAGAAATTTTAGATAATTTAGAATTAGCTACATTTAGTTTTAGCAAAATCAATTTAGTTAAAGATTTAGAAGATAATGAAAAGAAAATTTTAGAAAGTGATTTTTATCAAAAATTAACTTCAAGCAAACAAACACCAGTTGATAGCGAATTAGTACGTGAATCCGAAGTAGATCAATATATAGATCCACAAAACTACTATCATAAACTTGATGCCGACTCTTCTCAAGAAGCTGCAATTCAATCAGCTATTTTAGGAAAAAGCTTTGTTCTTGAAGGTCCTCCAGGTACCGGAAAATCTCAAACAATTACTAACATTATTACCGAGTTAATTGCACGTGGTAAGAAAGTTCTTTTCGTTGCAGAAAAAAAAGCAGCGTTAGATGTTGTTTGACGTAACTTAAATAAAATTGGTTTAGGTTCCTTTGCACTTCCTATTCATGATAGTGAATTTGACAAAAAAGGTGTAATTAAAGACTTATATACAACTTTACTTAAAGGTGCCGATGATATCCCTACTGTTCCGCAATTTTATGCTCAAGATAAAATTCATCGTTATAAAAATACAAAAGCTGATTTAAATGACTATTATGAAAAAATTACTCAAATACGTCAACCACTAAATTTAAGCTTATATCAACTTTATGGATTATTTGCTCAAAAAGATAAAGTCAAAGATTTATTTTTCAACATTCAAGATGTAGAAAAAATTAATCAAGATCAACTTTTTGAAATTCAAAAGAAAGTTGAAACTCTTGAAAATAAAGCAAACAACATTGATTTAGATATTAATAATAATCCTTGATTTGGATTTACTAAAGCTATTCATTCAAGTAGAGAAAAGGAACATTTTAAAAGTTTAATAGCTATAAACCAAAAAGATATTAAAAGTTTAGAACAATATCTTGATAGCAATTTAAAAAATAAATTACATATTTACTTTAAAGATAACGCACCTTTTTTAGACACTTTAAAAAGTTTGGTTACTCTTTTAGAGCATGTTAAGCAAGCTAGAACTGTTGATGAAAGAATTAAAAGAATTTATGAACTAGATAACGAAATTCACATTTTTGAAAATATTCTTTCAGAATTTAAAGTTGCACAAGCTTTAAAAGTGCAATTAGCTCAAACTTATAAAGTTGAAGTAGTTAATAATGTTCCGGCCGAAAAATATCGTTTAATGTTAGATAAACTACAAAATGGTGCTAAACGTGCTTTTTCACCTGAGTACCGTAAAATTAAAAACGATTTAAGTTTATATCGTATAAACGATAAACCAAATTATGAAGAATTAGTAGTAGAAATTCAATTAATTGAAAAAATTCAAAAGAAAAATTCAAATATTCAAGAATTAACCAATAGAGCGGTTTATACAAAAAATACAACAACTTTAGCGGATATCGAAAATGCTCTTTATGACTTAAAGTGATATCAAAAATTTTTATACCTTTCTAAAGATGTTTTATTCTATGATAACGATAAAATTTCATTAGTAATTAGTTGATTATTTAATAAAGATAATGTATTCCCAATTATTGATGAAAGCATTGCTCGTTCAACAACTTTATTAAACAACTTCGAAGAATTACAATCTTATTTTGAAAAAAATAGAGTGAACTTTAGTTTATTACCTTTAAATAACTTAAAACTTAATCTTGCTTCTTACATTTCAAATATTAACTATCTAAATTCTTATTCTGAATTTATTACAGCTTACTCAGATATGGTAGATCTTAATTTAAAAGATTTTGCTGATTTATTAATTGAAAACAAAATTACTACAAATTATTACGAAATTTTCATGAAGCGTTTTTACACTTTATTAATTGAACATTACTTAGAAGAAGATAATTTAAACTTTGGATTCAATGGTGAAGCAATCCAAGTTATGAAAGAAGAGTTTGGTGAAGTTGAAAAATCTATTCAAAAAATTGCTGAATTAAAAGTTGCTCAAAAACTTTATGAAAGCTTGCCGAACGTAAATTCAATTGAAGGATTAAATTCAAGTATCAAAATCTTAGCTAAAGAAGCAACTAAAGATAAAAGGGTAATTCCGTTTAGATTGCTTTTTGAAAGAATTGCTGAATTAATTCTCATGATTAAACCTTGTTTAATGATGTCTCCTTTAACGGTTAGTTCATTTTTAAAAACAAGTGATATTACTTTTGACACAGTTATTTTTGATGAAGCCTCACAGGTTTTCCCAGAAAATGCAGTTGGAGCATTATTTAGAGCTAACCAAAGAATTATTGTTGGTGATGAACATCAATTACCACCTACAAACTTCTTTAATGCTGACGGAGATGATAATTTATCTGAAGATGAACGTGGTGAAACAGATGATTTTGAATCAATTCTTAATGCTGTAAAAAACTTTTTACCAACTATCAGATTAAAATGACACTACCGTAGTAAATTCGAAGAGCTTATTCAACCATCTAATGCTGAAATTTATAACGATAACTTAATAACTTTCCCTTCACTTCGTAAACCACAGGAATTTGAAGGAGTTAAGTTTGTTAAAGTAAACGGAAAATTTGTTGATAATCAAAATGAAATTGAAGCAGAAACAATAATTGAATTAATCAAAACAATTTACCAAAAATACGGAACAACAAAAAGCGTTGGTGTTGTTTCATTTAACAAAAAGCAACAAATGTTAATTGAAAATAAAATTAATAAACTTAGAAGAAAAGATAGTTCTTTAGAACCATTTTTCAGTAGAGAACTTAAAGATCCTTTCTTTGTAAAAAATATCGAAACAGTACAAGGTGATGAAAGAGATATCATCATTATGAGTATTTGTTATGGTCCAAATGAACGCGGACATTTTGCAATGCGTTTTGGACCAATCAACCAACAACAAGGTTATAAACGTTTAAACGTTGCTGCTACTCGTGCAAAAGAATGTACCATTTTAGTTTCATCAATTACACAGGATGATATTGACTTAAACAAAACTGAAGCTCGTGGAGTAAGATTCTTAAAACAATACTTATTATTTGCTGAATACGGCGAAGGCAAGAAGATTATGTCTTCGAGTGAAAAAAATCAAAAGTTCTTTGAAGCAGGATTTGAAAAATCAGTTTTAAATGAACTCACTAAATTAGGTTATAAGGTACAAACTACTGTTGGAAATTCAGGATACAAAATTGACCTTGCTATTGAAGATCCAAGCGATCCTAATAAGTTTGTAGTTGGTATAGAATGTGATGGTACTACATACAAATCTTCTAAATCAGCTCGTGATCGCGACCGTCTGAGAGAAGAGGTTCTTGAAGCTCGTGGTTGAAAAATTTATCGCATTTGATCAACAGATTGATTCAAAAACAAAGAGCAACAACTTGCTCAACTTGATAAATTTATCAAGAAGGTTATCAGCGAACAAAAAACAGAAGAAAAACAAAGCAAAACTTCTAAAACCAAAAATATTAAAACTCGTAAAAATGACAAATTAGTAAAAAATAATTCAGAAGACAATAATTTAAAATCCCAAACACAAGAGTTAGAAATTCCGTTAGAATTTACTAAACGCACTGAAAACTTACTTGAATTATTCGAAAATTACCCTAATTTATCAGAAATTAATTTATCAGATTTTAGTGATGGTTTAACTTATATTCAAGAAGTAATTAGACAAGCGTCACCAATTGCTTTTGATGACTTAAAAAACTTTATTCCGCAAATTTACGGAAAGCAAACATTAACAAAAGCATTAAAAGATCAATTTACTTTATTTTTAAAAACAATAGAAAAAATGGGATTAATTTATATCGAAGATGACTTTATATTTGATAAAAATTCAATGAATGAAATAAAATTTAGAAAAAGCGTAAGTGAAGCCACAAAACGTAAAATTAATAACATTTCGAAATATGAATTAGCTAGTGGAATTTATAAAATTTTAACACTAGTAAATTCAACAACGGTTGAAGCGTTAGAAAAACAATTTTCTGACTACTGTCAATACAAAACTGTTTCAGCAAACATGAAAAAACTAGTTTCTGAAAGTCTTAAATACTTAGTAAACGAAAATAAAGCAACTGTTAAAGATTCTTTAGTGGAACTTAGAAGATAAAAATTAAATTATTTATGCCGGCAAGTTACTTGCCGACTTTTTTATTTTATATATAACATATCATCAACCTATTTTTTAAAAAAGTTTATTTAAAAAATTAAATGAAAAGAAATTGTATAATTAAATTAGAAATAAATTTAGAATAAATTAGATACTATTTCAAATAGTATTTAATTTAATAATTTGGCTAATAAAATCAAAAAGTTCTTAAAATCGTTTTAATTATGTACTAGCTTTGTCTAGTACTTTTTTTACCCTCTTTTAGGGAAAAGAAAGGTTTTATGAATTCAAAAAAATATAAAATAATATCATTATTTTCAGGAGCAGGCGGAATGGATTTAGGCTTTAAGCAAGCTGGTTTTGATATTATATGAGCGAATGATTTTAATATTGATGCCGTAAACACTTATAAAAGAAATATTGGCAACCATATTGTTTTGGGTGATATTACCCAAATTTCTAGTTCAGAAATAGCAAAAAATTACAAAAATATAGATGTAATTATTGGTGGCTTTCCATGTCAAGGTTTTTCTATTGCAAATACAAAAAGAAACATGGAAGATAAAAGAAATTTTTTATACTTAGAAATGTTACGAATAATAAAAGATAAGCAGCCTAAGTTTTTTGTCGCTGAAAATGTCAAAGGATTAGCGAGCACGGAAAATGGCAAGGTCTTAAAGATGATTATCAAAGACTTTGAAACTTTATGTTACTTAGTTGATTGAAAAATCATTAATGCTGCTCAACACGGTGTTCCACAACAAAGAGAAAGAATCATTATAATAGGAAATAGGATTGGAGTAAAAAATATATTTCCAAAACAAACACACGCAGACATTTTTCCTGGCGAAGATAACTATAACAAACCAAATATTAAATTATTAAATAAAGGTTTAAAACCATATATTACAGTAGAGCAAACTATAAAGCATTTACAAAATGTGAATGTGTCACAAGACAAGAAAGAAAGTTTTGTTTTAGTGAATAACAAAAAGATTTATAATCACATTGCTTTAATAAGTGTTAAAGATAAATTTTTTGGAAGAAAATATAATGTTAATCAAGCAGATGTTTGTGATTACTTAAAGTATTGAAGAGACTTAAAGAGCCTAACTACAAAACAAATTGATGAGCATTTTGGTTACAAACACACTGCAGGTCATTGATTTAGAAAAGACAATAATTCTGGTTCGATACCAAAACCAAGTGATTGATGAGAACTTAAAAGGCTTTTGAAATTTGATGATAAATACGATAAACTAGTAACAACGTTTATTGAAAAACCAATTCAATTTGATCAATCACTCAGAATAACTAATTGAAATAGACCTAGCGATACAATTACAGCAACTAGTCCAGAAATACACATTAATAAACAGAGAAGACTATCTGTTAGAGAATGTGCTTTAATTCAAACCTTTCCTAACGACTTTATTTTTGAAGGAAATATTAATTCTCAGTATAGACAAGTAGGTAATGCTGTTCCTGTTCAGTTGGCTGAAAAAATTGCAAAAGAAATATTAAGACAGTTAGGTGATTTTTATAAAAATAAAAAAATTTAAAATTTTTCTTGACATTTTTTTTAATCATGGTATCATATTATCAGTGGTTATAGCAAAGAGGTTCACCTGATACCATTCCGAACTCAGTAGTTAAGCTCTTTAGTGCCGACAATAGCCGAAAGGTGAAGATAGGGCGCCGCTGTTTTTTTATGCTTTTTTTAAATAAATTTACTTTTTATATTCTTTTTTAAAACACATAAAATAATATAAAAAGTGATTTTTTTTATTAAATTTAGTCAAAAAAATAACTTTTTAGTTTATAATATATACAGAATTAAGGAGATAATTATGTTAAAAGAAGTTAACAAACAACAATTTTTAGATGCTGCTAAAGAAGGTTTACAATTATTAGTATTTTACGCTGACTGATGTGGTCCATGTAAAATGTACAAAGGAACATTAGAAGAAATTTCACAAAAAGATAATGTAGAAGTTTTTAGAGTTAATATTGACAGCGACAAAGACTTCGCAATTGAAAACAACGTAGCTTCAATTCCTCATACAAAAGTATATTATAATGGACAATTTCAAGGTGTATTACAAGGATACAAACCATACGAAAATCTTAAACAAGATTTATCAGAATTCTTAAAATAAATTAAAACTAGCTTAAAGCTAGTTTTTTTAAAAAATTGAAAAAAATAAATAAAAGTATTTAAAAAAGCACTTTTTAGATAATTATCATAATGAATAGAAATTAATTTAATATAATTTAATTTATGCATAAAAATAGATTAATTAAAGAAAAACTTAGAAACTTAAAAAGAACCATTATTGAATTTCGTCCAGAGATTTATGACGCATTGGCTAAAGATTTAAATAAATCAATAAATGAAGTAGAAATGACTGAAATTTTGCCTACAATTAATGAAATTAATTTGTATCTTAGAAAAATTAACAAATGAAGTAAAAGTGAATTTAAAATAACTTCTGCTTCACTTATGTTTGGTAAAACAAGAATTGAAAAAGTTTCTTACGGTAAAGTGATGATTATTTCTCCTTGAAACTATCCGATTAATTTAGCTTTTATTCCTTTAATTGACGCTTTTGGTTCTGGTAATACTGTTATTTTAAAATTATCAGAACGAGCAAGTAACACTGCAAAAGTTATAGAAAAAATCATTGAAAAAGTTTTCACAAAAGAAGAAGTTAGTTGCTATACTGCAGGTGTGGAAAAAACTAATGAATTAATCAATTCTGACATTGATTTTTTATTTTTTACTGGTTCACATCAAATTGGGAAAATTATTTATCAAAAAGCTGCTGAGAAAATGATTCCTTGCGTTTTAGAGCTTGGTGGAAAAAATCCTGTAATAGTTACTCAATCAGCTAACTTACAAAAAGCTGCTGATGAAATCATATTTGGCAAAGTGATGAATGCAGGTCAAACTTGTTTAGCTCCTGATCATATTTATGTTCATAAAAGTATTCAAAATGAATTCGAAAAAATTTTAAAAGATACTTATGAAAATCTATTTATTTCTGAAAACCAAGCAAGTTTCCAAAAATCTAATTTAGTCGATATCAATGCAAGAAATAGATTAGCTAAATTTAATTTAGAGCTAGAATTTAACAATCAAGAAGATTTACACCATCATTTGAAAATTGTGCATGTAGACGAAGATTCACCATTAATGCAAGAAGAAATTTTTGCTCCAATTTTACCTATTTTAGCATACGAAAACTTAACTGATTTAGTTACACAAAAGTTAATTAAAAATGACGTATCTCTTGCAGCGTATATATTTACTACAAATCGTAAAGAATTTCAATTTGTAAAAAATACATTGCAATCAGGTACGTTTGTGCAAAATTCTATGTCTCAGTTTATTTATAATTCCAAATTACCATTTGGAGGTGTGAAAGGAAGTGGGATTGGAAGATACCACGGTAAAGCAGGTTTCGACACTTTTACCTATAAAAGAATTGTTTTTGCTTCATCTTCTACAAAACTTTTATCAACAGCGTTTTTAAATAAAATTATGTTTTCAAGTAAAGAACATTTTGTTATTAAATGATTTAAAAAGTTCAAAAGATAATTATTAAATTTATATATTAAAAAATAAAACCAGGGTATAAACCTGGTTTTAATTATTTTTAAGTGCTTTTTTAGAGTACTTATCTTTAAATCATCTTGTTTTCTTAACTTTATGAAGTGCTAGTGTTTGACCAATTTGTCAAAGTCCACCGAACATTCAGTATACTTGCACACCAGCGGTAAAGAAGACTGTAATAACTGTGAAAACAATCATCATCATTCTTTGAGTACGCTCTGATTTTTTAAGTGCTTCAATTTCAGCAATTGTAGCTCTTTCCTTCATTCTGCGTTTATTAAGTCATTGAGGTAATAATTGTGAAGCAAGTTGCACGATAATTACGGCAGCTAAAATTCAAATATATACTCAATTTCCTGAGAATAATTCTTGATATGAAGTTGAAGAGAAATTAATTCCTAATCAGAATGTAGCTTTAATTTCAGGAATACCTTGAATAACTCTTCACATAGCAAAGAAAATCGGCATTTGGAATAGCATTTGTCCAAGTTGATCGAGTGGGTTAATATTATATTTACTATGAAGCGCAGCAATTTCTTGTTGTTTTCTAAGTTTCATTTGTTTATTATTTTCAAAATTCTTGTACTTAGCTTCAATTGCGGCTTTCTTAGTTTTAAGGTCTTCTTGAAGTGATTGCATCATTGTTGCTCTAAATGTTAAACCTAATGTTAGAGCACGAGTAATAATAACCGCAATAATAACTGCAATAATTGATGCTCAACCATTTAAATCAGGCATTGGGCGTCTAATTGATTGCATTAAAGCACCAAGTGGATAGACTAATAAACCATAAAATGGCCCTAGCTCTCAGGCTTGTCCTCAAGAAGTAATTGGTTTTTGAGGATAATCACCTCTTAATGATAAATCAGAATCAACATTTTCGTTTGTTTTGAACTGAATTTGATTTTGTGAAACAGAATCTACTCTATAGTTTGTTAAAGCTAAGTAGTTTTGCATAGTTGTGTTGTAAGCTAATAATAAATTATAAACTTGCACAGGAATTCTACCTACTAAAATTTCTCTAGTTGATTCAATTCACTTAGTTCTAAGATCAGAAATTGTTGATGTAGCTGTTGCTTGTCAATTCTCTGGTTTTGAACTAACTAATTGTGAAATTTTTTCTAAGTAACCTTGAATGTTTACTAAATTAGGAATTTCTACTTGATATGATTTAGCATTAGCAATTTTAGTATTGTAAAATGCAACTAAATCGTTATAAGCTTTATCTCTTTCTTCTTCTTTTGCTGCAGAAGGAGAAAATGGATCAACTCTTTTAAGTGCATTAATATCTAAATTTATATAGTCTTTTGTAGATTTAATAAATTGACTTACTGAAGTGTAACTTGGGTTATACTCTTTTACCAATTTCATAAAGTCTGAATTTGGACCGAATGAGAAATTGTAAAATGTTAATAAAACATCTGAATTATAAGCATTGTTTGCTTTTTGAAGATTTACTAACTTAGCTTGTTCATCTGCATCAGCACTTAGTGGTGCAACATCCTCAGCAATATATACTGAAGCTAATGGATCACCAAAACCTGCATTAATAATTGAGTATGAATCAACATTATCCACTTTTGTAATTTGTGGTGTATTTGTTTTTTCACCTTTGTCGTTTGTAGCAGAAATAAAGTCAAATATTGTACCTTTACCTTGAGAATCTAAGTAGTAATAGATATCTTCAGCAGCATTAATCTTTTCATAACCAGTTGAAGTACTTGATTTATATAAGTATTTATCTGATGTACTTTTAAGAATTGGAGTCTCTTGATTTGAAAAACCTTGCTCACTTAATTTTTGCAGTAAAGCTGTTTTTTCTTCCTCTGTTAATTGACTAAAATCAATTCTTACTGATGAAGTATAAGCATTGTATTGTCCGTATTGACCACCTGCTTTTTCAGTTTGTTCTTTTAATTGTTTAATAATACCTGTTTGGAAACCTTTGTCGTTTGTATGGTAGTTAATATTTGTTTGTTTTAAAAGTGCAAACTCTTGTTTTGAAGATGAATCATCTGATTTAGCTTCACCAATATTTGCTTTTTCAACTTTAAAGGTAGTAACTTTGGGAGCTATTTCTTCTTCACTGGTATAAATTTCAAAACCGTTACCAACGGTTGAAGAAGTTTTAATTGTGAAGTTTTGGACACAACCCGTTAAGGTTAAACCAAAAACAGCAACATATAAAAAAGTCTTAATTCATTTTCAAGTCTTTTTTCAGTTTGATTTGCGTTTTTCCTTTGGATCAGATCCATTGGTAAAATAGTTAAATTGTTTAGATCTTTTCATTTTTCCTAAATTTCTCAAAGATTTTTAAAACCTCAGCTTTTTTGATTGCAAAATCTGTATTTAAAAAATCTTTGCGAGCAATTATTACAAATTGATAAGGTACATTTTCTAAATGTGCTTCACCAACAATAGATCTTAATTGCCGTTTATATAAATTCCGACCTACTGAATTTGCAAAACGTTTTGGCACAGTAATTCCAATTTTAAATTCATCAGCTTTTTTGTAATACAAAATTACATATTTATTGATAAATTGTTTTTTAGAATTTAAGACCGCATCGAATTCTCAATTTTTCTTTAGTCGATATATTTTTTTCATTTTAAGTTAAATTATTTGTCTGAAACTGTTAATCTTTTTCTACCTTTAGCTCTTCTGTTAGCTAAAACTTTTCTACCATTAGCTGTTTTCATTCTAGCACGGAAACCATGAACTTTAGCATGTTTACGTTTATTTGGTTGATATGTTCTTTTGCTCATTAGATCCTCCTTGTTTTATCTTTAATTTATAAGCGTTTTATATTATACAATAAATAAGCTCGTTTTTTATAGTTTATAAATACCATAATTTTATTTTTTCGCAATATTTTATCCGTTTTTTTATTTTTTTCATCTTTTCAAAAATTTTTTTATATTTGATTACAGTTTTAACCACTATTTTTTTGATAAAAATATATAATTTAAACAAAATAACGCACTTAAACAAAGAAGGTATTATGTTAGATATTAAATACGTTTTAAACAACGAAGAAAAAGTACGTCAAGGACTAAAAAACAGAGGTTTTGATCTTCAAATTTTTGATAAATTTGTGAGTTTAGCTTCTGTTCGTGGACAAAAAATGTTTGCTGAACAAAACTTAAAAGCTCAGTTAGGACAACTATCAAAAGAATTTGGTAAATTTAAAAATAATCCAGACAAAATTGCAGAAATTAAAAAAGAAATTGAAACAGTAAAACAAAGCAGTAATCTTTTAAGTGAAGAAGTCGAGAAAATTAATTCTGAGATGAATACTTTACTTCTACAAATTCCTAATTTACCATTAGACAGCGTTCCAGTTGGTCTAGATGAAAATGAAAATCAAGTAATTCGTGAATATCCAAACTTAGGTAGAGGACTTGTGACAAACGTTCTTCCGCACTATGAAGTTGCTAAAAAATTAGATATTATTGACATTGAAAGAGCTGTTAAATTATCAGGTTCAAGATATGTAATTTACAAAAACTCAGGTTCAAAACTAGTTAGAGCATTAATTGCATTTATGCTTGATTTACACACTTCAAAAGGATACAACGAATTTAACACACCAGTTATTGTTAAAGATTTAGCACTTTATGGAACTGGACAACTTCCTAAGTTTCAAGAGGATTTATATAAATTAGAAGGTGCTAATGAATACTTAATTCCAACTGCTGAAGTAACTTTAACTAATATTTACAATAGTGAAATAGTAGATTTAAGCACTCCTTTTAGAGCTACAGCATATACTGAATGTTTTAGAAGCGAAGCAGGAAGTAGCGGAAAAGATACACGTGGAATTCTTAGACAACACGAGTTTAAAAAAGTTGAATTAGTAAAAGTAACAAATGCTAATGACGCTTGAAAAGAATTTTTATTAATGCTTGATGATGCTAAAGATGTACTTGAAAAATTAGAAATTCCATATCGTGAATTGCAATTATGTACTGGTGATATGGGATTTAGCTCTCGTAACACAGTTGATTTAGAACTTTGATTACCTTCTGAAAATCGTTATCGTGAAGTTTCATCAGTTAGCTACATGGGTGACTTTCAAGCACGTAGAGCTATGATAAGATATCGTGATGAAAATGGTAAAACAGAATATGCGCACACTATGAATGGTTCAGCATTAGCTATTGATCGTGTTATTGCGGCAATTTTAGAAATTTACCAAAACGAAGATGGTACAGTTACTGTTCCAAATGTTTTAAGACCTTACATGCAAGGACAAGAAATTATTAAATAAAACAAGGTAACTTGTTTTTATTTTGCAAGGAGAAATAATGAAAAGAATATTTGCATACGATTTAGACGGAACTTTATTAATGTCAAACAATAAAGTTCATCCAAATACTACAGCAGCGATGAAAAAAACTCGCGAAGCAGGTCATATTCACGTTTTAGCTACCGGTAGAGGAATTCAAAAAGTTTTACCTCTAATTAACAGAAAAGATATTCAATTTATTGATTATATGGTTTGTTCAAATGGTGCAGCTATTTATGATTTAAAAAATCAAAAGCTCACAGTTGTTAAAAAAATGGATAAAGAAGCCTTTGATGTTGCATTAAAGCTTGCTTTAAAACATGAATCAATTCTGACTGTTGATACGGATAAATATAATGGTACATATTTCCCAAATGATAAAATGCCTTCTTGAATTTCAGAAAAACAAGTAATGGATATGAATGTTGTTGATCATGCTAGCATCGAAAAACTAAGTAATATTGTCACAGATCCAAATAATATAGTTACTCAAATGGCATTACGTAACCCAAATCACAAAGCAAAAGAAATTACTGAAGAAATGCGTAGTTTACTAGATCCAAACAAATATGAGGTTTATTTAACAAATTTAGTTTATACTGATGTTAATCCACAAGGAACATCAAAATGAAATGGACTTCTTGAACTAGCAAAACTAATAAATTGGCCTAGTGAAAGTATTGTAACATTTGGTGATAGCGGAAATGACTTAGAGATGTTAACAAAAGCTAACTTGAGCTTCACAATGTCTAATGCAGCAGAAGATGTTAAACAAATTTCACAAAATATTATTGGTCATCACGAAACTGATACAATCGGTGAAACTTTACTCAAATTTATTAATGAATAATATTTAACAAGAATTTGATAAAATAAAAATATGCTAACAGCAAATATAACAAGACTTTTTGAAGCATCAGAAAATGGAGCTTCAAAAAGTTCAGTTTATGACTTACCTATTACAATTTTCCTAGTTTTAACAAGTATTTTAATTGTTTGTTTAAGTCTACCACAGTTATATAAAAGTATTAAAGATAAGAAAACTGGTGAAATTAGTTTTCTTTCATTTTGAATATTCCATTTAGGAATTTTAGGATGAGTTATCTATGGTACAACTAACATGCATAGTTTATATAACGTAGTTATAGCTGATGGTTTAAGTGTTTTTGTTAACGGTGTAATGACTTATTTACTTTACCGTTACAAAGAAGAGTTTACATTTAAAAAGAAAATGCAAGGTTTAATTGGTGTATTAGTTACTTGAGTAATTAATATCGTTTTAATTGCTTTATTTATTCATGATGAGTTATCTGCAGCTGACGCAAAATTAATTCAATTGTCAGATAACTACTCAGCAATTATGGGTTATATTTTCCCTGCTTTAACAACTCTTGCATTCACGCCTCAACTTATTAAATCATTCAAAACCAAAAAATGACAAGGTGTTTCTATCTGAATGTTCGTCATTTATGAAGTTAACAATATTGTTTGAATTATTTGATGAATTTTAGAAATCTTAAGAGCAGTAGATTTAAATCTTCAATATCAATCACTGCTTGCTGGATTAATTTGACAAATTATCAGCTTAACTATTTTCGGAGTCCAATTAGGATTCACATTATACGACAAACATCTTATTAAAACTGGCAAAAAAATCGCATAATTATTTTTTGAAAGGCGGGTGGCTGACCTTCAAACAGCAAAAATCACACTCATTGGTGTGATTTTTATTTTTTTGATTAAAAAATACCAGAAGATTCTGGTATTTTAAATATAACTTTGTGTAAAATTATTCTTCGTCTTTAGCTTGAATGTTTCTACGTTTAATGATTTCTTCTGAAATATTTCTTGGACATTTTTCGTAGTGATCAAATTGCATTTGGTATGTACCACGTCCACTAGTCATAGATCTAAGTTCTGTTGAGTAACCGAACATTTCAGCAAGTGGAACGTGTGCTCTAACGATAACAGCTCCATCATTTCTTTGTTCTTGGTCATTAACAAGTCCTCTACGACGTGATAAGTCACCAATTACATCTCCCATGTGATCTGAAGGAACAACTACTGCAACGTCCATAATTGGTTCTAATAATACTGTACCAATAATATCTTTTGCTTTAGTAAGTGCTTTAGAAGCAGCAATTTTATAAGCCATTTCTGATGAATCGACATCATGGTATGAACCATCAAATAATGTAGCTCTCATATCAATCATTGGGTAACCAGCTAAAATACCGGCTGCCATTTTGTCTTCAAGACCTTTTTGAATTGATTTAATGTATTCTTTAGGAATTTTTCCACCAACGATTTTATCAACAAATTCAAAACCACCATCTGGATTTGGTTCAAATTTAATTCATACGTGACCGTATTGTCCCTTACCACCAGATTGTTTGATGTGTTTTCCTTCAACATCTGCTGTTTTTGTAATTGTTTCACGGTATGAAACTTGAGGTGCACCAACTTTAGCTTGTACACCAAATTCACGTTTTAAACGGTCAACAATAATATCAAGGTGTAATTCACCCATACCAGCAATAATTGTTTGTCCTGTTTCTTCGTCTGTGTATGTTCTAAATGTAGGATCTTCTGCTGCTAATTTTTGAAGTCCTAATGAAAGTTTTTCTGTAGCAGCTTTTGATTCTGGTTCAAGCGCTTGTGAAATAACAGGTTCTGGGAAAACCATTTTTTCTAACACGATTGCGTCTGTTTTTTCAGCAACTAAAGTATCTCCAGTTGTTGTAAATTTAAGTCCAACAGCAGCAGCAATATCACCAGCACGACATTCATCGATTTCAACACGACTGTTTGCGTGCATTTGTAAAATACGTCCAATACGTTCTTTTTGATCTTTTGTAGAGTTAATTACGTATGAACCTTTTTCTAAAACTCCACGGTAAACACGGAAGAATGTAAGTGAACCAACAAATGGGTCAGTCATAACTTTGAAAGCTAAAGCTGCGAAAGCACCTTCATCTGTAGCTTGAACTGAAACTTCTTCTTCTCCGTTGTAAGCTTTAATAGCTGGAACGTCAATTGGTGAAGGTAAGTAATCAACAACTGCGTCAATCATTTTCTTAACACCTTTGTTTTTGAATGATGTTCCACAAACTACTGGGAAAAATTCTGATGTTAAAGTAGCTTTTCTAATTGCTGCTTTAAATGTTTCTTCATCAATGTCTCCACCTTCAAGAACAACCATCATAAGTTCTTCATCAAAGTTAGCAACTGCTTCTAATAATTCTTGACGTTTAATTTCTACTGTATCTACTAAATCAGCAGGAATTTCTGTTGGGAATTCTTCTTCAGCAGCTTCACCGTTATATGTAACTGCTGTTCTTGTAACTAAATCAATAATTCCTTTGAAATCTGATTCAGCACCAATAGGTCATTGAATAGCAACTGCATTTCCACCTAAACGTTGTTTAACTGAAGCAACTGAAGCTGCAAAGTCAGCACCAGCTTTATCCATTTTGTTAACGTAAACGATACGTGGAACTTTATAGTTTGTAGCTTGTCTTCAAACTGTTTCTGTTTGAGGTTCAACTCCTGATTGAGCATCAAGAACAGCTACAGCACCATCAAGTACACGAAGTGAACGTTCAACCTCAACTGTGAAGTCTACGTGTCCTGGTGTATCGATAATGTTAATTCTTTTACCTTTTCAGAATGCTGTAGTAGCAGCAGAAGTAATAGTAATACCACGTTCTTGCTCTTGAGCCATTCAGTCCATTTGAGAAGCACCATCGTGTGTTTCTCCGATTTTGTGAATTTTACCTGTGTGGAATAAAATTCTTTCTGTTGTTGTTGTTTTACCAGCATCAATGTGGGCCATAATACCGATGTTACGGTAATCTTTTAATTCGTATTCTCTTGCCATAATTTTAATATCCTAAAAAATACAAACTATCATCTGAAGTGTGCAAATGCACGGTTAGCTTCAGCCATTTTGTGAGTATCTTCACGTTTTTTGATTGCTCCACCTGTTTTGTTTGATGCGTCAATAATTTCATTAGCTAAACGAACATCCATTGTTTTTTCGTTTCTTAAACGTGAGTATTGTACTAATCATCTTAATGCTAATGTTTGTTTTCTACGTGCAGGAACTTCAGTAGGAACTTGGTAGTTTGTTCCACCGATTCTTCTTGTACGAATTTCTAATTGTGGTGTAATGTTTTCAACAGCTTCTAAGAAAACTTCCATTGGTTCTCTATTTGTTTTTTCTTTAATAATTTCGAAAGCTGAATATAAAATATCTTGAGCGATTGATTTCTTTCCGTCAAGCATAATTTGGTTAATTAACTTAGTAACGATAACAGAGTTAAAAACTGGATCTGCAAGTACTTCACGGATAGGCGCTTGTTTTTTTCTTGACATAATTTCCTCCTATGTGATTTTTATTATTTTTTTGAAATTTCTAAATAAAATTATTTAGCTTTTTTTGTTCCGTATAAACTACGTCCTTGGTTACGTTTTGCAACACCAGCTGCATCTTGTGTTCCACGAACGATGTGGTATCTAACTCCAGGTAAGTCTTTAACACGTCCTCCACGAATTAAAACAACTGAGTGTTCTTGAAGGTTGTGTCCTTCTCCAGGGATGTAAGCTGTAACTTCCATTCCGTTTGATAACTTAACACGAGCGTATTTACGTAAAGCTGAGTTAGGTTTTTTAGGTGTCATTGTAGCAACACGAGTACATACACCACGTTTAAATGGAGAAGCCATTTTTTTAGCTTTTTTTACTAATGAGTTGTAGCTAATGTTTAACGCAGGAGCGTTTTGTTTTTTGATTTTTGAGCTACGACCATTAGTAACAAGTTGGTTTGTTGTAGGCATTTATTTCCTTCCTTTCAATCTTTTATAAATTTAATTTCTTTTATTACTTTGAATTTGTCAAAATGAGAGCTATATTTTAAATAGCTTGGATATTATACAACAACTTATCCGTGTGTATCAATATTTTTTTATTTTTTTATTGATTTTTTAGGAGTTTTTTAAAAAATAAAGCAAAAAATTAATATTTAAAATTAAAAATAACTAACAATAAATAATTGCTAGTTATTTTAAGAAACTACTAGTTTGCCTTCTTTAAGTTGATAATTATTATTTTCACTTTCGAGATTATATTCAAAATTAGCAATTTCAGGGTAACTTGATTTTAAGATTTCCATAACAAAATCATAAACCATAAGCATTGCACGAACATCGTTTTCACAATATCTTTTTAAATTAGGTACAATTTGGTTTTCTCATAAATTATCACCAATAGATCCTAAATAACGCTGAATTGCTTTTTCCATTGCATCAGTTCCTTTTTGAACCTCTTTTAAAGATGTATAAGGAATAATTTTATTTTTTAAATCAATATTATAATGTGTAATATATTTTTCTATCTTTTTAATTGAATAGAAATATTTTAAATATTTAATGCTTATCATCATACGACCAAAAGTCGCAACATTTCTAACAATAAAATTGCTATCTAAATTTTCTTTTACTATTTTGTTGTTTTCTACCGTGAAAGCAGAATAAGTTTCAATATTTGCAGTATTAAAAGAAATATATTTTTCATTTTTAGATAAATTACCAATCATAAACGAATCCGCTAAATCTACCGTATTTGAATTGATGTGGTAAATCATATTTTTGAAGTTTTCGAATGTTTTAAATTTTTCAAAAAAGTAACTAATAAATTCATTTGTATCTTTATCTATTTCTATCTGTTTATTTTTATTTTCTTCGTATTCAGATAAATTCATTTTGATTAAATTTAAAATTTCTATATTTCTTGTGTTTTCATAACTTTTATTAAAAACAACAAAAGCGTCAGCACAATCTGAATAAATTTCAAAAATCATGTCACAAAGATCTTGTAATTTTAAATTTTTTGTATCTTTTACTATGTTAGAGCAAGATAATTCTTTTCCATTTTGTGTCACAATAATAGAGACTTGATTAACAACTTGATTATAAGGGTTGATATGATTAAAAATTGGAAAAATATCTGAAAAACCTTCATAGTCGTATCAGCAAATTCGAGCGTCTTTCACATGTAATTTTTTAATTAAATTAGCAATATTAAAATTAAAAAAGTCTTGAGTTTTATTAAATAAATTATTTTTATGATTAATAAAATCTAATCCGTATATTTCTCTTAGTTGATAATATTTCCCAGAAAGTCTTTCGAATTCTTCACCTATTAAAGTATTAATTAAAATATATTTGAGTTCCACATCTTTTTTAATTCAAGCAGGAAGAAAAATACCTCCAAAATATTTATTATCATTAGCTAAAAAGCTTGTTTTAGCAAGTTGTTCTTTGACTGTATTTTCATAAGAATAATTCATATTTCAATTAGTTTTTCAATTATGAAATAATTTATCAACAACAGGCTCTTTTAATGTTTTGCTTTTTTTGTCACCATTTGGTATATTAGTTAAGTAATTACCATTGGCAAAAAAGAAGTATTTTAAGCTTTGTAAGTCTAATTCTTCTTTAGAACCAAAATCCAATCAAGATTTATATAAAATTTCTATTAAGTCGTTAAATGTAGTATAAAAATCATTGAATTGTGGATTTTTAAGTTCTATTTTATTTCACTCTTTAAAATTTGTTATCAATTTCTCTGTATTTAAGTTTTCATTTAAATTATTTTTTTCAAAAACTAAGTTTTTGTCTAATTTAAAAGTAACTTGATTATTATATTTAACACTGTTAAAAAAGCTAAACTTACTATTTTTTAATTCTTTATTGGAATCCAAAAGATTTAAAATTGCTCCACTATCTTCTAATACTTTAAATATTTTTTTAGAAAATTCATCTTCCGAAATTTTAGAAGCAGCAGGTTCTAAACGATAATTTGAAGCATAAGATTCAAAAAACTCAATTTTGTGTTTTTTGAAATTTTTTGTAATTTTTAAAAGTGGATCAACTATTAAAACGCTGTAATTATCAAAAGGAACCGAATTTAAACCAATATTTTTAAGAACTAAATAAGAAAATAAACATTTGTAATTATCTTGTAAAGAACTAAAAGATTTAAAACTTAAATCTACAAGTTTATTTTCGCGTTTATCATATAAAAGAGCGGTTAATACAAATTTAAAAGTAACTTCTTTATATTTGTATTCAAAAATAAATACTGGATTAACTATTAAGTCAACATCTTGTTGTTTAATTAAATTTTCTGTGATTTTAGCTTTATCATCATTTGAGTTTCTAACACTAACATACTTAATTTGACTGCTTTTTAAATTATTTTTTTCTATATAGTTTTCAATAGCTTGTAATTTATACTGATTAAAGCTATTACCTTTAATAATCATGTATTTATCATTTTGAGAAAGTTCATTAGAACTTTTATCATCAAAATCAAATCATTCAAATTCATGAGTAATCTTTTTAAAATTATCAAAATCAAAAATATTTTCAAAGTATTGTTCTTCTAGATTTTGTGCACCATTTTCATACTCTTCGATATCAATTTCTGAATTATCAGAATTTTCAATGTCTTCTTCTTTCAATTCTTCTATATCTATGCTTTGAATTTTTTTAAAACTAATATCATTAAACAGTTTCGAAAGTTTTTCTTTAAAATTTGCTTTTTTTTCAAAAATTAAAATTGGGTTTTTATCAAAAATCCTTTTAAAGTTTGTTCAGGTTACTAAAATCTCTTTATTCATCTATATTTTCCAATGCATTTGATTTTTCAATCTTGTTTGATATTTCTTTTTCAGGTTCAAAAATATTAATTTCTTTATCAAAATGATTTAATTTTTCTAAAGGTAAAATAATTTTACGTTCAATATTAAAATTATTAATTTTACTTTCCACTAGTTCTGTTTGTCTTTTAATTGTTGTTTCTGCTATTTTTTCTATGCTTAAAGCTGAATCTCTTAATTTTTTAACTTCTTTAAGTAGAACATTAACAGAGTTATTTAAATTTTTCACTTGAATGTTTATAATTTCATTTTTAAAATCATTGAACTTTTGTAAAATCATATTTTTTTCAAGGGTTTGAGATCTATAAATTTCAAACTGACTTTTCATTTCAGCTTCCTTTTTAGCAATTAAGAAAAATAATTTTAGTAAGTTACTAAGTATGTCAATTCTAATTATGTATATATTGGGATACTCTTTATTATTCAAAATGAAAAAATCATCCTCAGGATTTAACTCTGTTACTAAAATTGCTTTATCTGCTTTAAAATTTTTTCTATCAATTTCTAATTTTTTTAGAAAATCCACATTGCTTTTAGAACCTGTGTTGCTTTGAATTGATTTGGCTTCAATTACTATTTTGCCAATTGGAATTTCGTTATTTTTAGGATCAAAAAAGGTTACTTCAAAATCTGGCATCGCTTTTTTTGTAATATTATTTGCATCTTGATACTCAACAGGTTTTGTTGTTTTTTGAAAATGTACCTCATCTGTGAAAACTCCAAAAGTATTTGAAATAGTATCATAAACTGCATCTTCAAACTCATTAGCTGCAATTTTTAAACCAGTTGATGTTTTTCTAGTAATTACACCTTCATATTTACCTTGAAGCTTAGCCATTTCTATTTCTAATTTATGTTTTTCTTCATTTCAAACTAATTTTTCAGCATTTAATTTTTCGTTAAATTCTTGGAGTAATTTATTTTTAGTCTCAAACTGAACTTTTTCAACTTCGTGTTTCAGTTCAGCAATTTCTTTCTCTTTAGCTAGCAGAAAACTATTTTTCTTGATTTCAGCTAGTTGAACTAGCTCTTGCATTTTTCTTTCGTTTTGCACAAAAATGTCTTGCAGCTCGCGCTCTTTTAAAGTTAATTTGTTTTTTAATTCTAAGTTTTCTAAATTAGCGTTTTCTAACTTTCCGCGGAATTCTTTTTCAACATCAAGCTTATTCTTACTAATTTCAGTTTCTTGCTTTGTTTCCAAAATAACAAGCTGATTTTTTAAAAAATTAATTTGATTATTTAATTGTTCTTTTAGTTTTTGCACTTCTCCAATATTTTCTCAGTTATTTTCAATGTTTTTTTGAGCTTCTATTTTAATACTCTCAATAATTTGACCTTGTTTTTCACTAAGTAATTTTTGAATAGCAGCTGTATCATCAGTTAATCAATCTGAAAGAGAAAAATACGAACCTTTAGGAGCGTCTTCTAATATTTCAAATTCATAGTTATCTATATTTTTTAATTTAAATTTAATTTTTTTCATACCCATCCTTATCTAATAATTAAATTATATTTTTAAATAAACTATAAAAGAACAAAATAAAATTTTTAACCATAATTTTGTTAATTTATTACAAATTCACAAATTAAAAAAAGCACAGGAACATCACAATGATGCACCGCACTTTTTTATTGATTAAGCAATTCGTAAAGGATTACAATTTCTTCTAGATCTAATTCTTGTATTCTTAAATTATCATTTTTATTCAGTTTTTGATACGCAAACGAAATTTGTTTTACTGAATATTTCGTTTTTAAAGAGTAAGACAATTTTTTTCTTCTAGCCAAAAAGCAAAGTTTAAAAAAATCTTGTAGTGCTTCTCAATCACTAGTTTGTTCTGAATTTTTAAATGTTAGCGAAATAATAGCCGAGTCAACTTTTGGTGCTGGAACAAAGCATTTTGCAGGCACAATAAATTCAATTTTACAATTTGCAAGATACTGTGAACTAACAGAAAGCTTTGAATAATCTTTTGAATTCTTTTTCGCTACAATTCTTTGAGCAACTTCTTTTTGAACCATAAGTAGTAATCCAGCGAACTTTTGCCGGTTTTGAAAAAGCTTAAACAAAATATCACTTGTAATGTAATAAGGAATATTAGCAATAACAAATGTGTTTTCAGGAATATCACTTAAATTAGCTTTTAAAAAATCTTGATGAATAAGTTTAAAATTATCTGCCTGGATTTCTTTGTTTAAAATTTCAACCATATCGGCATCAATTTCATAACAAATCACTTCTTTAGCGTCTTTAATGAGCTCTTTAGTTAAAGCACCTCTACCTGGACCTATTTCTAAAACATTATTATTTTGATAAGGAAAGACTTGCAGAATTTTGTTAATAATATTTTTATCATTTAAAAAATTTTGCCCAAATTGTTTTTTAGCAAATACTTCTTTTTTATTTTGCATCAGTAATCCTAAATAACGTACGTAAATTACGGTTTACTCTATCCACAAATTTTTCCATTGAAACTGATTTTAAACCAGCTAAATAATAAGATACATATAAAACTGTATTAGGCTCATTTGTTTCTCCGGTATATGGATGCACTCTTAAATAAGGTGAATCTGTTTCTGTCAAAATTCTATCTAATGGTAAAAATTTAATAACCTCTCTTGTTTGATCTGCAGAACCAAAAGTAGCTACACCACTAAATGAAAAATATAAATTTTTAAATGTTAAAAATTTTTCAGATCATTCTTTTGTTCCAGCGTAAGTGTGCAGCATAACTCTTAGATTTGGATATTTTTTCATAATTTGATAAAAATCTTGATACGCTTGTTCACTATCGTCTTTATCTCTTAAATGCACCACAACAGGTAAATCAAGTTTTAGAGCAAGCAAAATTTGACTTTCTAAACTTTTTAATTGAATTTCTCTGCTATTTTCTGTTTCATAAAAGTACTCTAATCCAATTTCACCGATCCCGACAACTTGATTATTAACAATTTTTTCAATTATTTCACCATCATTTTCGCTGAGCTTATCTTCTGGATGTAACCCTACACATGGTTTAACAATTTCTGGATATTTTTCCGCTAACTTTAGCGTTTCTAAATTTTCTTCTGCATGTCCTCCATTGACAATAAGAAACTCTAAACGATTATGTTTTGTAGCTAAAATAATTTCATCTAAAATTTCTTCATTTTTATAATATTTAAGACTTAAATGACAGTGGGCATCAATAAATTTGTTTCTTTTTTTACTCATATTACTTTCCTAAACAGAAATTACTAAACATAATGTCTAGTAAATCCTCTCTATTTACATTTCCTTTTATATTTTGTAATGAATCTCATGCTTCATATAAATCAATAATAATAACATCATAAGTTTGCTCATCGATTAAAGAATTATTTGCTTCCTCTAAACTCATTAAAGCTTTTTTGATTAAAGATAACTGACGTGCATTATTAAAAATTTTTTCATCCATAATATCAATGTTTTTGAAGTTTTCAACTAAAGCTTCTTCTAATGGTTCAATATCATTATTTATGGCTGAAATATGAATTAAATCTTGAGCTTCAATTAACTGTATATCTTTCTTGTTTTGGACTTTTAAGTAAAATTTTCCTAATTCCTTGGTTTTTTCTTCTATTTTTTTATCAAATTCATCTTTTGGTTGAGTTGGGTCAATAACATGAATCACCAAATCAGCTTGCTCTATTTGACCTAGCGATTTTTGTATACCAATTTGCTCAATTTTTTCATCTGTTTTTCTTAAACCAGCTGTATCGACCAGTTTAAATAACATCCCATCAATTTGATAACTAGCCTCAACTAAATCTCTTGTGGTTCCTGCAATATCAGTAACAATAGCTTTATCTTCGGCTAAAAGTGCATTAAGTATACTACTTTTACCTACATTAGGCTTTCCTAAAAGAGCAACCCTAACACCTTCAAAAATAAATCTAGCATCTTCTGAAACCTTAACAATATTACGCAGCTGTTTAATTAAGCTTTCAACTTTCTCTTGCATGATTTTAGTATCTAATTTTTCAACATCCTCATACTCAGGATAATCGATGTTAACTTCACAAAGACCAATTAAATATCCTAAATCATATAAAAATTGATCAATTAATCCAGAACTTTTGCCTTTAAAACGGTTAATTGATGCTTTTGCTTGTAAATTTGTTTGAGCAAAAATTAAATCATGAACTGCTTCAGCTTTAATTAAATCCATTTTCCCATTTAAGAAAGCTCTTCTTGTAAACTCACCTTTTTCAGCAAGGCGAGCACCATTTTTTAATAGTAATTCTAAAATGGTATTTGTTACCACAATCCCACCATGACAGTTAATTTCAACTAGTGGTTCACCCACATAATTATTAAAAACTTTTTGTCCTAACTTTTCTTTTCCCACAAATCACATTACGAGCACTTCATCAATCATTTCATTTTGATCATAAATATGTCCATATGTAATTTCGTGATCTTTACCAATTTTCCCTTTAAAAATTTTGCTTACAATACTAACTGCATCAGGTCCACTCACGCGTACAATCGAAATTGGTTGATTAATATGCATTCCAGAGCTAATTGCTGCTATATTATCATACATTTGAAACCATCCTTTTTAGCTTTATTAACTAATTATTATTATACATATTAAAAATTAGTTAATTTGAATAAAAAATGATGCTAGAGCATCATTATTTGTTCATTAATTCATCTTCTTTTTGTTTAACTAACTCAGAAATTACTGCTGTTTGTTTATCAACAAGTTTTTGAATTCTATCTAAATAATTTTTTTGCATATCTTCAGATAATTCTTCATCGTTTTTAATTGCTTTATTAGCATCTTGTCTTGCATTTCTAACTCCAACTTTTGCAGCTTCTGTAAATTTAGCAATGCTTTTTACCATTTCTCTACGTCTGTCTGTTGTTAAAGCAGGGAATGTTAAACGTACTTGGTTACCTTCATCAACAGGTGTAATTCCTAAATTTGCTTTATCAAGTGCTTTTAAAATTTCCTTTACTGATGTAATGTCGTAAGGTTTAATTAAAAGTTGTTGAGGTTCAGGTACACTGATGTTTACTAATTCATCAAGTGGTGTCATAACGTCGTAGTAATTTACCTTAATTCCCTTAATAATTTGTGGATTTGCACGTCCTGTTGAAATTTTAGACATTTCAAAACGATAATGCGAAATAGCTTTTTCACACTTATCTTCAAAATCTAATTGATATAAATCAAATTCCATTATTTAGTTACCTCCGTATGTTTAATTGTTCCTTCTAGTGCTCTTAAAATTGAGTTTTCTTCTAATAAATTAAACACAACTAATGTAATATTATTATCTCTCGCCATACTTGTGGCAGTTAAGTCCATAACTTGTAGACCTCTTTCAAGAACTTCATCATAAGTAATATGATCAAAACGTTGTGCGTCTTGATGAACTTTTGGATCAGCATCATAAATACCATCAATGTTATTTTTTCCCATCAAAATAACATCAGCACCAATTTCTGATGCATAAAGTGTTGCGGCTGTATCTGTAGTAAAGTACGGTCTACCTGTACCTCCGACAAAAATTACGACTTCACCTTCTTCTAAATATTTTAATGCTTTTTCGTTAATGTAGTATTCTGCTACTCTTTTATCAATATTTAAAGAACTTTGCACACGTGCTTTAAGTCCAGCGTGTTCAAAACCACTACGTAAAGCTAATCCATTCATGATAGTTGCTAACATACCAATATAATCAGCTCTATTTCTTGGAATACCATTTTTTTCAGCAGAAGCACCTCTTCAAAAGTTACCACCACCAATCACAATTGATACTTGAATTCCTTGTGCAACAACTTCTTTTAGTTGTTTTGCAATTTTAGAAACAAGCTCATAATCAATTGCTAAATGTTTTTCTTTATTTGCAAAACCTTCACCTGAAAGCTTAAGCAAAATTCGTTTATATTTCATATTTCTCCTTAACGAAGTAATTTTATACTATGAAAATTTTACCTAAATACCATAAAAAAATATCAAAATATTAAAGAATAATTAATTTTTATATAAAAATAGATTCTGCAACAATATGGAAATGTAACCATAAAAGTTAAAATAATATATAATTTATAAACTAAAATGACTACATAACTAGCTTTAAAGTCAAAAAGGAGACTTATGAAAAAAGACGAACTTAGAAACTCAGAAACAAAAAAAGAAAGATACCTTTTTGCAATTGATTTAGATGGTACAACATTAAAATCAAGTGCCACAGGTCAAATTCACGATCAAACTGTAGCTGCAATTAAACGTGCAACCGATGAAGGGCACGTAGTTTGTGTTCTTACAGGACGTCCATGAAGAAGTACAAAATTTATTTACGAAGAATTAGGTTTAAAAACAGTTGTTTCAAACTATAATGGTGCTCACATTCACCACCCTTATGATGATGCATTTATTCCATACATTAAATATTTAAATCTTAACGAAGCACTTTACGTACTTGGTGATCCAAAAGTAAGCGCTGAAGTATCAAATATCGCAATTGAAGGACCAGATTGAGTGCAATTGCAACACAGAGATGCTGATTTAGAAAAAGTTTTTGGATTTGATACATCTTCTAACCTTAAAATTGGTTTAGATTTTCACAAATTACCATTAATGCCAACAGGAATTATTTTTGACGTTAAAAAAACAACTAATGTTGAAGAACTTAGACAATACCTTAAAAGACGTTATGGAGATTTAGCTGAATTCTCATACTGATCAAAAGGTGAAGGGCTTTCTCCTGTTTTCGATATGACAAATATTACAGCTAATAAAGGTAAAGCACTTAGCATGCTTATTCGTTACTACGACATCGATGTTAAAAATACCATTGCTTTAGGTGATGGATTTAACGACGTTCCAATGTTTAAAGTTGCAAATATCTCGGTTGCTATGTCAAACGCATCAAAAGATGTTAAAAAATACGCAACAATTAGATGTGGTAAAACTAACAAAGAAGGTGGAGTTGGATGATATATTAATAAATTCCTTGATAATCCACAAGCAGAAATTGAAAAATCAATTTTAAGAGCTAAAAAAGTTGCAAAATTTACTGAAGAAGAATAAAATCTTATTATGAGAATTTTAGATAATTTAGAAAATATTGATTTAGCAAATTTACAAGTAGCAGGAGTTGATGAAACAGGAGTTGGTGATTACTTTACACCTTTAATTTCTTGTGCAGCTTATTTACCTACGAATTTGTATGATTGAGCAATTAGCTTGGGTGTTGATGATTCTAAAAAATTAACAGAAAAAGAAATCTTAAAAATAGCACCAAAATTAATAAATCACATTCCTTATGGAATCTATAAATTATCACAATCAGGTTATAATAAATTGTCACAAAATTATAATGCAAATGAATTAAAGTTTTTTACTCATCAAAAAGCTTTAAATTTATTGATTAATCGTAATAATGCATTTCAATTCGTAATCGTAGATCGTTATTCTACAATTAATTCAATTAATAAATACTATAAAAAAATTGTTTTAGAAGATAACTGAGCACAGTTGCACGATTTAGATTTAGCTATTGCTTTCGTAACAAAGGCCGAATCAATCAATTTATCTGTTGCTTGTGCATCAATTATTGCACGCTATTACCTAATCAAACATATGGAAGATCAAAAGAAGGAATGAAATTTTGACTTCCCGCTTGGTGCAAGTTTAGAAACTCAAAAAACAGTTTTAGAATTTGAAAAACTACATGGTAAAAAAGCATTAAACGAGGTTTGCAAAACAAACTTTAAATTAAAAGTCAAAGCTTAGTGCTTTGACTTTTATTTTGCTTATTAATCGTTAAAACCACTTTGGTATAAGCTATGGTAGTATCCTTTTTGATTGAGTAACTCTTGGTGCGTTCCTTTTTCAATAATTTCACCGTGATTAATAACTAAAATTTGATGTGCATCAATTATAGTGCTTAATCTATGCGCGATAATTAGCATTGTTTTATTTTTCATTAAATAATTTAGTGTGTTTTGAATTTTTTGTTCTGTTATTGTGTCTATATTTGCTGTAGCTTCATCCATGATAATAATTTGTTTCCCAGAGACTAAAGCTCTGGTAATTGAAAGTAGTTGTTTTTGTCCTTGTGATAAATTAATTCCGTTATGTTGAATAACTGTCTCGTATCCCTTAGGAAGTGAATTTATATACTCATCTATTTGTGTTAGCTTGCAAATTTCTTTAATTTGTTCTTCGCTTAATTTAGGATTAACTATTTTTAAGTTATTTAAAAAGGTATCCTCAAATAAAAATACATCTTGTGAAATGATCGCAATATTTTCACGTCAAGATTTTTCAGTTATATCTTTTGCATTTTGATTATCAATATAAATGTTACCAGTTGTTGCACTGTAATATTTAGCTAAAAGTTTTGCGATAGTACTTTTCCCACACCCTGTATGACCAACAAGTGCTAAAGTATTACCTACTTTGATTTGGAAATTAACATTTTTTAACACTTTAATATCTAAATTAAGCGGATATGAAAAACTAACATTATCAAAATTAATTTGTCCTTCTTTAACTTTTAAATCAGTTAATCTAGGATCTAAATCAACGCTTTCTAAGTCTAAAATCCTTTTAATTCTATCTCATGAAGCAAGTCCGTTTTGCATCGTGCTAGAAAAATCAATAATAGCCATAATTTGATTTGTTAAAGTACTAATGTACATTGAAAACGAAGTTATTACTCCAAAATTAAAAGCTACAATTCCATAAGAAGGGATGTCGTGCAAGTAAAAATAAGTTGCTAACGCAATAATGATTAATTTGTTAATAACGTGAATAAAATTATATGTAGGACGCATAACATGTCAAAAAAGAACTGATTTTCTACCAGCATCTCTTTCTGCTAAGCTATATTTTTCGAAACTTTTTAAAATTTTATTATGTTGTTGATGAACTCTAACCAGAGGTAACACATCTAAAACTTCTTCTAAATAACCATTATAAGCTCCAAAAGCATTTTGTGCTTTACGGAAGTACGCTCTTGTTTTACCAATAATTTTAAGAAAAATAATTGCACTTAAAGGGATAATTACTATTGAAATTAAAGCTAAAACAGGTGCATATAAAAACATTAAAGTTAAAGTAAAAACGAAAGTAAAAATAACTCTTAAAACACTTGACACAATATTTGAAATAGAATCACTAATATTTTGAGTGTCATTGCTTATTGCAGCCATTAAATCACCTGTTTTTTCATTTTCAAAAAAACTCATTGGCAAGCTTTGGATTTTTTCATAAATTTCTTTACGAAGTAAAAAAGAATATTTATTAAAAATTTTGCCTAAAATTAAGTTATTTAAAATATTAATCAGAACATTAAAAAGATAAAATAAAATCAAAACAGCTAAAATTATGAGATAAAACACAAAATTCTTTTCTCAAGTTTGCTCAAAATTCACAGCATTGAAAAAGTAATTTACCAATCATCCGGTTAATCAAGAAATTGCAGCTCCTACAGCCGCTGAAAAAAATAATAAAGTTATTAATGCAACTCAGTTCTTTTTAGTAAATGGAACAAGCTTAAAAATATCTCTTAAATCTTTAAATTTAAACTTTTGAGGTTCTTGTTGCAAGTTAAATCTTCTCATTATGATTCCTTTTGTGATTTGTAAATTTCTTGATAATAACTATTATTTTTTAATAAATCTTCATGCGTTCCTTCACCAACTAATTTACCTTTATCTAAAACCAAAATTTTGTCTAATTTTTGAATAGATTTGATTCTTTGAGCAACAACTACTAGAGTAATATTCTTGAAGTTATTTAAAATATTTTGACGAACTTGATAATCTGTTTTATTATCTAAAGCACTCGTTGTATCATCTAAAATCAAAATTTTAGGTTCCTTTGCTATTCCTTGTGCAATAGCAACGCGTTGCTTTTGCCCACCGGATAAATTAATTCCGTGTTGTCCAATAATTTGATTAGTTTTTGTTTCATATTCATTAATAAAGTCAGCTGAAGCAATTTGAATAAATTTATCGCTATCAAAATTGTCTTCGTTTTCTAGTGCGAAACTTAGATTATTTGAAATACTTCCACTAAGTAACATTGGTTTTTGAAACACAGCCGAAATATTTCCATAATAATTTTCGGTGTCTATTTCATTGATATTTTGGTTATCAATGTAAATACTTCCATTTTGAGGTAAAACTTCACGCAACAACAGATTTGTTAATGTGCTTTTCCCACTTCCCGTTTTACCAATAATACCTACAGAAGTATTAGCAGGAATACTAAAAGATAAATTATCGATAACTTTGTTATTCGGATTATCTCTATATGCAAAAGTTACATTTTTAAATTCAATTTTTCCGTTTTTTATTTTTCTATCACTAACAACTTTAGATATACTTGACTCAATATTTTGTAATTCAAAAACTCTTTTAGAACTAACTCCAGCTCGAAAAAGTTTATTAGATTCAAAACAAATTTGAAAAACTCCAAAAGAAATCATTTGTAAATATGAACCAAATAAAAAAGCGTTACTTACATAAGTTCCGATATTAGCGTTAGTAAATTTTGCTGCTGTTAAACCTAAAATTAGGTAAACAATAACATTACCAAAAGATACAGCAAAATTAATTAAAGGTCAGGCAGTTCCTGAAATTTTAATAGACTTTCATCCAATATCAAATAATTCGTTGTTTTCTTTTTGATACTCATTTGCTCTAAAACTTTCTAAGTTGTAAGCTTTAATTAGCTCTATTCCATTGATATCTTCTTTTGCTCTTGCGTTTAATTTATCTAAAACAATGTTTTCTTTTCGATAATAAGGAAAAATTTTACGTATTGCAAAAACTGAACCAATAAAGAAAAAAGGTAAAGTTATTAAAATAGCAATTGATAAGCTTAAACTAGTTAGTAAAGCGAAAATAAAACCTCAGACAAGTAAAAATAAACCATTAGCAAAAGAACGACACAAAACAAAGAAACCACCATTAATTTTATTAATATCATTTCCAAAACGAGTAATTATAGTTGCATAAGTAATTTCTTCAACATCTTCTTTACTTAAAGTAATTAATTTTTTAAATAAATTCATTCTAATAATATGTCTAATATGACTAATTGTATATTCACTAAGCCGCATTGAAGCAAAGTTAAAAATTAATTCAAAAAAACCTGCAAGAACTGTCAAAATAACTAAAAATCAAACAACTTCAATTGTTTGTGGATGAATTTTTCACATCAAAATTTCAACATAATCTATTTTTTGAGAAGCATCACTAATTCAAATAAATTGCTTTATAAATTGAGGAATTATCATAGCGAAAAAACTCGGAAAAATAGAGATAAAAAAGCACAAAAATATCCGAATTCTAGTTGTCTTCGGTAAGGTTTTAAATAGCTGTCACATATGTAAAATTATAAATTTTTTTAGTTAAGAAAAATCCATTTTAACAAATAAAAAGCTTTTTCATGCTCCAGCAAGAAAAAAAGAATTAAACTTTAGTTTAATTCTTTCATCAAATATTGACCATCATAAGGACAAAGTATTTTTTTAGTTTCTGGATTAACATCTAAAATATCGTACCCTAGTAAACTTCTTGTGTATGGTTCTTTACCAAGAAATTCTAATGTTAAATGCTGCATATGTGAAATCTCTGCTTTTTCTTCATTAAAAAAGAACTCTTTTTTATAAACAGGGACAACTGATAAAGAAAAATTTAATAAAATGTTCTTTTGTAGCATTTCTATTTCATTCTCTTTAAAAAAATTATAAATTTCATCATACAACTCTTTTATAGTTAAAATAACTTTTTCATCTGCTTCATCTAGATTTTTATCAACATTCTTTTTCATATAATCAAAATAGAATTTTTGAAAATTTTCTCATTTTAATAGATTGATTTGTTTTGTTTTAATCATTTCTAAAAAAAATCTAACTTGCACATTTATATCCAAATCACCGAAAAAAAATTGGTAGGTTTTGCGGCATCTTTCACATTGAGCTTCTACTGTATTAATCATAATTTAATTTTATCAATATATTTATATAATTAAAATATGCTAGATTATGAAATAAAAAATAATTTTTTACACTTGAATGTTATTGGTTTGGATGAAGCCGGTCGCGGAGCTTGAGCAGGTCCTGTTGTAGTCGCTGGTTGTGTCTTAAACTTAACCAAAAAATATCACGAAAAAATAAATGATTCTAAAAAATTAAATGAGAAAGACAGACAAGAATTGTCAATTTGGATAAAAACAAACGCAAAAGCCTACTCAATTAAATTTATTAATTCAGATATAGTTGATCAAATTGGTCCAAAAAAAGCTTCCCAACTAGGAATGCAACAATGCCTTACAGAAATAATTAGTCAATTACAGTTAGATGTTGTTATTACAGATTTTGAAAAAATAGATACCAGTTTACCTTTACACAATTTAATTAAAGGTGATCAAAAATCAATTAATGTGGCTGCTGCAAGCATTCTTGCTAAAGTAGCGCGTGATAATTTTATGATTGAAAAATCATCGGAATTATTTTCATTTCATAAACACAAAGGATACGGAACTAAATTGCACCAAGAAGAACTTTTAAAAAATGGAGTTTCGCAGTTACACCGAAAGTCTTATGCACCAATTAAAAAAATATTGAAAGGAATATAATGCAATACGTTATTTTAGTTTGAGCTATAATTTCTCTTTTTACTTTATATTATTTAGAAATAATTCGAGAAGTTAAATTTTTATATAAATCAGGTTTATATACAAAAAATATAAAAAGAAGGATTTGAAAAAAATTTAATGTTTTATGAATTTCAATCATCATCACCATATCTTTAATGATTCCTTATTTAATTATTATGATAAATTATTTTAATTCAAATGAAGCACCGCAAGATTTTGATAAAGTTATTTGATTAACTCCAATTATTATTTTAGGATTTTCATCTCTGATTTGAATCTATGTTTTAATTTCATTTTTCATTTTTATATCAAAAATGAAAAATAACTTCAAAATAAAATTAGTTGATTATCAAAAATTTAGTTTAGAAGAAACTAACATTTCATTTGATTTCAAAAATTCTTATATTTTAAAAAAAATTAGAAATTTTAAATCTATTGAAATTGATTTACCAAGTCATATTAGAACTGCGTTAGCGTTTAAAAAGCGTGAATCTGACGCTTACTATGAACAAATTGTTTTTTCTTTAATCACTTATTTATCTTGATGTCCTGTTTCAAATTCAAACACAGATTTTTACGAAGTAAAACCCGAAAATTTAGAAAAATCAGTTTTATTTATACTAAAATACTTTTTTAAAACATATCAAAAAGAATTAAAAATTAATTTATTTAAGTATGAAGCAGCGATTAAAAAAGTATTAAATTAATTAGCTTTTGCTAATTTTTTTATTTTAATTATTTTTAGCAATCTATTTGATAGAGTGCTAAAATTAATATATAAGAAAGTTGGAAGGGAGAATTATGAATGCAAGTTGAGAACCAAATGAAAGTGCTTTAAAAAAGTATGGACGTAATTTAACTAATTTAGCTAAAGAAAATAAATTAGAACCAGTGATAGGTAGAAGCGAAGAAATTCGTAGAATGATTCGAATTTTAAGTAGAAAAACTAAAAACAACCCAGTCCTTATCGGTGAACCTGGAGTAGGGAAAACAGCAATAGTCGAAGGTTTAGCAATTAAAATTCTAGAAGGTCAAGTACCAGAAAATTTAAAAAATTCTGAAGTTATAGAACTTGATTTAGCATCTTTAATTGCAGGAGCTTCTTATCAAGGTGAATTTGAAAAAAGATTAAAAGAAGTTTTGAAAGCTGTTGAAGAATCTAAAAATGAAATCATTTTATTTATTGATGAAATTCACATGTTAATCGGAACTGGTAAAACAGGTGCAGATTCTGGTATGGACGCCGCAAACATTATCAAACCTTTAATGGCTCGTGGTTTATTACACTTAATCGGAGCAACAACTTATGATGAATATCGTAAATACATTGAAAAAGATGCAGCTTTAGAACGGAGAATGCAAAAAATAGATATAAACGAACCTAGTGTAAGTGACACAATAACTATTTTGCGTGGAATTAAATCTAGACTAGAACAATTTCATAAAGTAAAAATAGATGATGATGCTTTAATCGAAGCTGCTAATTTATCTAATCGTTATATTACTGATAGATTTTTGCCAGACAAAGCGATAGATTTAGTTGATGAAGCAGCAGCAACAATTAAAACTGAAATGAATTTTAAACCGGAATTATTAGAAAAAGCTCAACAAGAAAAAATAACTTTAGAAGTTGAAAAAGCAGCTTTAATTTCTAATAAAGAAAAACATAACAATGAAAAAATAAAAGAATTAGAAAATAAACTAGAAAAATTAAATTTAAAAATTAATCAATTAAATAAAAAATGAAATTATGAGAAAGAGCAATTAAATTTAATTGCTAAAATTCAAAAAGAAATTGATGAATTAAATTTTAAAATGAATAATGCTCAAAATGATGGTAATTATGAATTAGCATCAAAAATAAAATATAGTTTAATACCTAACAAAGAAGAAGAATTAAAAAAATTAAATGATAATAAAAACTTATCAGATTCTTTAATTAAAGATTTAGTGACTAAAGAAGATATTGCTCAAATTATTTCTAAATGAACAAAAATACCGCTTAACAAACTTCTAGAAACAGAAAAAAATAAGTTATTGAGTATGGAAGAAAACCTAAATAAAGTTTTAATTGACCAACAAGAAGCTATCAAGCTAGTTTCAAACGCAATTATTAGAACAAAAGCTAATATTAACGATCCAGATAGACCACTTGCAAGCTTTCTGTTTTTAGGTCCTACAGGTGTCGGGAAAACAGAGCTAGCTAGAAAATTAGCATATGAGCTTTTTGATAACGAAAAACAAATGATAAGACTAGATATGAGTGAATATATGGAAAAACATTCAGTTTCTAAAATTATCGGTTCTCCTCCTGGTTACGTTGGATATAACGAAAGCGGTACTTTAGCAGAAAAAATTAGAAAAAATCCTTATACAATTTTATTACTTGATGAAATAGAAAAAGCACATAGTGAAGTAACAAATGTTTTTTTACAAATTTTAGATAGTGGTAAGTTTACAGACTCATCTGGTAAACTTGTTAATTGTAAAAATTTAATTATCATTATGACTTCTAATTTAGGAGCATCAGAAATTTTAAGAAATCAAAAACCTTTAAAAAATAATGTTATTAGAAAAATTTTAAATTCATTTTTTAAGCCTGAATTTATAAATAGAATTGATGAAATAATTCAGTTTAATCCATTATCTAAGGAATCTTTAAATAAAATTATTACTTTAGAACTAGATAAATTAAATAAAAGAATTTATCAATCAAAAAATATAAAAATATCATTTGATAATTTGTCTATTAATAAAATTTTAAGTGAGTCATATGACCCAGAATATGGAGCACGTCCTATTAAAAGATACATTCAAAAAAATATTGAAAATTTAATTGCTTTACACATTATTAATGGTGATTTAATTAATGAACATCAATATATTTGTAGGGTAATTAATAATAAATTTTCTCTTAAAACAATATAAAAAAGCAAGTTTAAGCTTGCTTTTTTTATTCTTCTAATGCTTCAATTTTAATTAATGTATCGTTTACTCATACAATATCGCCAGGACGAATTTTGCTTGTTCGTCCTTTTGCGGGTTCACCATTTATTTTGACAGAGTTATATTCTAGAAAAGATTTTGCTGCACCACCTGTTTGAATTTCGTCTATTTTTTTTAAAAATTGACTTACTTTAATAGATTCACCTTTAATTTTTATAATCATATTTCCCTTTCTAGTATCTTCTTAATGGAGTAATTAATTGTTTGTTATTTGTATCGTTTTCAGCTGTGAAAAGTAAACGATCATATTTATCACTAATTCTTATTATTATTTTACCATTTTCTAATGTACTAATTGCGTCTTTTAAATAAAGATAATCTAAATCTATCTCAAAATCAGGTCCTTCTAATTCATAATTTACGGTGTGAGCTTTTGCTGATCCTATTTCAGGAACTTCAAAATTTAAATTTATACCAGCTTGAGAAAAATTAAATTCTAATCTTCTTGATTTTTCACTGTTTATAAACAATGCTTTATTAATTAGATTATTAAGTTCTGTTTTATCAATTTTAATAACATTTTTAATACCAAAATCAAAAAGTCTTGTTGTATCGATATATTTAATTGATGTTAAATTAACTTGAATTATTGTATTTTCATATGAAATACCTAATTTTGATGTATTAAAAAATACAAAAATTTTCTTAGGTGTTTCTTTTGTAATTATTTTCTTAAGAGCTTTAGCTTCTATAACAACATCTATATTAATAGGTAATAAAGTTTTGAGTACTTCTGTTGACATTCTGTATGAATCTGTTGCACTAAAACGAATTCCTTTTTCTTCACCTTTTAAATGAACACATTTATACATAATTGAATTTAATTTATCTGAGGCTAATGAGGTAGAAACACAAACGTCATTTACTATTCTATCCATATCTTTTGAATTAACTTCAAATTTATTATAAGAATCATTAAAATCAACAATAAAAAAGTTAGGATCTTGATATGTTGCTAATTCAAATTTTGTCAATCCTTCATAAATTAAAATAGTTTCATTCAATGTTTCAAAAGTAATATATCTATCAAATTTCTTTATAACATTTTTTAAAATAGTTGCATTTAAAATAATTCTTCCTGATGTTTCTAATTTAATATCTGCTTCATCAACTTCGAATTCTTTCTTAGCTGTAAATGAATTAGTATTAACAATAAATTTTAAAGAGCTTGAATCTATTTCTAAACCTATATTTTTTCCTGAATGATTAACATCACCTAAATCTACATATGTGTAAAGAAAATCAACAGCTGTTTCAATAACTTTTTTTGAAATGATAAATTTCATAATTGTCTCCTAAATAATAAATATATATTGTGGATATGTGGATAAAAATCTAAAAAGTTATAAAAATTTAGTTTTTTATTCAAAAAATAACCTTTTTAATTCATTTTGCTTGTTGATAATTAACTAATAACTAGCTAATTTATCCCGAAAATTTTTTCTTTTAAGTAGCTCATAGCTTTAATAGTTGACTGATCTACATTTTCATCTTTGTATTTTTTAAGTGCATTTAAAACTGTTGAATGATCTCTATGAAAATATTTTCCTATTTCAGTTGATGAAAAATTTAGCACTTGAGAAAACATATTCATAGCTATATGTCTTGCAATAACGATGTTAGCTACTCTTGATTTTCCTAGAATATCTTTTGTAGTTACAGCATAATATTTAGCCACAGTTTTTAGAATAATTTCTGGAGTAATATTTTCTTTACCTTTAACAACATCTTTGAAAGCATTAACGATAACACCATAAACGTAATCTGCATTTATAATATCTTTTTTATAATAATTGATTCTTTTTACAGCTCCACTTAAAGCCCTAACACTAGATGAATGATTTCTAACAATGAATTCTTTTGATTTATCATCCAAAGTTTCTTTTTTAATTTCACATGAATCTAGTAAAAAATCTAAAATTTTATTTAAATCTCGATCGCTAGGTGTTTTAATTTTTGTAATAAATCCTGAACTAAATCTTGTTATTAAACGATTATCAAACATATTAGAAAGTTCATTTATTTCACTTTCACAAGCAATAACAGTAGGTTTATCTTTTTGCATTCTACCGTCAATTATTTGAAAAATAAAGTTTTTTGTAGCTTTTTTTTGACCATCTCCAAAAATTTGAAAATCATCAAACAATACTAAATCTAACTCGCAATAATATTTGATAATTTTAGATATTTTAATTTGATTATTTTCTTGCAATAAAGCAGCAATATCTCTTGCAAAATTGGTTGGATTAATATAAGTAACCCTTTTACCTTGTTTAATAAATTCGTTACCTAAAGCTTGCAATAAATGTGTTTTACCATACCCTGATTTACTAGAAATATAAATAATTGGTAAATCCATTTTATTAAATGCTAGTTGTTTACAAATTCTAATAGCTTCACTGTTAAACTCGCTTTCAACATAGTTATCAAATTGATAATTTTGGTTGAAATTTGAATGAATTGTATTGTTTTTTTGATTTTTTTCTGTTTTTAAAATATTAATTTGTTCACTATTAGGAATTTCTGTTTTAGAAATTTCTTTTTCATATTCAATAATCTCTTTATCTACAATTTGATATTGAATGCCTGAACCGAAAATCTGTTTAATTGCTTTATTAATATTGTCATCAAACATAACTTTAATCTTATTTGTAAAATTTGGAGTAGCAACTTTTACTAATATAGTTACTATGTTATTTTGAAAACGAATTATTTTTACATTTTTAAAAAATGTTTGATACATCATATTATCATTTATTTCGTTTTGCATAAATTCTTTAAATTGTTCTGTATATGAATTTAAAGAAGCGTTTGTGTTTAATAAAGTCGTATTTTGATCAATGTTACTCATGTAATAATTTTATTATTTTATTTAGTTTAAAATTAATAATTTATATAAATAATTTATTAAGTTAATTTTTAAATTTTTATTCACAACTTTTATACCTACAAAATAGATATAAAGCATATTTATACACATAGTAAAAAAATTGTTAATAAGTATGTTTAAAATATGTTTATTAAAGTTGTGGAAAATTATTTTAATAAACATAAGTTATACACACTTTATTAACATATAAAATTCTTTATTTTTACTTAAAATTACACATTTTTAAAATTGATATAATTAATAATAATTATGAGAACAGAAGTAGAAAAATATAAAGGTGTTTTTATAAAAATTTTTAAACAAGAAGAAAACAAATGAGCACTTATGTGTTTCCAAGATACCAAAAAAAATCAAACAATGACAGTGTTTTGTACAGGGTACACTCCCAAATTAAGAACTAACTATGAAATAGAAGTTACGGATAATTCTTCAAAATATAAAAACAGTAAAAGACTAGTTAAATATGTACCTTGCTTAGAAGAGGTTACTGAAATTAATTGAGAAGATTTTTTTTCAAAAAATATTTCTGGTGTAGGTAAAAGAACTGCACAAATAATTAATGATGAATTTGGATACAAAGTTTTTGATTTAATTAATGATTTAGACACGAATAGAGAATATCTTTTAAAATTTATGTCGGAAAAACAACTTCAAGGTTTTTTGCAGTTTTATTCTGAAAAAAATAATCGTGATTTAGTTAAAAGTCTAACTCAAAATGGACCTGAAAATAATGAGAATATTAAGTTTTTTTATGAACATAATTTAATTGATTTATATGAATTTCTTAACAACACTTTTGAAATTAAAAATTTTGTCGAATACTATAAAATGAATAATCCGTATAACTTGTATTTAACTTATAATTTCGATCTTTTTAAAATAGATAATTTTGCAATTTTACTTGGTTGAAACCCTAAATCTATTCAGCGTTTTAAAGCTTTTTTACATAAAGTTATGAAAGATTTAGAAGAAGATAATTCAACGATTATTAATTCAAAAGAAGTTGCAACAAATTTGCTTAGCTACATCGACATGGATTTTGATTTTTTTCAAGACATGATTACACAGCAAATTCAAAATGATTTTATTAAAACTAAATGAATTGATGGTAATTTGTACTTTACCCTTACTAGCACATACGAAAAAGAAGAGTTTATATCTAAAACTTTAAAAAACATCCAAAAAAATTCATCTTTTTTGCTAAAAAGTTTAAACTTAGATACTTTAAATAAACTATCAGAGCAACAAAAAGAAGCTTACAATTCTTTTTTAACTCAAAATGTTTTAGTTATAACTGGTGGACCAGGAACAGGAAAAAGTTTTTTAATAGAAAAAATTAAAAATACATTAAATGAAAATGGGTACAAAAATGAAAAAGAATATGTAATTCTTGCACCAACAGGTCGAGCTGCTACTAATGTTAGCTCTAAAATTAATGCAAAAGTCAAGACAATTCATAGCTTTTTAAAAATTAAAGATGATGATGAGCCAGAACAAGAAGATGAAGATCGTGATTTAATTAAAGTTTTAATTATTGATGAGTTTTCAATGGTTAATTTAAATATTTTTTATAAATTATTGGCAAATTTACCAAACTTAAAGAAAATAGTTTTAATTGGTGACGTTGATCAATTACCTGCAATTGGTCCAGGTAATTTATTAAGCGATATTATCAATGCGAATTTATTTGAAACAAAATATTTATATGATTTTTTCAGAAGCGATTCGAAAGAAATTTGACAACATTTTAATAATATTAAAATGCAAAAGGCACCACTTTTTAGTGATGGTGTAGTAGAACTACTTAACTTTGATACTTTAGATTCAAAAAATAAAATATTAAAGCTTTACGAAAATTCAGTTAAAGAATTTGGTTTAAAAAATACTATTTTACTTGCTCCAATGTATAAAGGTGCAGATGGATTAGTTATCTTAAATAATTTAATTCAAAGTAAAATTAATCCAGATGCAAAAGAGGTGTATAAAAGTAAACGCTTAGGGACAGATGTTGTTTATAAAATAAATGATCGGGTAATGCAAACGGAAAATAGAATTGGTGATGAAGTTTTCAATGGTGATTTTGGAACAATAATAGATGTTAAAAATAATCCTTTCAAAAAAAGTGATAAAAAAATCGTGGTAAGTTTTACTAATGAATTTACAAATATTACAAAATACATTGAATATAGTGAAAGAGAATTTAGAGAGCAGATTATTTTAGGTTACGGTGTTACAGTACATAAATTTCAAGGTAGCGAAATTGATAATGTGATGTTTTTAGTTCATCCTTCACATAGATTTATGCTTACTAAAAAAATGCTTTATACAGCCACATCCAGAGCTAAACAAAAGCTGACAATTATTACACCAAATGAAGATTTTTATCGAGATTTATTAATATATCCTGAACGAAAAAAAGAAAATATTTATACTAATTTACTAAATTTATTGAAGGAGTAATTATGAAATTAATTGTTGGATTAGGAAATCCAGGCGATCAATATAAATTCACAAGACACAACGCTGGTTTTTTAGTTATTGATCGTATTTGTCAAAAATTAAATGTTACAATGCAAAAAAGCAAATTTAACGGAGAATACGTAAAAATAGATGACTTAGTAATTGCTAAACCTTTAACATATATGAATAATTCAGGTCAATTTGTTAGTGCGATAGCTAATTATTTTAAAATTTTACCTGATGATATATTAATAATCCATGATGAAAAAGACTTTCCGTTAGGTAAAAGTAGCATTAAAATAGGTGGTAGTGGCGGAAGCCATAATGGAGTATTAAGCATAATTGAACAATTAGGTAACAAAAACTTTAAAAGATTAAAAATTGGTATTGATGTTCCACATCAATCACAATTACGTGATTTCGTTTTAGGACGCTTTAGTGAAGATGAATTAAAAATTTTAAACAAAATAATTGAACGTGCAGCTGATGCTTCAATTGATTTTGCTTTTAATGATATTGTTGCTGTAATGAATAAATTTAATTCAAAAAAAATTTATAATGAAGTTTCTGAAAAATAAAAAAATAATTTTAGCTGTCAGCGGTGGACCTGACAGCATGTTTTTATTAAATAAATATAAGAAATATAACATTACAGTAGCTTTTATTAATTACAACCAAAGGGAAAATAGCTATATTGATGAACAAATTGTGTCCGTTTTTTGTTCACAACACAACATAAATTTACTTAAATTATGTGTGAATAAAAATGATTATCAAGGTGGTAATTTTCAAAATTGGGCAAGAGAAATTAGATATAAATTTTTTAAAGAAATTTATATTAAAGAAAAAGCTGATTATTTATTTACAGCACACCATTTAGATGATTTTTTAGAAACTGCAATTATGCAAAAAGAGAGTCATAGATTTACTTTCTTTTACGGTATTAAGAAAAATAGCTACTTAAATGGAATGAAAATTTATCGTCCTTTTGTTAATAGATATTTTAAAAAAACTATATTAAAAAAGTGTGAAAAGAAAAATATACCTTTTGCAGTTGATTACACAAATGAAATACCTAAATATACTAGAAATAAAATTAGATTAACAAATCAAAATAAAAGTTTTTTTTCAAAATATTTGATGTATTTATGATTTAAAAATAAAAATCTTAGTTTAAAAAATATTGAAAATTCAGTTAATTTAGAATATAAAATTTGAAAAGAAAAAGATTTTAGTCAAGATTTATTTGAGCTACTAAAATATAAAAATGAACTAATTTTCAAATTAATTAATAATCAATTTGAAAATATAGAATTAAGTACTAAAAAAATAAATTCAATAGTTCAATTTGTGCTATCACCTAATAGAACAAGCAAATATTTACTCAAAAAAGATGTTTATTTAATAAAAAACAAGGGACAAATATTATTTAAATAATATAAAATTTATATATTATTGTAAATTAAATAATATAGAAAGGAATTTATGAAAAACAAGAAAAAAAGTGCATGAACAACTGTTCTTTCAGTTATTGTTCTTTTAGCTCTTGCTGGAGTAATAATTTGAGCATCATTTTTCCGTGGTGTAAACACACGAGTAGAAACATTAAGTAATTTTCAAAAATTCATGGTTGATGCTTCAGAAAACACTTCTGACGGCACTTATTTTAAAAGTATAGTTTTTGATCAAGTTGCAAATACTTTTAAAGTTGAATATTTTAAAGATAATAAATTACAGTCATTTTTAGTGTATGGTAATTTAGGTTTATTAAGTGAAAATTCAAGATCTTTATTAACAGGAACGGAAATTTATTTAGGTCCAGTAATTTCAGATATTAAGCCAACTCCTTTTATGTCAAACCCACAAGTTATGGGTTCATTTAGTGGAACAAAATTTGAAGGACCTAGTGTATTCTTACAAATTGTAATTTCATTAATACCTGTTTTAATTCTTGCAGCTGTATTTGTTTGATTTTATAGAGCACAATCAAAAGCAATGAATGGTGGAGCAAATCCTTTTGGTGATAAAGGACCAGCACAACTAATTAAATCTGATAAGAAATTTTCAGATGTAGCTGGAAATAAAGAACCAATTGAAGAAATTAAAGAAATTGTGGATTATTTAAAAAATCCTAAAAAATACGAAATTTCTGGTGCTAGAATGCCTAGAGGTATTCTACTCGGTGGTCCTCCAGGGACAGGAAAAACATTACTAGCTAAAGCGACAGCAGGAGAAGCTAACGTTCCATTTTACTTTGTTTCTGCTTCTAACTTTGTTGAGCTTTTTGTTGGTATGGGAGCAAAAAGAGTAAGACAAGTTATAGCAGAAGCTCGTAAAAATTCACCTGCAATTATTTTTATTGATGAGCTTGATGCTATAGGAAGAACACGTGGTAGTGGAATTGGTGGAGGACACGATGAACGTGAACAAACACTTAACCAATTACTTGTTGAAATGGATGGTATTAAAGAAAACTCAGGTCTTTTATTTGTGGCTGCTACAAACCGTACTGACGTTTTAGATCCTGCTCTTACACGTCCTGGTCGTTTTGATCGTGTAATTACAGTTGGATTACCAGATGTAAAAGAAAGAGAAGAAATTCTAAAATTACATGCTAAAGGAAAACGTTTTAATGATAATGTTGATTTTAGTAGAGTTGCAAAAAGAACACCTGGTTTTTCAGGTGCCCAACTTGAAAACGTTATTAATGAAGCTGTTTTATTATCTGTACGTGAAAATGCACAAGCTATTAGTCTAGATTTAATTGACGAAGCAATTGATAGAGTTATGGCGGGACCTGCTAAAAAATCTAGAACAATTACACAAGAAGAACTTACTCTTGTAGCTTATCATGAAGCCGGTCACGCAGTTGTAGGTATTAAAATTCCAGGAGGGAATAAAGTTCAAAAAATAACAATTATTCCTCGTGGTCAAGCTGGTGGTTACAACTTAATGATGCCCGAAAATGAAAAGTACAACTATACAAAAGAAGAACTTTTAGCATCTATTGCTAGTTTCATGGGTGGTAGAGCTGCCGAAGAAATCATTTATGGTACAGATAAAATTACAACTGGTGCTTCTGATGATATTAATAAAGCTACTTCAATCGCAAGAAGAATGGTTACTGAATTTGGTATGAGTGATTTAGGACCTATTAAATATCAAGAAGAAGGTGGAAGTCCTTTCTTAGGTAAAACATTAGCAACAAGTTCAAGTATTTCTAATCAAATAAGTCATGAAATTGATTTGGAAGTTCGTAAAATTATTTTAGAAGCAAAAGAAATTGCTATAAAAGTTATTAAAGAAAACACAAAATTATTAGAATTAATCAAAACATTACTTTTAGAAAAAGAAACAATTATTTCTGAAGAGATTGATTATATAGCAGAACATCTTGAACTCCCTCCTAAAAAAGTAGATGAGAAAATTGAAGAAGATCACTTTCAAAGTGTTGACGATTTAATTAAAAAGAGCGAAAATATAATTGAAGAAAAAAATAAACAAACTCCAGAGTTAAATGAAAGTAAATAATTTAAAAAACGCTAAATGCGTTTTTTTATTTCATTTTTAATAAAAAAAATACCAAAAAATAGATAAAAATCACGTATTTTTATAAAGTAAAGTAAAATATAAATTAATTTATATTATTAAATATTTTTTAAACTTAAATGCATAAAAATTATAAAAATATAGACATTCTTATGTCGTGAAAGGTATTTTATGAGTAAAAAATCAACTATTATTACAGCAGGAGCAGTAACTGCAGCTTTTGCTATTGGTGGAGGTATATGAACTAGTCTTTTAAACACTGATACAAAAGAACAAGAAGGTAATGAAATTGAACACCTGACAGTTGAAGATCTTTTTAATAAACTTCAAGACTTACAAGCAAAATTAAACGAAAAAGGTGTATCAATTTTTAATGAAGAAATTGAAGATAAGAGAACTGCTCTTAACCAACTTTCTTCACAAGTTTTAGATAGTGATTTTAATGATAAATTTCAGTCATTAATAAATGATGTTAATTTACTAGAAGAAAAAATTAATAAATATTTACAGCTTCTAAAAGATTTAGAAGATGCATATAATCTAGGAAATAGTTATAATCAAAAAATTAAATCAGAACACCCTACAATTTCTACCAAGAAATTAGAAAATTCTTTAGAAAATGCTATAAATTTAACAATAGATTCTTTATTTGAAGATATTTTGGAAGCTAAAAATAACATAGAAAACGCTAAAAATGAATTAGAGTATCAAATAAATGAATTTGATAGAATAAATAATTTAAAGAGAAATGAAATTTTAGAATTAATCAATCAAGCACAAGATAAAGAACAACAATTACGTGACAATAATCAAAAAGATTTCGCTAATGAACTAAACGAATTAATTGATAAATTAGAAAACTTAAAAAACTCAGAAAATTTAGATAATAATCAACTAGATGAACTTAAAAAAGAAGTTTTGGATTTAATTGAAAAAAGTAAAAAGCAAGCAAAATTATTTAAAGAAATTAAAGATAAGACAGAAGAAATAAAAAGCTTAGCTAACGGAATTAATGATAAAAATCAAAATAAAGTATTCGACAAATTAAATGAGTTAATTCAAAAAGGTGAAAATACAAAGATTAATGATAGTGTTAATAATTTAACAAAGACTTTGGAAGAATTGAATAAAGAATTAAATAAATTAAATATTAGAGAAAAAACAGAAGCAGAAACTTTAAATAAAGACTTAAATGACTTGTTTAATAAGTATAAAAATGATGAAACTATTTCAATTCCTGAAAAATTAAAAGACTTTTTAGATAATAACTCAAAACCTGAGAACAAAGAAAATTTATCTGATTTAAATAATTATAATAATGAAGCTAAAAAAATGCTTTCTGATTTGGAAAATGCTATTAAATCTTCAAAAGGTAAGAAGGAACTATCAGAAACAAAATTAGAAAACAAAATTAATCAACTAGAAAATTTAATTAATTCAGATAAATATAAAGATTCAAATTTTAATAATATTAAATCAAATCTTGAAAATGAGCTTTCAGATTCAAAAGTTCTTTTAGATATGATTAAAAATTCTGCTAGTGATTTATCAGATGATAAAAAAGAAAATCTTATTAATGAGGAAGTTGAAAAAATTAATGAATTAATTAAGAGTTCAGCTGTTGAAAAAGATGCTAAAGAGACAGCACTTAATAATTTAAATAGTCTTAATTCTGAAGCTGATCAAGTTATTAAAGATTTAAAAAATAATGATTTTGATTCTACAGAATTAGAAACAGCTAATAATAATTCGCTTCTTGCTATTAGTAATTTAGATTCTAATGAAATTGAAGAACGTGTTAAAAATTTAACAACAGAAATTAGTAAAGCAAAAGAAAAAATTCAAAATGGCAAAACTGAAGTTCAAACTCAAATTAATGAAAAAATTAAAGAAGCAAAAGGTTTAATTACAGATTTATATAAAGAAAGCTTAAGTGATCAAGCTAAATCTTTAGAAAACTCAATTAATAATTCTATTAATAGTAATGATAGTGTTACTATTCCGGAATTAAACAAAGAACTAGAAAATTTAAACAAAGAAATTAGTAAAGCAAAAAGTAATTTAGCTGAAAGAGAAAAGCAAAAAGAAGCAGAAATTAATAAATTACGTAGTCTTGAAGAGGAATTAAAAACACTTACTCCAAATCAAGATTTAATGCTTGATAATATCACAAATTTAATTAATTCAGCAATTAATGATTCACAAAAAATAACTAATAAAAACACTTTAGAAGAAATTAAAAATGCAATTAAAAAAATAGAATCTAAAAAAGATTTTATTAACCAAGAAAAACAAAATAAAATTCAAAGTTTAGAAAAAATAGATAAAACAGTCCAGAAAGCTAAACAAGTACTTGGTAAATTAAAAGAACTAGGACTTAATTCGTCGGATTTAGAAAACGCTTTACAAAAGTCTACTAATAATTTAGGAACAAAAAACTCTGATGCAGTAAATACTCTTAATGAAATTTTAGAAAACGCAATTAAATCTGCAAATAAATTAATTTCAAAACAAAGTGATAAAGCGTTAGAAGATTTAAATAATAAAATTGTTGAAGCAAATATTTTAGCGAATAATCTTAGAGATCCTGAACTTAAAAACGATTTAAAAAAACTTCAAAACGCAATTACTAATGCAGAACAAAATAATAATGATTTATCTAAAGAACAATTAAAAGCAAAAGAGATTGAACTACAAGCAGCTATTGATGAAGCTAAAAGAGCAAAAAAAATAAATGAAGAAGAAAAACAAAACGCTTTAACAGAATTGGAAAAAGCAAAAGAAGCTCTCGACAATCAAAAAATAGATGATAATAATTACAAAAATGTTAATAATGATATTAACGAAGCATTAAAAAAAGCTAATATTGTTAATTCTACTAATACACTTAAAGAAATTAAAGATGCGATTAAGAATTTAGAGGAAGCAAAAGAAAAAGCTGTTAATGAAAAAAGTGCAAAAGAACAAGAAATTAATACTTTAAATGCAAAGATTGAACAAGCAAGAACGATTTCTGAAAAATTAAAAAATAATGGATTAAGCTCATCAACTATTGAAAATGTAATTAATGATACTCAAGCTGAAGTTCCTTCAAGAAATTCGATAGAAGTTAGAAAACTTTTAGAAAATCTTAATAATTCAATAAATGAAGCGAATAATACTTTGACAGCTGCAAAAAATGAAGCTACTGAAAATTTAAATAATTTAATTGAGCAAGCACAAAGTTTAACAGAAACAATGAGCGAATCTGCACTTGCAAGTACAAAAGCAAAATTAGAAAACGCAATTAAATCAGCAAGTCCACTAGATGGTGATACAGTTTTAAAATTAAAAAATAAATTAAGTTCTTTACAAGCTGCTCTTGATGAGGCTAAAGAAACACAATATAAAAATAACTTAGATAAACAAAAACAAGCTAAAGATGATGAATTAAGAGAGCTTGAAAAAGAAATTTTAGGATTAGTACCTGCTAATGTCAATAATTTTGATAATATTAAAAAATTAGCTAATCAAGCGGTAGATAAATCTAAAAAAGTTACAAAAGATAACTCAACTTTAAAAGTGATTGAAAACGAAATTGATTCTTTAAAAAACACAAAAGAAGAACTTATTGCTGAAAAATTAGAAAAAGAAAATAATTTAAGCTTATTAAAAACAAAACATGAAGAAGCTAAGAAGGTACTAGAAGATTTAAAATCAAATGGCGTTGACACAACTGCGTTACAAAGCTCAATTAATCTAACTAATCCTAATAATAATCAATTAGTAACAAACAAACCTGCTGTAGACATTAAATCTTTAATTAGTAATTTAGAAAATGCTATTAACAAAGCTCAAAATGATATTGTTACTGCAAAAGAAGTGGCTAAAGCAGCTTTAAACAAAATTATTGATAAAGCAAATGCCTTAAAAGATTTAATGTCTGATACAGATTTATCAGAAGAAAAATCTAATTTAGAAAACGCTATTAATAATGCTCAAAATAATATTGATTCACTCAATGTTTCTCAAATTAAAGAAAGACAAAAAACTTTAGAAGAAGCATTAAAAAATGCTCAACAAAAAGTTGATGAATATAACAAAAATAAAAATAAAAATTCAGAAATTGAAAAGCTTAGACAACTTGAAAACGATGTTAAATCAATTGTAAATTCAAGCGATCAAAATTTACAAAATGTTAAAAACATGATTCATGAAGCAATTAATGGTCAAAACGGTAGTGCCAAAGTAACAAAATCAAATTCAATTGAAGAAATAACATCTGCTATTCAAAAATTAAAAACTGCTCAAAATAGTATCCAAAGAGAAAAAGAAGCAAAAATAAATCAAATTGCTTCACTTTCAGCAGCAGAAGCGGAAATTGAAAAGATACTTGCTAAACTCAATCAAAATAATCAAATAAATTCTAAGAATGAATTAAAAAATAAACTTAATGAAATTAAAAACAATTTAAGTAACTTAAGTTCAGAAGAGATTAGACAAAAAATTAATAATTTAAAAACATTAGCAAAAGATAAAGCAAATGCTTTAAATGATTTAATTTTAAAAAGTAAAAAAGCTTTAGAAAATGAAATTGCAGAGGCTAAAAAATTAATGACAGCATTAAAAGACTCTGCTCTTATAGACCAAAAAAATAAAGTGCAAGCAGCAATTACCAAAGCTCAAAAAGATTTAAAAAATAATACAGTTCCGTCTCTTCAAGAATCTCTTGGTAATTTAGTTAAAGTTGTTCAAAACGCTATTAACAAAATTGCTGATAATGATCTTAAGAAACAAAGAACATTTGAAGCAATTCAAGATTTAAAAAACAAAATTCAGGCAATTAACACTAACCCAAGACAAAATATCTTATCTAATATAGATCCTTTAAAAACAGAAGCTCTGAAAGATGTTGATAGTTTAACTAAAACTAGCGATAGCAAATTACTAGATGATATGCTTAAAAAGCTACAAACAGCTAAATCAAATATTGAAAAAGAAATTAGTGATAAAAAATTAAATTTAGACAAACTTAGTGCAACACAACAAAAAGCTTTAGATTTAATTACTAAATTAAATAATGCAAAAATTAATTCTCAACCATTAGAAAATGGAATTACAAGTTCTAACAATAATTTAGATAGTAGTACAGCTGGAGAAATTGAACAAGCTAATCAAACACTTGAAGCATTAATTAAAAAAATGGATTCTGAACTTAGTGAAAAATCAAACAAAGAAAAAGAAGAAAAATTAAATGAGTTAGAAGCTTTAAAGAAAGCTGTAAAAAATATAGTATCTACTCAAGAAAAAGGATTTGATAATGTTCAAAGCTTAATTAATGAAGCTATTAGAAAAGCTGAAGCTTTAGGAACTGAGACATTATCAAACATTAATGATGCTATAAAAATATTAAAAGATGATAAAGTAATTATTGAAAATCAAAAAACAGAAAAGACTAAAGCTTTAACATCATTTAATTACTTAAAAAATACTGCTAATAGAGTTAAAAATCAATTGTCTAAGTTAGGTATCTTAAATACAGAAATTGATAATGTTTTAAATACTGCTGGAACAGATGAACAAATTAGTATTTCAACTCCTGAATCATTTGTTGGTTCAAATGGTATTAACACTAAATTAGAAAACGCAATTAAGAATACATTAATTCAGATGGTAAAAGCAGTTAGAAATGACAACAATAAAGCTGTAGATTTATTCTATTACGATCAAGCAAATGAACCATTTTCAATCAATGGTATTAGAATTGAACCAAAAGATTTCTTATCTAAAAAAGTTTCTTATAATAAAAAAGCAGTACAATCAATTTACGAGAATTTTAAATCTTCAGTAAATACAGATAATAAAGCTTATTCAGATGAAAAAATAAGTTTTGAAAACATTGGTAATTTAGAATTATTTCTAAATAACCTACTTGCAACCAGAAATTTAGCTATAACCGCGGCTCTTGGTGCAGCAAAAGATTGAGATTACCTTGGAAGTTACAAAAGATTTGCAAAAATGGAATCTTTAAGATATTTACCATTTAGAATTTTGTTAAAAACTCCAGAATACTGAAACATGGTTACTCCTTACGAAAATGGCACAATTAAGAGAGATGGATTTAGATGACAACAATCAAATGCAAATAGTTATACTGCATACTATACACAACCAAAAAGCGAGAATCAGATTAAAAACAACATTTTAGATGCTTCGCAGTTATTTTTTAAATGAATGCAACCAATTTCAAAAAACATGGAAGAAATTGATAAATATGTATTTTTTGAAACTTATCCATTAACTGATATCACTTCACTTGCCGATGAAAATGGTTTTTTAACTAAACTTATTAATGTAAACAAACACTTTATTGATGTAGAAGCAAAAATTAAAAGTGCTAGTTCATCAGGTAGTGACTGAACTAATGTATTTAGAAGACTTACTAATACCGAAATGACAGCAATTTTCTATGTATTTTATTCCGCAGTAGCTGGTGTTTTAGACACTGACTGAGGTAAAAATGAGTTACGTAACAAACAAAATTCATTTTCTACAATAGGTTTATCAGCTAATGAACTTTATAAAAAAGCTGGAGAAAGAGCTAAATCAGAAAATATTCCATATATTTTAAATACTGTTGGTCAATTTTGATCTTGAAGATACGAAGATTATGATACTTTTATATCTGCAACAAATAAATTTAAAGAATGACTTATTACTGATAAATTCCTTGACAAGTTCTTTGATATTATCAAAGAATTAGATAAAAATACGGAAATTAGCACAATGCAACAATTTAAAGAATTATTTACTTATCCAACAGAAGTTATTATTCCACAGCAATTAAGAACAGCAAGAACTAGAAGTGCAAAATAAAAAATCGCATAGGCGATTTTTTCTTTTAAATTAGAGAAATACAGCTAAAAATTTTTAATTCTAAAATTTAGTATAATCATTTAATAATTTAATTCAAAGATAAAGAGGTATTTATGAAAAGGTTATTTAAAGAGGTTTGAAGATCGCTATTTAAAAACAACAAAGTAGTTGTAGCTGGTTTAACAATTTTAATTTTCTTAACTTCAGGTATTTTCACTTTACTTAATGATACTTATCAATCAATGAGTAGACAATATAATTCTTATAAACTAAAGTCTAAAACTCATGATTTAACAGTAGATTTTAATTTAAATGCAAACGGAAATGCTTACAATAATGGATACTATATTAATGGTTTAACTCAAAATGATTCTCATATTGACTACGATAAAGCATTACGTTATGTTTCTGTAGATCAAAATGGTGAACCTAATTTTAAGCAAAATTATAAAATCATTGATTTTAATGTTTTACAAAATCAAGAGTATCTCAATTTATCTAACTTCTTTTCTTCACCAGAAGAAAAAGAAAAATTTGCTAGTCAGTACATCAAAACTAGTGATTTATTAACACTTTATTCAAATTATAATAATGAAAAAGATACCTTAGAAGAACAACCTCTTTTAAATTTAGAATTTACAGATCAAGGGCAACAAATTGTCTTAAAAAATCATTATTTAATTAATTCTTATGTTAAAGAAAACGGAAAGTACTCTTTAAATATAAATTCTAGAACTCTTAATAATAGTTCTGCTAGCGTTTTTGCATTTGATAAAACCTATAAATTAAGTGATTTAGTTTCTATTAACAATGAAAATGATTTTATTGTTATTTCACAAGTTCCTGAAATGTATATTAATTTATCAGAAAGTAATCCAATAGCAACTTTTGATTTAATTAAAGCTAGAAAATGAAAAGAAGAAAACAAATTAATTTATACTTTAAATTCAAAATCAGTAGCAGGTGCATTAGGGTTTCTTCCAAAAAATGGAGCGGATGATAAATTTCGAAGAATAATAAATCAAAGTGGTGACTATGGATTAATCAATTTTGATGAAAATGACACTTTAGAAAATATTTATGAAAAAAGTTTAAAAAATCTTTTTTCTTATAGTAATGTTTTTAATTCAAATGAAATTACTGCAAGTGCACCTCAACAATTTGAATTTGAGGCAAATAAAAAATATCATATTCCTTATGAATGAACAGCGTTACAAGAAAATTACACTTTTTACACTAGGAAACATTATCGTTTAACCTATGATAATTTTCATAAAAAAGATTGAACAGGAACTTATCTAAGTTTTATAGAAAACTTAGAAAAAAACAACGAAATTACACCGGAAATGGTTCAATTTTCTTTATGAACTAAGTTGCATAAGTCATATATTAGAAATTATGATTCGCAAGGAAATTTAAGTTCATTAAAAGAATTAAATGATTTAGAATCAAATTCAATTGTTTCTTATGATGAAGCTAATCAAGTTAACTTAAGGTTTGCTGAACCGCAGTACCAAGAAATTTCACCTCAAACTTTAGATCGTAAAATTTTGAAAGTCTCAAATGAAAATATTAGTCTGACAACAAGTATTAACGATTTTTATTATTTAGAAAATCCACAGACTATAGCAAGAATTGAAACTTATGGTCCTACCTTAACATTAAAGCAATATAACGATATTAGTAATAGAAATATTAGAAATGAAAAGTTTGATTTTATTAAAAATGGTGCTTTAAAAATTACTAAGCAAAATATTTACAATCAGATTGCAGAGAAAGTTGGACGTGAAAACATCGGAATTAGACAATCAATTACTGTAGATTCTTTCAATAATAATGAAAAATATGTTTTTCACTTAGTTAACACAGGAAATAGTGATGCTGAAATAAATGGAATTAAAAACAATTTAAATAAGCTTACAAGTGATGAAAAAGATTTTTCAATTTATGGAAACAAAATAGATGCTGAACAAGTGTTTAACAGTAAACAAATTCCACCCTTTGTTTCAAAAACCATTATTGCACAAGCGAAGTCAAACGTTAGCCCAGATCCAGAATATATTAATATTGATTTAACTTATTCTGATGTTAGATTTTTTGACTATGATACTAAAGAATTGCAAATTTTAAGTGGTAAGAAAATTTATAAATTATCTAAATACGGATACGACTTAGAACCAAATTTTGCTAATTTAGGTGTAACTTGAAATGGTAATAAGTTAATTTTAATTCATCCAGTATATAAAGATGGTACACAAGAGATTTCCTACTGAGAAAATACTAGTTTAAAAATTAACAAAAATGGAGAAATTACAATTGATGAATTTTTCAATTTGATTAATAGTGATAACAATCAACTAACTATTAAAGCTGAAATTGGGAAAGATGGTTGAATTGCAAAATCAGATATATATTCAAACTGACTTTATGTTCCTTTTGGATATCGTGGTCCAGATAGTGAAGTTGTTTTAGAAGCTACAAATTTTAATACTTTAAATAAAGCGTTAGAAAAAGTAGAGAAAAACTTATTAGAAACAACTTTAATTAAAGATGGTTTTATTACTAAGGATGTTTTATATAATTTCCAAAAATCTTTTGCAATAGCTGCTGAAAAAAATAACTTCGCAAGTATTTTCTCTGAAGGAAGTGTAAACTTAAATATTGTTCCGAAATTAATCTTAGACACTCTATACGAAATGACGCATAGTAGTAATGGTGACTATATTAATAAAATGTTGGTTTCAATTTTAACTAGAATTAAACAAAAAATTTTAGAAAATCCAAAAGACAAACAAAAAGAATACTTAGTTCAACAATTTGAAAAATTTGACAACTTTATGAAAGTTGCTATCGGAGATTTAGCACAATATCCTATCAACTGAGCTTCTTTTATAAATTTAGTTAAAGATCCTGTTGTAGTCCTTGATAATTTAATCAATTTAGTAAATGCAATTGATATTAAAAGATTTACCGATTTCACCAATGATTTCTTTACAAACGAATATAACAAATATTTTGATATAAATGGTAATAGACTTACTGATGAATACGTCCAAGAGCATCCAAATGAATTAGCTTACCAAAGAAAATTTTCATATCATGAAATGATTTTATGATTTTTACAATCAATTAACTGAGATAACTTTAAGCAAGCCTTAATGAATATTATTGATAATGTTAATTTATCTTTTATTTTAGATATTAATAATTCTAATAATCCTTTTTCTTATTTATTAAAATCTCTACCTTTCAATATTGAAGCTATTTTAAGACAAGTTGATGAAAATCCAAATTTATCTGGATTACACTATCAAAATATAATTCGTGGTATTAAAGAATTAATTAATGTATTCGATTTAAATGTTTTTATTAATTTGGTTAACGAGCGTATCAAAACTGATCGGTTTGATTTACAAGAAAAGATTTTTGATGAAACTTTTAACACAGATGTTACACTGAATAGACATTACATTTTAAAATACTTAACACAAACAGATTGAATTTATAGCTTATTAAAAACTTTCTTTAATGTTCCAAATTCAAACAAACAAATTAAGCAAATACTTATAAATATGTTTAATTTATCATCAAAAGGAACTTCAATCAAGTTAGATAAAGATACTTATTTAACTATTCCAACTGCAGATCATGATAAACTAGATTACTTTGATTTATTAAGTTTAACAGCACAAAAGAATCAAGCTGAGCAAAATGATAACGATGTTAATAGCTTTATGAATTTAGCTAATGTTATTGAAAAAATTAAAGATTTAGATTCTGTAAAATTAAATGACTTATCCAAAGGAGATCGTCAAACATTAAACCTATTTTTTGGTTGAAAATTAGTTGATGATCAAAATAATGAAATAATTTATTCTAAAGAAGAAATTAAAAAGAAAATCAATATTTGAACAAAAATTTTAGCTTTCGTTCAGTACCATGGAAATGATGAGAATTTAGCTCCACAAATGAGTATTTCAGACTTATTTGCTTACTTTATCAATAATACAGATACATCAAATAATGTTTTATTTTATTCAATTGTGCAAAAAGCATTAGGATTATTTGATAAATTTAATGCAAGCAATAAATATTCATATTTAAAACCAGCTTATAGCTTGACCAGTTTATTTTTTAAAGCTATGCAGCTAGATTTACCGATGGTAGCAAAAATCGAGTTTTTAAATTCATTAATTGCTTTAGCTAACAATCCTGAATTATTAAAAGAAGTTAATTCATTTGATTTAAGTGAAGCAAATAGCAAAAATATTGTTGCAGCTAGCGATTCTGGTTTCGGTGTCACTTATTCACTAGCTTATCCAGAAAAATTTAGTAATAGATTATTTACTGAACAAAATGCATCAAAAGCTCAAAATTTAGTTCATGATTGAATTAGCG
>NZ_JPOK01000007.1 GCF_000733865.1 Mycoplasma buteonis
TCCTAATTTGCTATTACGAGTATTAAAATCTTCAAATAGTCCTTTAAAATCTTTTTCTGATTGCTGTCCGATAGTTGAAGCTTCGATTTCTCTAAAGACTTTTTCAATTGTTTCGTTTAAATTTTCGTTGCTGTGAGCATTTTTACGTACATTCATAAAAAGCTGCGAAGGATACATAAAATATCCTTTTTCAGGTAAGCACATTTTCTTAATTTCTTCAATATTTTGACGCACAACTGGATCTGAGTCATCAAGTGCTGCATAATCAAAATCAGGCAGACCACGCTTACCAATTGCATTAATATGTTTTACTAAACTTTCAGAAATATAACGGTAAAACATGGTAACAAGTACGTAAGATTTAAACTCTCACCCATCTACTTGTCCACGTAAATTGTCCGCTATATTTCAAATTGTTTTATGTAATTCATCTCTTTCTTGTTCTTTTTTATTGTCCATTTTCTGTTCCTTGTATTTATGTATCTAGTAATTTAATTAAAAATTAAATTACATTATATATTTTTAAAATTATATAAAAGTTTTTTGCTCCTTAGTAAGATACTTAAAAATATAAAAAAATACTTTAGAAATTTCTAAAGTATTTAATCTATTATCATTATAAATATTTTGAAACTAATTCTAGAACTTCAGCTTCTGAATCTTTTTCAATTGCTTGGTTAGCTAAGTTAGTCATTTCTTCTTTACTTAATTTTGCAACAAGTTCTCTTGAAGCAAGTACGTTACTTGCACTCATTGAAAACTCATCAAGTCCTAAACCAAGTAATAATGGAAGAGCTCTTTTATCACCAGCCATTTCACCACACATACCAGCTCATTTACCGTGTTTGTGTGCTCCATCAATAACCATTTTAACTAATCTTAAAATTGATGGGTTAAGTGGTTGATATAAGTATGAAATATTTTCGTTCATACGGTCAGCAGCCATTGAATATTGAATTAAATCATTTGTTCCGATTGACACAAAATCTGCATATTTACAAAATTGATCTGAAAGAACAGCAGCTGCTGGTGTTTCCATCATAAGTCCAACTTCAATTTGGTCAGCAGGAGCAATATTCTTATTAGTTTTTGCAACTTGTTCATATGCATCAAGGTACATTTGTTTTGCTTCTAAGAATTCAGGAACGTTAGTAATCATTGGGAACATAATTGCAACTTTACCAAATTCACTTGCTCTAATTAATGCACGTAATTGAGTTTGGAAAATGTCTTTATTTTGTAAACAAAATCTAACAGCACGGTAACCTAAAAATGGGTTCATTTCTTCAGGGAATTTAAAGTATTTTAAAGTTTTATCTCCACCAATGTCAAGTGTACGGATAACAACTCTTTTACCTTTCATTCCTTCAACTACAGCTTTGTAAGCTTGGAATTGTTCTTCTTCTGTTGGTCAGTGATCATTATCCATGTATAAGAATTCTGATCTAAATAAACCGATTGCTTCAGCATCATTTTCAAGCACAGAATCTAAGTCTTTTGGTGTACCAATGTTAGCAGCAAGTTCTACATGGTGTCCATCATTAGTTACTGATTCTTTTCCTTTAAGTGTTTCTAAACGTTTTAAGTATTCGTGATATTCAGCTTGTGCTTTTTGTGCTTCTTGAATTTCTGTTTCATTTGGATTTACGATAACTTTACCTGTTGAACCATTAAGAGCAATTAAATCACCAGTTTTAGCATTTTCCATAATGTTGTTTGTTCCAACAACTGATGGAATCCCTAAGCTACGTGCCATAATTGCTGTATGACTTGTAGGTACACCAATATTTGTCACAAAACCTTTAACAAATTTTTTGTTAAGTTGAACTGTTTGGCTTGGACTTAAATCTTCAGCAACAATTACTACTTCATGATCAATAGCAGTTAAATCTGGTTCTTCAATTCCGTTTAATGCAAATAAAAGTTTTTTTAGAACATCTTTAATATCAGCAGCTCTTTCTTTAAAGTATGGATCATCTAATTGCAAGAACATTGCAATAAATTCTTCATAGCATTCTTTTGTAGCGTATTCTGCTGTTACTTTGTTTTTTTGAATGTTATCTGTAATTTTTGAAATAGCAGCAGGATCGTTAACAACCATCATGTGTGCATCAAAAATTGCAGCATGTTCTTCTGTATCCGCAAGTGCCTTAGTTTTAGCTAATCTATCTAAAACTTTGTTACGAGCATTTTCATATGTTTGTAGTTCTTGTTCTACATCTTTTGCTTCTTTGGTAATTTCAACTGGAAGTTCTTCAATTTTAAAAACTTCAGCAATTGCAACACCTTTTGAAGCACCAATTCCTTTAATAATCATATTTATCTCCTTCTTTTAGTGTAAAAGTTATTTTACATGCTTTTTAAAACCTTTTTTATTGTCGATAAATTGTAAAAAATAAAAAGTGGAATTAATTACACTTTTTATTATAAAAAAATGATTTTTACACTAATTTTGCAGCATCTTTATCAATAATAAAAGTCACATCAGGGTGATTTTGTAAGAAACTTGCTGGTACTTTGTCAGTAACTTCTCCTCAAAAAGCATCATGAATAGCTTGAGCTTTGCTTTCACCACTAGCTAATAAAATAATTTTTTTGGCTTTTAATATTGTTCCAATTCCCATTGAAATTGCTGTTTTTGGTACATCAGCTTCACTATCAAAATAAATTTTATTTGAGTTAATTGTGCTTTGAGTAAGCTTTACTTCTCTAGTTGCTTCAGTTGGTTGTGAGCCAGGTTCATTAAAAGCAATATGAGCATTTGTTCCAATTCCTAAAATTAAAAAGTCAATACCACCATCAGCAATTTTAGCTTCATAATCTTTCGCGTTTTGAATTAAATCACCATTTCCATTTGGAAAATTAATGTTTTCTGGTTTAACATTAATATGATCAAAAAGATGATGATGCATATAGTAATGATATGAACATTTACTTTCAATTGGTATTCCAACATATTCATCTAAATTAAATGTTGTGACATTACTAAAATCAATGTCGCCTTCTTTATATTTAATTATTAACTTTTGATATGTTTCAATTGGTGTTCCACCTGTTGCAAAACAAATTCTTAAGTTTGGATTTGCTTTAATTTCACGTGCAATTGTTCGTGCAGCTACTGTGGACATCTCGTCGTAATTTTTTGTAACTTTAATTTCCATTAGTTCTCCTTATTTCATTTCCGTTTATATAAACATTCAAAATTTTAAACTCTTTTGGTTCTAATAAGACAAAATCTGCAAATTTGTCTTTTGAGATATATCCCAATTTATCTTTTTTAAGGTATTTGGCGGCGTTATAAGAAGTCATTGCTACTGCATCTTCCAAACTAATACCAATTTTAATTAAATTTCTAAATGCATCAATTAAAGCGATCCCGCTACCAGCTATTGTTTTAGTTCCTTTTAAATAAATTGCTAAACCTTCTTTTGTTACAGGAATATTGCCTGATATATTATCACCATCTTCATAATAAGCTGGTTTAATAGCATCGGAAATACACATAATTTTATCAACACCTTTGTTATGAATTGTAAATAAAATGCTTTCCTTTGAAACATGAAATAGATCACAAATTAATTCAACATAAGCATTTTCATTCATTAGTGCTGCCTGAAGCATTCCAGGATTACGTGAATCTACTCCGCTCATTGCATTTCATAAATGACAAACGGAGGTACAACCGTTATCAAAAAACTCTTTGCTAAGTTCAAAAGTAGCTGCTGAGTGGCCGATAGAAGGAATAATATCTAGTTTTAACATATATTTCATTACATCAAGCGATACTACAGTAGGATCAAAAGAAATTTTTTTCAATTTATTACGAGATTCAAGATACATTCGTTCAATTCTTTTTTCAGTTCCTTTTAACAGATACTCAGTTTTATGAGCACCTTTTTTAGCTTCACCAATAAATGGTCCTTCAATATGTAAACCTAAATTACGTGCTGTAAATTTCTTTGCTTTGGACATTTGATTTAAAGAATTTAAAATTTCACTTCAAGATCTAGTCATAGCCGTTGGCATAAATGAAGTGGTTCCATTTTCTGCAAGTTTTTGAGAAACAATTTCTAAATCACTAATTCCATCCATAACATCATGATTATAAAAACCGTGAATGTGTGTATCGATGAAACCAGGTACCAAAATAGCTTCAGGAGTTCCTTTTATTTCTTCAATTTCAGTAATAATGCCATCTTCAAAAGTAATGTTAGCATTTTCAATAGTTGAATCAAAATTGACTATTTTAACATTATTAATTTTCATTAATCACCTTTCTTAAATGTCCGTGATTACGTTTTAATAATGCTCGTGCTTCATCATATGAAATATTTTTTGAAGCCATAACAACAGCTATTTTCACATTTTGTCTAGCGTTGTGATAAGCTGTCCGTGCAACATCTTCAGAACACATGGCAATATCTGAAATAATATCAATGCTACGTTGAATTAATTTATCATTAATTGGTGTTAAATCAATCATGTGCTGGTCGTATACTTTTCCCATTTTAATTGCTGTAATTGAAGAAATCATATTAAGCACAATTTTTTGAGCAGTAGCAGAATTTAATCTAGTAGAACCTAAAATAATTTCAGCACCAACTTCGATAATGAGTTTAAAATCACTATATTGCTCTATTTTTCCATTTTTACGATTAGCAATTAAAGCTGTTTGTGCACCCATGTGCTGGGCTTGCTTTAAAAATCCCATGCAATATTTAGTATTTCCAGAAGCACTTAGCGCGATAACTAAATCATTTGGACCGATTTTCTTTCTTATTGCATCAGATTCACCTAGTTCAAAATCATCCTCAAAACCTTCAAGTGATTTTAAAACCGCTTTATCACCACCTGCCATTGAGTAGGTAAATCATTTTTTCTCGCCAAAAGTTGGTAATACATCTAGTGAATCTAACATTCCAATTCTACCACTAGTACCTGCTCCGACATAAACTACTTTACCACCATTACTAATGCAGTTAATAGCTTCTTCTATAATTAACATTAAATCATGATTTTTATCATTGATTGCTTTAAGAACAATTTCATTTGAGTTTTCAAATTTTCAAATTAAGTGTTTTACACTATAGACATCTAACTTTTCCATATTTAGTCCTAATTAATTTTTTTATATCTAAATTTTAAAACTTTTCACAATCTCTTATTAAAAAGAACAACTAAAAAATAAATTTTTTTATTTATTTTCAACATAAAATAACTTTTTCCTTTATTTTATAGACTTTTTTAAGTTATATTATTCATAATAAAAATTTTCATTTTTTATATTACGAAATGAAATTTTTTTTCACAATTCTGAAACGTTCCACATTTTTAGTTAATTTTTAAAGTTTTAAAGCTGATTTTTGTAATTGATAAAAGCGCTTTAATTACAAGTAAATATAATTACTATGAGCATCCAAAATGCTCAAAAGAGGCTTTATGTCAAAAAAAGTTGATAGTTTTATTAAAAAAATTAAACAAATGCACAAAGGACAAAAGCTTTACACCGTTTTATGGAGTTTATTTGTGATATTCCTTATAACTTCCGTAATTATCGTTGCAGCTTATCCAACACCAGTTTACCCAAGTGGTAATGGTGCTGTATTGTCCGATGGGTTACAAGGTCAGTTAGTTGAATTACAAAAACAAAAAGTTGCTTTGATTAACAGTCAAATCGATGGTATTACTAACTACCTAACAGGTGACAGCTCTTCAATTACTTATGCAGCTTTAAATGATAAAGTTGCAGCACTTAATGTTGCTATTGAAAAAAATGGATACTTTCTTGGTGAAGAACCATTAAAAGCACTTAAAGCATCTGTAGAAAGCTTCCAAAAAGCTCTTAAAGAAGGAGAAAATAACTTACCCGGAGCACTTGCTGATATCAAAGCAAATATTTTCCTTAATGTTAAACCAGAAGGAATGGTTGATATTGTAAAAAGTGCAACATCTGTAAAACAATTAGACCCAATTACTCTTGCTGAATTAAGTGAAAAAGTAAAACAAGATATTGTTAATGATAACGTTTACTTTAAATCTTTACAAGCAACAAGAGCAAACATTATCGCAACAATTGGATTACTTATGACTATTTTCATGTTCGCATCAGTTATTACAACAGTATATGTAAATGGTTTTGTTTTAAAAGGTAAAAAAATGTTCAGAAAGGCAGGTAATTAGTTATGGTTGCTAGCGTAGCAAACTCAAAACCTGCTAAGTCTGGTTTTGGAAGAAGATTACTCCAAAAACTTGGTAAAATCGGTGGAGCTTTAATGTTCCCAATCGCTGTATTACCATTAGCAGCTATTTTACTTAGAATTGGAGCAGATATTCCTAACACAACAACTTTCAGTTCAGTTGTCGGTTCTTTAATTTTAAAATCTGGTGGTATTGTATTTGATAACTTACCAGTTCTTTTTGCGATTGGATTAGCATTCGGATTCACTAAAGAACGTCGTGGTGAAGCCGCCTTTGCAGGATTTATTGCTATGACATTACTTATGGCAATAGCTCCTGTGCTAACAAACGCGTACTATAATGGAATTAACTTTGGTACAGAAGCAAGCCCTATTATGGGATTTTCTGGATTATTTGGTTCAAAATACAACGCAGTTATTGCAGGTAACGTGCTTAACGGTATTATCATTGGTTCAATTATCGCTTGAGTATACAACCGTGCAAACAGTGTTGAATTACCTAAAGTTTTAGGTTTCTTCTCAGGAAGAAGACTTATTCCTACATTAGCTATTATTGCTACTGTATTATTTACAATTTTATGAACAATTGTGTTCCCATGAATTGGATATGTAATTTACATTATTTCTAAAGCAATGAGTGACGCAACAGGTTCAGGACAAGCTCAAGATGCTAGCGTTTTAGCAACTCGTGCTGCTATTATGGGTGGATATGGTTTCTTAAACCGTCTACTTATCCCATTTGGTTTACACCACATTATTAATAACCTCTTCTGATTCCAACTTGGAGAATTTGGAGGAAAAACAGGAGATATCTTCATTTTCTTACAAGCTCCTGCAAAAGGAAACCCTGGAGGATTATTCCAAGCTGGATTCTTCCCAATGATGATGTTTGGACTTCCAGCTTTAGTTGCTGCTTTCTGATTTACAGCAGAAAGTAAACAACAAAGAACAAGAGTTATTGCTTTATTTGGTTCAGCTGCTGTAGTAAGCTTCCTAACAGGAATTACAGAACCAATTGAATTTGCTTTTGTTTATGTTTCACCTTTACTTTACTTAATTCACGCTATTTTAACAGCTGTATTTGCATTCATCACTGGAATGTTCGGAATTCAATTAGGATTTGGATTCTCAGCTGGTGCAATGGATTACTTATTAAGTATTAACAAATCACTTGCAATTATTAGAGAATCAGAATTCGAAGGTGCAAGAAAAGTATTTGCAAACCCTGGATGAATCGTTCCAATTGGATTATTATGTGCTTTAACATACTTTGCTGTTGGTACATTAATGATCAAGAAATTAGATTTAAGCACACCAGGACGTAAAGATGGTGTTATCTTAAGTGAAAAAGAAAATGACAGCGACACAGCTACAACAAGTCAAGCAGGAGGATTATCTGCTAAAGCTAAAAAAATTGTTGCAGCTTACGGTGGATGAGATAACATTGTTGAATTTAACAATTGCTCTACAAGACTTAGATACATTCTTAAAGATGCTTCAAAAGTTGATGAAGAAGCTCTTAAAAAAGCTGGTGTTTTCGGTGTTGTAAAAGTTTCAGATAACGCAGTGCACTCAATTGTTGGTGTTGAAGCTGAAGGTCTTAACCAACAAATAGTAGAACACAAAGGTGAAAGTCTTTAATCTTTAATTAACTAAGGTAAGCGTTTAGGCGCTTGCTTTTTTTATAAAACATGTATAATTATTAAGCCATTAGAACAATAACCCACTAACCTGGTCAGATCCTAACCGAAGCAGCCACATGAGGAAGTGTTGTGTCTAGTGGTTTTTTATTATTTTTTTAAAATATTATCAAAATAGTGTAAAATAATTTTGCGTGGTCGCGTAGCTCAGTTGGATAGAGCATCAGCCTTCTAAGCTGGTTGTCACAGGTTCGAATCCTGTCGTGATCGCCATTTTTTTATTTTCTTTTTTAAACTAAAACAAAAGTTTTAATATTTTTAAAGTTTTTGTTTTAGTTTATTTTTTATTTTTTTTAATTAAAAGCACAATTATGCAAAGTTTAGTTTTAAGACTGTATAATTTACTATTATTAACAATAATAGTAAGGAGTTATTATGCTACAAATGTTTAAAATTTTGCCATGAAAAATTAAATCGTACTTTGGAATTGGAATTATTTTTGTTTTAATCAATGTTGCTTTAACCATGATTATTCCAATTTTAATTTCACAATTTATTCCGCTATTAATTCATGATGATAATGCAATAGCACACTCTTTTGATATTAAGCTATTTAAAAACGTAGTGCTTTATAGCTCGCCTGAGAGACAATCTGCAATTAATTTTTTAATTATCACTTCACTAGCGGCTATTTTGATTGCAACATTAACATCCATTATTAGCGTACTGATAATTATTTGAGCCGGTGAAAATGCATCAAACTTTTACCGTAATACTCTTTTTGCTAAGTACCAAAAACTTAGTTTAAAAGATATTGCTAATTTAACAACCGAAAGTTTAATTACGCGTATTAATGACGACGTAGCAGTTTTTTGAGATTTTTTAATCAATGCATCAACTGCTTTGATTAAGGCACCTCTTTTTATTATTGTTGGACTAGTTTTTGCTTTTTCAACTGATATAAATTTTGCTTGAAGTATCGTAGGAGTGGTACCTGTTTTAATTTTTGTTTTTCTTTTTATATTTATTAAAACAAAACCATTAATTAATAAAAACAGACATAACCTTGACAAAATTACTAAAGAAGCAGAAGAAACTATTATTGGAGCTCGCTTTATTCGTGCTTATAACTTACAAGAAAAACAAAAAAACAAATTTTTTAATATTAATAGTACTTGAAAAAATGTAGAAACTAAAGTTTGAAAAATATTCATTATTGGAACTCCTGCGTTTTTTGGAATTATTAATCTTGTTATTGTCGCTATCTTTATTATGGCTGCTAACTTAATTCAAAACGGAACTAGTGATCCGCAGTTATTAGCCAAAATCAACGTTTTTATCGAATATGAATTTATTATGGCTCTGGGAATCATGATATTTGCTAATTTCATTGGTTCATTCATTCGTGCTAAAATTAGTGCTAAAAGAATTACAGAAGTTTTAAATACTAAATACGATAATCTTTATGTTGAAGGTGGTTACAAAATTACTGAAAACATTGGTGAACTAAATGATGCAAGCAAGTACTCAGTAGAATTTAAAAATCTCTCTTATAAATATTTTGATACTTCGACTGATTATGCAATTAGCGATATTAACTTTAAAATTGATGGTGGAAAAACACTGGGAATTATTGGGCCAACTGGAAGTGGGAAAAGTACGATCGCAAACTTGATTGTTAATAACATGAAGTATACTAACGGAAATATTTTAATTAACGATAAAGAAGTAAAAGAAATCAACACTAAAGAGCTACACCAAAAAGTTGGTATTGTATATCAAGAGCCATTACTTTACAGCGGAAGCATTAAATCTAATATGCTGTTTGCTAAAAGTAATGCAACTGAAACAGAGCTAGAAAGAGCTTTAGAGACTGCCTGTGCATTAGAGTTTATCAAAACTTTTGATGATCGTCTTGAACATGTAATTGAACAACGTGGAAAAAATTTATCTGGTGGTCAAAAACAACGCTTAAGTATTGCGCGTACTTTACTTAATGATCCGAAAATCTTAATTTTAGATGATTCAACTAGTGCACTTGATAACATCACTACTAAAAAGCTAATTGAAAATATTAAGAAAAATTATGATTGTACAACAATCATTATTTCTCAAAAAATTAATTCAATTAAACATGCTGACCAAATCTTAGTTATGGATCGCGGAAAAATTATCGCAAGCGGAAATCACCATCAGCTTTTAAAAACTTGTGATTGGTATATGCAAGTTAATGAAAATCAATTGAAACAATAAGGAGGAAGTATGGAAAATCATGAAACACGTCAAATATCAAAAGATATTACTCAAAAACAAAAAAATAATCAGAAAACTTCTTATTTCAAAACTTTTAAGACACTAATTTCTTATTTAAAAGTAGATCGCAAAAAATTGATAATTGCTTTTAGTTTTTCATTAATCAACACTATTTTTTATATTATGGGTAGCTTTCTAATCGGAATGATTGTCCAAAAATATTTTGAACCTGCACTTAGTGGTGATGTCTCAACTACTTTTGATTTAAATAGCTTTATTGCTTGAACAATTATCCTAGCTTCTAGCTTTATACTTTATGGAATTTTTAGGTATTTAGAAAACTATATTTACGTAAAAGTTGCTTTTGGAGCTGGAGAACGTCTTAGAAATGACATTATTATTAAATTACATAAAATGCCAATTAGCTTTTATGACAAAAATAAAGCTGGTAATTTAATTTCTAGTTTAATTGTCGATGTAAATAACGTTGCAAACTCTTTATTTCAAATGCTGACACAAATAGGAAGTGCGTTATTTGGAATTTCTATTGCAATTATTTTACTGTTTTTAATTTCTTCACTTATGACACTAATTATCTTACCAATTAGCTTATTGATGTTTGGGTTAGTCATTTTACTTATGAAAAAATCTCAGCCATACTTTGTACGCGTGCAAAATGCTTTTGGTGAACTTAACGCTTTTGTTGAAGAAATGCTAGCAAATACCAAGGTTACAAATTCTTTTGATCAACAAGAAACTGTTTTTAAAGACTTAAAGCAAATTACTCGTAAAATTCGGAATTCAGCTTATGGTGGTGATGTGATTGCTCGAAGTTTTGATACTTGATATGGACTTATTTCGAACTTAATTATTGTTATGATTGCTTTTTTAGCCGCTGTCTTTTACACTCACAAAATTCCTGTTTGAGGATTGCAAGGACTGGGAGTTAATCCTGATGGAACTGCACGTCCATCACTAATTATTTTGTACATTTCAATTTCTTGAAACTATATCGGACCTTTCCAAAGCTTATTAAATACTACATTTAGCTTGCAAATTGGTATTGCCTCAAGTACTAGATTATTTAAATTATTGCAAATTCAAAACCCTAATACTGATAACCAAGTTTTAGAATTTGCTCAAGGTGAAATTAAAGGACATGTAGAATTTAAAAATGTTTACTTTAAATACAATCCTGATTCAAAATACCACCAACTTAAAGGAGCAACTTTTAGTGCTACTCCAGGGCAAGTGATTGCTATTGTTGGACCTACAGGAGCTGGTAAAACTACAATTATTAGCTTGCTAACTAAATACTATGATTATGAATCTGGAAGTATTTTGATTGATGGTAAAGAACTACGTAATATTAAAACACAAAATTTACGTGATAATATGACAATCGTTTTACAAGATTCTTTCTTATTTAACGAAACTATTTTAGACAACTTAAAACACGCTAATCCACAAGCTACGATGGCAGAGGTTATTAGTGCTGCAAAACTAACAAAAGCACATCATTTCATTATGAATATGCCTAATGGATATGAAACAATGGTAGAAAATAATGGTGCTAATATTTCACAAGGGCAAAAGCAGTTACTAGCTTTAACTAGAGCAATTTTACAAAACAAAAGTATTTTAATTTTAGATGAAGCTACTTCTAATATTGACTCAGCTACTGAAGTAGTAGTACAAAATGCAATGCTGCACTTAATGCAAAACAAAACTTCATTTATTATCGCCCACCGTCTTAGCACAATTAAAAATGCTGACAAGATTATTGTTATTGATAATGGTTACATCATCGAGCAAGGCTCACATGATGAATTAATTGAAAAACAAGGATTTTACTACGATTTATATACTTCACAATTTGGTTCATAGAAGATTAACTAATGTTAATCTTTTTTATTTTGTAATATAAAAAAGTTAAAAAGAAAATAGTAATAGCTGTGCTACTACTATTTTTTATTATTTGTTTTGCTCTGCTTGGTAACGTTTAACTTCTGAGGCACAATCATCAATAACTTTTTCAACGTCATCAAATGACTGAATAATAGCTCCTGAGGCACGTTCGTGTCCTCCGCCGCCTCATTTAATTGCAACATTACGAACAATTGGGCCATTTGAACGGAATTCTACTCTAATTCTTCCGTCTTCTTCTTCAGTGAATTGAACTCACATTGGGTAACCAGCAATATTCCCAATGCTGTTTACTCTAATTGAAGTTTGCGGTGTTTTACCAAGTTGTTTTGTTGTAGCAAGATCATTTTGAATATAAGCTACACCATCACGAGTTTTTAAAGTAGACATTAGTCAACTTGAAAATTTAATGTCTTCTAAAGTAATAGTTGATAAGTTTGTATGAATAAAATCTGCTTCCAAACCAGCTTCATAAAGTTTTGAAGCTAAATATAAAGTTCTTGCTCTAACATTATTAAATAAGAATCTACCACTATCGGTGTTAATTCCTAGATAAAGTAAATTAGCTGCTCTAACAGTAATTTTTCAGTTGTTAGCTACTGCTATTTCAGTAATCATTTCATCGGCTGCAGAATATGAACTATCAACTCAGCGAATGCATGAATCTCCTAAATCATCATCATTTGGATGGTGATCGATTCGAATGACTTGCTTAAATAAATTTTTATCTAAAACTTCTCTATATTCAATTCTTTCTTTAAAGTTAGCATCAACAACTACTCCAAGTGAATTAGCAAGGACTTCATCACTTGGGACTTCATCCATTACTAAATTTAAAAATTTAAATGAACCTTTTGCATCACCGATTGCATAAACTTTTTTATTTGGAAAATTAGTTTCTAATAATTCTTTTAATCCAAATTGTGAACCAAGACAGTCACCATCAGGACGAATGTGGTGAAAAATTACGATTGAATCGTATTTTTCAAGTTCTTTTGTAACAAGATTTAAATTACCGATTTGCATTATTTAGCTTCTCACAATCTAATTGACTCATTAAGTTCTGCTAATACTGTAGGTACTTGTTCTCAAGATTGTAAGGTGATTCCAGCAGCGTTATCATGTCCACCACCTTGGAATTTACGAGCTACTTCGTTTACAAGTGGACCATTTGAACGTAATCTACCTCTAACAGTTCCATCTTCTAATTGAATAAATAAAGCTCAGCAAGAATTATCTTCAATATTTGCTAGTTCATTAACAAATAAAGCTGCTTCAAGCGAATTCATCTTGTATTCATCAAGAACTTCTTGATGAATTTCGTAGTAAAGTACCCTACCTTCTTTTTTGAATTCACTAAGTACTTTACCAGCAAATTTGATTTCTTTGAAAGTACGTTTTGAAAGTTCTCTTAAAATTTCAGCTGGATGGAAGTTTCCTTCTTCCATTAAAAATGCAACTAATTTGTGTGTACGTGCTGATGTATCAGGGAATAAGAAACGTCCACTATCAGTATTAATTCCTAAGTAAATGTGTCCGGCTGCTTTGTTAGTTACTTTTCATTTTGCATCATAAGCAATTTGTGCAATCATTTCAGCAGCAGCTACATAATGTTCATCGATTCAGTTGTATTCATAATCAATATCAGCACTGTTAGGGTGATGATCAATTCTTAATCTTGCAGTTGTTTTTTTATCATAAAGTAAATCTGCACATTCGATTCTGTTTCCGCTTGAAGCATCCACAACAATTGCTAATGAATTGTTAAAATCAATTTGATCATATGGTGTAAATGTATACTCCATAAAATCAAATACATGCATGTTATTTCCTACTGTATAAACTTTTTTTTCTGGATAATTTGTGCGAATTAATTCAGCAAGTCCGGCTTGTGAGCCAAGGCAGTCGCCATCAGGACGAATGTGGTGAAAAATTACGATTGAATCGTATTTTTCAATTGCGTCGATAGCAACTTTTGAATTTCCAATTTTCATTTTGCTCCTTTATATAAAATATATCTATTTTAATTTTACTTTATATTCTTCTAAAAGTTGCTTAATGGTATTTTTTTCATATTTTTTTCAGAAGGAAAAGTAAAAAGAAAAAATCACCACTAAGTGGTGACTTAAAAATGAGTTTCTTCAATTTCTGTAATTTGTTTTTGCAGCTGAGCTGTATTAGCTCTTGGTTTTTTAAAAAAGATAGATTTTTTAAGATATCCCAACTTACCTTTTGCACTAATACTTAATACTAAAATGGTAAAAGTTGCAAAAAGTGTATACCAAAGTTGTGAATAATTCATGCTATTAATTTTCTTTTGAAATGTAAATCCTTCTGGAGTTGTTATTTCACCAAAAGTATCTTGTGGTTTAACTGAAATTGTGAAGAAAATAGCAACTAAAGCAACTACAATGGTTAAATAAAGTCACTTAAAGAAAATATCTCCGTTATAAGAATTTTTAAATAAGAAAATCAGCATCAATAAAACTAACATACTAGAAATCAAGGTGCAAATAAATGCTACTGTGTTAAGTGCTAGAAAAAGTGTTTTAGTTTGATAAGCTTCAGAATATTCTTGTCAATTTAGATTAACTTTATTTTGATAAACCTTTGTGATTTCTTTAGCATCTAATTCAATATAACTATTATAGTAAAGGAACTGATAAATCAGAGCAATTGCAACAGAAACTAATACTGAAAGAGTAACTAAAAGTAATACTTTGCGCACTAAATAATTAGTGGAAAAAAATGTTTTCATTAATTAATCCTATTTGTAGTTTCTTTATCAAAAATATGAATTCTCGATTCAACAAAATCTATGTTCACAAATGAATAAAGTTCATACTCAACGCTATTTGAAGCATTGACAATAAATTCAATATCTTTGCTAATTTTAACCGCTACTAATTGATCTTTACCAATTAACTCGATATTAGCGATTTTACCCTTGTGTAATTCACTATTTGTAGCTTCCTGAATTTTAATATCTTCACTTCGAAATCCAATAACTAATTTTTGTCCTTGAGTTAATTTGGCTTTAGTGGTTTCATCTGTTAAATTAATTATAACTTTTTCATCTTCAGAAATAATTTTGCCATCTTGATAATAAGCATCAAAAGTATTCATTGTTGGTGAACCAATGAATTTAGCAACAAAAATATTGGCTGGTTTAAAGTATAACTCTCTACCTGTTCCATTTTGTTGAATTTGTCCGTCATTAAAGACAACAATTTGATTACCCATTGTCATAGCTTCTAATTGATCGTGCGTTACGTAAATACTTGTAGTATTAAGCATGCGGTGAATATTTACAATTTCTCTACGCATACTTTCACGAAGCTTAGCATCAAGGTTTGAAAGTGGTTCATCCATAAGGAAAACTAGAGGCTTACGAGCAATAGCACGTCCGATTGCAACCCTTTGACGTTGACCACCTGATAAATCTCTTGGTTTACGGTAAAGATATTCATCAATTCTTAAAATTTTAGCAACATCTTTAACACGGCGGTCAATAATATCTTTTCTTTCTTTAGCTATTTTTAATCCAAAAGAAATATTATTGTAAACATTCATGTGTGGATAAAGAGCGTATGATTGGAAAACCATAGCAATATTTCTTTCGCTAGGGAGAAGATTATTATATCTTTTTGAATTAAATAACAAGTCTCCTTTAGTAATAGAGTTTAGTCCAGCAATCATTCTAAGAAGTGTGGTTTTTCCACAACCACTAGGTCCTAGGAAAATACAAAATGTTCCAGGTTTAATTTCTAAATTAATATCTTTTAAGGTGTATTTGTCATTTCCTTCATATTTTTTCGATATATTAACTAGTTGAATATGTGCACCTTTATTTGTCTGCGATACTTGTCCAACTTCAGCAATCATTTGATCAAGGTTCAATGTTTCAAAACCATCGAATAACTGCTCTTCATTGTTAGTAAAATTTTCTAAATCATTTTGTTTATTTTTTCAGAGGTTTTTTAACATATTATCCTTTCACAGCTCCATCACTAAGGCCACCAACTATGTATTTTTGTAAGTACATAAATAAAATAAATGGTGGAATTGAAGCTAAAATTGTTCCAATTGCATAAGCACCTGCTTGAACATCTTGTTGGTTATTTAAAAATGATTGTAGTCCAACTGCAAGCGTTGTGTTAGTAATGTCTGCTAGCACAAATTGAGGCAAGATAATGTCAGTAAATGGGATTAAAAATGATCATAAAGCAACCATAATTAAAGCAGGTAAAATTACTGGAATTAAAACTTTGAAAAATACACCTCAATTACCACAGCCATCAACTTTGGCTGAATCATCTAGCTCTGTACTTACCGTATCTAAGTAACTTTTAACCATGAAAGTATTTCCTGCAATCGCTCCACCAGCATAAATGAATATTAATACAACAATTGGTGGAATTTTAATCGAGTTCCCAAGCGTCACTAACATATACAGCACAATTAATGATGAAGTAGCAGGTATCATTTGAATTAACATAATAACAGTTAATGAGTGCTTTGAACCTGCGAATTTAAATCTTGAATAAGCATAACCATTTAGAGCAACAGCAACTGTCGAAATGATAGAAGTCGCAATCGCAATAATGAATGTATTTAAGTATCATGTTCCAAAATGACTTTTTTCAGAAGTAAATAAATAAACTAAATTATCAAAACCGAATTTAAATGGAGTTAGCGAAATGTAACGTGGATTTGAAGTATTAAAAGCAGCAATAATTAAAGAAACAATCGGAAAAAGAATAACAATTGCTCAACCAACTAAAATAACATAGTTAAAAAACAGTCAAATAATTTCTGGTGCCGTTGGTGGTTTGGTATCTGATTCGTTAAATTTAATTCGCTTAGGAGCAAGACGTTCAGGCGAAACTTTAACATTATCAAAAGTAAATTTATAAAATTTGTTTGACATCTTAATCCTTTCTTGACATAGATTTAACAAATCCACGTGCGGCAAGTCCAATGCTAAATAGTGAAGTCAGAGTAACAAGAGCAGCAGCAAATGCTTGGTTACCATCAATTTTAAGATTTCCGGTTGTTAATTTATAAACTCAGGAAATAATGATATCCGTTGAACCTTCACCAAAAATAGTTGGGTATGGGAATTTAGGGTTACCACCTGTAAATACAGAAATAGTTGTAAAGTTATTAAAGGCAGCAACAAATTGACCAATTAACATCGGAGCAATTGCAAGTAATAGTGCTGGTAATGTTAAATATCTAAAGACATGTCTTCCTTTAGCTCCATCAACAGATCCAGCTTCATAAATGTCTTTTGGAATTGATTGCAAGGTTCCTGTTACAAGCATAAATATATAAGCATAACCAATTCATGTTTGAACTAAAATAACTAAAATTCTAGCTGTTCCAATTTCTTCAAGTCAAGATCTAGCATTCATTCCGAATAATTTTTTTAATAAAAAGTTAATTAAACCAAACTCTCCACTAGCAAATATATTTCTCATAAATCCTAGGGTAACAAAAGCTGGTATAGCTCAAGGAAGAATATAAATAATTCTAAAGATTTTACGTCCTTTAATTCTAGTATTATTAGCTAAAATTGCAACGATAATACCAAGTGCAATTGGGAAAATTGTCGAAGTAATAGTTCAAATAATAGTTCATCCAAAAACGTTACCAATTGAGCTAAGTAAATCAGCTTTTCTAAGTGTTCATCACTTACCTCATTGTTCTAAACCAACTCAACTAACTAATTTTCCAGGTGGCTCGTGATTAAATCCTAAATTAGTAAATGAAATTAAAATAGAAGTAATAACAGGAGAAATAACGATAAATACCATTAAAACTCAACCTAAAATAGAAATAAATCAAGGGAAACCTGATGTTTGCATTCATCTTTTTGTGTGACTTCATTTGCTTGGTCGAGAACCTTGATATAAGGAAATAGCAACTCTTCGTGCACCAATTGAAGATACTACGAAATAAATTAAACAAATTGATAAGAAGATGACTGAAATAACAGCACCAAAAAGATAATAACGACTATCCGGGAAAGTGCTTGCTGTTTTTGCTGAAGCACCCAAATCAATAAATCCTCTAATTCCAGACATTGAATTTGTGTAAAAACCAAGAGAAAATGGAATTAGCATCGTTCAGCAAATCACAGTGAATAGAAGCATTAAAATACCTTTTAAGTGCTGTCTATATCAAATAATTTCTGGTAATCCAGGAAGGATAAAGCCAAAAATTGTAGCTAAAAGAGTATAATCTCTGCTTGTTTCAATTGGAATAGTTTTTTGAGCTTCGTTAATTTTGCTTTCATAGATTTTTTTATTAACTTTATTTTCAGCAAATTGACGAACAAACAATCATCTTAAAATACTTTTGTTTTTTAAGATTTTGGATTGTAATTTTACTTCATATTTAGCTTCTTGTTTTTTAACCTTAAATTCAATTTTTTTGTTTTTAAAAGCCTGCTTAGTAATTTCCTTATGTTTAACTTTTTCTTTATAAATCTTTAGATTTTCAAAATAGTCATTATCAATTCTTTTAAATGACAATCTTGCAAATTCTTTTTCTTGACTAATTGCATTAGAATTTTTTAAATCTATTAGTTCTCATTTAGCTAAAATTTCTTCATGTAAAAACTTAATGCGTGTTTTATACGAAGCAATAAAATACTCTCTTAAAGCTTTTGATTCTTCTTTTTTGTAATCGGCTTCATAGCTAACTTTTTGATAAGTTTTTGAAATTAAATCATTGTATACAGATTGAGAAATTAGCTTAGCTTCATGTTTAATTTTATTAAGGTTTCTGGTACTGTAAAAGATTTTTTTAGCTACATTGAATTTAATGGTAATAATGTCATTTTTTAAATTTGCTATATATTTTTCTAAATCATTAACGTTTTTACACAAATCATTTAGCACTATTAGTTTTTCTTTAATTAGAAAGTTTTGAAAATCTTTAAAATGTCTTTCAAGCATTCTACTTTGTTGGTTTTTTAAATATTCAGGATATTGTTTTTTAATTGCCTCTCTAGATAAAGCTGCTTGCTTTTTAATCTTTTTGATAACCACGGTGTTACGAGCTTCATTTTCTTTAATTAAAGCTTTATGCTTAGCGATTTTTTCAAGAGAACTTTGTTTATACTCATAAGCTTTTAGTTTATTTTCTTCTGTTTTTAAGTTGTATTCATTTTCTAAGGTAACAATTGTTTGCTTTGCCTTTAAAATGATATTCGCTCTTTCTTCTTTGTAAAGTTGCTTTTGTAAAGGCAAGATTTTTTGATACTTAAGTTCCAGTTGTTGTTTTTGTTTTAGTAAACTAGCTCGTTTAGTTTCGAGCTTTTCATAAGTTTCTTTTAAAAGTAAATCAGGATTAGAACTTTTATCAAATAACTGAATTTCAAAACTATCTAAATAAGGTTTTAACGCTTGATAATTAAATGAACTAGTGTTATTTGTTTTTGTTAAATGCACCAACAAAGTATTGTATAAGGCATATTTTTTAAAAAGTTCTAATTCATGAGCATTAGATTCTTGCTCTAATTTAGTAATGCTGTTAATTTTATAATTTAATTCATCAGCTGACTTTTCTAATGAATAAATAAAATCATGCACATATTTTTCATTACCTTTTTTAGCTTGCTTAAGCTTAGCTAATTCATATTTAAGAAGTGAAACTGTATTTTCAGCAAATTTCAGTTTTTTAATTGAATCTTTATAAACTTTTAGTTTATTTTTATAAGCTACTTTATGGGAACTAAGTTCACGCTTTAAATTATCATTAATTTTAGTTTTAGCTCTTAAAAATAACTCTCTTTCAATTTTGTCACGAGTTTTAATATTTTCAGATAAACGAGTAAAAACATTTTTTACTTGATGCTTATATGCTTTTAAATTCGTGGTAGTCTCTGGTAATTTGGCTTCAAAAGTTTCACCGTATCAGTTATACAGTTTTAACTTTTCCATTATTATTTTCCTTTATGAATTCTAACTCATTCATAATGATGTCTTTTCCGCTCAGCAAAATAGAGAAAAGAACTTATGAATAAGCCTATGATAACAGCGACACAAATAATTGAAATTGCAATTCCGATACCTAACTGCATTGGTTGTAATACTGCAATTCCATTAATGAATGGCATTCCTGTTAAAGCTGCAAAAATAATTATTCACGAAATGTAAAAAAGATAACCAACTTTTACTTTTCGTGCAGCTAAGAAAATGTAAATACCAAAAAAGATAATCACAAGAGAATTTCCTATGTAAGTTAAGACAATCATTGCTGTTACATAGTTTATCTTGCTCTTATCTTGATTGGTAATATTATTAACATCAATATTATGGATTTTTAGATATTCTTCGTTAATTCCTACCGTAAATGGTATCAAAACTCAAATAACTAAAAGAAACGTAAGTACAGCTGATGCTGCGAGAAAAAAATAAAATTGATGTTTACTAATATAAGTTTTATATTTTGGTATCAAATTAGTCAACTCACTTAATTGCTAAGTTGTCTGATTTAGGAATTGGTGTAAGTTTAAGTTTCATTTGATCGCTAAGTTTATCAGTCATAATATTAATAAATTCTTGTTCTGTCAATTTATGTTTATTTTTAGCTTGCTCTGAAGCAATTTGTTCATAAAGTACTTTATTACCGAAAACAAGTTCATTTCAAGTATCTCAAATAATTGAATATTGTGGGTTTGAAACACCTGGACGAGCTTCTTGGGTTCTAAATACTCCTAATCCACCTTCACTAAGAGGTGTTTTAGATGTTACTACATTAAACACTTTACCAATAACACTTGTTTTATCAGCTGATGAAATTTTTTCATTAACTTGCCCAAGTTTAAATTCTGATGGTGTATTATCAGCTTTTGCAAAAATTTGGTTTGTAAGTTCAAATTGCGCTAAACTTCTACGAATTGCATTATTTACATAATAACTCATGTGTTTGTCAAATGCAGTATCATAAGCTTCTTTACTTGCTGGTGTCTTAGCATATTTCTTAATAAATTCATAACCACTTGTCTTGTAACTGTTAATAAAATTATTAAGTTGTGTTTCGCCGTCTTCTTTAGTTGCAGATGCAAAAAGTTTTGTAGTGATTTTTTCTAATTCTGCTAAAAATTGTGCATCACTATCACCATTAACACCAAAAATTTTATTTTCAAATTTTCTAACATGTACAATTCCATTGTCAGTTAGTGCAGCAACTTCATCTACAAATTCTGTTTTTTCAGGATTTTTAAATGCTGCATCACTAAACATATCTTTATTAATTAATCAATGTTGTACATCTTTTGACATTTCTGCTTGCGAATGTGAAAGCATTGTTGCTGCTGCATTTTTAATGCCGATTGTATCTTTAAGTAAAGAATTTGTTAATGTTACTAATTCAGGAGTAATTGAAGTTGCTTGTTCTGGTGATAGACTATAAACAGTTTTACTTTCAGAAGCATCTCAACCATTTCCTACTTTTGAATCAGCAAGAGATGCTAATTTTTGACCCACTTGATTGTAAGCTTCTTTAAGCAAGCTAATTGTGTCATATCCAAGTGATTTAGCAAAACTAAGTAGTTCTTGGTTTTCATTATCTGTTGCTACTTGAACATCTGATTTTAAAGCTTCTTGTAAAAATCCTACATATGGTATCTTAGTATCTTGTTTAAAGTAAGCATTTGAAGCTTCAGGCGTATAAATAGCAAGTAAAAGATTTTTAAGTGCTTCTTTACGTTCAGGTGATGCACTAATATTTCTTTTATTATATGTAAATGATCAAGAACCTGGAGCTTGAAGGTAGGCACTGCTATCTGAACCATTTGGAACTACAAAAACAGATTTTACATTTCCATTTTTAAAGGCGTTTTGTAATTCTCATGTTCCAAGAGTGGTAAAGTTTAAAGCATTTTTACCAAATCAACCATAAATGTTGTTTGAAATTTGGCCTCAATCAAATCCAAGTGCAAGTTGTAATGCGCCACGATCTATATTATTTTTACCTCATGGTGTAGCTTTATATTCTTCTTCACTCATTTGATAAATAGCATTATAAATAGGTCATACAATCCGAGCTTGAATACTAATTGCAGGTCCATAGTATTTATAAGCAGGATCTGTTTTTACTCATCCTGATGATGGTAAACCTTCATTTTTATATAATGTTTTGTTCATTAGCTGTAAAACACTTTGATTTTCAGTTTTGTTTTCTTTTTGTAATTTTTCGAAATATCCACCTAATAAACCATTACCATATCAGTAATTTTGTGTATATAAAATTGCTTTACCATTAGCAACCAATTTTTCTAATGTGTTATTTTGTGTATCTTTAAGAACGTTACGAGCGTCGTTTTCACTAAGGTTTGACGCTAAAACAATACCTTCTTGATTGTGTCTAATAGCTAAAAACTTGCTTTCAACATCAATTCCATCCTCTTTAACTTTAATTCCTGTATATTTACCGTATTCTTTGATATCTTTAAGTTCTAAGTTAGTTAAATGCACAGAATCTTTAAGAGCAGTTAACACGGTTGGATCGAATTTTTCAATATCAAGCACTGCATTCCATTGAGCTAATTCAGTAACACGATCTGAAGGTGCATAAATCAAGTCTGCAACTTGTTTTGAATCGTTAAATCCAATTGTTTGAATAATATTAATAGCATCAAAAACAGGTTTTTCAACGACTCTAATTCTGTATCCTTGCTTAAATGAATCAGTTTGCATAAATAAGTAAAATGCATTGTGATACATATTTTTTTGTGCACCATCAATAGCAATTACAATTACTTTATCCTCTGGTGTGCTTTGTGTAGCATAAACTGGTGTTATATCTTCGTTTAAATAAGATTTAATCAAATTATCTGAATTTTTATATTCACGATTAGCTGTAAAGAAAGTACTTGAAGTTGCTGTAGTACTTGTATCTTTTTCAGGTACTTCTGGAGTTTCATCACCTTGATTTTTTGTTACACCACAAGCAGCTGAAAGAGCAAGAAAAGGAGCAACAATACTGGTTCCTAATAAAATTTTAGATTTAAATTTTGACATCTTTATCTCCTACATTCCTATTCAAAAGCTATTTCGTTTTTACTATACGCTCCAGAAAATAACACAATGCTAACTGGAGACAAAATAAAAGTTAAAGCAAAAAAACTTCCAACAATAGGTATTCACTTATTAATTTCAGTTTTACTTAAAATATAATAAGTATGAGCGACTAAAAGAATGTTGATGATTCAGGTAGTAAATAAACCAGAAATTATTATTTTCAATCAGATGTTTTGCTGAATTCCTTCTATAAAAATCTGAGTATAGCTTTGCTCTTGGTTTACTTTTAAACTAAAAGCAAAATAAATAAATCCGATTTCTAGCAAAAATACTATAATATTATTAAAAATTAAGTATAGATATTCTTGTATCTTTGGTAAGGTTTTTCGTTCTAAAGGTCACTTACCCAAGAAAAATCAACGTATTTTAGTCTTAAATGGAATTTTTTTTAGTTCTATTTTCTTCATAATTCCTACTTAAATTTTATTTTTTTCTATAACTATTAATCAAATATTATTTAATATCTTGATAATTGTTTTACACCTTACGCTTGCATAGTCAAGGGTGTTTTACTTAAATTTTATTAAAAAATCTTAAAACTTTTTTGTTTTAAGATTTTATTTATACCTTATTTATAGCTTCTTTACTAAAAACACACCGTAAAAACCATCTGATTTAGAAGAAATTATATTATTTGAAATCAAAATATCTTTTTTCATAAATGTATCTTTAAATGTGAAATTATTTTTCAGTCTAATTTCGTGTAAACCAGCAGTATTTTTATATCCATAAAAATACACTAAATAGCTACCATCTTGATTATCGCGAACCGTAATTTGCTTTTTATCACTCTCACTTAAATTAATAAACAGCTGTTCTGGATTAGTAATATATTTTGGATCTTGCTTTTTAACACTTGGATATTTTTTTCTAATTTCACTTAGTTGGTTTACTAATGCATAACCACTGTTAGGATTTTGGATATTTTCTTCAATTGTTTGCATACCAAAACTTGCTCTTTTAGCTATTAACTCACCACTTTTTGCTTCATTAAAGTAAACAACTTTTTGATTATCTTTTCAGTTGAAAGCTTCTCGAATATTGTAATCTCCATTATTTTCTCCATTTTTTGGACCACCTATCATATATTGTTCATTTCCATCATATAAAATTGGATATCCACCACGAGATAATAATGATACTAAAGCATAATTATAAGCGTCTATTTCAAAAAAATTCAGTTTAGTTGGATTTGAAGTGACATTTGATGAATTATTTTCCCAGCGAACTTTATTAATTCATCGCTCAACATCGTGATTATCTAAAAATGGCATTCATTTTGAACCTAGTTCATTTAACTTATTAATTAAATTTAATTCATCTGTGTAACTAAGAAAAACAGAGCTAACTGATTTTCCGTTAAAAATATCTTTTTTATCTTTATAATTGCTTCCATCAATTACACTACCTAAAGCTTTATTATTTAAATATCTAAAATAATTTTTTGCTGCTAATGGTTCATTTCATCATTCGCCAAACATAATAAAATCATCACTGGAACTAGAAATATGATTTTCTGTTCTTCTCAATAAACCTAAATTTGCACTTTTACGTCATTCATAAAATAACTTACTAGTTTTTGTATTACTAAAATCATCATCCGTTTTATGAGGATTATAACCGTCATAAATGTGATAAAAAGCATCATAACGAAAACCATCAACTCCTAAAGTTGCTCAAAATTGATGTACAGCTAAAAGTTCTTGTCTCACTTCGTTATTTTCTAAATTTAAATCAGGCATACCGGCTCAAAATTTAGCTGTATAAGCTTTTGGAGATAAAATCTGTTTTTGTTTCACATGCTTAAATAATGGTCTAAGTCATGCTTCATCACGTGCTTCAGAGTTCAGTTTGACATCAGAATCTACATCATAAAAGTTATAATATTTTTGATATTTTTCATCACCTGCTAAAGCTTTTTGAAATCATGGATGTTCATATGAAGTGTGATTAAACGGAACATCAAGAATTACTTTGATCCCATTTAAGTGTGCTTTTATTAAAAAATTCTTAAAAGCACTTAAACCACCTAATTCTGGAGCTACATCAGTATAATCAATTACATCATATCCATGATAACTGCTAGCTGGAAAAATTAGAGATAAATAAAGTGTATCAATTCCTAAATTAATAAAATAATCTAAATTATTTGCCAGTCCAATAAAGTCACCAATTCCATCATTATTACCATCCGCAAATGAATAAACTGTTAATTGGTATCAAACATTTGTACCTACTTTTTCAAGATTAAAAGGTGCAATTGGTTTAACATTCTCAGCGTCTGTTAAATAACTTAATTTATTTATTTGTATCTTGCTTGTAAAATCACTGCTACCTCATAACTTAAAGTTTTTATTTTTTGGTTTAACTATGTTTAGCTCTGCTAAAATAGCACTGTTAGGATCGTTAGAATACTTTGGTTTTAACAAGTTATTGCGATAAGTCGCTTTTGACAAAATTTCTTTCATTTTTGTTTCAGTCAATAAAGTTTTAATTTCATTTAAATACTTAGTTTTTTCACTAGCAGTTAAATAATTTAGTTTTTCAATTTTATTTTGATAACTGATACGTAATTTTTCTGCATTAGCACTTTTAAGTTCAAATAAAATGGTAGTTCGTAATTCTTGGTATTGCTCATCTGTTTGAACTTTTAAAATTTTATTTTGATATTTTTCTAAAAGATTACCTTTTTGATTTTCAAGCAACTTAAAAAGCTGTTCTTGAAATTCATTTTGTGAAGCAATACTTTTTAAATTTTGATTATTACAGCTTGCTGCGACAAAAATAGCGGGCATGGTAACACTAGCTAGCTTTAAAATTAGTTTTCTTGACATACTTTAATTTTAGTGTTTTGTTTTAAAAATGCAGCAAAGTCATCAAAAAACTTGATGCATCTAGAAAGAAAAACACACCCGTTTAGGTGTGTCAAGAAAATAAAATTATTTAACAACGTGTTCTGTCATTTTTTCGTTTTCAACAACAAGGTATTTATCACCTTTTTCAACTCCGTATGGAAGTAAAGCTTCAAATCCTTTTGAGTGATCTTCTTTAATTAATGGGAAAAGTGCTTCTGAATCTACTGATGTAAATACTGAAGAATAAACTCCAAATCCTTTAACCATTTTTGGTTCATTTAACACACCAATAATTGTTGTGTTTGGACGGAATTTAGCAACTTGTTTAAGTAAAGCACCTGTTCTTGAAAGAACAACTACAAATTTGTATTCACCGTCAAGAGCTTGTTTAGCAAGTTCATAAGCAATTTTTGTTCTTTTATCTGATTGGTTTGAATTTTCTCAAACTTTTTCTAATTGAATTGGGTAGTAGTGTCTTCCGTAAAATTCTTTTTCAGCACGTTTTGAAATAGCTGTCATTGTTTTAACTGCTTCAAGTGGGAAGTTTCCGTTTGCTGATTCTCCTGAAAGCATCGTTGAGTCAGCTCCTAATTCAACTGCATAGTAAACGTCTGTAACTTCAGCACGTGTTGGGTGTGGATTATTTTCCATTGAGTCAAGCATTTGTGTAGCAACAATAACTGGTTTTCCAGCTTCACGACATTTTCTTACCATTTTCTTTTGGTAGTAAGGAACATCGTAGTAAGGAATTTCTAATCCTAAATCTCCACGAGCAACCATAATTCCATCTGATGCTTCAATAATTTCATCGATGTTTTTGCATCCTAAGTGTGATTCAATTTTTGAAATAATTTGAATGTGTGAACCACCATTATCATCTAAAAGTTTTCTAAGTTCTTTAACGTTTCTTGCTGAGTTAACGAATGAAGCAGCAACAAAGTTAATTCCTTCTTTAATACCAAATTTAACGTCATTGATATCTTTTTCAGCTAAGAATGGTAATGTAAAGTCTACACCTGGAAGGTTAATACGTTTGTTTGTTTTTAATTTGTGTGTGTTTTCTGCACGTACTTTAACGTATCCTTTTCCAACTTCTGTAACAACTGTTGATAATTTACCATCATCTAATAAAACTTGGTTTCCAACTACTAAATCTTGTGCCATATCGTAAGCAACTGTAATTTCTGTAGATGTACCTTCAAAGTTTTCGAATTTTTCAGCTGTTGTGTGAACTAATAATTCTGTACCTGCTGAAATAACTTGTGCACCGTCTTTCATTTTTCCAACACGAATTTCAGGTCCTTTTGTATCTAAAAGTAATGAAACTGGAATTCTTAATTCTTGAGAAACTTTTTTAGCTAAAACAAATTTGTTTCCTTGTTCTTCGTGTGAACCATGTGAGAAGTTTGCTCTAATACATGTAACACCATTTTCAACTAATGCTTTCATCATATCATAGTTGTCACTTGATGGACCAATTGTAGCAATTAATTTGGTTCTTTTGTCTGTAATTTTCATTTACAACTCCTATGTAATATATTAATATTTTGTTTTCTAAAATATAAACATATTTTAACATTTAGGTTATAAAACTTTTATTAAACTTTAATTTTTTTATTTCGGTAATGGAAACAATTCCATAATTTTATTTTTTTGAAACAAAATTGTAAAATAAAAAGTCATTTCTGACTTTCTATTTTAGTTTCCATATAAGTATTTTAAAGTGAATTCAAATTCTTTTGTTAGAGGTAATTCAATCTTATTTAACTGTGTTTCAGTAGCTGAGCTAACAGCAATTTTTAAAACAAAATGTAAGTTTAAATTAATGCTGTCTTGCTCTCCTTGACTAATTTTTAAATCAAAATTCTTAAAGTCTATTTCATCATAATTTGAAGTAGCAAAGCTAAGTAAATCTTTTAAAAATAATTCTTTTTGCTCTAAATTATCCTTGACTTTATCATAAGCACTTTGCAATTCATTTGCGGAAGCATATTTTGTTTTAGCAGAAGTATTCACAGCAACTTCTACATTTTTATCATCAAGATATAAAACGGCATTGCCTAAATTATCACTAGAAACTTTCGCAAAACCTTCTAACTTATAAACTTTACTTGCAATTGTACTAATTGGTTCTCCACTTTTTGTAGATCTTTTAACTTCAATTTTTAATAAAAGTTCACCTAAAATATCATTCGCATAAGATTTAATTACAACTGCAAATTGAGGATATTTGCTGCGAAGTCCTGTCTTAGTATCAACTTTATATTTAAATGTTTCTAAAGCATTAAGAAGTGAACCATTATCAGGATTAACTAAATATAAATCATTACTTTCGAGCTCATCAAGAGTTGTTATATTACTTGTAGATAAAATTTTATTTCAATCATATGAATCAGAAAATGAAGTTAACGTTGTGTGATATAAACGATCGGTTTTATTAATAAATTTTGATGCAAGTGTTACATTTAACTTTTCAGCCAAAGCTGTTCCTGGAAATAATTTAAATCCATCAAGCATTTTTTGTGCAGCATAGTTATAAGTTTTTCTTTCCTGATGTAATTTAGAAATAAAAACTGATGTTGTAGCAATTGTCGCAACTCCTGCAGTTCCAATTAAGGTTAAAATAGCTAATTTTAAATTTGTTTTATTCATGCTCTTCTCCAAAAACGTTTGCTATGTAATTTGTTAATTCAAATATTCCAAATTTTGTTTCACTTGAAACAATAAAATAATTTTCAAAATTATATTCTTGATTATATTTTTTAATATTTTTTAATAATAAGGATTTGTCTTTTTGTTTTAATTTATCCGCCTTAGTAAATACTAATGTGTAAGGTAAGTTCATTTCTTCTAAATATTTTAAAATTTCAATGTCTGTATTTACTATTCCATGACGAGCATCAATTAGGACAAATAGCATTTTTAAATTTTGTCTTTTAGTTAGATATTCATGAATCATATCTAACATTTTTAATTTTTGTTCTTTCGATAACTTTGCATAACCATAACCAGGTAGGTCAACAAAAACAGCTTTATGCTCATTTTCAAAAAAGTTTAAAAGTTGAGTTCTTCCAGGTGTTTTTGAAACTCTCGCTAATTTAGAACTACCCGTTAAAGCATTAAGTAAGCTACTTTTACCAACATTTGATCTACCTCAAAAAGCAACTTCGTAGTTTGGATGATCGTATCAATTTTGAATATTAGTTGCTGACTTTACAAATTTAAACATATTTCTCCTTATTAAACTAATATATTAATTTTATTAGATTTATCAAAAAATATAAAAAATAGTGCCTAAGCACTAAAAATTAATGTGACAAGCTACATCTGGATGTTTATCAGTATAGTCTTGATGATATTCTTCAGCTAAATAATAATTTTGAAGTTTTAAAACTTCAGTAACAACTGGTTTATCGTAATTTTTCGCTAGTTTATTTACTATACTTTGAATTTTTTCACCGTCTGCTTCAATTTCATAGTAAATCCCATTACGGTATTGACTACCATAGTCTGGACCTTGAAAATTTAAAGCTGTTGGATCGATAACATCAAAAAGTTTTGTTACAATTTGTTCTAATGAAATTTTACTTTCATCATAATAAAGTTCAGTAGTTTCTACTGCTTTTGTCTGTGATGTTTTAACTTGTTCATATGAAGGATTTTCAAAAATAGAATTAGCGTAACCTACTGAAGTAAATTTAATACCGTCAATAGTTTTAAAATATCCTTGTACTCCTCAAAAACATCCTCCTGCTACATAAATTCTTCTCATTTTTATCTCCTGTTTATTAAAATAATTTAACTCATGTAATTATAATAAAAATTTATTTCAATTTATTTTAAAATCTATAACAACTTTACAGATTATTTTTTAAATAATTTATAATTATTACAATCATTTTTAAGGAGAAATTATGTATAAAACAGAAATAGAAAAAATTAATCGTGCTCGTAAAATGAATTTAGTTGCTGCAATTTTACAAGGAATTTCATTATTTTTTGTTTTAGTTAGTTTAATTTTGTTATTTTCATTTGCTTCTAATACTTCTAATTATATTGCTGGATTTGATTCTCATACACACACACACAGAAACATAGAAGCAACTGAGGGAATTGGTTTAGCTGCTATAAATGCTATTACAGGAATTTTAGCAATCGCTACTACTGTTGTTACTATCATCAGTATAGTATTTACAATTCAAGCAAATACAATTTCAAATTTAAGAAATGTACCAGAATATCAAAATTGTACAACTAATGTATGAATTGGTTTTGCATTGCAATTTGTTATTGGTTTTATTGGAAACATTATTTTAGTAGTTGCATTTAGCAAAATGTTAAAACAATTAAATGAATTAGAAGAAAGAAATAATTTTACTACAGAAACAGTAGAAGAATAAGATATGAGTCGCACAGTGCGACTTTTTTTATTTATAATATTTATAAGTAGGTGAAATGAAAAAAATTGATATTGCTTTAAAAATGTGTAGTTACATAAGTCAGATTATTGAAAATAAGGTTCAGAAAGAAAACAACTTAATGGACTTTGAAATAAAAAACCAAAAACTTTTGTTTCAAAACAAAGAAAGCAATACCTTAAATTTAAATTCAGAAAAACTAAAATACGTTGCTTTTGGAGATTCTATTTCAGCAGGTTTTGATGGTTTTTTAGAAGATGATTTTCCAGGCAAGTACATTAATAATGAAGTTGAAGGAATATCTTATCCCGCTTATCTAGCTGAAATCTTTAATAAAAATAATGATTTAGATACATTTTATAATTTTTCTGTTTCTAGTTCTTCTTTGGTAGATTGAATTAATTTTTGAAAAGGACATAAAACAGATATTATTGATACAGAATTTCAAAAGCAAGGCTATGATTATAACTTTGCTCTTGATAAACTTCAGAATGCAAATTTTATTACAATTAGCTTAGGAGCAATGGATTTCTTTTATCAATTATTTGCTGAAATTTTTAAAACGGACTTGTCCAAAATCGAGCATCAAATCAATCAAGGATATGACGCTTTTGAATTAGGTGAACAAATAATTGTTGAAAAATATCATAAAATTACCAATTCTGTCACAAAAAATATTATTAGACTAATCTTAGAAATTCAAAAAATTAATCCTAAATCTCAAATTAATTTAATTTCTTATCCAATACCTTTTTTAGGTTTGAAACAAATTATTGACAATCATTTTTTTCAAAACAAATTACTAAATATTCAAATTAGTATTTTAGATAAAGTAATTAGTCTAATTAATAAAAATATTCAAAAAATAGCATTAGAAAATAGTATTAACTGAGTAAATTTGTACAATGAAGAATATTGAGAAAGTAATATAGATAAATTTTCTAGTATTTACTTTGATATTCATCCTAGCTATCTAGGTTATAAAAAAATGGCTCAGGATTTATATATTAAAATTACAACTTCAAATTGAACTGCTAGTCTGGAAAAATATGGAATAACAAAAAAATACTTTGAAAGTGATAGTAGCAGTATAAATTTTAAAATTAAAGCTCCGACAGACTTAAATAAAATTTTTGATAATTCTTGTGAAAAATATTTAAATAGCTTAAATGAATTTGAAAAAGAAAAATTAAAGCACACAAACTATAAAAATTATGCAACAAGATTAATTCAATATAAAGGTTGAATAAAAACTAACTCACTTAATTTTACAAATAACTTTTTTAGTTCTGAAATTTACACAATTTTAGATCCTAACAAAGAGTTACTCACTTTAATTGCTTTTTACTATACATTAGAAGAATTTACAGAAAAAACAGTGAATCTTTTAGTTAAAAGTAATATAGTGCAAAACTTAATTAATTTTTTACAGGAATACTTTAAGGATGTAAAAGAAAAAGATAATTTTAGTTTAAAAAAATTTATAACAGATTTTAATAAACAAATTTTCGACTTTTCTAATTACAAGCAAATTTTATTGCTAATATTTGAAACAGAAATATTTAAAAAACAAAAGAATAATCTTTTATCAATATTTACTAACATTTTTTGCAATGCATTAGTAAATTTTGAAAGTCAAATTTTAAAACTAATTTTAAATACTATTTTTAAAAAAATTAATTTATCCCAGGATGATAAAATTCAATTGAAAAATGATTTTGGTAAATCTTTATTTCATGACAAAGACATTTTGAAAAAAATAATAAAACAACATTTAGAAATTTTAAGTCAGTTATTAGAAGATATTACCTTGCAAAATGATATAAATACTTTTGTAAATCTGCTTAGTTACTTGCAAAAACATTCAGATAAATATCAGATAGAGCAAATTTTAAATCAATGACTGACTTTTGCAGCTAACAAACCTTTTATAGGTTTTTTCAGTTTAGTGATGTTTCAAATTACCAATATGCATAAACCTATAATTTCTTTAAATCAAACAGAAAATCTGATTTTACAAATACTGAAAATTTTAAATAAGCAAAAAAATATAAAAAAATTAAACAAAATGATTTTTGATTACTCTATTCAAATTAGTAGTAGGCAAAAATTAAATTTCAAATATAAAGCTAAGTTATTATTTTTTGCTAGCAATCTCTTTGCTCAGCTGTCATTAAAAAATAAAAAAATCTTAATTATTTCCCTTATCAGTCTTAAAAAAGCTTTTAAAGATATAAAAAATAGAGAGTAAATTTTACTTACTCTCTTTTATTTTTTCTTGATGTCTAATTAGTATTGAACGATAACCTTGATACTGAAAATCAGTCAAGAAAAAAACTGTTTCTAAATCTTTATTTAAGTGTTTATTTGCATATGCTAACTTTTTTTCGTATTCAAAATCCTCAGCATTTCTTATTCCTCGAATTAAAAATTCACATTTTAATTCTTTTGCTAACTCAGCTGTCATTTTATTTTTATTTTGTAATACTTTAATTTTTGTGCTATTAATCTTTTTTAATTCATTTTTTATAAATTGATAATTAACATCATTATCAGTCAAATTGTTTTTATCTGGATTATAAGTTACTACTACATAAATAAAATCAAAAAGCTTTAATGCTTTTTTTAAAATTAATTCATGACCTGAGTGTCAGGGATTAAAACTACCTGGAAAAAGAGCAATTTTTTTATTTTCCTGCATAAACCTTTAAAGCGTTTTGAGCAATAACAAGCTCTTCATTTGTACGAATTACATAAACGGGAACTTCGCTATTATTGGTACTAATTAATTTAAATTCATCATAATCGGCTGTATTTAGTTCTTGGTTAATTTCAAATTTCTTGAAAAATAACTTATTAACGATTTTATTTCTAATAACTCCGTCGTTTTCACCTATTCCTGCTGTAAAAACAATAGCGTCAATTTTTCCACCTAATTTGTTTGCATAACTAGCAACATAATCAGCAATTTTTTGAGCATAAAGTTCTAAAGCAAATTCAGCTTCAGCATCACCTTCTCTAGCCGCTTTATTAATATCACGCATATCGCTTGAAATTCCAGAAACTCCTAGCATTCCGCTTTTTTTATTAAGAATATCAGTAAATTGATCAATATCTAAGTCTGCTTGTTTCATTACAAATTGATGAATTGATGGATCAATATCACCACTTCTTGTTCCCATAATAATTCCAGCTAGTGGTGTAAGTCCCATAGAAGTATCAAATGATTTACTATCTTTAACAGCACATAAACTTGCACCATTTCCTAAATGTAAATTAACAAAAGTAACTTTATCTTTCTTTAAAATTTCAGATAATTTTCCTGTAATGTACTCGTGACTAATACCGTGAGCTCCATAACGTTTAATTTTGTATTTTTCTGTCATTTCTCTTGGAAGAGCATAAGTATAATTTATACGTGAAATAGTTGTATGAAATGCTGTATCAAAATCAGCACTTAATTTTGCTTGTGGAAATACTTTTTGAAATCCACGCATTGCAGCTACTGCACCCGGGTTGTGAAGTGGTGCATAAATACTGCATTCTTCAATTTTTTCAATATTTTCTTCATTTAATTTTGTTGTCTTATCAAAGTATGTTCCACCTTGAACTACTCTAAAACCAATATATTCAACTTCTGATTTATCTTTAATTAAGCTGATTTCTTGCATAACTTGATATAACTTTTCAACTGCAACAGCATGATTTGGCATTTCAAATTCATATTCATATTTATTTCCATTGAATTTTAAAGAAATATTACCAATAGGTAAGGTAATTCTTTCAGCAATACCACTTGCAAGTAATTCAAAGTTATCTTTGTTAAATAAACTTAGCTTAATTGAACTACTACCTGCATTAATAACTAAAATTTTTGATTGACTCATATTAGTCTCCTTTGTTGCTTTTATTAAACATACTTATATTTTAGTTCTTTTTAATTATTTTCAGATAAAATGCAATTTTGTTCCACATTTTTTTATTTAGCTTTTTTTCAAACTTCAAAATCATACTCATTTTCAGGTTTTGATATAACTTTGAAGTGATTTTTTAAATAAAAATTGAAGTTTTTTAAATATACTAATTGTTGAAAATCCATGTCTTTTTTTAAACATTTATTATTAATTTTGGAAATCATTCATCAATCACAAACGTCAGCGAAACTTTCATAAATAGTTTTTCCTCCAAAAATTATAAAAATCTTATCTAGATTAGAGCTAATTTCCGTTTTAATTCTTTCGTAATCCTGAGCTGTTTCGATTACTTCAAAACTATTTTTGTAATTCTTTTTTCAATAAAGTGGTAAAAAATTAAAAGTATTTTTTCCAACAATAATTTTTGCAAAATTCCCTTGACTAGTCAACTTTTCAATCATTTTTTTTAAATGAGATATTTCTGTTTTTGATTCTCAAGGTAAACCATTTCCATAACCAATAGCAATTTTGTTATTAATTACAGAATACGCTAAAATTGATATAACCATACGTCTCCCTTTGCATTTTAAAAGGAGCTAATGCTCCTTTCTATTCGGTAAAATAAATTAAGTCTAAACAATTTTTACTGAAACTTCTTTAGACCCACTTTTTCCTTCTAAGTTATTTCTCTCAACGTGAATGATTTCGATTTTTTCATTACCTTGAGTATGTTCACCTCTTTTTTGACCTCTACGGAATCCTTTAATCATTCCTTCAAGTTCTTCTAATGTGTTTGCTTGTGCAATCACTTCATTGCTGGCTACTAATTTTGCTTTGTATTTGTACATAAGCACCTCCAATTAAAAAATTAATTAAATTTTCAACTTAGAAGTATTTCATAATTAAAATACCTTAATATTGACGTAGATTAAAATCTACTTTTAAAATTTTACCTAAAAATTTGTTTTATATTTTTTATTTAAAAAATAATATAAAAAAATAATTTTATAATTAAATGAAAGGACATAAAAATGATTAAAAAAATCTTAAAAATTTGAGCACCTATTTCAATAGTATCTATTCCGCTAATTGCAGCTAGTTGTCAAAAAACAAAAGAAATTGAAGTACCAGAAGTAAAACCAAAACAAGTAAATCATGATCTTTTAATAGAAAATCAAGCTTTTGTTGATATTCTAAATGACTGACCGATAGACTTATCTTTTCTTTCTCGTGATTTAAATTCAAAAAATTTTAGTGTAGAGATTGAAGGAGATAATATTCCATATATTCAATACCAAGATTCTAGAACTGGTATTAAATTTCGTGAATATCCTTACAAAACTCTTGACAAACAACACTATTATAAATTCGGAAAAGCAGGTTTATTAATTTTAGCTAATGAGTTTAATAAAAAAGTTCCTTATGCTGCTGAAGTTTATGATTTACATTCAATAAATATTAATTTAAACATTCTTTCGGATTTAAAAATTAATGGTTACTATCAAACAGAAACTAAAACAATTAATTTATTCTTAAATGAACTAAATGAACAAAATATTGAACCTTTAAAGCTAATAGCTAACTTAATGCCAACACTATTTCACGAGTATATTCATCATTTTGCTCAATCATATATTTCGAATAATAATTTTTTAAACCCAATGGATACAGAAAAATTACAAGGAAATTACTTTAATACTTCTTTTATTGAGAAGTTTGTCAAATTACTAAATTATAATAGTGAAGCTAAAACTAATTTCAAAGATTATAGTCAACTTAGTGATTTAGTCAGTCAAAAAGAATTATTTGATTTTGCAAACTATAGAGAACTTTTACCAATTACTGAATCAGATATTCAATCAGCTCATTTTAGTCATTTAATTAAACAAGATTTTAATTCAGAAAAATTAAGTTATACTTATTCACTTCATGAATTAATTGCACGTGAATACACAAAATTTGCTTTTGAAAACTATTATTCTGACTCAGTTAAAAATGAAGATGCTAATTTTTTATGGTTTAAAAATGGTGATAACATTTATTACTATCCTTATATTTATGATTGATCTAGAACATTGGATTTAAGTAAAAAAAGTTACTTAGAAACACCAAAAAATTATTTATCTAGCCTTGAAAAACTATATCCATACAATATTTATGAAGGAAATAATTCAGAAAAATTTTATGATTTATTTTTAGAACAAATGGGTTATGGTTTTAATGTTAATCAAATTTATTACAAAAATAACTGACATTATTATTTCAAAGGAGACAAGAAAAATAATAAACAAATTTTTATTGAAAACAAAGATTTTAACCTTATTAAATTTACAGGTTTTTATCAAAATAGTCAAAATAAACCAGATGGAATTGTTGTCTTTGATAAACAAAAAAAGAAAATTATTGATTTTAAAAAATTAATTTGAGAAACTGTTTTTAACTTTTTCGGACGCAGTAACTATGATTCAGGTGGTTATAAAGATAATTTAAGTCAAATTTATGATTCTGCTAAGGATAGAATTTATCCAAAAACAAAGTATAATCAATATCAAACAGACGGATTTCTAGATTTAAAAACATTAAAAGATATGAATTCCGCAAATATTTATTTTTATCAAGATAAAAATCACAATCAAAAAGTTGAACTTGATGAAATTTGATTTAATTATAAAGTAACAATACCAAATAGATATATCACTTCTTTAAAAGGAAGTTTAAATCAAAAAGAATACCATCCATATGTGGTATTTGAAGAAAATAACGAAACTAAAATTAAAATGATTTAGGAGAACAATGAGTTGAGATTTTAAAAATATTAAAACAGGACAAATAATAAATGTACAAGCATACAAACACAATGGTTTTTTATATCGTCAATGAAACGGTGCAAAAGTTATTTTTCACAACAAGCGTCACATTGTTTTATTTTTAAGAGGCACAAGAGTTACTGAAAGTCACAATGAAACTAATGGTTGAAGATACACTGAAAGTGCCATCTGATTTTTACCAAAAGACAGCTTTTATAATGCTATTGTTTTATTTAAGAAAAACGTAGGTAGCTATTATTACATTAATATGGCTTCCAAACCAATTTTTGAAGATAATACTTTAAAATTTATTGACTACGATTTAGATATTAAATGCTACCCAGAAAAAGACTTACAAATTGTGGATCGTGAAGAATTTGGACAAAATTCAAAGCAAATGGATTATCCATTAAAACTTAAAGAAAAAATTCATGAAGAAATTAAAAATATTGTTTCAATGTACAATAATTATGAGTATTTCTTTAATACCGAAATTTTAGAATATTACTTAAAAATAGCAGTGCAAGATAAATTAATCACCCAAAAAACAATTGATGATTTCGTTATACTTAATCGCAAAAAATACTCAGAAGAATCAGAAATTTTCTTGCAAACTTCAAAAGTAAAAAATTTTAACTACAAGAAAGCTAAACATTAAAAGTAAAAAGTTGACAAATAAATCTTTGTCAACTTTTTATATATTAAATTCATGATTTTTTGTGTCTTCTATAAAGTCGCTAAACCAATTATGATTGTTGTCACCAACTACTAATAACGCTGATTTTTTTACTGATTCTGTTCCATTAGACATAGCTGCACTCATTCCAGTAATTTCAAACATTCCCTGATCACTATCAGCATCACCAAATGAAATAGTTTTTCCTAAGTCAAAGTCATATGTTTTAGATAATCACTCTAACGCCTCTTTTTTTGAAGCATTTTTAGGCATTAAATCTAGCATATTGTCTTGAGATCAAACTGAATAAACATTTTTTAATTCTTTGATTTTCTTTTTAAGAATCTGTAAATTTTTTAATTTTAAATTATCAGTGAGAATTAAAAATTTATTAACAGGTAAAGTGTTAATTCCCTCTAAAATATCATTACCTAAATAATACTCACCTAAATTTTTCTTATAATTTCTCTTTTTTAAGAAAGTACTATTACCAGCTTTATTTTCAAATAAACCTTGCGGAGTATACATAACAAAATCAACTTTTAAATCTTTTAATAAATTAAAAATATTAAGTGCATCCACTTTGTCAATTTGTTTTTGATAAATTACACTTTTACTTTGAATATCATAAATCATAGAACCATTTGAATTAATTAATGGGAAATCTAATTTTAAATCTTTTAAAACAGGTAACGCGGTAAAATAAGGTCTTCCGGTAGCGATAATCATTTTTTTATCATACGATTGCAAAGATTTAATTTCAAGTAAATTTCTAAGCGAAATTTGCTTTTCCGAATTCAGTAAAGTCCCATCTAAATCGAATACAAAATTATCAATGTTTTCCAGATAAATTTGTGCTCTTCTTATGTGAATAAAATTATTAGGTCAAATCTCATAAATTTTTACTAGAACTTCTTGTTCTTTGTTATAAAAAAGCAGCAAAGTATCCTCTTGTATTTTTTTACCAAAAGAATTCTCTAAAATTGTATAACCATCAGCCATTAATCTTTCAATATCTTCTTGGCTGACTTTTCATCTTTTTTTCATAACTTCTCCTAAACATAATATCCATTATCTAAAATTAGGGCTTTATACATATTACAGATATAAAAATTTAATGTAGCACTTGTAACGAACATATATTTTCCCATATCATTAAATGAATATCAAATAGATTGTAAATATTCAACTTTTTGAATTGGAACATTTTCGTGTCTGCGACATATAAAACCACCATTTTGTAAATCAAAATTAATTAAATCGCGTTCGTTTAAACAAATATTACAGCTTCTAAAGTTTGGACAAATTCCAAAATAAATCATACTTTGAGCATATAGGAAAGTCAAAATGAAATGACAATTAACCGTATCGATTAAATCATAAATTAATACACATTTATCAAAAATATGATTTACACCTTGAATATTAGTAAGTAATTTGACATACTGAAAAGAAAATTCTAAAATCGGTTTATCTTGCACATCAAGTTGTTTTACAATAGTTGCTTTTTTGAGCTTCCCTACTTTATCTTGCAAACGAGCAGCAAAAAATTCAATTTCTACTAATGCTCCAATTTGAAGGTTACTTTTGTTTTTTGATAAAGATTTGTTAAGCCCTTGAGCAGCCAACCTTAAAAGTCCTTTTTTGGTTAAAAACGTAACTAAAAATAAATTTGTATCTTCCTGGTAAATTTGTAAAACGATACCTTGAGTGATTGTTTCTGCCATAAATTAATCATATAAAATTTTGATTTTTTAGTGCTAAAAATGAAATTTTTACCACAAATTTTGCTACTAAAATATAAAAAAAATAATGTTAAAATATTAATACTATATTAATAAGCAAGATTTTAGGAGCAAAAATGACCACTTTAGAAATTAAAGAGATTTTTTATAAAACCTTAATTTCCACAATTGGAATAAAAAAAATTCATCCAATGTCATATGATGAGAATTTTACACTTGATCAAGATGTCAATCTTGATGATGCAAATGTTTTAGATTTTTTACAAGCTAATGAAACTGAAAAAGGTTGAACCTTGCAAGTAGCAGTTACTATTTTAGATGGAGTACAAACAAAATTTATCGCATCACAATTACACAATAACATCACTAAAAAATTTAAGCAAAAGAAAATTCCATTTTATAAACTAATCATTATTTTTAAAGGAGTAATCAATGAATAATCAAATCACAGGTAAGCAACTTGCAGAAGCAATTATTTCAGGTTCACATGCGTTATCAAATGCAAGACAAAAAATTGACGCATTAAATGTTTTCCCTGTTCCAGATGGTGACACAGGAACAAACATGTCTTCAACTCTTGCGTCAGTAGTGGAAAAATTACAAAAAATGGATAATCCAACAGTTGAAGAAGTCAGTCAATCAGCTGCACTTGATATGATTTATGAAGCACGTGGTAATTCTGGTGTTATTTTGTCACAAATTTTTAAAGGATTTGCTTTAGCTTGCGAAGGAAAAGAAACTTTAAACATTAATGAAGCAATTATTGCTTTCGAAAGTGCTTCTAAAAGAGCTTATAAATCTGTATTTAAACCTGTTGAAGGTACTGTTTTAACAGTTATTCGTGAAACAAGTGAAAAGCTAAGAAACGAATGCTTTAACCAAGATATGACTGTTGAAGAATTTTTCACTAAAGTTGTAGAATTTGCTCGCAAAAGCTGTGATGAAACACCAAATAAGCTTAAAACATTAAGAGAAGTCGGTGTTACTGATAGTGGTGGTGAAGGACTTTATACAGTTTTATTTGGGATGCTTGCTTATTTTAAAGGTAATCCTGTTGCTATTTCAGATCAAGGTGACCAAATTAATAACTTCATCAGTGAAAGCGAAGTTTATGAAGGTGAATTTGGTTATTGTACAGAAGTACTTGTAAAACTTAATGATTATCAAAATTTTAATAAAGATACCTTTTCTAAGGCATTACAAAAATTTGCTAATTCACTAGTTGTAGTTAATGATGATGATATTTTAAAAGTTCATGGACACGTATTACAACCAGGTAAATTACTTAACTATGCACAAAAATACGGTGAATTTATTAAAATCAAATCAGAAAATATGACACTCCAAGCTAATCAATCAAAAGCTAATGCTGATCGTTTAAGCGAAATGTCACAAACTGAAGATCGTAAAGAAATTGCTATCATTTCTTGCAATCTAGGTAGTGGAATTATTAAGAGAATGAAAGAACTTGGATGTGATTACGTCATTGAATCAGGTCAAACTCAAAATCCATCAGCACAAGACATTATTACTGCAATTAAAAGCGTTAATGCGGATAACGTTTTCGTTTTACCAAACAATGGAAATGTAATTTTAGCAGCACAACAAGCAGCCCAAATCTATCAAGACTCAAACATTGTGGTTATTCCAACTAAAACACAAATTCAAGGAATTACTGCAATTATGAACTTTAGTCATTCAGTTAGTGCTGAAGATAATGTTGAAATGATGCAAGAAGCTATTGCAGAAGTTGAAAGTGGTGAAGTAGTTAACGCTGTACGTGATACAACAATTAATGGTGTGAAAGTGCGTACTGGTGAATACCTTGCAATTTTAAACGGTAAAATTATTAGTTCACAAAAAACAGCAGTGCAAGCTGCCAAAAAACTTATGGCTGAAATGAACTTAGATAAAAAAGAAATTATTAGCATTTATTATGGTGAAGAAGCTTCATTAAATGAAGTAGATGAACTAACAAACCATATCGAAAGTCAATACGATCTAGATATCGAAACAATTGAAGGTAATCAACCTACTTACATCTTTTACTTAGGAGCTGAATAATGAATTACAAAATTGTATTTGATTTAAATGGAAATGATAACGGTCAAGCTAGCGGGATTGCTGCTGCTAAGCAATTTGCAAAGCAAAATCCCAATTTTCAAATTTCTTTAATTGGTGATTTTCAAAAAAAATCAGATCTTGAACTTACAAACATAAGTAATATTAAACTTTTAAACAATCCAACAACACCAACTAATCCAAAAGACTTACGTGGTTCTATGATGGAAAAAACTTCTATGAACCAGGCTATTGATTTATTAAAAAATAAAGAAGCCGATGCAATTTTATCTAGTGGAGATAGCGGATGCTACATTTCTAGTTTAACTTTTAAAATTGGAAGACTTAATAACGTGTCTCGTCCAGCATTTATGCCAATTTGTAATGCAATTAATGGACAAAAGTTTTTATTCATGGATGTCGGTGCTAATTTAGTGGCTAAAAGTGACTTTTTAGTTGAGTGAGCTAAGTTAGGATCTGCATTTTATGAAGTAATGTTTAATAAACCTAATCCATCAGTAGCTTTATTAAACATTGGAACAGAAGATTACAAAGGAAATGAAAATGCAGTTGAAGCTAACAAGATTTTAAAAGAAGATTCTAATTTAAACTACGTTGGTTTTAATGAAACACGTGATTTATTCCGTGGTTTAGTTGATGTTGCCGTTATTGACGGTTACGGAGGAAATTTAGTCTTAAAAAGCTACGAAGGTGCTATTTTTACTTTTAAAGACTTATTAAAAGAAAAATTTACTAAAACTTTTTTACGTAAGCTTCATGCCCTAGCTCTTAAAAAAGCTTTTAAAGAAGCTGGTGATGTGCTTGATTACCGCCAAGTAGGTTCTGCCTGAGTTATTGGTATTGATGGAATTGCAATTAAAGCTCACGGTTCAAGCGATACCTTATCATACCTTTCTGCATTAAATACAATTAAAACAGCTTTAGAAAAAGATTTATTAAATAAATTAAAGGACAAACTCAATGATTAAATCTAATAGTTTGACCGAGTTTTTTGACAATCATAAAATTACTCCAAATAACACAATTACATATTTTGAGGCTTTAACACATTCTTCATTTAATCGTGGTGATACTTCTAAAATTAAAAATTATGAGCAACTGGAATTTTTAGGTGATGCTGTTTTACAATTTGTTTCTAGTTCTTATATTTATTTAAAGTATCCTGAGTTAGCACAAGGATACCAAACACGCTTGAGAGCTAAAGCGGTATGTACTGAAACACTGAGCAAAATTTCAGTCGAAATGGGACTTATCGATTTACTCAAAACAGGTCCAGGACAAATGGAAAAAGATGTTAAAGATTCACATAAAGTACAAGCTGATATTTTTGAATCTATGGTTGGTGCTATTTATGTTGATCAAGGTATTAAAAAAGCTCAAGAATTTATTTCACAATACATTTATCCTGTGATTGACGAAGTACACCTAAATAATAATAAAGATTCAAAAACTGAATTACAAGAATATTTCCAAAGTTTTAGCAAAGATAATATTAGTTATATAACAGAACAATTACCAAATAAACAATTTAAAGCAAAAGCAATTCATGATAATCAAATTTTTGGTTCAGGTATTGGAAATACCAAAAAAGAAGCAGAATTAGAAGCTGCCAAAGATGCTTTAAGCAAACTAAAATAGAGATGAGGTTGATATGAAATTAGTAAAAATTGAAGCACATGGTTTCAAATCTTTTGCTGACCCAATTGTACTAAGATTTGATGGAGGTGTAGCTGGAATTGTTGGACCAAATGGTTCAGGAAAAAGTAATATTAATGATGCAATTCGTTGAGTGCTTGGAGAACAAAGCTCAAAAGAACTTCGTGGTGATAGCATGGAAGATGTTATTTTTTCTGGTTCTAAAACAGTTCAACCTATGAATCGTGCTACTGTTACGCTGACTTTTGATAATCGTGAACGTAATTCAAGTATTAACACCGATTACATCACAATAACTAGATCTCTAGAACGTGGAAAAGGAACCAATGAGTACTTTTTAAATGGTGAACCTTGTCGTCATAAAGATATTAAAGCAATAGCTATGGAAAGCGGAATTGGAAAAAGCTCATTAGCTATTATTTCACAAGGTACTGTTGCAGACATTGCACAATCTAGTGATGAGCAAAGACGTTTAATTTTCGAAGAAGCAGCCGGTGTATCTAAATATAAATTACGTAAAACAGAAGCTTTAAGAAAATTAGAGCGTACCGAAAGTACCTTAAAACAAATTGAAGCGGTAATTAAAGAACTTCAAAAACGTTTAGAGCCACTTAGAAAGCAAGCTGAAAAAGCATTGGCGTATAAAGATAAAAATAAACAACTTAGAGAAGTTGAAATTGCGTATCTTGCAAGTGAAATTGTCCGTTTAGAAAAACTTTATCAAGAATTACACGAAGACTTAGCTGGTGTTGAAGACACTAAAAGAGATTACCGTAATCAAATCGATCAATTTTTAGTTTTAATTAATGAAAAACGTACTGAACTAAATAATTTAAGTTCAGAGTTAGCTCAGCTCCGCGGCCAAAGAGAAGCTATTAATTTAAGATTAGGTGACTTAAAAGTTACCCAAGCAAGAGAAAATGAACGGCGTGATATGATTGCACGTGGTGAAATTCAAGCTTCTTCAGATGAAAAAATCGAAGCTTTAATTAGTTCTATTAAAGAAATGGAACATAAAATTAACTATTTTAAAACTACTAAATACGATTTAGAAGTCAAAATGGATGCTTCAAATAGCCTACTAGTTCAGTTAAAAAAACAAATTAACGAGCAGTACATTATCGCAAATGACGCTGAAAGAAAAATAGAAAATTGTAAAACTCATTTAGGGATTTTATTAGAAAAGAAAAATAAACACACTAATTTATTTAAAGGAACTAAAACAATTGTTGAGAACAAATTAAACTTTAAAGGTTTTAAAGGTTTAGTTAGTGATTTAATTAAAGTACAACCAGATTATGTAACCGCAATTGAAACAGTGCTAGCTAATGCTGTCCAACATGTTGTAGTAGATCGACCAGATACAGCTGTTGAAGCTGTAAATTTCTTAAAGAAAAATAATGGTGGAAGAGCTACATTTATTCCGCTTTCATCAATTAAAGAGAAGTTTGTACGTGACGATTATTTACTAGTTGTTCGTAATTACGCAGGTTTTATTGGACTTGCAAGTGAACTAGTTGATACTAAACCAGAATACAACACTTTAAAAAGTTTTTTATTAGGAAACGTTATTGTTGTTGATGATATTAAATCAGCTGAAAAAATTTCAAATATTTTAGATAAAAAGTACATGGTAGTGACACTAGATGGTGATATTGTGCGTGTTGGTGGAATTATTGTTGGTGGTACTGCTCAAGAAAGTGATGATAACTTAGGAATTGAAAACAAAATTAAAGATTTACAAAACTTAATTCCAGGTTTAGAATCAATTAAAAATAATGCTACAACAAATATTTTAAAATTAAAAAATCAGTTACAGAGAGAAGAAACTTTCAACAAACAGCACACTAGTGAATTCGCAACAATTAATGTACATTTAGCTAATTCACAAACTCAACTTGATGAATACAAAGCTCATGCTGCTCAGCTCAATGCTCAAAAACAAATTCAAGAAGAAAAAATTGACATAACTCCATTGCTGCAAAAAGTTCAAGAACTGGAAAATCAGGTTCGTTTAATTGATTTTGAAATTAAAACAAAATCAAAAATTGAAGATGATTTACGCGGTGAATTAGCACAATTAGAAAACGATAAAAACAAAACTACTTCAATGCTCTTGACTTTAAATGATTCATTTAATCAAAAAATTAAACTTTATGAAAATTCTAAATTTTACTTAGAAAAACATAAAGAACGTTTATCACAATATTACAAATTAACTCTAGAATATGCACGTGAAAACTTTGCACTATCAATGTCTCTTGAAAGTGCCAAAGAATTAATTTCTGAACTTAGAAGCGAAATTGAAGCTTTAGGAAATGTTAATTTAGAATCAATAACTGAGTTGGAAGAAGTTGAAGCACGCTACGATAATTTTAGCGAAAATTTTGAAGAGTTAACCGATGCACGAAATACTATTTTAAGTGCTATAGCTGAAATGGATAAAATTATTATTACAAGATTAACTAATATTGTTAATGATGTTAATAAGGAGTTTTCAAGAGTTTTCAGCTCGATGTTTGGTGGTGGAACTGCAGAAGTAAAATTTGTTGATCAACACAATGTTCTTGAAAGCGGAATTAGCATTTATGCTCAGCCACCAGGAAAAAGTATTAAAAACTTAAAACTATTTTCAGGTGGTGAAAAATCATTAATTGCAATTTCGTTGTTATTTGCAATTTTAAGAGCAAGACCACTACCTCTTTGTATATTAGATGAAGTGGAAGCTGCTTTAGACGAATCAAATGTAGTTCGTTACGGTGAATATTTACAAGAACTCAAAAAACAAACTCAATTTTTAGTTATTACACACCGTGTTGGAACAATGACTAAAGTAGATGCTCTTTTTGGAGCAACCATGCAAACAAGAGGTGTGACAAGCTTCTTTAGTGTTAAACTTGAAGATGCAAAACAAATGGTTGAAAATGATAAATAATAAAATACCTTAAAGGGTATTTTTTATTTAATATTTGTAAAATAAAAAATTAAAAAAACATAAAAAGTTAATAAAATACATCTTTTTTGAAAAAATAATTATTTTTTCTAATTTATAAGCCTATTTTATAGTGATAAAAGAAATTAAACTGATTGTGAAAAATTTTTTCAGAAAGCAATTCGCAACAACATATATGATTTTAAAAAAGATATAATTATATATGAAAAACAAGCTATATTTCAAATAGCTAATATATATATATATATATTATGCAGTGAATGCATTGATATATTTACAGAAAAGGAAGAAAATGAAAAAATACTTAAAGAAAGCAAGTAAGGTTGTTTTACCTGGTACTGCTGTAGTTCTTACGCCGCTAATTTCTGCTGCTTGTTCAACTGATAAAATACAAGAAGATAGAAATAATGCTAAAAACGAATTAAACAACTCAAGATATTTAAATTTTTTACAAACTTCAAGTTTTAATGACAAAATTCAAAGTGCTAAAACAAAAGAAGAAATCAAGACAATAATAACTGAAATTAAAAATAAAAATTTTGAAGCTGCAAAATTAAACTTTGCAAATAGTATTGATAATCTAAATAGATTAACAACAGAAGAAAAAGCAACTGCTAAAAATGTTTTAATGCAAGCTAATGACTTAGAAAACTTATTAGCAGAATTAAATAAAATAATTGTTAAAAATGAAACACCAATTTTAGAAGCTAAACAAAAAATAGAAACATTTAATGATTTATCTAAAGAAGAAAAAATGTTTTTTGAAAAATCATTACATATAAACTCAACACTTAATCACATAGTGACTGTTCTTAATGATGCAAAGCATACTAATGATGCAAATCAATATGCAAGAGAAACTACAGAAGCAGCACCAAAACTAGAAAACTTAAATAAACAGTTACTAGAATTACAAAATCTTTTACCTGAATTAATGGTTTCAGAAGAACTTAAAGCACAAGTATCACCAATTGTTAAAAATGGTTTAGAAGCTAAAGAAGATAAAAGTAATGATGAATTAAACTCACCACTTAAACTTGTTAATTACAAACAAAATAAATTAAAAGAATCTACTGATTTACTATTAGCAAATCTTTCAGAACAATTACAAAATAACTTTAAAGCTGTTGCATCAAAAACTATTACAGAAAATGCTCAAATTTTAGCAAAAGAAACTTTTACAGAATTTAAATCAAGTTTTGAAAAAATAGCAAATTTACAGTTAGTAAATAATGTAAGTCAATTAAACACTCAATTAACAAAGTTAAATGCAGAGTTACCACAATTAGTGTTGGACTTTAATAATCTTAAAAAAGCTGAAACTGATAAAGTTGTTGCAGCAATCAATAATAAAAATACAGAAATCGCAAACTTTATTGAATTAGTTAAATCTTCAAGCTTAGAAGAAAATGAAAAAAACACTTTAGAACAAGAACTTGCAAATATTAAAGATCTTGAAATTAGTAATGAAAATCCAATACTTATTGATTATGAAGATTTACTTAAAAATAAAACTGAAAGCTTAGCTAGTTCAAAAGAAAAAGCTTTATCAAAAGCAAACCAATTGTATTCTAAATTAATTAGAGATGTTGCTAGAACCACAATTTCACAAGCTCACGAAAATATATCTGAGTTTTCAAGAAATTATTTAACAAATGTGTTAAATTTTGAGCTTGAAAAAGATTTTGAAAAAGTTGAAGAACAAATTTCACACAATAAAGATTTAATAACTGCAGAAGTAAAAAGTGTTATTAAGTATTCATTTGATAAAATTAAAGATTTTGAATTTGATATTGAAAGATATATAGAATATCACCCTGATAAAGAAGAAGATACTGAAAAAGCAAGAAAAGAAAAAGAATTCCACGCTACACTTAAAACTTTTGCTGAAAAAATTAAAGCATTACAAAATGATTTTAAAACTGTTGAGCAAGCATACAATAAATATGTTGAATTAAAACAAGAATTCTTACCTTTAGAAGCACAAATGAATAAAGTTGAAACAGAAGAAAGAACACAAAGTGGTTCTACTTCTAACGTAGTACTAAAAGATACTATTAAAGAAAATAAAATTAAATTTAACGAAGAAGATAAAAAGGCATTAGGTAAGGCCACTGAAGCTCTAGATGCTGTTGCAACATTAAATGCTGAAATTGCAAAATTAAATGAAAATCCTGAAGCTTCTGCGGAAGAATTAAAAGCTAAACAAGAACAACTAAAAGAAAAATACAAAGAAGCACAAAACTCATTAAAAGAAATATTACAAAGTAAATGAGATACCGCAAGAGCAAAATACTTTGATTTAGCACTATTTACAGCTCTTCCAGGTGACAAAATATGAAGTTTAGCTTACTGAAATGATTTAGCAAGATCATTTTATGAAACACAAATTTTAATGAATGAAGCACAAAAACTAATTGATGATGAAAATGCTAAAATTGCTTCTTCAGATAAAAGTGAGGCTCAAAATACTTTATTAGGAAAAATTGAACAACTTATTAAAAAACTCGAAGAAGTTCAAAGCAATGTTGATAAAGCAAAACCTGTTTTAGTAAAAGATGGTTCAAAACAATTTCCAGCTTACCAAAGTATTGCTAGATGATCAGCACAAGTTTATGCAAACTGAATTGAAAAACGTTTAACAAAATATCCAGATATTTCTAGTGATGCTGAATTAACTCAGTTAAAACAAGATACAAAAACCTTATTTGATGATTTTAAAGCATTTTCAGTTAAATGATCAAATGGTGATAATTATCAAACAAAAGCAACAGCTCTTGCTAAAGCGTATGATGCTCTTTACCAAAAAACATTAGAAAAGAAAATTACAATTGATAAAAAATTCGAGACACCAAAATTTGCTAGAGAATATATTGCTATAAGAGATGCATTCTTTAGTTCTCTTACTGATGAAAATCACTGAAACTAATTCGGATTATTATTTATCAAAGACGAAAAACAATGAAAGTTGACAAAAATGTCAACTTTTTTTGTGAATACTTTTCTGATTTGTTGGAAAATTGTTTTTTAACGTCGAATTCAAAAAAACATATAATTATTAAAAAGTAATATTTAAAATATAAAATCAAAAGGTGTTGAGGTAAAAAATGTCTGATGAACTAAAAAAGAAAAAAATTTTAAGAATTTGGTGAGTTATAAATATATTTACTTGATTTTCATTAATTTGCTCTTTTGTACTTATTGTTCTTTTTCAATTTAATTCAGTAATACTTTTTAAGCAAAAAATAAATAGTGAAATGATTGTTTTTTCAATATTAGCAATAATTTTATGAATACTTTTTTGTGTGTGTTATTGATTCGCTACTGTGTATTGTTTTTTCAACTTAGCTATACGTTGAAATAAATCATTAAGAAGTATACAACAAAGATTTCCGGTTAATAAATCTGGTATTATCCTTTTCATTTATAAATACGTGTATTTATTACCAATCCAAGAAAAAGATGAAGTGAAATTTAACAAGCCAAATGAGAAAATGAAGAAAATAATTAAAGCTTTCATAGTTTCATTTTACATAATTACTATATTATTATCTAGTGGATTTTTAGGATTAGCAATTTATATTTTGGGTACAAGTGATGATATTTTAATTTTAGGAGTTTTCCAATTATTTACTGCTATTTTTATAATAGTTTATGTACATATAATGATAATTCCAGTAATTATTTATCAAACAATAAAATGAAATTCCCTTGAAGAAGAAGACTTTAAAAATAAAATTCTTTGAGTACTATTTAATAGATATGCAAAAGAATATCCTTACTGATGAATGAAGAAAAATATTAATATTCATATAAAAAATAAAAAAGGTTATGACGAAGAAATTTTTTGAAAATAAAAATCAGCTTTTGGCCGATTTTTTAATCTTTAAAATATTAATTAAATATTATTTTCAGAATTCTTCTTTTCATTTTACAACTTCTTGTGGAGTCGCTAAAACATAATGATCATCATTTATTTTAATTCATTCTGGTTGAATTTCATCAGTATAACCGTGATCTAGCGGGTTATATACATACCCAATCAAAGAACCTTTTGTTCCGTGAATTGAAGGCACAGCATCAAGTAAGCTCTTAGTATAAGGGTGTAATGAATGATTCATAATTTCTTCTGTTTTACCAATTTCAAGAAGTCTTCCACGGTTCATAACAGCAATACGGTCAGAAATATATTCAACCATACGTAAATCGTGGGCGATAAATAAAATTGTTAAGTTATATTTTTCTTTTAGTTCATTAAAAATATTAACTACTTGAGCTTGAATAGAAACGTCAAGAGCAGAAATAGGTTCATCGGCAACAAGAAGCTGTGGACGTAAAACTACTGAACGAGAAATACCGATTCTTTGTTGTTGTCCTCCAGAAAATTCTAATGGATAACGTCTTAAAACTGCTTCATCTAAACCAACACTTTTAAGCATTTCCACTACTAAAATTCTCTTGCATTCTTTTTCACTTAATTTTGAAAGCTCTTCACGTTCTGCTTTTTTATCAGTAAGTCATTTTGCCGCTTCATGTAAATTTGCTTTCGCTAAATCATTAAGCATATTTACATATAAAGCTTCAAAACTAGCTACTTCATTTTCAGCAATTTTAAAGCCTAAATTTCTTTTGTAATCACCAAAGAAATTTGGATGTTTTTTAGCATCAAGAAAGTTTTGATAAAGCTCTTTTTCAATTTCTTGATCTATATTATATAAATAGATTTCTTTTGAATTTTTAGTATTTTCTAATCCTTCAGAAACTACTGCTTCAACGTTAACATGCGGATTTAAAGAGTTAGCAGGATCTTGGAAAATCATTTGAACTTTATTAACCATAAAGTTTTCGATTTCCTTATACTCTTTTAAAGCTTTACCAAATTTAAATCCACGTTTGAGTTTTTTCGGTAAGGTTTTTTCAAGTAATTTGATTTCACCAAAACTATAAGGAACAAGACCAACTAAAGTTTTACCAATAGTACTTTTACCACTTCCGGATTCACCAACAAGCCCTAAAACTTCACCTTTATAAATATTAAGTGAAAAATCTGAAACAGCTTTAAAAGCTTTTGAACCACTACCATAAGTAATATCTACATTACGTAATTTAACCAAAATTTCTTCATCATGCTTTGGTGTAAGCATGTCTTCAATTCCGTTAGTTAAATAACGATAATATGTCACTTCACCTAGTAACTTACGTTTTGTTTCAGTATACATAGGTTTATCTAAAATAACTTTTTTATCTTCCATAATTATTTGGCTTGATAAATAATTTTCTTGCTTCCTGTTTTTGGATTAGTAGCAACAATTGTTTGAAAATTATTTTTAGCTAGATATTCCTTTCATAATTTAGCAATAACTTTTGGTGGTTCATATGTTGGAGCATTAACATCAAGTAATGCACTTTTAACACGGTGTGTATCAGAAATATAGTAAAAATCTGGTTCTTTTTCAAAATCAATACCTAAAGCATAATCATTTCTAGGTGCAAAAGCATCACCTACAATATTATTTAAGCTAGCAGGAACACTTCCACGAATTGTCTTTAATCTTGTTCCTGTATTAACATCAGGCATACTTGAAATCAATCCTCAAGTATATGGGTGTTGTGGGAACTCAAGAATTTCTCTTGCAGTTCCTTCTTCAATAATTTGACCTGCATACATAATTGAAATGTAATCACTAATTGAAGCAACAACTCCTAAATCGTGAGTAATAAAGACAATTGATAATTTTAATTTTTCTTGTAAATCTTTAATAACGTCTAATACTAACGCTTGCACTGTTGGATCAAGTGCTGTTGTCGGCTCGTCCATAACTAAAATTTTAGGTTCAAGAGCCACAATAGCAGCAATAACAACACGTTGAATCATTCCACCTGACATTTCGTGTGGATATAACTTCATAACAGCTTCTGGATCAGCAATTTTAGTTAACTTTAAAAACTCAATAGCTCTAGCGTATGCTTCTTTACGATTTTTAACAACTTTGTTAATTAGCATACCTTCCATGATTTGTTCTCCGACTTTCATGGTTGGATTTAAAGTTGACATTGGGTTTTGGAAAACTGCTGAAACTACTTTTCCTCTGTATTTTGAACGTTCTCAATCCTTTAAAGTAAATTCTTCTACGTTGTTATTATAAAGTTTAATTTCACCAGCATCTATCACAGAGTTATCACCAGTTAAACCATATAAAAGTGAAGTAATAACACTTTTACCACTTCCTGATTCACCGATGATAGCGTGAACTTTACCTTCATAAATTTGAATACTTGGTCCACGAAGAACTTTATTTTTTTCTCCAGGACGAGCTGGGTTAGTAAATGATAAATAAATATCTTTAATCTCAGCAGCTATTTTTAATTTTGTTCCATCAGCAAATTCTTTATATTGCACATCTTTTGTAAACTCTTCTCAGTTGAAAACTTTTTCTCTTTTGCTTGAAAAATTCAGAGAATTTAGAAAACCTTTTAAGGCAGATACATGTTTTTTCTTGTTTTGTGACATTATAACTCCTATCTTTGTCTTCTAAGTGCATCTTGCACGCTAGCTCCAATAAGTTGCACGCTAGCTGTAATTGCAACTAAGAATGTTGAAGGAACAAAAACGTATCTTAAGAATGTTGGGAATATTTTTTGTCCTTCTGAAATTAAGTTTCCAAGAGTTGGCACATCATCAATAGCTAAACCAATGAAGGCTAAAGAAGTTTCTGATAAGATAACACCAGGAATAGTGAAAACTAACTGAGTAATTAAAATAGGTAAAATAACTGGTACATAATTTTTTAATATTTTGTACATTGGAGTACCTAGCACTTTTGAAGCCGCAACTCATTCTAAATGTTTGGCACGTTTAACTTGAGCACGAATTTGGTTTGCCATTCCGATTCATCCTGTTAATGAAAGAGAAAAGACAACAACTCAAAAGCTAGGGCTTAAAATAATAGTAAGAAGAATTAAAATAATAATACTTGGAACAACAGAAATAATTTTAATTATAAAAGTCATGATTTTATCAAATAACTCAAATTGTCCCATCATAATACCGATACTTAATCCAATTACAACTTCAATAGCAGTAACAACTAGCGAAAGAGCTAGTGAATAACGCATACCTCATCATAAACGAGCTCAAAAATCTCTACCTACACTATCTGTCCCTAAAATATGGTAAATTTGACGTGAATCTGTTTCACCAATAGTTAAATTTTTATCAAGAACATATGAAGAGTTAGGATCTTGAGTGGTAAACGGAATAATTAATGCAGCAATAATAATTGAAACTAAAAGTAAAAATCCAAATACTCCTGCGAAATTTTGAGAAAAACGGTAAACAAATTCTTTGAATAAATTAGTTTCTTTACCTAAATGACTACCTTCGTGGTATTCAAAAGTTTCACCAATAATTTTTCAAGCCTGATGGTTAAATGGTTGAGCAAGTGCACTAGGTCCATCTGCTGGCATTTTAGCTTCAGTTTGCTCTTTTTGACGTATTTTATCAGCTTTAACTTTTAATCAATTTGTAAGCTTATTATTTTTAGCCATTATTTACCTCTCCTTCTAACTCTAGGATCAATTGCTTCATATAGAATATCCCTTGTTGCATAAGAAAGAATTGTAAGTAAAGCAAAAATGATAATTAAGAATAAAATAACGTTGTAATCCTTAGTTTGGATCGCTTGTAATAAGGTTGCTCCAGAACCAGGAATGAAGAAGATTTGTTCAATGAAAATACTTCCAATAAATGAACCGAAAATTACAGCCGGGAAGAAAGTAGCAATTGGGAAAAGTGCTGGTTTCAGAGCATGTTTTCACACAAAACGACTTTTTGTCAACCCTTTTAAATAAGCAAATTTAGCATGTACTGAATTTAACTCACGGTTTAATTCAGTACGGATATATTTAATGTACACGATAATACTTCCAAGTGATAAAGCAATTCCAGGAAGAATATAAGTACTAAAATCATTTGCATCAAAAACATATGGTAAGCCAATTACACGTCCAATAAAAATTAAAAGCAGTGCAAAAATAATTGATGGAACTGATGAAAAAATACTTACAAGTACAGTTGCTACGTTATCCACAATACCACCTGGATTTTTACCAACTCAAATTCCAAGCGAAATACCAATTGTCACAGTTAAGAAAACTGAAAAGATACCAACAAGGAATGATTTATAAAATCTCGTTCAGATGAAATCATTAATTTCTTGTCCTGGGAATAATGATAATGAAATACCAAAATTACCATGGAATAATTGATAAATATAATTTAAATAACGCTGCATTAACGGTAAGTTTAAACCGTATTTTTGTTCGATTGCTTGACGAATTGCAGCATCTTTTGCTGACGCTACTAAAGAGTTAGAACCAGGAACAGCATTAATTAAGAAAAAGGTAATAGAGATAACAATTAAACCAATAATAAGAAACTCTGCAATTATTTTAATCATTTTTCAAAGTCCACGTAAAATTGGTGAATCAATTGCTGTTAACTTTTTAAATAAAGTAAGTTCTTGATTACGAGTAGCTTTAAAAATTACTTTGTTATCGCTATGAATCATTTTATTTTTTTTACTCATTAACTGTGTCCTCCTACATTTCTTGGTAATCCTGGTCTTGGTGGTTTAGTTACATCATAAGCATATTGTAAATCGAAAGTGAAGACAGATGAAATACCTGCAATTTTACTTACTTCTCAGTTAGTGTCAACTTCCATCAGTGGCACTACAAAGCTTGCATCACGAACAATTTTTTCATATGTTGCTATTAAACCGTAAATGTAATCTTGTGATCATCCTTGTTCAATTTCCTCATTAGTAAAGTTACCTGAAAAGAATGCGTTAAGACGATCTGAATATTGCTGTGTATTTTCTTCTAATCTTTGGTATCCTAAATCAATTGCTTTAAGTCAGAAGTTTAGTTTTTTGCCTGCCTTAGTTTCAACAATACCTTCATGTAATCTTGTACGTGCTTCAGCTGTTAATTGATCAATTTTTTCAACTCCATACTGAGTTAAAATTCAGTAAATTGCTGCATGACGTAGTTTAGTTTCTTTAATATTAGCATTTTGAGTAGCTAAATATTGCAAGATATCTTTAATAAACTTATTAGTATATGTCGCTTTATTTACAATATCTGAACTTGCAATTTCATTTGCAAAAGTATCAGTATATGTTTCGGCAAATTTAATAATTTCTGGTTTTGATTGTTTTTTATAAACTTGATCAAATTGTGACTTAATGTCGTTATTACTATTAATTTTTTCTTGAATTACATTAATTTCTGTTGCTAAAGCTCTTTCTAGTGAACCTTCGAATAATTTATCCACTACTAATTTTGTGAAGTAATCACCGTAAGTATAATCACCTGTCGGATTATCTTTGAATCCAAATTCATTTCCTTCTAATGAGTTAATTCCATCACGTTTAAAGAAAGCTGAAATATAATCCTGTGGTGAGTTACCACCAATTTTATCGTAGTTTTGGTAAACAAAATCAAATTGTCCTGTTTCGTAGTAACTTCCAAAAACGTTTTCAGGTAAGCTCTTGATTTCTACACGAATAAATCCGTTACTCATAGCTTCAATTTTTTCTTTTAAGAATTGTCCAGCTTTCTTTTGTTCATCAGAAGAATTATTTAAGTATTTTAAAGTGATTCCTTCTAATCCAGGGTGAGCTTTTTTAAACTCTTCAAGGTAAAATTGTGCTGTTTTTAAATCAAAAGCGTAATCTTTTCTCACTGTATTTTCAAAGTTATAGCTTTTTGATAAGTGAACTATGTAATCATAGTTAAGTAAATCAAAAGTTTTACCATTTTTAGCATCAATTTGCTTTTGATTAAAGAACATTTCTAAGTTTCTTCCATCAAAAGTTTTATATTGACCGTATGCTGTTCAGTTATTAACTGGGAATGAGAATTCTCATCCAACATATCTAAGCATTTCTTCACGGTCGAGAGCATAATAAATTGCATTACGGATATTTTGATCTTGAATATAGCTGTTAGCATTTGTTTCAGGGTCTAAGTTAAACCCAAGAGCAATAGTTCCATATCCATTATTTTTCTTTAAATATTCTTTAGTTGCTGGATTAGTTCAAAAGTTATTGATCTCTGTTCCAGGAATAATAGTTTGTGAAATATATCCATCTTTAAAGAAGATTGCATTAATATTTTTTTCAGTTGAAAATAAAATCTTAATTTTTCTTGGGATAACATTTTCTACATCAAAATAATCTTTATTTTTTGTTAAAACAATATTTCCTTGAGGACCAAGAACAACATCACTTGGTTTCATAACAAATGGGCCACTAGTTAAAAATTTCTCAGCAGTAGTTCCATAATCAGAAATTCCACCAGTTTCAGTTTCGATGTACTTACGGTTAACTGGATATAACTGCATTAAAATGTGCCCTAGCAAGAAGTTTAAATCAGGTGTTTTATTTTCGTCAAAAACAACTGTAAATGAATTTTCATCAAATGCTAATGTTTTAATTTTTGGTTTTAATTCACGATTTACTGTATCTAAATCAAAAGCTTGGTAAGGGTTTAAATACACATTTTTGACTAATTTAACAGTAACAATTTTATTTGCATCACTTGAATCACGCATTCTAAAATCTTGCGTCTCAGCTGTTAAGCTTAGCTGTGGATTTAAATCTAAGTTTTTAATAATATCTTCATTAGTATAATCAAGGAAAATTTGTCCAGTGTAAAAAGAGAATTTTAAAGCTGCATCTTTAATAGCTTGAACTTCTTTTTCGTCTCCTGGTACTTGTGATTGTCAAACTTGATAATTAGGATCTTGAACATATCTATATTTTGATAATTCACTTTTAATGTAAGGACGTCTACCTCATGGATTTTTATAAAATTGTCCATGTTTTTTATTGTAATCTACTTGAGCGTTAGTAAATTCTTCTGCTCCTTGAATTGACATCTTTTTGATTTGGTCGAATTTTTCTGAACCATTATTGTAATCTAAAATGTATTCAAGATAATCACGCATATCTTGAGCAGTTACAATATCACCATTTGATCATACGTTTTTACCATGATTAGTAATACCTGTTACAGCCATGTAATTATTTGAGTTTTTAGGGTTCGGAAACGCATAAGTTGTTGCACCTTCTTTATAACCTTCACCTTCAGTTGCTCTTCCAAGACCACCAAAAATTTGGAAATCGTGTAGTCCATAAACTGAACCTGGAACTTTACCATAACCGTTATCATCAGCTAATGCTGATGAACCGTTTGGAGCAGATGGATTTTTCTTAGTTTTATTGAAAAAGTTATCAAAATTTGATGATCCTTGCCCAAGTCCTGTATCCATCACTGACATATTAAATTTAGAAGTATTTAAAACTGATTTTAGAGCATCTGTAGGTCCATTTTTTAAAAAGGAATCAACTAAAGAAGGAGCTATTTTATTAACTGACTGTTTTAAAACGTAGTTTAAATTATTAAGTGGTTCAGTAGCTAAACCTAAATCATAGTCAGCTGCATCTAATTTATTAACATTGCTTGGTTGTGTTTCTTGCTCTTTTGTTGTAACACAAGCAGCAGAAACAGCAGCAAGTGATGTAGCTGTAGCACTTAATAATAAACTAAAAAGTAATTTGCTTTTTTTCATAACTCTCCTTTCTATCCTAAGATGTTGAACTGATAATCAATTGTGAATAATGTTTTACCAGTGCTATTCCCATTTTCATCAAGCTCTTGTTCTAATTTAATTGGTGCTTGTGAAACTAGTTTTCCGTTTTCCGCAAGCACAGGAACATTTCCTAGTGTCATGTCAGTTACTGTATTTTTATCAGCATCCGCAAATTCTACATAGTATGAAGATTTTGGAGCTAATAAACTACCACGGTATTTTCCCATATAATCAAAATCAGAAATTCATGTTGAATATCCATAGTCTGCTAAAGTGCGTTTTGAACTAGCATCACCTTGTTTTGTTAAATAGAAAATATTATTTGTGTTACTTATGTTAATTGATAAGTAAGCAACATCTTTTGGATTATCTTTATTTGTAAATTTTAAGTATTTAATTCTATTTGCATGTTTAGTTTCAATATATCCATAAAGAGCTAAAGCATCAAAGTTTTTGTTTCTGAAAATTCCTGTAACGTTTCTATTTCCAACTCCAAAGTTTAAAAGCTGAGAAACAAAGAATGCTTCAGGAACATTATCAACTAAAGTTTCTCCATCAAAAGCTGTTAAACGACGATCGTTTTCAGGAATTTGAACTGGATTTCCATAATCATCATAAAGTTGCATGTCAATCATAGCTTTTTCTCAACGATCTTTAAAGTATCCGTTTGAATTTGCGATAAATTTACCAAAGTATGATGAATCTCTTTGTTCAGTTTGATCATTAGATAAGATTTTTGAATCAAAAATAACAAAATTTGAATGATTATCAATAACTCTTTGAATGTCGTCTGATAAGTCTGATAAGAATTTTAATAACTCTGCTTTTGCTGTTTGTAAGTTTGAAATTAAAGCAGCAGAAAGTTCATGATCTGGTTCGTTTTTAGCATCCTCAATTGCTTGATTAATTGCTGCTAACTGAGGTTGTAATTTAGCTTGAGTTTTAAATGATTCACTACGCATTTTTTCAATTTCAGTTTGAGTTTTATTGAATAATTTTCATTGACTAATTGCAATTTGAGCTAAATTAATTTGGTTATGATTTAGCTTTGTATCATTAATTTTATCTAACTGAGTAGCATCAACAATGTAATCCAGTCCTGTTGTAGCTTCATTAACATTATTTAAATAACTTGGTAAGTTACCAAAATTTTTCACACTTGGAACATAAGTTGTTTGAACATAATCACGAGTTAATGTTTCTGGTAATGAATAAATATAATCAGTAAATTTATCGTTAATTAGAGGTTCAATTCTACTTAAGTTGTAACTTAAGAAATCACTTGAAGGCATACCTGTTGATGGATTACCAAAAGTAATGTTGCCATAAAAAGGACGCACGTTAACACCACGATTTCTAAGTTCCATAGTATTACCAATTAATTTGAAAAGATCAAAACTATTAATATTATTTAAATCCACTTGTTCAGTGATTCCTGCATCAATTGCAGTTTGTTTTATTAATTCTTGAAGTTTATCAGCTGTTAAACTAATTCTTTTATCTTTTTCAGGAATAAAAGAAGCATCTTCATAATAGTTGTTTGCTAATTCAGGACTAAAAATCTTAAATCCAAATTCTTTAGATAAAATAGCTTGATTTTGCACTAAATCTGTGGTTGGATTAAAGTCTTTAACACCCAGTAAGAATGATGAAAATCTCATTCTTCTTATAATATCATTAGCAATTTCTTGATTATTAGTTAATTTATTAGCGTTAGACTTATCATCTTTAATTGCTGCTTGGACAAACTTATCAAAATCAAAGTAATTTTGTAAGTAATCAATATTAGCATTTCATTTAACTTGTTGATTATCATTATCAAGCTCTTTTTTAGTAAATTGACTGTAATCAATTGTGAAAAAGTCTAGCATCTCTTCGAAATTTTTAAATACTAAAGCTTTTTCTTTATTTCCATTATTTTTAATTTCTTGAAGGAATTTAGAAGCTGCTATTAATGGTGAAGTATCTGACATATTCACAGCACTAGGACGCACTACAACTTTTGAATCAGCAGCAGTTGGTTCACCGACAAATTCACCATGCGAATTTAAGTAACCGAAACTACGTAGTTGTTCACGGTTATGAGTAAATACTCATGAATCAAAACCTGTAAAGAACGCTCCGTATGGAACTGTTCATCTATATCTTTCAGCTGTTTCTTTAATTGAAGGAATATCACGGTACATATCCATTAATGATTTAGCATCAGTTGCAAATGGAAAACTATAACGCTTGTGACTACCATCTTTCTTACTAATTGAAACTACTGGGTTAATTCCAGCAAGTGCTCCATCGAAAGAATTACTTTTAATTTTAGCTGCATTAATTGAATCAATTTTATCAGGTAAACCATCATAGTTAGCTTTTGAGAAAAATTCTAAACGTGTAATGTATTGGTTTAAAGCGTTATTATCTTCACTTAAAGCTAAGTATGAATATGCTTTACGAGTTTTGTCGTTAATTGTAAATCCATATAAGTTATTCATTACATCAGTTTCAACATCATTTTTTCTGTTTTTAACTTCATCTCTTCACTCATTAAAGGTGTCACCTGCAGTAACTGAAGTTCAAGCAATTTTTGGATTACCACCAAGTACGGTTGCTGGTCCATCCCAACCGCTATCATAACCATGATCACGAACAAGGTTCATAATACTGTCGTTAATTACTGCGATTTTCTTATTAACATACTCATATGAGTTATGATCTAATAATTTGTAAAGTGGCACATCAATAACAGGTGTACCGTCAGCATTAAAGACATTAACTTTAGTAAACATTGTTCTACCATTAACAGTAGTACTTTCCACAATTTTTAAAGTCACATGTCCAGCATCATCAACTGTGTAAGGAATGTGTTGATTTACACCATCAACAACAATGTTCATAATTCTTTCTTCTGAAATTGGCTCGAATTTAGTTTTTTGTCTACTATCAAATGATAAAATAGTTCCATCAATAAATGGGTTTAATGTTCCTGAGTTACGGTCAAAAGAGTTTGCGATAAATAAATCACCAAGACGTACATCTCTTAATTTCGCCACTTCTTTCATTGATTCATAACTTTGTAAAAATCTACGAGCTTTATTATCAACTACATCAAAAACATTGTCAGTTTTTTCAGCTGAACCTCATACATCAGCTTCAGTTTCTTTATATCAATCATTTGAGCTAACTTTCTTAAATTTAAAGTTAATGAATTCACCATTAGGTTGCTCATTCCCTAACGCATCGACACGAACAATATCTAAGTTTGTACGTGCTTTAAGATAGTTCATTAATCCTTCAATTCCGTAGTAAGATTGAATATTTACACCACCACGTGTACTTAATCCACCTACAACAACTGAATTATTTTGATTATTTAAAGCTTGTGTACCTTCAAGTGTATAGTGGTGTCCATATTCATGGGCTCCAACGTATTTTAAAAAGTCCGTTGAAATTCCTTCATACTCATCAATAAAAGCATTAAGCACTAACGGAAGACCAATACGATCACCATCATTAAGTCCTTTGTATGGACCATCAACTACTTTATATTCATAGAAACCTTGATCATTAAGAACTTGTTCAACGTGTGGTCCATTATATTCTTTAACTAAGTGTGGATACTTAGTTAAAATAATGTCTAATAAACCTGAGTAAACTTCATTGTAAAGTTGATAGTTACGTGCTGCTAAACCACGAATTTGATTTCCGTTAGCATCTTTTAATGTAATATTTTCAGGTCCAGCTGATAGTACTGTTGGTCTAATTGCACCTTTGTAACCTAAAGCTTGTTTGAATTGGAAAAATTCCATTTTTGCTTCTAATTCATTTAAGTCTCCAGAGTTAAATGCAATAACTTTTTGTTTTGGACTTTCACCAGCTGTTTTTGAATTTTGCTTATCTAAGTAAGCGTATAAAATGTAGTTTCCATCAGAAAGTTTTTCTTTTTTGAAGTGATTTACTTTATACGCAATTGACTTATCTAAATCTTTGATTTTTAATGAATCTTGTGCTTTTGCTAAAGAATCATAAAAGAATCTTTTACCATTTTTTTCATAAACATAGATGTTAGCACCTATAAAGTTATTAAAATCATAAAAATCTAAAAAGTTTTCAATTTGTGATTCGACAGTATTTTTGTATGTTTGCAACGAAACTAAATCAAAGTAGGTATCAGGAACTTCTTTGTAATAGTGATCAAAACCTGCAGTATTTTCACCTTTATCAAATGAAACTTTCATAGTAATAGGTGTTTTTCTACCTGAAGGATCAAAAGTTGCTTCTTTTGTTACGTCTGCAACTTGATAAAGTTCAAATTGATCAAAAGTTACATTTTGATATAACTCTGGGTTTGCACTAGCTATCTGGTTAAATTGCTCTGCTGTTGTATCTTTTGGTAAAACTAATAATAATCCTTGCGAAATGGAATTTTCACTACTTAAAGCAACTTTACGTAAATTTTCTTCTGAATCATTACGGTAAACTAAAAATTCTTTGTCAAGTAAACGACCAGGCATTAATAGTCCATTAAAGAATTCGATATTTGGACGACGATCTCTAGCTGCATTGCTATTGCTATCTAAATATGACTGAGTAAATGAGTTTTCACGGTTATTTAAAATGGCACTAGCAAGTGGAATATTAGTTAAAAATTCTTCTAATGTCTCTAAATTAACATTTGATTGGAAAGCACTATATGTTAATGAATCAGGAGCAAGTCCTCGTCCACCAGCTACTGAGAAAATTGGTAATGAACCAAAGAAAGCATCAGGGAAGAATTTAATTTCACTAGATTCTTTACGATCAGTAGAGTGTGAACCAAGTGTAATTGAGTTACCATGTTGCTCAGCTCCACGCACAATTCTAAAGCTTTCTAATGTTAGAATATCAGGTCCTCAAGCAACATTATTCATGAATCATTTAGTAAAATCAATAAATTGTTTTGGACGAACAGCTAAAACATACTCATCATAAAAACTAAATGAAGCATATTTAACTTCTAAAATAAAATCTTCTTGATAAATTTCGTAGTATTTCTTAAAGAAAGTATCTAAATCCATTTTTTCTTCTGGATTGTCTACAAATCAATAAAGAGTTCCATCTTCATTAATGTCAGCTACTTTATGGTTTTTAAGTGGGTTAAGGATAGCTAAAGTAGGTGTTAAGTCACCTTTTTCATTTCTAATTAAAGAGTAGTTATTTGCTAACTCTTCTTTTGTATATGGATTTTTAGAACCTTTAACCTCGTCAGAATTCTTTGAATAAGCATACATCGCACCATAAGTTGCACCAAAACCAATTCCGATTAAACCAAGCGAAATTAATGTTTTAGTTGATAAACTTAGTTTTTTTGCCATAGAATTCTCCTTTCAATTAGGTATTTAATAAAAAGCAACAAACCATATTAACAAATATGGTTTGCTAATTTATTTATTTAATATATTCGTTTTGTAAAAAGTCTAATACATCATAGCTAGCAAGCTCAGTAGCGTATAGACTAGCAAGTTTTAAAGGACTTAAGCTAACTAATTTTCCACTTTCATAATGTGAAGTATTAAATTTAGCATAAGCTGAACGTGAAAATGTATAGTGTTTGTCATTTAAAACATCATAGTATGCTTTTCTAGCATTATCAAGTGCTGTTTTTAATGCATCTGTATTTTCATTTTGCACTTTTGCTTGATAGTAAGCTTCGTATGCTTCAAAGTATTCTTTTTCTTTTTCCAGTACTAAAACCTTGATTTTATCTGAAGTGTAAGCTGAATCAATTTCATCACCATTGTATGCAGCATCTGTTGGATTAATATCATCAATATCTAAGTTTGTAATGTGGATATATGGTTTTGTTGAAGTGTCTTCGTGTCCAAATTTTCATTCTTTTGAATATTTTTTGAATAACTCAACAGCTTCACGATCAGGATCTTTTTCAGAATCTAAATCAATAGCAGCTAAATTAGGACGATATTTAATGTTTCATTGTCTAATAAATGCATATAATTCTTGGTTTGGAACTGTATAGTATTTTGGATTTGCATCAGTAGAAGCTGAATCATAAGCTGCTTGTTTTTGTTTCAGTTCTTCTTCTGCAGCTTTTAAGTCCGCGATAACTGTATTTTTTCTTTGAACGGATATGTCATCTTTTAAATCTGCAGCAAAAGATTTATCACTGTAAGAGAGTTCTGTTTTTGAGTTTAATTCTTCATAACGATTTTTAATTTCTGAATATTTTGTTTCATAATAATCTTCAAAAAAGTACTCGTATTCAGTTCAAGATTCATATTTTGAATCCATGTTATTTTGGATATCTTGAATTTTGTCAAAAGCTTCTTTTAAATCTGTAATAAATTTTTTGTAAGCCGCTAATTTTTCTTCATCACTAGTAGAAGAACTGTTTAAATCAGGTAAAACAATAGCATCAGTAATTGGATAAATTTTTTCTTCAAAAAACTCTTTTGCTAATTTTTTATCATTAAGATCTGATTTTGCTTGATTTAATCTTTTAAGTAATTTTTCAGGTTTAGATTTTAAATTAAATAAAGCTTCCATTTCATCTGATTTCGGATCAATACCAACAAATTCTCAGTAATTGTATAGCTGACTCATGTGAGTTACATAGCTAAATACTAAATTTAAAGCAATAAATTTATCAAAAGCTTCTACATAGTTATTTTCTGTCATTCTTTTTGCAGAATTAAAGTACTGATTGATGTTATCTCTTAAATCTACAAAAGGAGTATAAGAAGCATCATCCGCAAATTCTTTATTTGCTTTTTGGTTAATAGGCTTCATTAACTCATTAATCTTTGTTAAAAGCTCAGCATTTTTATTTTTAATTTCAGTAGTTTTGCTTTCCACTTCACTGCTATTAACAGCTAAAGTTTTTACACCTTCAGTTGCTTCAGTAAATGTCCCAAGTACTTCATAGTAAGTTCTTGCATCTGCATTGTATTTGTAATTTAATGAATTTTCAACAAATTTATCTCATTGGTTATAAACTTTTCTAAAACCAATTGAATTTAAGTATTTGTGTCCTTCATTTCTTTTGAATGCTCCAAGTTGAGCTAGTACGTTGTTGTAGTAAACGTCAAGTTTTGCTGTTTTTTCGTTTTCTAATAAACGACTATAAAGTGGATATTCAGTCATTTTTAAAGAAACTTTTAAAAATGGAGCAAATTCATCATTAACAAATTTATTTAATAAGTTTGGTAATGTGTATTTTTCTTCAATTGAAATATAGCTAAATAATTGATCAGCATAGTTTTTAGCTTTAGCTTTACTATCTTCATAAAGTTTTTTAACTTCTAAAATAGTTAAAGCAATTCCGTTTTGGAATTCTTCTGCTGTTTTTTCATTTTGAGTTGCGATTTCTGAATATACATCAGAATTATTTGCAACTACTGCATCATGTAAAGCTTGTAAGTTATAAATTCTTCAATCATATAAAGCTTCTAAAAATTTACTTTTTGGAAATGGTACATCATAAGGGAAAATAGACTTATATTGGCTAGCAAGCTTTTTAATTCTATCCATTGTAATAGCTAAATCCACTCTAAAGTGCTTTCTAGTAGCAAAACGTTCTTGAGATTTCTTAGTTTCTTCTAAAGCTAATTCAGTTGATGTTTTTAAACCTTCTAAAGTTTCCTTTAAAGAATCAATTGCTTTTTGTGTTTCTTCATTTGCTGTTGGAAACTTACCTAAAAATTCAATTAGTTCACCATATCAAGTAATTAAGTATTTTTGAGCTTCAATAAGTGCTAACTTTCCTGAAAGTTGTCTTGGTAAAAAGTTTTTAGTAATTTCTTCGTTTTCTGTAGCTGCGCCACTAGATGTATTTTGTGTAGCAATTTCTAACTCATGTTGTAATCTTTCAATTTGATCTTTTAATTTTTGATTAGCAAGCTTTTGACTATTTAAACTTTCATCAATGACTTTTAAACTGTTTTCTAAGCTAGTTGAATTAGTATCTTTTTTAGATAATTCTTTTTGTGATTTATCGATTACAGCAAGTAAGTTATCAGCTCATTCTTTCATTTTGCTATCATTGAATTTTTTTAGTGAACTTAAAACTTCATTTTTTTCGTTTGAATTTTTTGCATTTTGATACTTAATTTTTAGCTCAGCATATTTACTGTTTGCATCAACAAAAAATTCAGGACTAATTTCTGAATTATTCATTGAATTTAAAAAATCTTCAGTACGTGCAGATTCGTTTTTGAAAGCATCATCATTTTTTTGTGATTGAGCGTCATCATTTATACATGATGTTAAAATAGGTGAAAGTGCTAAAAATGAAGCACTTATAGATGTTAAAAGCATTTTTTTCTTCATAATTTCCTCTTATTTTGTATCTAAATTAATTATTAATTTATTATATCAAAAAAGTCATTTTTTTGCTTGACAGCAATTAGTCCCTTTTACAAGTTATTTGTAAACCTATTTTTGTTTATTAAAAGTTTAAAAATAGTATTTTGAATTTAAATTTTGTTAAACTAAATAAGTTTTATAAAATTTATTTTTAATTTCATTTTTGCTAATTCATTGATAAATTTGTTAATTCAAATTCTTATTAAAATTTTTAAAATAAAAGGATTTAGTTAGTAGTTTTACTATTTAAATTGCATTAAAAAAATAACTTTAATAGTTGCTAAGTCAAAGTAAAATGAAAACATTTTATATTGACTATACAACCTTTAATGTAATTATCAATCATTCAATGACAGTAAATCAGAATGCAGTTAAATTTTCATTAATAAGTAAAAAATAATTTTTATGTAGGTTTAAAAGATAAATACAAAATTTAAAATTTAATATAATTTTTATATTACAGGAGGTAATATGACGACAATTATTTTAGCATCAGTATTTGGATTACTTGGTTTAATTATTTTAATTTTAATTTTTAGTGCAATTAAAATTGTTCCTCAAACACAATTTTGAATTGTTCAACGGTTTGGAAAATACCACAAAACATTAACAACAGGAATTAATTTCATTATTCCTATTGTGGATAGAGTAGTAATTAAAGACACAATCAAAGAAAAAGTTTTTGATTTCCCAGAACAATTAGTAATTACAAAAGATAACGCGACAATTAAGGTTGATACTGTAACTTATTTAAAAATAGTAGATCCAAAGCTTTATGCTTATGGTGCAGAACGTCCTATTTTTGCGATTGAAAACTTAACAGCAACTACTCTTAGAAATGTATTTGGTGAACTTGAATTAGATCAATCTTTAACATCAAGAGAAGTAATTAATAGTAAATTAACAAGAATTTTAGACGAAGCCAGTGACGCATGAGGAATTAAGGTAAATCGTGTAGAAATTCAAAACATTGTGCCACCAAAAGAAATTCAAGAAGCAATGATACGTCAAATGCAAGCTGAAAGAGACAAACGTGCTCAAATCTTAGAATCTGAAGGAATTAAGCAAAGTCAAATTTTAAAAGCTGAAGGAAATAGACAAGCAACTATCTTAAACGCTGAAGCAGAAAAAAGTAAAATTGTATTAGCAGCTGAAGCTCAAAAAGAAAAACTTATTTTAGAAGCACAAGGACAAAAACAAGCAATTGATATTATTAATAGTGCAAAATTGAACAGTGATATTTTAAGCTTAAAAGCAATCGACAAACTTGGTGAACTTGCTGATGGTAAAGCAACTAAAATTTTTATACCTGGAAGCATTAAAGATTTTGCATCACAAATCGCTGGTGCTAGTGAAATTTTTAACTCAGTTACAAAAACAGAAGAAAAATAAAAGCTAGTTATAAACTAGCTTTTTTAATTAAATTTTTAATTTCAAATAGGTGCGTGAAATTTGAAGTAGATAGTAAATCAATTTTTTCTTGTTGTGATTCACTTGAATCATTAGAAGATAATAAATTATCAAATAGTTCTATTTTTTGATAAATTTCGTCAAAAATTTGTTCATACTCAGTATCAGTTAAAATATTAAAATCGAATTGATAAGTATCATAAAATCTAAGCATAATATTTTTTGTGACATCATCATATAAATCAATTATTTTTTCTGCTGCAGCAAATACCTCTGTTTTTGCTTTATTTGTCTCTATTTTTCTTTGCTCCTCTAAATTAAATCTAAACGAATTTAAAGCACTAAGAACACTTTGGTAACCTCCTGATGTATTACCTAATGAAGAGACAGTAAAATAAGGAATAATTAACAGTTCAGAGTCATAAATTGGATTAGTTTCTAAATTAGTTTTTCTTTCAGCTATATTTTCGTCAATTGCTGTTTTAATTTGTTTAGCTGAATACATTACAGTGTGCATTCCCGCAAGTAAGTTATTATAATTAGTATCTGATAAATCACCTTTTGTACTTAAATGAACTTGGTTATTAATGAGTCTGAGATTATCCATATAAGAACGGAAAGAAGCAATTAAATATTTATATTCTCCATTTTTAGAAGTATTTTCTTTTTCCAAATCACTTTGGTATTTTTCCATTTCTTTATAAAAATCTTGGTAGTCTTTTTTACTAGGTGTAAAAACACAAGCTGCACTAAGGACAATTGGTGAAGAAACAACTGCAAACCCTATTTTGAAAGCTTGGAAAAGTTTTTTAGTTTTTTTCATATTTTAATTGTAGCATTTTCACAATAAATAAGCCTTAATTATAGCAAGTAATGAAATTAGCTACAAAAAAAACACCCAAAGGTGTTTTTTAAATTATTTAACATGTGCGTAATTTTCGAAAATTGAATCAATTTGTAAATTAGCAGGTTTGGTAGTTTGAATAAAGTTGCTAATAGGTTCTTTTTTGAATGCAAATTTTTCATTAAGTAATACTTTTGGTTGAATTAATTTTCATGTGTTTCCATTTTTATATTCTACTCAGTAGGTAACTTCATTTGTAGTGGTATCTGTTCCTCTGATAATTTGCACATGGTATACACCAGCAGCAAATAGAGATCTTGCAAAAATTTGGTTTAATGAAAATTCATTACTAAATGTCTTAGCTTCTTCACGTTTAATGATTTCACTAATTCTAATTAAGTCGTTTTTAATATATTTTGTACTTTTAATATATTTATCAACCTCAGCATATATTTTATTTAGTTTTGCTGTTTCTTCTGTAATTTTAGCTTGGTTACGTTCTGCATTTTCTTTTAAATTTTCAATTAATTTTACTAATTGATCAATTTGAACTTGATAAGCTTTCATCTTAGTAATTTCCGGTAAGATTTCTCTTTTTGTTGTATTAAGTCTATTAAGTTCTTGTACTCTACGATCATAGATTTTCTTATTTGAAGCATTATTTTTTGAATTAAGCTCTTCTTTTGCTCTATTTAAATTGCTTTCGGCTTTTTGAATTTCTGAATCAACAGTAAAGTATGATTGACCTTTTTTGATTAATCCCATGTATCATAATCCAGGATTATGTTTCATGAATTCCAGTGGATTGATTGAAAAGTCTCTAATTTGTCCAATAGATAATTCTGAATCCATTGCTTTTTCAAAAATTTTGTAATTGTCATCTTCTGAATCTGAGTTATTTGATTTATTTCTTAATAAGTGAATTGGTCCAAAAGCTAATGCAGCACCATTTTCCATTCCATTTTCATTATCATATCTGAAAACTGAATGTTGTAATTGATTGTATCAAAGAGTTAAAATGTCATCTGCATTTGCATTTTCCGGTTGGTATGATTGGTATTTTTTAAAGACAGAATCTAAAAACTCTTTAAAAATAACAGTCGGTGTACCATTATGAGTTATGTAATCTGGATCTTTAAAAATAAAGTTACCTTCACCGTTTTTAATAATAAATCTTTTATCAGCTTCATCGTGGCTTTGTTTAATTAAGTAATCAGCTAAAAATGGAGTGTCTAAAATTGCATTAAGAACAACTTTATTAATTGTAGCTTCTTGTGTTGGAGCTTGTCCTTCTTTAAATAGCATGTAGCTAACAATTTGAGATTGTGCATATGCTTGATAAATTCTTTTAGCAGCTTCATCATTAGGGCTAAAAGTAGCACGAGTAATTTGTCATAATGATAACTCATCAAATTCAGGTTTTTTTGATGATTTGTATGCGTCAAAGTAAGCGGTAACAGCTGCTGTAAATTCATCAAGTATTGGTTTGATGTATTTTTCATAGTCTGCTGCATTTTTACTTTGCTCAGCTACTTTTTCTTTGGTAATAACTTCATATGTTTGATTACCTGTAATTTTAATAACATCTTTGTAGTAGTAGTTAGCAAAGTTGTTATTAATATTGTAAACATTGTTTCCGAAAACTCAGTTAAATGTTGAATAATTAAATGTTAAGTTTTTTGCACTATAAAGCTTATCTTGAAATTCAATTAAGCTTGGGTTGTTAAGTTCGCTTGCTTTAATTTTAGGTCTAACACTTTCGCTTAAACCATTTTTTGCTACATATGAGTGACCATATTTAACGTATGTTGAATCGTCGTATAAACATGAAACCATGCTAAGAGGCATAGCAGCAGCAGTTGCTGCACCTAAAGTTAATAAAAATCTTTTCTTAAAAATTCTTTTCATATTAATAGAACATTTCTGTATATTTAAGTGATTTAATTCCTGAATAAGTAATAATTGTTCCAAGAACAGTCACTAAACAACAAAATGCTAAACCTCCTATCATGTATGATTCAACTGTACGATATGCGTTTGTAATTTCTGATGCAAATGAAATAAATTTAAATAAATCTATTGTTGAACGAATTAATGAAATCCCAACTGAAAGTCCTATAACTCCGAAAATAGCAAAAACTGTTAATGCTATTCAAATAATTAATTTTCTTTTGTATGATTTCATATTTATCCTTTAATTGCTGATCCTTGTCTACTGATTGCTCTCATAATATTCTTTCTAAAGATTAAGAAAGCAAGGAACATTGGGATAATAGAAATTACAACAGCAGCAAGTCTAATGTTTGTAGTTACAGGGATTTCACTTTGACCATCAATTCTACCAGCGTTGAATAATCATACTGACATAACATCAAATGATTGTCCATCACCTTTAATTGTTGAAATAAGTTGTGGTCATAAGTATGAGTTTCATGAAGCAAGAGAAGTTAAGATAACAATTGTAAGTGTAGTTGGCATAACCATTGGGAATGCGATTTTAAATAAGTACTTAGCTCCACCAGCACCATCAATAAGTGAAACTTCTTTAATTCTTCCTGGAATTGCTTCAAAAGCATTACGGTACATGTTAGTATTAAAAATACTTGCAGTGAATGGGAATGCTAAAGCAAGAAGGAAAGTAAATCAGTTTTTGTAAAGCTTAGTCTCTAAAATCATTTTATATTGTCCAGCTAGTAAAGCTACTTCTGGAAGAACTAAAAGTGCAAGAGCAAAGAATCATAAAAGGTTTTTTCCACGTCAGTTTCTTAATGAAAAGGCATATCCCATTAAGAAAGTAATTAAAATTTTGAAGAAAACTGAAACTAAAACGTTTGAAAATGTTAATGCTACAGATCTAAAGAACTGTGCATCAAAAGCTCTTTTATATGTATTAGCTACAACTTGAGCTCAGCTTAAGATTTGTTGTCCTTGACTTTTAATTGAACCGTTATCATTATAAGTAATAACGTAAGTTAATCCTTTACCAAAGTTAGGTAAAAGTTGGAATGAGGTTTTTAAACTTTCAGATTGACTATCATCCATAAATGAAATTGAAAGCATAAGGAAGAATGGGAATAAAATAATTACTCCAAAAAATGATAATAGCAGGATTTTAAGTAAAGAGCTAGCAATTACTCTGCTAACAGTGGTTTCATGAACTTGTGAAGAAACACGTTCTTGGTTTTTCTTAAGTTTACTTCTTAGAAACTTGTTCTGAATTTTTAACTTTAACTCAAACATTTCTCTCTCCTAAATTATTAAGTGTAATTTGTGCCATGAAGAAACCACCACGGATAATTGATGAATATGTAACACCAATGATAAATAACGCAATTGATGCGGCTCCTGAAACCGAAATATTACCTGCTGTAGTTGTATAGTAAACATAAAGCATAATTGATGCACCACCATTTTTGAATGCATCAGCGGCAGCGTTATTGAAAAGTGCAAGTGGGAAGACTTTAAGTCCACCGATAATTGCAAATGTAATTAAAAAGTTAATTGTGCTTTTAATTGATGGTAAAGTAATTGCAAAAAATTGTTTTACTTCTCCACACCCATCAATTGAAGCTGAACGATAAAGGTTCTTATCTACACCAAGCATAGCCGTTGTATAAATAAGAATGTTAAAAGCAAGACCGCTTCAAACACCATTAGAAACCATTGGTAATAATGCATTAAATGAAAACTTATCATTTGAGTTTAATCAATCATTTTGTCCGCCAAAAATACCATTAAATAATCCTGATGGGCTGAACACTTGAATGAAAACAAGTGAAACAGCAACAGCATTAGTGATATAAGGCATGAAGAAAACTGATTGTCAAAATCCTTGCACTGACTTACGATATAGTTTTGCAATAACTGATGAAACAGCTAATGAAATTGTCATAGTTAGTGGAAGAACAAAAATACCATAAATAAATGAGTTTCTAACTCCAACTGCAAAGTCCTGATCAAGGAAAACGTATGAATAGTTTCTAAGTGTCAAACTACCATCGCTTGTAGTTAGAGAATTATAGATGTTAAAGAACATAGGGATTAATGTGAAAAGAATAATTAATGTCACACCAGGTGCAAGCAAAATAAAAGGTTTTCACATCGGAGTTCTTCTATCTAAAATTGAATGTGAAAGTTCAAACTTTCTAGAAGCATCTTTTTTGAGCTTACGATTATACAAGAACGGAATTCTATCTATAACACCATCAAAGAAGCTGCTAAATTGTTTCATATTCCACCCTTTCTTCTGTATGAGCATCAAAAATGTGAAGTTTATCTTTTGGTAAATTGAAGTAAATTTTATCTCCAACATGGAAATCAAATTTATTATTAAGTAAGAAGTTAATATTTCCAACTCCAGGTAAATTAACAACTAATTTACTTTCTTTACCAAAGTTTTCTTGAACTACTACATCACCTTCAAACATGTAATCGTCGTTTGCTGTTTTAATAATGTAATCTTCTGAACGAACACCAACATTAAGTGAAGTTCCATCTTTTACATTAACTTTAATACCTTCGATTGTTTTACCAGCAACTACTAATTCACCATTAATAAATTGTGATGAAATAAGTCCCATTTCTGGCATACCTAAGAAACGAGCAACAAATTGGTTTTTAGGTTTTCTATATAGTTCAATTGGTGAGCCCATTTGTTGAACTTTTGCCATAGACATACATACAACAATGTCACTAATTGACATAGCTTCTTCTTGGTCGTGAGTAACAAAAACTGTTGTAATACCAAGTGATTGTTGAATTTGTCTAATTCATTGACGTGTAGAAATACGTAATTTAGCATCAAGGTTTGAAAGAGGTTCATCCATTAATAAGATTTCTGGTTTTTTAACAATAGCACGTGCAATAGAAACACGTTGTTGTTGTCCACCTGATAAACGTGTTGGTTTCTTTTGTAAAATTGGAACAATTTCAACACGGTGTGCAACTTCCATAACTTCGTTGTGGATTGCTTTTTTAAGTGGAATATTGTCTTTTGAAAATTCTTTAATAACAGCTTTATCATCTTCACTAAGTTGTAATTGTGATTCGTTTTTTGTTAAAGCTTTTAATTCTTGTGAAAGATTGTATTTCTTTTCGAGTTGTCCAAGAATATTTTTAAAGTTTTTTTCTGCAACAATTGGTAATGTTTTTGAATCTTTTAATAATTCTTTGTATTCAACATTATTTTTAATTAATGTTTTAAATGCAGCTTTTTCTTCTAAGTATTTTTCTTTTAATTTAGGTAATAATTCTGCATATTTTTTAGCAATAGCTTTTCTTTTTAATTGATGTTTGTAACGAATTTCTGTTTTAAGAATTTTTTCTTCTAATTTAATTACAGCAATTCTATCTTTTAAATTTAAGTTTTCAAAATCTAAAGAAAGAAGTTCAGCAGCAGCATCACCTAATTCTTTAATTCTTGCTTCAATTAATTTTTCTTCAACTAATCTCTTAAATTTAAAGTTATATTTTTTATCTTTATATTTAGCAAGTAAATCTGAAGATTTAGTTTCAGCGATTAAACCAATTGAAGAAGCATTTTTAAATTTATCTTTTGCTTCAGCAACTTTATGTTTTGTATCACTTTTTAAATTTTTAAGAACTTTAATTGTGTTTTTAGCTAATACAGCGTATTCTGAGTGTTCGTGAACTTGAGCAACTTTATATTCTGTATGTGCTTTTTCATATTTATCAACTAATTGAGCGTATAACTCATTTAATTTGTGTGAATAAAGGTTGTGTGTTTCATTTCATGAATTGAAAGAATCTTTTAAGCTTTTAATTTCTTCATTTGAAGCATTAAGGTTTTTTAATAAAATAGCCTTAATTTCTGTTTGAGCTTTAATTTTCTTTAATAAAGTATTTTTTTGTCAGTTTTCATCATTTTTAAGTGGGAATGCAATGTTGTCATATACACTCATGTGTGGATATAAAGCGTAGTTTTGGAAAACAAAACCTATTTTACGTCTTTGTGGTGTAAAATCAGTAACATCTTTACCTTTGAAAAGAATTTTACCTGATGTAACTGTTAAAAGTCCAGCAATAGCATTTAATGTTGTTGTTTTTCCACTTCCTGATGGTCCTAATAAAGTAACTAATTTACCTTCAGGAATTTTGAATGTAGCATTGTCAACAGCTAATGTTTCACCAAAATCAATATTTAGGTTTTTAAGTTCAATAGCTGGAGCAAGCTCTTTATCTTGATTATCATGCAATTCTTTTACATACATTTCAATACGCTTTAAATCTTCATCAGTAACTTTAGTAGTTACAGTATTGAAATAATGTGTCAAAAGACTTGTTAATTTCATATATTACCTTTCTTTATATTCAACTTTTGCCTATTTAGTTTTTAATTTATCCAATGCTTTTTGAACATTGTTTTCACTGCCACTTCAAAATGGAGTTCAAGCAGTATTAGTTTTACTATCATAAATATATGATTCAGCAAATTTAAGGTTGTCACCTGAACCTAATCATTTGAAATATCCATTTCTTTTTTCAATGGCTTCATTAAATGCATTGTAAATTGCTGGATAAACTACTGATTCATATGAATTTTCTTCAGCTAAATCATTTTCTCAAGCGTTTGTATTTGCAGCATATGGGAAAGTGTAACCAGCTTTTGTAATTTCTACACTATAAGAAACATCAAATTTATTATCTTCATTTCCGTAGAAAATATCACCTACTACTCTTTTATAAGCATCTGAAGTACTTGAAATGAAAATTCTAACTTTTCTTCCAACCGGGAAAGTTTTTTGTGCATATATTGTTGATAGAAGTGCAAATTGATATTCAAATGGTGAAGATTCAACTGATTTTTTATTATCACCAACTGCTTTTTCCGGTGTATCAATTCCAGCTAAACGAATAGTAATTTGATTGTCTTTGAAATTAAATACATCTCTGTTAATGTTGTGGAAGGCAGGATCAACACCGTCTGAACCGATAGGAGCTAATTTCAATGTTACAGTATCACCATCAGCTACACTCTTAACAACTCCATCAATATATTTAGCTTTAGTTCAATCAACGTCGATATGAGTGTATGTTTCTGGTTTGATTTGAACTTCTTTATCAGCAACAGCGAAAGTTGGGTTTACACTAACTTCTGATTCTAATGAAAGAGAAGCTCTAAATGGTTGGTATTGACCTTCTGTAAAGATAGTTACGTTTCCTAAACTTGAAGAACCAAAATAATCAATTCTTGCTGAACTACCAATTTTATTTACTTCTGAAAACATTTCGTGTGTTCATTTTTGGTCTGGAAAATTACGTTTAGCATCATTTTCTTTATAACCATAAATTCCTAAATTTAAATTTTTACTTAAATTTTGGAAATTAAAATCAATAATTAATTTTTTAGGTGTAAGTTTATTATTTACGTTTTCAAGTACATCAAGTTCTAATTTAAAGTTTTTAAATTTTTCAGGAATTGTATTTTTTTCAATATTTAAGAAAATGCTATCTGTATTTTCGTAATTAACAGCATCTTTTAAAGCATTTTTAATATTTGCATTAATGTATTCGTTTAATTTGTTACTTAAATGTTGTGAAAATAAACCAGATTTTTGAACATCAATTCTATTTTTCTTTAAAGAATTAGCAATAAATACATGGTATCCATTAATTGGATTTTTATCTTTTTGGAGTACTAATTTAAAGTTTTTTCAAGAATTATCATCTTTATTAACATTTAAGTCTCTTAAAAATGAATTAAAATCATATTTTAAATCTGCTTTTACTTGTGATTCTTGAGAACCATCTGAAACTGTAGGTGTTGTACCATTTTTAGTTGAATCATTAGCTGTTGTATTGCTGTTTGTTTTAGTGTTATCACAAGCTGCAGCTACTAAAAGAGGTGTAGTAGTAGCAATAACTCCTGAAAGTCCTAGTAAGATTTTTTTGTTAAATTTAAAGTTCATAAACTCTCCTTTTTAGACTTAATAAAAATATAATTTGCCTTTTTGCAAATTATATTTGTGATTTCTTTTTCAGAAATAACTATTGTCTTGGAGCTTCTTTTTTAAGTCCTGAGATAAATGTTTCAAATGTTGGAGCGGCTGATTTTGATGTTGCTGCTTTTTGAAGTGAATCAAGTCCTGCTCTAATTTGATCTCTAAATGTATCTGAATATTCTGAAGCTGGTTCTTCGTATAATTTAACTTTTGAATCTTCAGCTGCAGTATCTTTAAATGATGCGAAAGCTTGTTTTAAGTATGAGTTGTGTCCAAAAATTTGATTAATTTGTTCTTCTGTAGCTTTATCATATCCTTTAACAGGAATAATGTAGCTAAATGCATCTTCAATAAATTTAATAGGTGTAGTAACTTTATCTTTATCTAAACCTTTTTTAACATCTTCTGGGTTAGCTTTAAATGTAACATCTGTTTCTGTTGTTAAAATTCATTTAACAAATGCACGAACAGAATCGTCTTGCACTTTGTTTCCTGAGCTAACTCCAATAAGTGATGGTCCTTGTCCAAATACAACTCCTGTTTTTGTTTTACTGTCTCAGAAGTATGGTGTTGGTAATACTAATAATTCATTTTCATTAAGTACAGTAGTTGAATCTGTTTTTTCTAGTGTAAATTGTAGTGATTTAAGTGCTTCTTGGGTTGCTTCAGTCATATCACCATTATTAAATTTACCTTTTGAATCTGCGTTAGGTAATCCATTAGGAATGATTAATAAGTAACCTGCTGAATCTGCATTACCTCCAAGAGTAACTTTTCCAGCGTAATATTTAGAGCTTGTAAATGTATCTAAATAAGACTTCATTTTATCGTTTTCTTGGATAAATAAAAGAAGCGCTTTGTCACCCATTGCTTCAAATTTTTCTTTGAAACGTTTTGTGTCTTCCGGTGTGCTTAATCTAACTGCATGTTTTTGATCACTATCTTGTAATTGTTGTGAAGTTACTGTATCAGGGTAAATTGGATTATTGTAACGTGATGATTCAGCTAAAGCTAATGAACCAAATTCTTCTTTAAGATCTTTGTTGAATTTTTCTAAATTAACATGACGGATTGAACGGAACATTTTATTGTTTTCAGCAATATCATATTTAACGTCACCAAGTGCTCTTGATGATAAGTTTCATCCATTTGATTTTTCTAATGGAACATAGTTGTGTTCAAATCCAGATGTTGAACCTGTTGAAAATGCAAATTTATGTTGAATTTGACTTGATGATGAGTAAGCTCCACCAGGTTGTAATACTGTTGCTCCTTTAGTTACTGATGTAGATAAAGCATCATAAATTTTTTGAGCATTCTTTTTAGCTGTTCCATCGTTTAAAAGAGTAGTAAAGTCAACTGTAGTTACACCATTTGTTTTAGTAATTTTACTAAATGTATTTTCAAGTTCTCCGTTACCTAATGAGAATAATGTTGAACCAAAGAATGAAGGTGGACCGTCAATTCCAAATACGTGTACTCCAGCATTTGCGGGATCTCCATTATTGTATGATTGTGTAAATAAACTTTGAGCAAATGTTGAGAATTTTAATAAATCATCGTATCTTTGGAAATATCCTTTTCTAAATACTGCTAATGATTTATCTTCTCCTTTATCCATTTCTGCTTTTATCATATCTTGAATTTTTGTAACAGGTAAACCTCAAAGTGATTTAACGCTGTCAAAGTCTTTTTCACCAACTTCTTTAAGTTTTGCGTAAAATGCTGTTGTTTCAGCATCATCCGCAACTTTTCCACCATTATCAACTATTGATTTAACGATGTAGTAAAGAACTGGACCATTAACAGCCATAACATTTGTACTCTTAAGCAATGGTAAAGAGTATGTTGAAGGGTTTTGAATATTAGCAATTGTAAAGTTTTGTTTTGTAAATGCTGCATCAAAATCATCAATATCAACATTAAATTGTTCTTCACCACTATTAAATGATAAAAGCATGTTTTTTGCAGCTAACTTTGCAGCAGCTGGTGGATAGTTAATAACAATATTAGGTGTATTTTCTGTATCTTTAGATTTTAATTTAAGTTCTAAAGTTTCACTACCTTTTGAATATCCACTACCCATGTTGATTGATTTAACAGGTAATAAAGTTATTTGAGGATTTTTAGCTTTTTCAGCTGCTAAATATTCATTGTAAGCTGCCATTAATTTTTCAAGAGCTTTACCTTTAGTATTTGTTGAAGAGAAAGTGTTACCGATTAAAATTTCTTTTCTACCTTCATTTAATTTAAATGATTGATTTGCTGCTGTAGGGTTTGCACCAGAAAGAGCATTATCGATACGTTCTTGTTCTTCGTCAGAAATATTTGAATCTTCAGTTTCAGGTGTTACTGTACCAGGTTCAGGTGTTATTTCTCCTGTTCCAGGTTCGGGTGTTACTGTCCCAGGCTCTGTAGTTTCTTCTTTGTTTGTTTTAGTGTCATCACAAGAGGCTGCTACTAAAAGTGGTGTACCAGCAGCTAGCACTCCTGAAAGTCCTAATAAAATTTTTTTATTAAATTTAAAGTTCATAATTTACTTTTGCTCCTTATAAAATAAATTTATAACAGATAATATAAAAGTAAAGTTTTATATTTTAAGTTATGATTGATTATTACTGAGTAAGAAGATTAAATTGTCTTTTACTCTCATATTTAATTATTTGCATTAATATTATATTTAATTACTTAAACTTAATAATTTTCAGTTAAATAAATGTTTAAAATTGAAAACTTTTTCATATTTTTTCCATATTTTTTAATTTTTGAAATTATTTTTCAATTTTAAAAAAGCTCAAGTATTTTTTTAAAAGTAATAAGTTTTAAAATTTACGCTCAATTTAGTGAAATTTAGTAATTTTTAAATTAGCTACTTTAAATAAGAAAAAACAAAATTTTAATAAATAAATTACAATTGAAACTAAATTTCATTTTAAAAATTAAAACAATAATTGAAATAAAAAAATGTGAGTATTATAACACTCACACTAAATTAAATTCATTATTTATATAGTTATTTTTGTTTGACAATTTCTTTTCATGGATAAGGAAACTCTTTGGGAGTACTTCTTAGTTTTTGAATTTCAACAATATAATTGTGACGTTCTACATCTTGACTAATAAATGGATAAAAATTTAACTCTGCTTTTACTTTACTTAAAATATCTTTTGCTGCTTCAATTTCTTTTGGTGCATTAAATCCTTTTAAAAGGATCATCTTACCTTGTAATTTGACTAAATGAAAAGAAGACATCAGCATAGTTTTAACATTTCCTACTGCTCTAGCTGTAACAATATTAAATAAATTTTTTTCAAACTGTGTTTCAGCTCTTTCATTATAAACAGTAACAAAGGATTCTAAATTTAGTTCTTTAATAACTAAATTTAGAAAATTCACTCTTTTTTGAATAGGTTCGTAAATTGTAATATGGTTGTTTGGCTTTGTTAGTACATAAGGAATTGAAGGAAAACCGCATCCAGCACCAATATCTAAAATTTCTAAATTCTCTTGCTTTTTAGTGATTTCTTGCATAAAAAGTAAAGATTCTAAAATCCCTTCTTCTCACAAGCGATCTCCAGTAAAACCGGTAAGATTCATTATTTTGTTTTTTTCTTCAATTAAATTTACATATTTTTCGAATAATTCAAAATCTCAGTTGTTTTCCTTACACATTTGCTCAACAATTAATTTATGTTTCATATTTTTTCCTTGGTAAATTAAAAGTGCATTTTGCACTTTTAATTATAGTTTTGTAATTTCTTCTTTTAGCTCTTTATAAACATCCGAAATGCTTCCACTATTAAGTGAGGCACTAACAACTTTTCCTAAAAAATCACCTAAAGAAACAATTTCTAATTTAGTAAATTTTTCTGCTAATTCATAGTTATCAATGCTATCTGTAATAATAACTTTATCTACATTCGGATTGTTTTCAAACATTTCAAAACCTTTAGTAAAAATTCCGTGTGTAGCAGCTACGATGACTTTTTTAGCACCGTTAGCTTTTAGTGTATCAACCGCTTTTAAAATTGTTCCACCAGTATCAATAATATCATCGACAATAACTGCATTTTGGTTTGAAATATCTCCGATAATTCCCATAACTTCAGTTTGGTTAACTCCTGTACGTCTTTTGTCAATAATACAAATTTTGACTGTATCAGCAATTAACTCTGCCAATTTTCTTGCACGGACAGTTCCACCGTGATCAGGTGAGACAACTGTAAATTTCTCATTTAATTTTTTTAATGCTTTCGCAAGAGGGTATTGTCCTTTGAGATCATCAACCGGAATATTAAAGAACCCTTGAATTGATGGGTTGTGTAAATCTACACAAATAACTTTAGTTGCACCTGCTGTTTGTAATAAGTCAGCTACTAACTTAGCGCCTATTGGTTGACGTCCACTAGCTTTTCTGTCCTGACGAGCATAACCGTAGTAACTTAAGCAAACATTAATGCTTCTACCACTTGCTCTTTTTAGCGAATCAATAAAAAGAAGTAGTTCCATAATGTTGTTGTTTACAGGTCTTGAAGTAGAAGCGATAATAAAAACATCTTTATCACGCACAGTTGGTTCTGACACCATCATTACTTCACCATCAGCATAAACTGTTCTTTCAACTGTTGATAAAGGAATATCAACAATTTTTGAAACATGCTCAGCAAGTTTTAAAGAATTTTGCATTCCAAATAAAACTGTATGATTTTTATCCATTTTTTGTCCTTTGATTTTTCATTTTTATACACAATTATTTTACTTTATTATTATTTTTTAAATAATTAAATAGCTAAAGAAAAAGAAAATTAAAAATAGTAAGCTCGTTGCTTACTATTTAAATAACAAATTTAGTAATCTTTATTTTAATGAGTTGATAATATCAGTAATTTTTTTAGCAGCAATTGAACCATCACTTGCTGCTGTAACAATTTGACGAATATCTTTAACTCTAATGTCACCAGCTGCGAATAAACCTTTGATTTTTGTTTCCATAGCTTCATTAGTTTCAATAAAACCTTTATCATTTAAAATACCTAAATCTTTAGCAAAATCTGCTTTTGGTTCCATTCCAATGTATGGGAAAAATGATGCAACGTTAACAACTGTTTCGTTTCCATCTTTATCAACAATTAAAGCTTGCTCTAATTGATTTTCACCCATAAGTTTTTTGATTTGTGAATTACGATAAACTTTAACATTTGGTAATTTAAGTAAATCGTCAACTAAATGTTGTTCTGCTGTAAAGTTTTCATCACGAATAACGATGTTAACTTCAGTAGCAATACTTGATAAGTAAACAGATTCTTCAACAGCTGAGTTACCTGCTCCAAGTACAAGAGTTGGGTATCCTTTGTATATTGGTCCATCACAAATTGCACAAAATGAAACACCAGCGTGCATAAATTTATCAATATTTTCAATAAATGTAGGTACTCTGTTTTGCATTCCGGTTGCAATTAAAACAGTTTTTGCTTCAATAACTTCACCACTAACTAAAGTTACTGCAAAATGATAATCACCAAGTTGTTTAATGCTTTCTACTTCACCGTATTTGTGTATAGCACCATACTCTTTTGCGTGATTGTAAAAGTTGGTAGCTAGTTGTCATCCTTCGATGTATTCAGTACCAATTCAGTTTTCAACTTTATTGGTAGTTGTAATTTTACCTCCAGGAGCTCCTTTTTCAATAAACATTGTTTTAACGTTAGCTCTCGAAGCATATAGTGCAGCGTTAAGACCAGCTGGCCCTGCACCAATAATTAATAAATCTAATTTTTCCATAATTTCTCTCTAATTTTCTTTGTTTAATTTTGTTTTCATTTTTAATAAATTATATTTGTATGATGTTGCTAAAACATGTGCTTTATATAGCTCTGGATTAGCATATTCATAAGTTCTAGTTCATGGTTTTTTAGCTTCGGCTTTTAGTTTGTATTCCACTAGTCCAAAGAATTGGTAGTATACAAACACCAATAATCCAATTACCGCAAAACCAACTGCTAAATATTTATAAACATCATAGCTTTCTTCACGTAGTGGTTCCATCACTAAACGAAGTAAACCGTATCATAATAAGTAAAGTCCAGCTGAAGCACCTGGCTTAGTGAAGTTAAATAAATTAAGCACTCAAACAATGAGTAAGTAACCAACTAAGTTCGCCAATCCTTCGTATAAGAATAGTGGATAACGATATGCTCCTTGCAATCCTAATTGTTCACTGACTGAATCGCTAATAAACATTTGACTGGCAAAAGTGTGTCCTCACATTAAGCTAGAAGCTCCAGATCAATCTATTTTTCCGTAAACCTCGTGGTTTGAAAAGTTCCCTCAACGACCCACAAATTGACCAATTAAAATAGTTGGAATAATGTATGAAGCAGCTTTACGCACATCAATTACTTTACGCTTAGTATATACATAAATTAAATCAGCAATTGTCGCTAAAATAATTCCGTACTGAATACTAAGACCACCTTCTCAAATTGCTCATCAACGTGCAAGCGGTTGTCCAGCAATGGCACGTTCAATAATAAAACCAAGACGAGCACCTATCATAGCACAAGGAACTGTGATAATAATTAATGTTAATAAAATTTCAAAAGGATATTTTTCACGTTTTCAAAAGTAAGCGGCTGTTAAAATCGAGCAAGTAAATCCAAGCAAAATACAAAGCGAATAAACGTTCATTGTTCAACTACCAATACTAAATAAGACTGTTGGTGTTCCTTCGCTAATTGCTTGCGATGGTACAAATGATGGTAAACTATTTGTCATTTTTCTCCTCTAGTTCTTCTTTTCTGCGATCAGCAATTAATTTTAAGATGTCATGATCTTCGCGTCATCCTAAATAAGCACTAACAGCGGCTTCAATTAAGGAAGCGGCTGAACCACCCTCTTTAATTGGTACTTTAATTTTACGGATATATCTTCCAAAAATTGGATACTTTAAAATTTGTGTTCCCAGACGATCTAAATCGTTTTGGTGTTCTTGTTTAACTAATTCAACCACTAAATCAATAAGCGCAGATTTAGCTACCGAATTTAATCCATAAGTAAATTTAATATCAATAAGTCCAATTCCACGAACTTCTAATAAATTTTGAGTTAACTTAGGAGCTGTACCTATAAAAACACTTCCACTATCTTTAATTAAAACTGCATCATCCGCAATCAAAAGATGTCCGCGTTGAATAAGTTCAAGTGCAGCCTCTGATTTCCCTACTCCACTATCTCCTGTAATAAGCACACCGGTACCACCTACAAGTACAAGAGTTCCATGTACCTGTGTTTGCTCTGCGAAATAATCATTAAGATAAGCGCCAATAGCGGTAGAAATAACAGATGAACTCGAATTTGATAATGCAATTGGAATGTTATATGTATTAGCAATTTCTAAAACCCAAGCCAATGCTGGTTTAGAAAAACCTTTTGACAAAATAACAAGCGGTGGTTTTTGTTGAAAAACATATTCTAATGATTCGATTGCACGTTTTTTTCCAATTTGGAAAAATCACATTGATTCACTTGTACCTCAAGAAATTACATTTAAATTAATCCGATCAGCGCGAACTTTTTCACTTAGTTCTAACCCTACTCTTTTAATAGCAGGTTCATAAATATCATTATATGTTAGATAAGGATTATCAGCATTAATGATATTTAAATCGAAAAATCGAATGACTTTTTCAACATTAATTTTTTTGTGACTTTTATTTGACATATTGCTCCTTATTTTATAAATTATATCGGTTTCTAAATTCTTTTCTTAGATAACCTTTTTTAAATATTCAGCAGTATATCCTCTTCCTAAATTAACTATGGTTTCTGGAGTACCTTGAGCAACAACTTTTCCTCCATTAATTCCACCATCAGGACCTAAATCAATAATTCAATCAGCTGATTTGATCATATCTAGGTTATGTTCAATTACTAAGACGGTATCACCATTATCAACAATCCGATTTAAAATGTTGACTAATTTTTTTACGTCATGCACGTGTAACCCTGTTGTAGGTTCATCGAGCACATAAATCGTTTTTCCTGTTGCTTTCTTTTGTAAGTAAGTTGCTAATTTAACTCTTTGTGCTTCACCACCACTAAGAGTTGTTGACATTTGTCCAAGTTTAATGTAGTCTAATCCCACATCAGATAAAATTTGTAATTTTTCAATAATTTTTTGCTTGTTTTCGAAAAATTCAATCGCTTCTTCGACTGTCATTTCTAGTACATCAGAAATAGTTTTTTTATGATATCTAATTTCGAGTGTTTCACGATTGTATCTTTTCCCATCACATTCATCACACGGAACATACACATCAGGTAAAAAATGCATTTCCACTTTTAAAAATCCATCTCCAGTACATTTTTCACATCTACCATCAGCTACATTAAAACTAAATCTACTTTTAGTGTATCCTCTCGCACGTGCTTCATAAACATTAGCAAAAATATCTCTAATATCATCAAAAACACCTGTATAAGTTGCTGGATTACTCCGTGGAGTTCTTCCAATTGGACTTTGACTAATTGGAATTACTTTATCTATTTCACTAAGCCCTTGGATTGAATGGAACTTAGCACGTTTATGTTGTAACCCTTCTGAGATACCTAACATTTGTTGAATTCCAGATACTAAAATTTCATTAACTAGGGTACTTTTCCCACTACCTGAAACACCTGTAACAGCAACAAATTTACCAAGCGGGATTGTTACATCAATATTTTTTAGGTTGTTTTCTTTTGCACCTTTAATTAAAATTTGTTTACCGTTTCCAGATCTTCTAACAGCAGGAACAGGAATCAGTCACTCTCCAGAAAGGTACTTACCTGTAATTGATGTTGGTTCATTAGTAATATCTTCTAGTGTTCCAGCAGCAACTATTTCACCACCATGCACACCAGCTTTAGGTCCAATATCAACAATATAATCAGCAGCAAACATAGTATCTTCATCATGCTCTACAACAATTAAAGTATTACCTAAGTCAACCATCTTTTTGAGTGTTTCAATTAACTTAGTATTATCTTTTTGGTGTAACCCAATTGATGGTTCATCAAGTACATACAGCACACCTGAAAGATTTGAACCAATTTGTGTAGCTAACCTAATTCTTTGTGCTTCACCTCCACTAAGGGTTTCGGCATTACGGTCTAGTGATAAATAATCTAAACCAACATTTTTTAAAAATGATAGTCTGTCAATAATTTCTTTAGTAATTAAGTTTGAAATTTGTTTTTCATTTTCATCAAATTGTTCAACTAATTTAGTAGTAATTTCTAAAGCATCTGAAATTGATTTCTGTGTAAATTCATAAATATTCATTCCATCAATTTTAACTGCTAGAGATTCTTTTTTTATTCTAGCACCTTTACAGGTTGAACAAGCTACTGAACCAATATATTTTTTATAATATTCTCTTTTTCTTTCGCTAGTAGTTTCGAAAAACAGACGTTCAATTTTAGTTACAATACCTTCAATTTCACTAGTACGACGGAAAGTACTTCCGTTTTCACTTTTCATTTCATAATCTACCGGACCATCAGAACCATACATAATAACTTCTAGTTCTTTTTTAGTCATTTCTTCAAGTGGTTTTTTAATGTCAATGTTGTAACAATTTAATAAAGCTTCAAATCTTTGTCACTCTAAATTGAAAGTACCAATTGTATTTTCAAAATATTTAATCGCACCTTCCTGAATTGAACGTCATTTTTCTGGAGCAATTAAATCAAAATCAGCTTTATTTTCAATCCCAAGTCCTTTACAGGTTGGACACATCCCTTGCGGCGAGTTAAATGAGAATAATCTTGTTTCAATTTTTGGTAAATTAAAGTCTTTATAAATACATGAATGCGTTTTAGAAAACTTTTTAATTTCATTTGTATCTAAAATTTCAACTGAAATTTGTCCACCAGTTAAATCACCAGCAGTGTCAATAGCTTGTGCAATTCTGCTGTAATTACTTTCAGTCAGAATTACATTATCAATCACTAAATCGATATCATGCTTTTGATTTTTATCTAAATTGATTTCATCGTCTAAAAGATAAATCACTCCATCAATTTTAACTCTTAGATAGCTTTCATTTTTAAGTTTCTCTAATAAATTCGCGTGTGTTCCTTTTTGGGCTTCAACTAATGGAGCATAAATTCTTAATTTTGAATTTACAGGATACTCAGCAAGAGTTTTTAAAATATCATTTGTACTTTGTGATGAAATTTCAATGTTATGTGTTGGACAGTAAGCTTTTCCTAAACGTGCAAAAAGCAAACGTAAATAATCATATAGTTCAGTTACTGTTCCAACTGTAGATCTTGGATTACTATGCACTGTTTTTTGTTCAATACTAATAGCAGGACTTAAACCATCAATTTTATCCACATTAGGTTTTTTAGTTCCACCTAAAAACATACGTGCATATGAGCTAAGAGAATCTACATAACGGCGGCGTCCTTCTTCATAAATAGTGTTAAAAGCCAGCGAACTTTTACCACTACCACTTAGTCCTGTAAAAACAACTAATTTATTTTTAGGAATGGTAAGAGAAACATTTTTAAGGTTATTTTCTCTGGCTCCTTGTATTGTTAAAAAATCACTATTTTTAGACATTACACCTCCTTATAATTTTTTATTCAGGTAAATCACAACCACTAACTGGTTCAAAATCAAAGTTTTGTTTGTTAACTTTAGCTAATGCTTCTTCAGAGAACAAGTCAAAGTTATCAACTAACTTAACTAAATCCATTGATTTTCCTTTTAATTTTAAAAAGTCAAAAATATTTTGCATTTGACTAACCACTAATTCTTGGTTGTCAATATTATTTTTTAACTCATTAATTTTACCTAATAATGACTCATCATTTCCTTTAAACTCTACACTTGTAATAACTTTTGCAAGTGCTAAAGCATAGCGATTTAAAATTTTTGAGTAATTACGATTTGTTTCGAAGTGATTAACCAATACTTCTTCACGTAACTCTTCATTTCAATTAACTTTATCAGCTAATTTTAATAATTTAATAAATCCTTGATGAATTGAATAAACATCAATTGTGTATGAATTCACTGAATCCACGTTGTTTCTAATTTCTGTAATTTTATAAAACATTATTTTTCCTTTTGCAATTCTAACAAAATATCTCTTAGTTGAATTGCTCTTTCATAATCTAATTCTTTTGCAGCTTGATTCATTTGCTCTTTAATTTCTTTAATTAAAGTATCTTTTGATTTCTTATCTGCTTTTTTAATATTTTTACCACTTTGCGATTGATCAAGCAATAATTGCACCGCATTCATAATATCATGCCCATGAATAGGTTCTGCAATTGGTTTGATAATCGTTTGTGGTGTAATATTGTGTTTTTGATTGTAAGTTATTTGTAACTTACGTTTAGTAGCGTTATCGTCGATACACTCTTGCATACTTTTGGTGATTTTATCAGCATATAAAATCGCCTGACCAGAAGCATTTCTAGCTGCCCGACCTACAATCTGAATAAGGCTTCTAGTATTACGCATAAAGCTTTCTTTATCAGCGTCCAGTACCAGCACCTTCGAGACTTCAGGTAAGTCGATTCCTTCTCTAAGTAAGTTAATACCAACAACAACTTCATATATTCCACTTCTTAATTTTCTTAAAATTTCATTCCGAACAAAGGTGCTATGTTCAGAGTGAATATAAGCAGCTTTAATTCCTTTTTCAATTAAGTAAGTAGAAAGTTCTTCAGCCATTCTTTTTGTAATAGTTAAAATGATTGTCCGTTCATTTTTTTCTTTTTGGGACATAATTGTGTCGTAAATGTCTTCCACCTGATTAGCTGTTGGTCGAATAATAATTTCTGGATCAATAAGACCAGTTGGACGAACATACAGAGGAACTACCTCATTTGTTTGTTCTAATTCGTAATCACCAGGTGTAGCCGAAATATAAATTTTCTTGAATTTAAAGTTACTTTCTCATTCATTAAAACGTAAAGGTCTATTTTCTAGTGCACTAGGTAATCTAAAACCATATTCAACCAGCGATTCTTTTCTTGACCTATCACCTTTGTACATCGCATTTAGTTGTGGTACAAACATATGGGATTCATCAATGAACATCAGCGAATCCTTCGGAAAGAAATCTAAAATTGTAAATGGACGTTCACCAAATTGTCTACGATCTAGATACATTGAATAATTCTCAATACCTTTACATTGTCCAAACTCAAGCATATCATCAACATCATTTTTAATTCTTTGATTTAAGCGGGTAGCTTCTAAAATCTTTCCTTCTTTTGTGAACTTTGCGACACTTTGATTAAGCTCATCTAAAATTTTAGGAGCTATTTCTTCGTAAACACTGTTGCTTGTTGCGTATTCAGTTCCTGGTGAAAGTGTATAAATTTTCACTTTTTCAATTACGTTTTTAGTTAATGAATCTACAATTGCAATTTCTTCAATTTCATCATAGAAAAAACTAATACGTACTGCTTTATCCTCACTATCAGCAGGTTGGACAAAAACAATATCTCCTTTAACTGTGAAAGTACCTGGTTTTAATTCCACATCATTTCTCACATATTGAATATTTAATAATTGATATGTAAAATTTTGTAATGAAATTTCTTGTGAAACAAAAAAACGATAAAATGAATTTTTATAAACTTCTGGATTTAATGCGCCGTAAATAGCACTAACACTAGCTACTACTATTACATCTTTTCTAGTAACAAGCGAATTAAGAGCGCTTAAACGAAGTATTTCTATTTGCTCGTTTGTTTTAGAATCTTTTTCCACATAAGTATCAGTAGCTGGTAAATAAGCTTCTGGTCTAAAATAGTCAAAATAACTAATAAAGTATTCTACTGCATTGTCTGGAAAAAATGATTTTAACTCACTATAAAGCTGACTAGCAAGTGTTTTGTTATGAGACAAAATAATTGCTGGTCTATCAAAATTTTTAATAACATTAGCAATTGTAAAAGTTTTACCACTACCAGTTACACCTCTAAGAACTTGTTGATCAATACCGTTTTCAATATTTTGTGTCATTTTGCTAATAGCTTCTGGTTGATCACCTGTAGGTTTATAATCAGCTTTTAGTTTAAAAATTCCCATCAAATCCTTTCTAGTCACAATCACTAATACATTCGATAATATCTGATAAATCGCAACTTAATGCTTTACAGATTTTTATCAAAATATCAGTTGTAACATTTTTGTTATTAACTAACTTATATAAGGTAGTTTTGCTAATGTTAGCTTTTTCCATCAAATCTTTTTTACTTCAATCTTTATCTATTAAAAGCTTTCATAGCGGTTTATAACTAAAAATCATTTTCCTCCTTACTAAAATACTTTTTTCGCATTCAAAAAGTTTTTTATCGAAAACTACTAAACATAAAATAAAAGCACGTTTTTCGTGCATGAATTATTACGCAGCAGCTTGTTCAGCTCTTCTTTTATCTCTTGCTACTTCTTTAGCAACTTTTTTAGCTCTTTTTTCTGCACGTAATTTGTTTTTTAATCTAACTACTTTACGCATAAAATATCCTCTATTAATGTTTGTTTTTTAAATAAATAAACTTAAGCTTAGTTTAGTTATTTTTTAATTTTACTATAAATTTACTTTTTAATTTTATTTTTAAAAAATATTAAAACTTTTCAGTTTTTATCATTATTAAATTATAAACCTAAAAAGAAAGTTTATAAACTAAATAAATTTTTTTATCAAAAACTTCAAAAAATGTATAAAAACAAAAAAAAAAAAAAATAAAATATAAATAATATTAAATATAATTTAATATTTTTAACCATTTTATTTAGACCGAATTTTTACTAAATAAAATTCGAAAGGAAATTATGAAAAGTAAAAAAAATAAAAAAGTTTATCTTTTAACTTCAACAGGAGTACTTTTAACAACAGCATTACCACTTGCTGTTTCAGCTGCTCCTGGAGATGGTAATAGAGAATCAATTCCAGAACCTTCGCCGTCATATAACGTCTGAACGACAGAAGAAACAGCTCAGTATTCCGATTCTTTAGGAAACAGTAAAAGAAATTGAGCCGTACACATGAATTATGATGATTCTGGAGATAATAATGTAAATGATACAAATGACGTAGTACTTAACGTTCAAGCAACAGGTGATATAAATCAAATAAGAGCGAATCAAGCAATTTTAAATAACGAAGTACAAGAATGAACTGCTAAAATTAATACAGATGCACCGTGAAATTGAGTTCCTGCTTCAAAAAACTTTCATTTTGCAATATTTATTTCTAATGATTTAGATTTTATTCCAGGCAGTTTTTATATCACCGTTTATGATAGAAAAGATAATTCTACAATTTTAAGTAGAAAGAAAATTAATGAATTAGATGGTTCAATACCAGGAACATTTGATAAGTATGCTTATCCCTTTACTGCAAAAAGCGCAGAAGACCAAGCTAAGTATCCATTATCTAAAAATAATCCAGATAACTACATTCAAAATATAATAACATCTAATGTGGCGGATGGTGCAAGACCTTTTGCTTTAATAATGGATGATATGTTAGCTTTAAGAAGTGATTCAAAAGGTTTTTATAACTTTATGAATAACTTTAATGATTTAGGTCATATTGTTTCATTTTGAACTCATTTTACACCAAAATATTCTAATGATAATGATATTTCAGATCTCCCTATTATTCATTTAGAATTCCAAACTCGCAAAAAAATTGTTAATGAAAGTAATAACGTTTTAATTAACAATAAAAAGAATTTATTACCAACAGATAAAAAATATGATTTATGACAACAAGGCGATGTCAACCCTAAACCAATGCGTTCTTTTGTCGCTGCACTTTGAGGTGAAAAAAATAAAAAAGATACTAGTGAAGGAATACATAGAGGTAATAGACGTATAAAATCTATTTTTTACGATAGATCTAATTATCAAGATGCATATGTAAATACAAATATTAAAGTTCAAGAAGCAAATAACCAACAAGTTAATAGTCAGTTTGCAGACCCTAAATTAAAATATCAATTTTATTATGATGATTTAAATACTCCAGTAGGATCAATGGATTTCACTGAAAATACATTTAACGCGCAAGATGTTGGTATCACTAAAAAAGCACTTTTTAGCTATAACGGACAAACCATAAATGCTTACGACGCAAACTCAGACAAAATAAAAAGTGGGTTAGTATTTTATAGTGATTCAAATAATCCTAGCGATATAAATTCTAGACAAAATTTATTTTTAAAAGAAGAGCAATTTACTTACGATCATTCTTTATTTACATATCAAAATAATATAAATCTTGTTTTTAATAACGAATGATACAATAAAAGACAAGAATTAATATCTGAAATTAATGCCGTTCAAAATTGAAACGAAAAATTCAAAAACAAAACTTTACAAAGTTTAAATCAACCGGGAATTTTTAAATATACCTCAAGAACACAAACTGCTACAACTTTAGAAGAAAATGATAAAGTTCAAAACGTTTTAAAACAAGCAGAATATTCTAAGAAAATTTATGATGATGTGTTAAAACCATTTATAGATGGTATTAACACTTCAGTAAAATATACAGAAGCAACGCCATCTATTAAAGAAAAATTAGACAAAATTTTATTAAAACTCGACGGTTATTATACTCAAGATAGTTCAAAAAATACTACTTCAATTATTAAAGAAGATGCTGAATTAGATGGTCCAAAAATGGAAGAACAATATACTGAGGCTCTTAATGCAATTGAAGAATTAGATGGTGTAGAAAGATTAGCTGCTGAAAGAAAAAAGACTCAAGCAATAATGGATAGTGCCCACTGAATTTCTGACGACAATTTAAAACAAAAATTGCAAAAACAAATTAATGACATTACAACAGTAAGAGCATTACAAAATTTAGGTCAACAAATAGCAACTCTAGACGGTTTCGGAAGAAATATACATGACGATTTACAAGACAGTGCTTCTATTAAAAATACAGATAATTATAATTATGCTGATCAAGACAAAAAATTAGCTTTTGATGAAGCGGTTAAAAAATTACAAGAGTATGCTGGTTTAGATAACAAAATTAATAAAGAAGACACAGCAGGTCTTCAAGAAGCTTTAAAAGCTTTCGACGATGCTAAAAATGCTTTAAATGGAAACAGTAATATTGGTGCTGCTAAAGATACTGCAAAAAGTGAAATTGATAAGTTAACTCATTTAACTGAAAATCAAAAAAAACAATTAAAAGCGAAAATTGATAGTGCACAAAACTTTGCCGAATTAAATAACACTAAAACACAAGCAAGTGATTTAGATACAGCTATGAGTGAATTAAACTCAGAAATTACAAGTGCTGAAGAAACTCAGAAACTTCCTAAATATACAGAAGCAACTAATAAAGGTAATCTGGATACTGCTTTATCTAATGCAAAAGAAGGTGTGAAAAATGCTGAAAATCAAAGCATAGATCCAAAAGCAATCAAAGAACTTAAAAAAGCATTAAATACAAAAATCTCAGAACTAAACGGAGATCAAAAACTTCAAGATAAGAAAAATGAAGTAAATAAATTTATTGACAGCTTAACACACTTAAATAATGCTCAAAAAGAAGCTCTTAAAAATGATGTTAATTCTAAAAACACTATTAGTGAAATTGAAACCATTAAGACAAATGCTCAAACTCTTGATAATTCAATGAAAACACTAAAAGAAAAAATTGATGAATTAAAACCTAAAAAATCTAATGTTAAATATGTTGATGCTGATAGCGGTAAAAAAACAGAATTTGATGAAAAACTCAAACAAGCAGAAAATTTAGTAAATATTCAAGAAGGGCAAAATTCTGATAATGCAGCAGTTCAAACATTAATATCAGAGCTTCAACAAAAATGAGATGCTCTTGATGGAGATACTCAATTACAAAAAGCTAAAGCAGAGGCATTAAAGAAAGTTGAGCCTGAAGAAGGACAAGAAGCTGAACTTAAATATTTAACAAATCCTCAAAAAGAAGCTCTGAAAGCTAAAATCGCTTCAGCTCCTTCGAAAGCAGAGCTAGCAAAAATTATGGAAGAAGCTTCTAAATTGAACGATGCTATGAAAAAACTTTCAGAACTTCGTACAGATACAAGTACAACAATTAAAGGTGTAAACTACAAAGAAGCTGATAAGCCTAAACAAACAGATTATCAAAATGCAGTAAGAGAAGCATTAAAAATTAACTCTGCAAGTGCAAATCCTACTTTAGAGGAAGTAAATGCAGTTTTAAAGACTTATGATGCTGCTAAAAAAGCTCTTAATGGTGAACAAAAATTAAGTGATGCTAAAGCTAAAGCTACAGAAAAAATAAATTCATTATCTAATCTTAATGATGCTCAAAAGCAAGAATTATTAAAAGAAGTAGAAAAAGCAACTTCTATTGGTGATCTAAATACTATACAAACTGATGCTGAAAATTTAAACACAAAAATGAATGATTTAAAAACAGCTATTGCTAAAGCTAATGAATATAAGGAAAATCAAAACTATAAAGATGCAACAGAAACACCTAAAAAGAATTTTGATGAAGCTATTTCTGGTGCAGATTCTAAAGTATCTAATCAAAATATTTCAGCTGAAGATATAGATAATTTATTAAAAGACCTATCAGAGAAAAAAGAAGCTCTTGATGGTGCACAAGAATTAACAAAAGCTCAAGAAGAAGCTAATAACTCAATTGATGATTTAACAAATTTAACTGAAAGTCAAAAAACTAAATTAAAAGATTTAGTTAACGATAAATCAACCAAAGAAGAAGTAGCTGCAGCTTTAGAAGAAGCTAAAAAACTTGATGAAGCAATGAAAGCTCTTAAAGATGCAAAAGAAAAAGCTGAACAGGCAAAAGATACTACAAATTATAATTATTCAGATGAAGATAAAAAAGAAAAATTAGATACAGAATTATCTAATGCTCAAGGTGCACTGCAAGATTCAGTAACTCAAAGCATCGATTTAGAAGAAATCAAAAGACAAACTAGTGAGTTAAATACTGCTGTTGCTCAGCTTAACGGTGATGCAAAACTCCAAAAAGATAAAGAAGCTTTAAAACAAAAAATTTCTAATTTACCTTATTTAAATGATACACAAAAAACAGCTTTAAAACAAAAAGTTGATCAAGCAACAAACACTGAAGAAGTGCAAGCAGTTGAAACTACTTCAGATGACTTAAATAATGTAATGAGAGAATTAACAATCGAAGCTCAAAATGATGCTCAAATCAAAGATAAACCTAAATATACAGATGCAGAATCACAAAAACAAAGTGCATTTGATTCAGCTTTAGAAGAAGCACAAAATGCAATTAAAACAAATGGTGATAACCTTGATCAAGCAGCAGTTACAGCACTTAAAAATAAATTATCAGAAGCTAAAGCGGCTCTTAATGGTGATGCAAAAATTAACGAAGCCAAAACAAAAGCTATTGAAGAAATCAATAAATTAAGTAATCTAAATGATGCACAAAAAGCTGAATTAATTAAAAACATTAATGACGAAGCTACAGACACTCTTGCAAAGGTAAATAAAGTACTTGAAGATGCTAAAGCTCTTGATGATGCTATGAAAGGCTTAAAAGACGCTTTACAAACTATTAAAGATGCTAATTATGCACAAGATTCAAATTATTTAAATGCTACTGAATCACTTAAAAATAATTTTGATGGAAAAATCACTGATTCTACTAATTTAACTAATTCAACTGGTAATGCTGTTATGAACGTTGCTGACATAAATAATCTTAAAGATAATTTAAATAATGCTTACAATGCTCTTGATGGTAATAAGCAACTTGAAGATGAAAAAACAAGTGCTTTAGCTGATTTAGAAAACAAATGAAATAACCTTAATAAAGCTCAAAAAGAAGCGGTTAAAAATGCAATTAATGCTTCACAACTAAAAGAAAATGTAGCGGCTGAAGTTACAAAAGCATTAGAATTAAATGAAGCAATGGGTGATTTAAATGCTCTAGTTAATTCATACAAAAATCCTAGTGTTCTTGGCTCAGAAGACTATACAAACGCGGATCAAAATCTTAAAGAAGAATTTAAGAAGCAATCTGATTCAGCAAACCAATTAGTAAATCTTGAAAGTGATGAAGCACAAAATCTTGATAAAAATGCAGTTGTTGCTCTAAAAGATGCTTTAAAAAAAGCTAGAGAAGCACTTAATGGTGAAGAAAAACTAAACACTGCTAAAACAAATGCACTAGCAGAATTAGAAAAATTAACTCACTTAAATGACGCACAAAAAGAAGCAGCTAAAAAATTAATTAATGGTGCTAAAAATGATGAATCTGTGGCAAATGCTCTTAGTGATGCTCAAACATTAAATCAAAAAATGGATGAGTTAAATAAAGCTATTGAAGCTGCTAAAAAAACAAAAGAAACACAAAATTACAAAGATGCTTCTTCAGAAAAAAGCTCAGCATTTGATACAGCTTATAGTGCTGCAAATAGAGAAAACGATAAAGAAGCAGGTACGGCTATTGATAGTGCAAAAGCTCAAGAGTTAATCAACGCTTTAAAACAAGCACAAAGCAATCTTGATGGTGTAGATAAAATTACACAAAGTAAACAAGATGCACTTGATGCTATTGACAATGCTAATAATTTAACAGATGCTCAAAAGAAAGCTCTCAAAGAAGATGTTGGTAATGCTACAACTTTAGATCAAATTGAAAAAATTAAAGAAAAAATTCAACCACTTGATGATGCTATGAAAGCTCTCAAAGAAGCAAAAACAGCAGCTGATGCAGCAAAAGCTACATCTGATTACACAAACGCAGATTCAGAAAAACAAACCGCTTTTGATGAAGCTAAAACAAATGCATCTAATGCTTTACTTCCGACTGCAAACTTAAGTTTAGAAGATGTTAAAAATGCTACTACAACTCTTCAAACAGCAACAAAAGAGTTAAATGGTGATGAAAACTTAGCAACAAAAAAACAAGAATTACTTGAAAAAATTAATCAAGCAGAAAACTTAAATAAAGCTCAAAAAGATGCTTTAAAATTAGAAGTAAATAATGCTGAATCTCTTACAAGCTTAAATAATATTAATGCTAAAATTCAACCACTTGATGATGCAATGAGTGCTTTAAAAGATAAAATTAAAGCACTTGAAAACGTTAAAAATACTAACAACTACAAAGATGCTACTCCTGAAACTAAAGAAGCTTATGATACAGCAGCACAAAATGCACAAGATGCTTCACAATACACAACTGGTTCAAACTTAACAAAAGAGGAAGTTGAAGACTTAGTAAATAACTTAGAAACTGCACACAATGGACTTAATGGTGATAAGGAATTTGAAGATAAAAAAATAAACGTTCTTGATGCTATTGATAAAATGCAAAATCTTAACGATGCACAAAAGAAAGCTTTAAAAGAAAAAATTAACACTTCAGATGTTACAACAGTAGATGATTTAGATAACCTTTTAGGTGATGCACAAAGATTAAATGAAAAAATGTCAGCATTAAAAGAAGCTCTTGATAACGCTAAAAAAATTAAAGAACAAGGTAAATATCTTGACGCAACTAATAAAGGAGAACTTGATAATCCGTTTAATTCAGGTAATGCAGCCTTAGACAAAGCAAAAGGAACTAACCTTTCTGAAGACGAAATTCAAACCTTAATTAACAATTTAAAATTAGGTGCGGAAAAACTTGATGGTGAAGCTCAATTAGCAACTAAAAAAACTGAAGCTAAAAACGCAATTGATGCTATGGAAAACTTAACAGCAGAGCAAAAAGAAGCACTTAAAAAGAAAATAGATGAAGCTGATACTGACACTATTGAAAAAGTAAATAAAATACTTGAAAACGCTAATTCTCTTGACAAAGCAATGAAATTACTTAAAGATGCTCAAAAGAGTGCTAATAGCACTAAAAATTCACCTGATTACAGAGACAGTGACGCTGATAAGAAAGAAAATCTAGATTCACAATTAGAAAAGGCAAATACAACAGTAAACAGTACAAATTCATTAGATGTAGAAGCAATCAAAAAAGAAGCTAAAGCTCTTAATAGTACTACAGAAGCTCTTAATGGTGATGAAAAATTTGATGCTCTAAAAGAACAAATTGAACAAGCTTTAGCTGAAAATCCTGCTTTTGAAAATTCAAACATTTTCCAATTATCTTCACCAGAGCAACAAAAAGCTTATAAAGATGCAATTAAGTTAGCACAAGATTTAAAAGATAACAATAAGTTAAACAACCAAGCTCAAACAGTAAGTGATCTTCAAAAAATTCTTGATGATATTAAAGCAGCTAAAGATCAAGTTCTATCTAAAATTGCTGATGCAATTAATGAAATTAATGCATTACCAAATCTTAGTGATGAACAAAAAGCCGATTACATTAACAAACTTCACAATAATCCAAATAATTTAGATGATATTTTAGCTGACGCAAAAGCTGAAAATAATCGAAAACAAGATGCTATTGATCAAATTAATAATCTTGAAAACTTATCAGAAATTGATAAACAAAAATACATTAATGATGTTAAAAATGATAATGCTACATCAAAAGAAAATGTTCAAAACATTGTTGATAAAGCAAAAGAAGCTAATACCTTAGTTAAAGACATTATTAAAGGATTAAAAGACTTAGCTAATAATTATGATTTAGCTAAAGCTAACGAGTTAAAAGATAAAATTAAGAATTTAACTGGAAAAATCACAAATCCTAGTGACTTTGAAAACACATTAAATCAAATTGAAAATAACGAAAAAACAAAAGAACTTCTTGATCAACTTAGAAATACACCTTCTGATTCTCCTGAAGCTTCACAACTTATGGAAAATATTAATAAGTTAACAAAAGAAAATCAACCTAGTGCTACAAATCCAGAGCTTAACAATCTTATTAAAAGCGAAAATACAAATAGTAAAACAAACAAAGATATGTTATCTGCTATCCAAAAAATTGTTGACGGAATTAAAAACAATAACTTTGATGACGTTAACAAAGGAAATAAAGAATTAAATAGCATGGGTGTTTCAAATAATAACGAATTAGTATTTAACATGAAAATTAAAAATGCTTTAAATATATTTGCAAAAGATCCGTCAGATGTTACATCAAAAGATATTGAAATTTTAAAATCTGTTAAATTTGACAAAGCTGATGAAATTATTAAAACAGCATATCTAGAAAAATTAAATGCTTTATTCAATCTTCATGGAATCAAACTTGATAGTGAAGAGCTAAAATGACCATGATGACTTGTTTTAGCAACAGCAACCGCTGGAGCACTTGCAACTATTTACGGAATTATCAAAAACAAGAAAAAATAAGAAAAATCTTGCTGGTTAACCAGCAGATTTTTTTATCTTTTTATTGCACTCCTTTCAATTCTTTATGTAATTTAATATAATTAAAATTACATAAAAATAGTTAAAAATTGTCAGTAGGTAAATTATGAAAAAAGAAAAAGTAATTGAAAAACTTATAAATGAATCTTTAGAAAAGATTATGTCAGATCGTTTTGGAAAGTATTCTAAGTACATTATTCAACAAAGAGCACTTCCAGATGTAAGAGACGGACTAAAGCCAGTGCAACGTAGAATTCTTTTTTCTATGTTCGGATTAGGACTAGAATATGACAAACAATATAAAAAATCAGCAAGAATTGTTGGTGATGTAATTGGTAAATATCACCCACATGGTGATAGCTCTGTCTACGAAGCAATGGTTAACATGTCACAGTGATGAAAAATGAATATGCCACTTTTAGACATGCATGGTAATATCGGTTCAATTGATGATGACCCGCCTGCCGCAATGCGTTATACTGAAGTTAAAATGTCTAAAATTGCAAACTATATTCTTGGTGATATTAAAAAAAATACAGTTCAATTTGTACCAAACTTTGACGATTCAGAAACTGAACCTATTGTCCTACCTAGTATTTTTCCAAATGCATTGGTTAACGGAGCAAAAGGTATTGCAATCGGGATGGCAACAGAAATGCCACCACATAATCTTGGTGAAATTTTAGATGCTACAATTTACAAAATTAAGCGCCCTGAAGCAACGCTAGAAAAATTGATGACTTTTGTTAAGGGACCTGATTTTCCTACTGGTGGACAAATATATGGAACTAAAGGAATTGAAGAAGCATTCGAAACTGGTAGAAACGAAAAAAATAAAATTAAACTCTTTTGTAAATACTCAGTTTTTACAAAAGGTAAAAATCAATTTATTCAAATTACTGAAATTCCTTATGGAATTATTAAGTCTAAATTAGTTTATGACATAGACTTAATAATTAATAATCATGATATTGATGGAATAGTAGAAATTAAAGATCAATCCGATCGTGATGGTTTAAATATTTTAATTACGTTAGAAGAAAATGCTAATTTAGATAGCATTTTAGGTTATTTATTCCAAAAAACACAAATGCAAATTACTTACTCATACAATAATGTTGTTATCAAAAACAATGCACCTGTGACTTTAAACTTAACTAAATTACTTGATAGTTACATTCAGCATATTTCTGATGTTAAAACCAAAACACTTGAATTTGATTTAATTAAAAATCAAATTCGTTTAGAAATAGTTGAAGGTTTTATTAAAGTTTCCGAAATTACCGATCAAATTATTAATGTTATTCGTAAATCAGAAGGTTCGAAAGCAGGAGTTATTCGTGATTTAATTGAAAAATTTGCTTTTAGTGAAAACCAAGCTAAAGCTATAGCAGAGTTAAGACTTTATCGCTTAAGTAAAACCGATAAAGAAGCATACTTAATCGAAAAAGCTCAGTTAGAAGAATTAATAAAAAACATTAAATTACTTCTTAATGACAAAAATAAATTTCACGAATTTTTAATTAGTCAGTTGCAAGAAATTAAAAAAGAATTTGCAACACCACGTAAAACAATAGTTCATGAAAAAGAATTTGATTTTTCATATTCAGAACTAGATTTAATTAAAGAAGAAGATGTTAATATCGGAATTTCACGTCAAGGATACATTAAACGTATTTCTCAGCGTGTCGCCGATAGTAATGAATTTTCAAATTACGTTTTAAAAGATGAAGATTACTTAATTCATTATGAAAAAAATAATACTTTAAATAGCTTACTAATCTTTACCAGCATGGGTAATTATGCAATCATTCCAATTTACAAGATTAATGAATCAAAATGAAAAGACTTAGGAATGCATTTAACGGATTTTGTTGACGTACATCCTAGCGAAGAAATTGTTTCAATTATTGAAGTAAAAGATTGAGACTCTTTAGTTTACGTTGCAATCGGAACTCAAAAAGGAATGTTCAAAAAAGTTTTACTTAAGGACTTTTTAGTTACTCGTTTAAACAAAGTTTATACCGCAATTAACATTGAAAAAGATGATCAAGTAGTTAATGCTTGTTTAACTAATGGAATGCAAGATATTATCATACTAACTAAAAATGGTCTTTCAAGTAAATACTCTGAAAACGAACTAGGACTTTATGGACCAAAAGCTAAAGGAAATAAAGGAATTTATCTATCATTAAAAGATCAAGTTTCTAACTTTACAGCCGCACTAAATGAAGATGTTATTACTTTTTTAACAGATGATGGATTTTTAAAGAAAATTAGATGTAAAAAAATACCTAATATTCCCAAAAACATAAAAGGAAAACCTATTTTTAAAGAAGAAACTGACAGTAAAGAATTTATTGTCTCTGACATGTATCCAACAAGAGAAGATGATCTGTTACTCATTAAAAATACTTTAGGTCAAACATTTTTAGAACCAATTAAACAATATTCTTTTTCTACAGCAAATCCGAGTTTGATTGAAGTTAAGATCCCAAACTTATTAAAAGTGAGAATTAAAAAACATTATAGTGATCAAAAAATTAAAGTGAATAAATCAGAATTATTTACTAAAGAAAAACAAGAAACTGAAGAGACAGTTTTTGTAAAAAATACTAAAAAAATTGAAGATATTAATTTTGACGAAATCGATAAAAAGTTATCAGAATTTCGTGAAAAATTTAAAAAATAATTGCATATTTTTAGCACAAATTCTATTCATAAAAATGGAATTTGTGCTTTTTTTAACTAAATTTACCTTAAAAAGCAATTTTTTTGAATATATATATATATATATATATGAAATAAATAAAAAATATTGTGCTAAAATTCTTGCACTATTAAAAATAGTAGTCAAGATATTAAAAATATAAGTTTAAAACATTTTAGTATCAGAAAAATTAAATATTAAATATAAAAAATTAATCAAGATTGTTTGTTTAATTTACGAAGGGATAAAATGAAAAATAAAAGGACACTTTTACTAATAAGTGCAACTGCCACGCTCGGCTCTCTAACTTCATTAGCATTTTCAGCCCAAACCGTTGAAACTAGTGCTAATACTAGGACAGTACCTAGTCCAAGTTCTTCAAGCGAAACAATTAACTGAA
>NZ_JPOK01000008.1:0-39211 GCF_000733865.1 Mycoplasma buteonis
ACAACAAGATAGCAGTCAACCAGCACAACAAGATAGCAGTCAACCAGCACAACAAGATAGCAGTCAACCAGCACAACAAGATAGCAGTCAACCAGGAAGTGCAAAAGACAATATAACGACTCCTAAAGAATCAAAAGTTGTTGCAAACGAAGAAAAAAAATTACCTTTTGAAACAGATTGAAAAATAGGTGATAAATTTATTTATGATTCATCAAATAACTATTATGAATCACTTGAAGGATTAAGCGGGAATGCTTTATTAACTGCTTTAGTAAAATTACAGTCTTCAAAAACAGAAACTGGAAATTATGACAAATTAAAAGATTTTTACAAAACAACAAAAGCTTTTAAAGATAATTTTTATGAAAAAGATGGTACTTTATTAGATATTTATTCAGAAAATCCTAACGGAGAAGATCCATATACTTATCCAAATTATATTGGTGAAACTCGTAAGAAATCAGAGTATTTAAATAATAATGTCGAAAATAAAGGTACAAACCGAGAACATGTTATTCCTCAATCATGATTTAATAAAGTTGACAAAATGAGAAATGATCCATTCCATGTTTGACCTACTGATATAGGAGTTAATGGAAAAAGATCGAATTATCCACATGATAATGTTACTTCAGAAGTAACATTTACAGCTTTAAATGGTGGTAAGCTTGGAAAAAACAGTATTTCACAACAAGTTTTTGAACCGATTGATGCCTTTAAAGGTGACATAGCAAGAGCTTATTTATATTTTGCATTAACTTATGGAAAAGATGATATTAGAAAAACCGCAGAAGCAAAAGAAGTATTTCAAAAAGAATCTCCATATTTAGTAAAACATTTCTTAGATACATATTTATCTTGAAATAAATCTGATTTAGTTGATGAATTTGACGTAGTACGTAATAACGTAACTTCTAATTGAACTAAAAATAAAAGAAGAAATCCATTTATTGATTATCCTAATTTAGTTAATTCGCTTTTTGGTAATGTTCCATTCCATAATTTAGGTGTTTTAGTTTTAAAAGAAGCAAAATAAAAAACAATATATTAGCAATAATATATTGTTTTTTAATTGATTGTATTTAGTATTTGATCTATATCTTCTTGTGTTAAATCTTTACCTTGCTCAACTTCATTAAGTAATTCTTGATTGCGAGAAATATTTTCTTTTAATGTATTTTTTCGATCTTGAATATTTAAAAAAGATTGAATAGAAACTGTAAAAGTTACAAAAGCAGTTAAGCAAGCTATTGCAACAAAGTAATCCATAGTTTCTTCAGGAACTTTGTTAAAACGAATTGATCATAGATTTCAAATCAATGTGGTAGCTGAGATAACAATAGCAAGAAGAGATAAAAAAATAAAAAAACTTTTATCTAAAATATACTTACGTTTAATAATTTTTTTAGCAACTGACATTTTAGTTAAACAAGGTATATTTTCTTTTTTATTACCTTTTTTCTTATTTAGAATCATAAAAACTATCTCCTTTGATAATTTCTGTGTGGTATCTTTCAAATTGGATATGAACAAGAGTTCTTTTATATAAGTAGTACTCTTTTTCTTTTTGTGAATGAAAGTTAGAATAATTTCCGAGATTTGAACGAAAAGCTATTTCTTCAAATTCCAGTTTTTTTAGTTGAACTTTTTTACTTTGAAATTTATTATTAATTAGAAAAAAAGATAAAATTCCTGAAATTAAACCTACTATTGAATTAATAATTGTGGTGAAAATTACATAAACTCCAGAGCTGTGTAAAAATTGAGCATCCTTGTATGGATTTTCTTCAATGTAGTTAGTATTAGCACCAGCTAAAAATAAAACAGCTAATAAAGCTATGTAAAAAGCAGCAAAAATAGTAGTGAAATTCAATAAGTAGTATAAAAAACCATATGTTCAAACTTGTGCTTTTAAACGTTTTTTAACTTTGAGATATTCTGAATATGCTTTTGACATTACTTAGGTCCTTTCGTAATTTGCTCTGTAATTGCTTTGCTGATTAATAATTTTGTTTTATTATTAGCTTTTTGAATAATTTTTTCAGCTAATTCATCAAGCTCTTCATCTTTTATATGACCTGTTAAATACTTTGTTTCAAGGTATTTAATAGTATTTAGCAACTTAAAATATTCATTTTGCCGAGAGTTATATTTATAAATTGCTAGTGCAATTGTTATGATGAAAGTTGTTAAGATTAATACTACTAAGATAATTAATATTACATAAGTAAAAATATCAACATTGTTACCTTTTTCATTTGATAATTTAATTAAAGTTACTAAAGCATCAATTGCTAAAACTATAATTGCTATATTAAAAATAGCGATAAAAACAGAAGTAAAGGTATCTAAAAATTTGTATCTTTTAAAATTTTTTTTATCTTTTTCCAATTTCTTTTCTAATGCTTTTATTAATTTATTCATGGTTTAATTATAAAATAAAGATTAGTACATAGTATAATTAATTTAATATTTTATATATTAAAAAGAGGAGTATGAATGCAAAAATGAGCGATTTTTAGTGATGTAGATGGTACAATTTATCCTTTTCCACATAAAACATTAGCACCTGAAACAATTAACAAAGCAGCAGAAATTAGTAAAAAAGGAATCGAATTTGTTATTAATACAGGTAATGGTCCTTACCAAAAAATTCAACGTTTAGCTGATGAACTTAGTTCTAGATATATCGTTTGTTCAAATGGTGCTTTAATTTGAGATAACTTAGAAAAAAAGATTTTACATTTAGAAAAAATAGATTTAAAAGAAGCTAAAAGAGTTTTTGATTTAGCTAAGGAAGTTGGTGTAGGTCTTTACTATTTTGGAACACATCAATATTATTTACATTTATATACTGATGAATTTAAAGATTTTATTACAAAATTCTGCGAGTATGATGAATGAATTTTAGATGGTCGTCTAAATGAAGATATGCATAAGATTGAAATTTATGGAGATTCTGAGAAAATCCAAGAGTTTTATAAAAAATCACAAGAATTAAAAATCAATTTAAATATTTGTAATCTTAATTCACATATTGAAATTACTAAACCGGGAGTTTCAAAAGGTAGTGGATTAAAATGACTTTGTGATAATGTTTTTGAAACCAGTGTTGACAACGTTATGGCTATTGGTGATAGTCAAAATGACATTTCAATGTTTCAAGTTGCCGGTTATTCATATGTAATGGAAAATGCTGATGATTACACTAAAACATTTGCTAAATATTATACTTCTTGTGTTGATCAACTAGGTTTAGTTGAGGCTATTGATGACTATTTATATCGTAGTGATTTTGAACTCAAAAGAATGGTTTCACAACAGTCAAAAGTTAAAAAATAAATATTTTTATTCTAAAATAGTTAATTTATAGAGCTAAAAAACTAGCTCTATTTTTATTTTCAAAAATAAAATTTGTTAAAATATATAAAGAGTTTTAAAACTCCATTATTGCATTATAAAATAATGAACTATAAGCGCGAATTCACTTGGGTGTGCTCATTTTGAGTGCTAGGTGTCAGAAACGCTTATATTGACTAACAAACTAAAGGAAAAATTATGACAGAAAACAAAAAAACAGAAACAAGACAACCAATTGTTTCAAAAAACAAATTATTAGAAGCTGGAGCATACTTCGGACACAAAACACATGCTTGAAATCCAAAAATGAAAGATTTTATTGTTCCTAACAAAAGAAACAAAGGATCTCACATTATTGATATTTCAAAAACACAAAAATATCTTGAATATGCTTACACACTTGTTAACCAATTAGCATCAAAACATGCGCAATTTATTTTTGTTGGTACAAAAAAACAAGCAAGAGAAGCAGTTAAAGCTGCTGCTGAAAGAACAAAATCACTTTATGTAACAGAAAGATGATTAGGTGGAACATTAACAAACAACGAAACAATTATGTCACGTGTTAAGAAAATGGAAGAATTAGAAGCTAAAGCTGCTAAAAATTTCCAAGGTTACACTAAAAAAGAAGCTTTAAACTTCCAAAAAGAATTAGATAAACTTCACAAAAACCTTGATGGTATTAAAGATATGAAACGTTTACCACAAGTAATGATTGTTGCAGATCCAAACGAAGATGAAATTGCTGTTAAAGAAGCAAAAAGAAAGAAAATTAAAGTTATTGGTATTTTAGATACAAACTCAGATCCTGATTTCTTAGACTTTGGAATTCCTGCTAACGACGATTCAGCAAAATCAATTACATTAATTATGACAGTTTTAGCTGATGCTATTGCTAAAGCTCAAGGTGGACAACAATTATACGCATACCAAGAAGATGATAAAGTTGTTTTACCTGAATTCCAAGCTAAAAAAGCTTAATAAAAAAATTAAAATACTATAAGGAGGCATTATGGCCGACAACAAAATCGAATTAATTAAAGAATTACGTGCAAGAACAAATTCTGCACTTGTTGATTGTAAAAAAGCTTTAGAAGCAACAAACTTTGACATTGAAGAAGCTATTCAATGACTTAAAGAAAATGGAATTGTTAAAGCTGCTAAAAAAGCAGGTAGAATTTCAGCTGAAGGTATGGTTTCTGCATACGGAAATGAAAAAGAAGCAGTTCTTATTGAGATTAACTCAGAAACTGACTTCGTTGCTAAAAACGAAAAATTCGTTGCACTTGTAAACGAAGTTGCTAAAGCAGTGTTTGAATCAAAAGCTAATACATTAGAAGAAGCTTTAGAAGTTAAATTATCAGATGGTGAAAATGTTGCTAACTCACTTTTAAACGCTACAGCAGTTATTGGTGAAAATATTTCATTACGTCGTGTTTCTAGAGTTTCAGCGTCAGCAGAAGAAGTTTTAGGTGTTTATGTACACGCAAACAATCGTGTTGCTGCAGTTGTTAAAGTAAAAGGTTCAAATTCAGAAGCTGCAAAAAATGTTGCAATGCACGTTTCAGCAATGAACCCTGAATATGTTTTAGTTTCAGACATTCCTGCTGATAAATTAGAAGCTGTTAAAGCTGGATTTGAAGAACCAAATGGTTTTGCAAATAAACCAGAAAAAATTCAACATGCAATCGTTGAAGGATGATTAAACAAACAACTTTCAGAATTTGTTTTAGAAAAACAGGCTTTTGTTATGGAAGATAGTTTAACAGTTGCTAAATATTTAGCAAATCACGGCGATGAACTTGTGTCTACAACAAGATACGAAGTTGGAGAAGGAATTGAAAAAGTTCAATCTGATTTCGCAGCTGAAGTTGCAAGCATGGTAAAATAATTATCCAATCAAATAAATTTATTAAAAAAGAAAGAAATTTATTTCTTTCTTTTTTAAAATGTTATAAAATATATAACGGAAGGTGATAAAATCATCTTCCCAGTAAAAATAACATCAACTTTAATCCTATATAAGGCCACGTATGTGGCTTTTTTTATTTACTTGTTTCTATTAATTTTTCAATGTCATTTTTTAATGTATCACTTAAACTTCATTCATTTAAAACTTTTAAAACATTTTCAACAACTTCTTTTCCATTATTTCTAATGCCATGTTCAACAATATGTGCTGTTTTATTGTATTCTTCCAGTTCCTTACTATATGTAGCATAGTCAGGTTCTTCGTGCCTTGTGTATCCGTTAGGATCATGAACAACAACATATTTTAATTTTGGTGGATTTGAATAATCATGATGTATTACATAATCATTTTCTTTAAATGTTTTTAAAATAGCAATAGCTCTAAGTATGATATCGTTAGCTTTTATAATTAGCTTAACATATGCTAATTCTTTGATTTTTAATGCCTCAATATCTGCTAATAATTTATTTTTTTCTAACGTCATTTCTGATAGAATTTTTTGTTTTTCATTATAAGCTTGTAAAAAGCTGCTGTTTAATTCGGAGACTTTATTTCTTAGCTTTTCATTTTCGGCTGATAAAGAGGTTATTTGAGTATTATAGTTATTTTGCAATTTGTTAAATTTTAATTTTAATTCATCATATTTTGCATTTGTTAAAGCTAGCTTATCGTTTTGTGTATTTTTATTCTCTTTTTCTTTAGTTAGTTCATTATTTAATTTGTTTATTTCTGTATTTAAATTCTCTTTATCATTTTTTAAATTTAAAATTGTTTCATTTAACTTATTTTTGTCTTCTTTTAGTTTTTCTATAACAATACTTAGTTTGTTTTCAGTAGAAGCATTATTTGCAAGTGCTATTTTATATTTTCTTTCAATATCTTCTTTTTCCTTTAGAACTGTGTTGTGATTAGTTTGAAGTAAAATTAACTCATTATTAGCCTTAGTTAACTTTTCAATTAATTCATCTTTTTCTTTTGAAATTAAAGTAAATTGTTTTTGAATTTTAATTTTATCTTCTTTTTCAGAATTTAAAATATTAGTTATTTTTTCTTTTTCTAGTTTTAAATTTTGGATATTAGAATTTAAGCTATTTATTTTTTCTTCTTTACTTTTGAGCTCTTTAATATTTTCTTGAATGTTTGATTTTCATTTTTCTATTTCGTCAGCTTTTAATTCATTATTTAACTCACTTTTTTCTAATTCTTTTTTCTTTTGTTCAATTTTAGATTTTAAAGTAGAAATTTCGTTTTTTAGTAACTTAATATTTTCTGTTTTATCATTTAAGTTTTTATTTATTGAATTTATTTGAGTTTCTAAAATTTCTTTATTTGCTTTTAAGTTACGATTTGCTAAATTAATGTTAGCGATTTTTTTATTTAAATCATTAATTTTATTTTGATACAAATCAATTTTTTCATTTAATGCTTTATTTTCAATATTATTTTTTTCTAATAATCCTTGAATTTTTTGAATTTTTACTATGTTTTCATCTATTTCTTTTCTTTTTGTATTAATTGAAAGATTTTTGTCATTAACTAAATCACTAATTTTATTTTTTAAATCTTTAATTAATAAATTTTGGTTAAAAGATTCATTTAATATTACTTTCATTGAATAGTTCATATGTTTAATTAAAAGTAATTTTTTAAGTAATTCAGAATTAGTTTCTGCTAATTTTTTAGCTATATCATTATATTTATTAATCAAAATATTATTTTGTGTTTTTTCATCTTTTAATTGTCTTTTAATTTTTGTTAGTTCATCATTTAAATAAACTTTTTTGTTTAATAAATTGTTTTTGTTTTCATTTGAAATAACAGTATTATTTTTAAGTATGTCATTAATAAAAGTTAATTGATTATCTATGTTTTCAGCTTTTATTTCTATATTATTTATTGTAATGTTTTTTTCTAAAATAAAATTTTCAGTTTTTTGCAATTCATCAAATTGCTTTTCAAAACTCTTTTGGTCAGTTTGATAAGCACTAATACTTTGATCCGCAATATTAATTATTTCTCCTATTTTAATAAAACTAATTGTATATATACTATCAAAAACTTTGCTAATGTCTAACTCATTGATTTGTTTGTTAGTTTCTCAATTTTTTTGGTTTTCTTTTTGTATATTTAGAATATCATTTTGAATTTTTGATATTTCAGACAGCTGCTTATCGTTAAATAAATCTGTTTCACTTAGATGTGTTAAATACTGCAATAAGTTTTTTGCTAGTAATTCCAACTTATTTGCATATGCATACATATAAGTTTTATAAATCATTTGTTTTATTTGCAGGTTTATGTTACCATCATTAATAATGCTATTTAAGTAGATAGAATCATTTTTAATTAGCTCATATAAATTTTTATTTTGGTTTTGATAGCTAGAAAGCAACTGTAATGAATTTATGAGCATTTCTTTTGCATACTTATAAAAATCAATTTTAGTGTTAATTAAATTAGCTTTTGTTTTAACTGATTCTAAATATAAATCCAATGAACTATTTAACTTTTTAGAACCAATAGTATTTTTATTAAAAAAATCATTAGCTAAATTTATTAAAGAACTTATATCTTGCATGTGCTCAATATTAAGTTTGTCTAAATTGGAATTGAATTCTACATTATAATTTTTAAAATTACTTAATTCATTAATTAGGTTCTCAGCAACAGTAGAATTCGAACTTTGATTAATGAAATCGCTGTTTAGGTTTATTTCAATGTTTTCAATACTTTTATTTATTGTATTTGAAAAAGTTATTAACTGAGTTTTATAATCTTGAAATTTGTTTAAAAAATCACTTATATCATTTGAATTTAAAGAAACATTGTTTTCTTTATATTGATTAAATAATTTAAGCGAATTTTTATATTGATCATTTAATGAACTGTATAAATTACTAAAATTAAGTTTTAAAGGAGTGAATAAATTAATAATTTTTTCTAGCTCAATCCTATTATTTCCTAAATTATCAATTTCTGTGTTAATTTTTATCAAAAGTTCATTTTGGTTTTTATTAGATTCTTTTCATTCCTTCAGTTTTTCTTCCATCTTAGTATTTTCATTTTTAAAATTAGTATCAAATTTTTTAAGATTGTTTACTATTTTCTCTTTATTTTTTAGTAAAGGTTCATAAATATAAACTGTATTAGTTGATACTTTTGTTAATTGAGTAACTAAAATAGGTGTTGAAATTAATGCTAATGCTCCTAATCCTATACCTAAGTATAAAGCTTTATGATTTTTGTGTATTTGCATTTTTTCTCCTTTCAATTAGTATTTAAATTTTTCTTGATTGAAAACCAAAAATGAACAATAAAAAAAGCAAAGTATAATACTTTGCTTGTGTATAAGAATTAGATAAGACCAATAGCAAGAACAATAACTAATGTTGCAAGTACTGCGTAAGCAAATGCAAGCAAGAAGACGAATAATGCTTTAATTCAGAAGTCAACTTCTTCTTTTTCTTCAACTACAACAGTTTCGTTTTGTACTGATTCGTTTTCAACTGGTCAGTCAAATACTAATAATTTTGTTGTGTTATTTGCTTTTTCAAAAATTGCATAATGGTAATCTTTTTCAGGAACAAATCCAACATGTTTGTTTTCTAATAAAACATATGAAGAAACTTGAGCTAATTTTAAGTTATCTCCACTTTCTGTTTTAACATACACAGCTGTTGATGGATTGTCTTTAATATCTTTTGAACCAACCAATTTTTTATTAAATGCTTCAAGTGTTCTGTTGTATGAAAATGTTGTTAATTTTAATAATTTTTGTGCATCTTCATCTAAAACACCTTTACTTTCAAGGTTTTTAATTTTAGTTGAAACTAAGTTTAAATTATTATTAATTTCTTTGTAGTCTTCTTGAGATGTAACTGTTTGTTCTGTAAGTTGTTGAACAACTTTTTCCATTTTTTTAGCATATAAAGCTAAACTTTTTGCTTTATTAATATCTGTTAATTCATCAAATGAAGTATATTTAACAACATCTGATTTTGCAGGAACTTCAACTTCACGAATTACTTCTTTAACGATTTCTTTTACAACTTCTTTTTCAACTGGTTTTTCAACTTCTTTAACTTCTTTTTTAGCTTCTGCTTCTTGACGAGCTTTTAAAATTTCGATTTGTCTTTTTAAAAGTTCTTTATCTGAACTTGAATCTTGAAGTTGTTCCATTAATTTAGCTACTTCATCTTTAAAATCTGAATTTGCTGATGTAAGTAATGCAGATAATTCTAAAATTTTTGCTCTTAATTCTTCAATTTCTAAGTCTTTTTTAGATTTTTTTCTTTCAATAACAATATCGTCATCTACTGGGAAGTATGTGTGGTGGTCGCTTAAAACCTTGTAATCTAAAACAGCTTCTAATGCTTTTTTAGCACCTTTTTCATTTCTGTAACCATCTTCTTTAATGTTAAGTTCTTCTAATGTTTCTTCATAATTTAAATTTCCATCAAATTTTTCAACATTAAGTTCATATTCCATTTTGTTTGATGTTGCATCTTTTTCAGCAATTAAAAGACCACCTCAAACTTTTTTATCATTTTGGAATCAAGTAGCACAATCGTATTCTAATGATAAGAATCAAGTCATAGCATCTTTTCTTGTTTTGAAAACTGCTAAAGCTGAGTCTACTTTTGGGTGTTTTAAAGCTCAAGGATAATTTTTATCTTTATTAGGCTTGTACAAACATTGTAAACGTTTCATATTTTCTCCTTGTGTTTATTATTTAAATTTTATATATTGCAATATTTAAAATTTTGATTAAAAACTCACTATATTTTAACCATTAAAATTATAAATTAATTTACGTTATTTTAGTGATTTTACTAAATTATCTTGTTTTTTTACTTTTAACCCTTGCACCTAGACTTAAAAAAATATTTTTTTCATAAAAAATATGTTTTTTTAGAAAAAATATCATTTTTTTATACCTAAAAAATAGATATAAAAGTTTTTTACAGTTATTTTTTATTGATTATCTTAATTTTTAGCAAAAAAATACCGTTTTTGCCTGTAAAATAGTGCTAAAAGTTTTAAAATTAGCAAAAATTCATTTTTTTATTTTTTCAAAATGCAATATAATTAAAACATGAATTATCAACCAAAAGATGTAGTTACTGCAAAAGTTATTAGAACCGGAAGTAAATTTGTTGTTTTAGAAACAAAAGAAGGAATTAAATTTATTATTTATAAAAACGAAATTACAGACTATGTTAAAACCAAAATTCAAGATATTTTAAAAGTGAAAGATATTATTAACTTTGTTGTCTTAAAATATGACACTACTCGCAAAACAGGAGTTGGTAGCTTTAAACGTAATCATCCTACTTTTATGGATACGCCTTTTATTTATCGTTTAAAAGAAACACCTAGTGGTTTTGAAAACTTAATTAAAAATACTCTTGAATCACTTTAGAAGGATATTAAAAAATCTTAAAGCCTATAATTTTAGGTTTTAGTAAATTAAAAATACGCTAACAATTAGCGTATTTTTAATTATTATTTTTCTAATTTAATTTTAACACTTGGTCCCATTGAAGCTGAAACTGTTAAGTTAAGAATGTATGTTCCTTTAACAGCGGCAGGTTTTAATTTTTTAATTAATGAAATAAGTGTTTTAGCATTTTCAACTAAAGCTTCAGTTGACATGCTTGATTTTCCGATAAGAGAGTGAACGATTCCGGCTTTATCTGTACGATAGTTTGCTTTTCCTTTTTTAAGTTCTTCAACAGCTTTTTCAGGTGTAGGAGTAACTGTACCTGTTTTAGGGTTTGGCATTAAACCTTTAGGTCCAAGTTTTTTACCATATTTTCCAAGTAAAGGCATCATTGTTGGATCTGCAACCATAACGTCAAAATCAAAGTCATCTTCTTTAATTTTTTGTTCAACTGCTTGACCATCTAAAACGATATCTGCTCCCATTTCTTTAGCTAATTTAGCTTTTTCTGGGTTGTTTGTAGCAACTAAAACTCTAACTGATTTTCCTGTTCCGTTTGGTAATAAAACAGCTCCACGTAATTGTTGATCTGCTTTACGAACGTCAAGGTTAAGGTTGAATGCTAAATCGATTGAAGCGTCAAATTTTGCATAAGAAGTTTTCTTAGCTAATTCAATAGCTTCTGTTAATTCATAAGCAACTGATCTATCGAATGCTTCTCTAGCAGCTTTTAAATTTTTTGATAATTTTCTAGCCATTATTCTTCTCCTTCGTTAGCTTTTTCTTCATCAGAAATTGTTGTTACTTCAATTGCTTGTCCTTTTGTTTCAGCTAAGTTTTCTAATGCAGCATCAAGAGCAGCTTCTTTAGCAGCAGCAAGTTTAGCAGCTTTAGCAGCAGCTTTAGCTTGAGCTTTAGCTTTGAAAATGTCGTCGTATCCTTCGATAACAACTCCCATTTGTTTTGCTGTACCAGCGATTGTTGCCATAGCAGCATCAACGTCATCTGTATTAAGATCTGGTAATTTGTATTCAGCGATTTCTCTTAATTGTTCTTTAGAAATTGTTGCAACGATTGTTGTTTTAGCGTTTGCAGCACCTGATTGAATTTTAGCAGCTTGTTTAATTTTAAATGAAGCTGGAGCTGTGAATAATTTAAATTCAAATGTTTTGTCTTTGTAAACTGTAATTTGAACTGGAACTGGTTCGTTTCCTCTATCTCTTGTTGCGTCGTTAAATGCTCTTGTAAATTCAGGCATGTTAACACCAACACCAGCAAGTGCTGGACCTGGTTTAGCTTGTCCTGCGATGAACTCTAACTTAGCAACTTTTTGAATTTCTTTTTTTGCCATTGTTATGTATCCTTTCGATATTGTGGTCCAACGATAATTTCGATGAATTATCTCCCACGGCGACAATATTTTATATTGCTTTTAAATTATATTAAATTTTAAATTTTTACAATTTTTAATTAGATATTTTTTTTAAACCTATTTATTAGTGGTTTTCTACTAAAAACAAAATAAAAAGCATTTTTTAAATTAGTTAGAAAAAATATTTTAAATATATTGCTATTTAGTAATATTTAGGTTATAATATTACAGCATAGTAATGTTTAGAAAGGAAAAATATGCAACAAATAAAAAATTATTGATTATTTTTAACAAAGATTTTATTTAGCAAAAAACTCTTTGTAGTTATACCTGTAATTTTAATGACTATTATTATTACAGCTAGCATAGTTTTTGGTATTGTTGGTTTACAATCACAAGCAGGTTTAGCTATTTTAATTACTGCTTTTGTAGAAATTTTAATTACCATTTTTTATGCTTCTCTTTTATATTTAAATATTTTTGTCGACTTAGAAAAAGAAGGGATAGAGCTTATTGCTTCAAGTAAGTCAATTAGTAGAAAAACAACATTTACAGCTAAAACAAGTTATGCACTTATTTTTAGTGTTGCTTATGGTGTTTTAATGGTGCTTGGAAACTTATTTATTTCTCTTAGTTTACAAGCTTATAGCTTAATGGGATTATATTTATTAATTACTTTTATTACCTTTATTTTAATTTTTAACTTTTTTGGTTCAATTACAAGTTTAATTGCTTACTATTCAAATAGTAAAATTGCTTTAACAGCTCCTATTATAGTTTCAACTCCTTTAATGGTTTCAGGTGTTGTTTTAAGTAGTTATTCAACTAGTGTAAGTAACAATTTTGCTTATTACTTAAATTTTAAATACGAAAACAATCTTTCAGGTAACTGATCAAACACTGAAAAATTTTATTTAAATGACAAAAAAGATAATTTATATATCATGCCAAATGGAATTGATAATAAAGCTTTCAGTCAAACTCAAATTGAATTTTTAAATAGAGCATATAGTGAAGCAAAAATAGCTTCTAACGGTATGGTGGCATATTCATGATCTATTTTACCTTACCAATTTTTAGATTTATTTAATTTAAACGAACAAAATGTATTTGAAAATGTTAGTGATGATAAAGAATACACAAAGGATTATGTATATCATCCAGCAAATCAATCATATTTATACAAATATAATTTAGAAAAATTAAATGCTAATGATTTAGACGTAAATTCTAAATTTTTAAAATTATATTTAGTCGGTAATCCAAATGATAAAAATGAAGAAAATCAACAAAAATTTATCATTCCAGGTGCCTTAAAAAATTACTCACAAAAAAATAATGTAGTTAACACTAATCTAATTTATGCACGTGAAAATGCTTCAAATTTTGGAGTTTCATTCCCAGAAGATAAATATGTGTTTGGTGCTAGTGATAACTTAGTGGGTGAGCTAAAATGAGAATACTTACAACAAGTGCTTCAAGATAGCGAATTTTACAAATATGCACGTGAATTATTCGATAATCTTTTAGATAACCTTAAACAAGATACAGAAATTACAGCTGATGGTGGATTAAATTCTGAAGATGTTGATTTACTAAAAGTTAAAGCCAAACTTATTCAAGCAATTGAAAATGAATTAGCTAAAGATAGCGGTTTCTTAGTGCAATACCAAAATCCAAGCGTTAAAGTATTTAATGAAAATGCACTCCAAGATCGTGAAATTAAAACTAATACAGAGAAAAAAGTTTATTTAGCAACAGCTTTACTTTACTTTGTTTACTTCAACTACAATGATAATGTTTTAACAAACGCAATGTTAAGTAATGATTCTCGTTACAATTTCTACACTCCAGGTCAATTTAAATTAAATATTAATGGTTCAGCTTACAACATTGGTGGATATAGACAATTTACACCAGTACAACAAGTTTCTGATGTTGATGGACAAAAGAAAGTTGTAGTTCGTTATAATTTAGAAGCTAGCGAAAACTTTGTTTTCCAAACCATGGATCAAATGTATGTACTTGAAAAAGGTGCAAAACAAGTATCAAAAATCGGATACATCGCAATTTTAACAATCATCGTTTCACTTTTAATTTTCTTCAACAATTATAAATACAGTAAAAAGGACTATAAATAATGGAAACAAAAAATATTTTAGAAATCAAAAACTTAAATAAAGTTTATGAACTTAAAAATGAAGCAAAAACAGGTGTTTTTGAACTAAATTTTGTTGTTGAAAAAGGTAGTTTCCATGCTTTTATTGGAGAAAACGGAGCTGGAAAAACAACTACTATTAAAAGTATTGTGGGAGCTTACCACAATTATGATGGTGAAATTTTGATTAATGGAATTAATAACCGTAAGGCTGAAAGTAAACAATTTTTAGGTTATGTTCCTGAAAACGCTATTTTCCCTAAGGATATTACTACTTATAACTATCTATTTGCTCTTGGTTTACTTAATAAGTTATCAAAAAACGAAATTAAAGCAAAAATTGAAAATTTAATGCAAATTTTTGGAATTGAAGATTTAAGAAATAAAAAACCATATAACTTTTCATCAGGACAAAAGAAAAAAGTTTTATTAATTCAATCATTAATGTTAAATCCAGAAATTTTAATTTTAGATGAACCAGCAGCTAACTTAGATCCTACTGCTAGATTTAATCTTTTTAAATACTTAAAAGAACTTAACTCAAATGGAACAACTATTTTTATTTCTTCACACGTGCTTAGTGAAATTGATAAATATGTTGATTCTCTTACATTAATACATCAAGGTCAAATTTTATATAATGGAAAGAAAACAGAAAGTTTAGAAAAAATTTATTATGAAAAAATTCTGAATGATAGCGCCAGCTCTAATTAGTTTAGCAGTGCCAGTGCTATCTATTTCTTGTAATCATTATTCTAATGCAAAATACAGTAAACTCTTTATTGATAAAATTGACCCAAAATTAAAATCTTTTACTGATCAATATTTAAATGTAAATAGCCAAGAGTTAAAAGATTTTTATAATACACAAAGTCAAATTGATAAATCAGTTATTACTGATTATCGTACCGCTTTAATTTTTGCTCCATTATGGGATGTTAATATTTTAGATAATTCAGGAAGCAAGAAAAAACAAACGATTTTAGGGATTGACATTTTAAGTAGAGTAGTTACTAAGGATTGATTCTGAATTTTAAATAATTTAGATATGCTTCAATTTATCTTTAATCCATATGGAAGTGATTATTCAGAAAATGCTGATCCTCAAAATGAGATTTTCTATAGTTTCTCTAAATCAGAAAATGCTTTAACTTACACTAACACAAGCAAAAAAATTACAAATATTTTTAGCTATGATTTTAATTTTTCAAAGTTTGATGCTTATTTAAACAAAAAAATTCATTTTTTCGAACTTTCAGATCACAAATTTTTAATTTTATTTACTTACCAAGAAGAAGAGGGTGGTGAAACTAAATTCTTTATGTTACCTGAGCTATTTACTTATAATAGCAATTTAAGTTTTAAAGATTTTAGCTCTAGTCTATTAGAAAAAATTATCCAAACAAATCAAAAAATAGTTGATGATAAGGTAGCGTACGAGAAAAAATATGAAGACGATGTAAATGTTGATGAAATTGCTGCAAAGTTTAATGACGTAAACTTTTTAAAAGTTTTTAACAGAAATAATTACGCTGAGATTTTTTCAAGAATTATTGCTGATTTTTACAAAGCAAACTTACCGGAAAAACCAGCTGAAACACCGGATAATATTGTTGAAGAAACTGCAGAAGAATTATCAAGTGAAAGTAACTCAGAAACCCAAAACAGTTCTACTGAGACACCTGCAGAAGAATTAGCAACGACAAACTCTGTTTCTAGTGCAGAAGAAAATACAACAAGTGAAGAAACACAAAAAACAAATCAAACACTTTATAAATACACATGAGGTTTTGCAAATGAAAAATAAACTTTTACAAATGTTACTTTTTTCTTCACCAGTGCTTTTAACAGCTTCATGTGCTAACTATCAAAGTCAAGAAAAATTTAAAGATTTAATTGATCCTAATTTTGATTACCATGAAGTTGGTACTAAAAATCAAGAAAAACATAATAAATCAATTATGGATACACTTTTAAATTTAGTTTTTAAAAGTGATACCGTGGCTAGAACAGAATTTTTAACTGAGCAAAATTCAGATGTTCCTCTAGAAAACTTTAAAAAAATTATTAAAAAATACAGTTCAATTTTTGAAAAACAAAAACAAATGAATTTAGAACTAGCAAAGTTAAACGAAGATTTAAAACGTTATAGCTTCCTAGCTGGTCAATTTTGAAAAGAATTACAAGAAACTAGAGCAAAAATTGCACAAAAAAATCAAGAAATTCAAAGCTTAAACGCTGAATTTGAAAATTACAACTCAGAAACAACCGCATGAGCAAGTACAAATTGATATTATTTCTTATTGCATTTAGATGAATTCAAATTCAATTTCTTAAAATTTATTGGAAGCACATTTGAAAATATACCTGTAGTTAAAGACAACTTCCCAAGCTATTTAGATAAATTTAAATCAGAATTTCCACCTAGCAGTTATCAATTAACAGATAATTTTTTAGGAAATATGATTATTGGTTCTGAAAGTCAAGAACTAGGAGATACTAATGTTTATTATCTAAATAAAGATAAGTTAGTTTTTAGAATTCGTGTGGTAGGAATTAGTCGAGATCGTGCTACTGTTAAAATTGATCCGCTAATTTGATACTTCCCTAATTTAAAGGCACCAAAAATTTCTTTAAACTTAATTTCTAGTATTTATCACTATGGTTTTATTCATGGTAGCAAAGAACATTACAAACAATTTATTGAAGATATGGTTAAAAAACAACGTTATGGTGAACCCGTTTATATTTATTTAACTTTAAAAAAGGAGCAAGCAAATGAAGAAAATTAAATTCTTTTTATCATTAGCAACCGCTAGTGTTGCAGCTCCTGTTACCTTACTTTCTAGCTGCAATACTGTTGTTGATTCAACCAAAACTGATAAAAAAGCAGATCTTTTAAACAATTTCGATACTTTTGTACAACAAAAATTAATTCAAGATATTCTTACCTTCATTTATCAAGACAATTCTCAAGCCAAAAATGAATATATTCAAAGCCAAAAAGAACTTTTAAATACTGATTACAATCAAAAAATCGCTATTTCTCTCCGTTATGCAAACAATATTACTGGTTCAATGCTTTCTTATAGTTCATATTATAGTTTTGCTAAAGCTGCTCCAATTGAATTTGGTAATGATATAACAAGTGAATTATCAGGAAAAAACTGATTATATTACTTGTTTAACATTAACAAAATGACTTTTATGCAAGATGCAGAATTTGCCCGTGACAAATCTTCTGACGAATTTAATAATGAAAGTGCAGAAAATAGACTCCTTTATAACAATTTCTACAAACCAAGTTCAAATGAAGTTTTAGACTATGTTGTGCAAGATTATGCAGATAATAATTACGAAACAGAAAAAAGATTTTATGCTTTAAATAAAGATGGTTTTATTTATGACATTAGAGTTTCAGCTGAAAAAGAAGAAGAATCACTCCCAAGAGTTAATATTTTACGTTACCTATATACATATCCAAAATTAGTCACATCAAAAAATAAATTAAATGAATTTAGCTTACTAAAATTTGTACAAGACACAAAAAGTTTTGAAGACTTTAACCCTTATGATAATAACACTCATCAAATTCTTTTTACCGATAAATATGGAGGAAGTCAAATACGTTATACAGTAGTTGACATTAATAATGACTAAGAAACTTTTTCTCTCTTTAGGTGGTGTAATAAGCTTTGCGACTGCAGCTTTTTCAGCTGCTTGTGGTGTGCAAAGTAAAGATTTAGCAAGTCAAATTGAGTCAGAAATTAGTCATCAAACTCACAGTGATTTTAAAATGCAATTTGATAATTCTAAAAGTATTAGTCTTGAAGAATTAAAACGCAAACTTTCAGATTTAAATCTTTCTGAAAACGAATACCGTGATTTAGTATGAAATAATTCAGAATTAATTTTGAAAAATTTACATGACTTTTCATTAAAAGTAGAGCATTTTTTCCTATATAAAAATGCTAATGATGAAATTTTAAACTCAAAATTATATAAACATCAATTAGGTTTAATTCAAGCTTCTGAACTTGATGACCCTTCACAAACTTATAAACACAAGCATTATCAATTTGTTAAAAAATCAATAAAAATTAATTTTAAAAAAATAAACCAAATTAAAATGTTTGATTCGCAAGAAAATCAGTACCAAAAAGTTATTTTCTTGTATTCACGTTCAATTGCCTTTAAAATGGTAATGCAAAATAATTTCTGATATTTATTACCTGAAGTTTATATTTTTCTAGATAATACTGTGTCAGAAATGAATTTAGAAGATTTAAATAAATATTTTAACTATAACCAAATAAATGAACAATTAATTAATGAATATGAAACTAGCTACGTTAACGAATATGGTCCTGCTAGCGTTGCTAGGTTAGTTAACTCAAATTAAATCATAAGAATATAACTTTAGTTATATTTTTATTTTGCCGTTAGTTTGGTTTTTATCGTTATTTTATTAAAATTAATATAAGGTAATTATGCTTTTTAAAAAATACAAACTTTTATTTTTATTTTTAATTTTATCCGCTATTTTAGCTGGTGTTCTTTATTTTGTTACAGCTTATTTATTCCAAGGATTAATTACACAGTTATCATCTTTGAAAACTACTGATACACATAATTTAACAATTGGAAAGCAGTACCAAAACTTAATTATTTATTTAGTGGTCTTTCTAGGATCTGTACTGTTAAATTTTCTAATCAGTTTAGTTATAAATTTTGCTTATTACAAATTAGAAATGAATTTATCTTTTAATTTATTTAAAGAGCAAATTTTAGAGCAAAATATTTCTAAATCTATGTCAGTTAGCAAAGACAAAAAACTTTTTATGCTCACAGGAGCTATTGCTAACATTGTTTTTGCTAACGGAATTGCATTTATTCACTTTTTTAGTACTTTAATTTTTTTAGTAGCTATTATTACTACTTTAGGTTATTTTGCTCCTTATTCTTTAGCATACATTGTGCCTCTTGCTCTTATTGCAATTGTTGTACCAATGCTATTTAAAAAACAAAGTAATAAATATGCTCATCATCTGCAAAAAGCTAAGGCACAGCCATACGAGACAGATTTAACAGCTTTAAAAGCTATTAAAACATATAAGTTAAATAATTCCCAAAACCTTTTAGAGTGATATAAAAAGCAAGAAAAAAAATATAAAAAAACAACAGTAAACAAACTCGCTAAAAGTCGTTTACCACTTAGTTTTTCACATTTATTTGCTTATTACACTATTTTCTTACTGATGATTTTATGTACTATGTTTTTAACTATTTATCGTCAATTAGAAATTGGTGTTTTATCACTTATTTTACTTTCAGCGAAGAATTTAGCTGATAAAGGTGTAGTTATTATCACTAATTACTATGATTTAAATAACTCTAAAAAAATCGCTCAAGAGAGCATTCATAATTCTTCAGTTAGCGATAAAGATTTTGCAGTTGATAATTTTCAAGAAATAAATTATCCTGATGAATTAAAAACACTTGAATTACACATTGATAATTTTACTTTCCCAAATAGCAAACCTTTATTTAAAGAAATTGATCTAAAAATAAAAATTAATAACCAGATTTTAATTACTGGTTCTTCAGGTAGTGGTAAAAGCACACTTTTAAAAATTCTTTTAGGTGCTTATCCTTTTTTAGACAGCTATCAAATTAAGCGTAATGATTACTTAATTACTGATTTGCAAAACAGTCAATTAAATTTACATAAAGATATTTATTTTGTTAAAAACAATAACAATTTATTTGTTGGATCTGTTTTAGAAAATATTACTCTTGGTGATTCTTCTCTTAATGAATTAGCAATTCAGTTAGCTTTAGAGTTTAATTTAAGTTATGAATTATTACAAAGTCAAGTTACATTAGAAAATACACCTTTATCCGTTGGTCAATCACAAAGAGTAGCTATTATTCAAGCATTAGTTTCTGGTAAAAAATTCTTTGTTTTCGATGATAGTTTTAGCAATATTGACGTGCAAAATACAGGTATTATTTTAAATTATTTAAAAGTTAATCAAATTAGTTATGTTTTAGTTTCAAATACAATTGGACAAAGTAATTTACATTACTTTAGTAATATTTACAATCTTACAGAAGGGCAATTATATGAAAAAGTCTAATTTTTTCTTTTTAACTCATAGTTTGTTATGAAAAAATCATTTATGACTTTTTCTTTTTAATCTATTTCTTTGAATTTTAAACGCTTTAATCCAATCTTTAAGTATTTGAATTACTGTTAACTTTTTTAACGAAATCATTCAACATAGCGGAAAAGAAGAAGTCTTTCGTGCTTTAAAATGAGTTTATATTTATTTAGGTGTAAATTTAATTAATTTTATTATTGTTCCTTTAATGGAAAGGTACATAATTAAATTAGAATATGCAGTTTTTACGGATATGCGATACCAAATTATGAAAAAAACCTTAAAATTGCATCCCAAATACTTAGTTGATCAAAATAAAGATGAATTTATTAATAAACTAGAAAATGACGCTAAAAAGCTTACTGAAGGGATTATGTCTTGGCAAAATGCTGTTAATGGAATTGTCAATATTTTAGGTGTTATCATAATCTTTTGATCTTTTGGAAGCCCTATTGTTATTGCTATTCTTGCAGCTGTAGTTTTTCTAAAAATTTTCTTTAATATTTTTGTAGCTCAGTATAACACAAAAATTCAACTTAAAAAACTAGACTTAGAGGATACTCGAATTCAAAAAGTATCAAGATGAATTGATAGTGTACATAATTTTATTTTTGCTAATAAAATTATGATGTTGTTTAATTATTTCAAAAAAGATACAAGCAAATTATATTTAAATCATTTTAAAATTCATTCTTCAGAAAGTTTGGGTGAATTGTTTAGTAAACTTATTGATTTTGCATTATTAGCTTCATTTTTTATCGCTGGTTTTGCTCTTTATAAAAGTAATTTAATTGAATTTGCAGTTTTACTAACCATTATTTTATATTTCAGTGAAATTTTAAATCAATTTACTTTCATTATTTCGCTAATAAAAAAATTCAAAGAATTATCCAGATTGAAAAACAAGCTTACAATTTACTTTTCAAGTAAATTACAAAGCAAATTACTGGCTAAAGAAACTTTTAGCAAATTATATACAAACAATTTAACTATTAGTTATTTAGATAATAAACCAATTTTTAAGAACTTTAGTTTTGAAATATTAGCTAAAGAAAAAGTGCTAATGGTAGGTGAATCAGGAAGTGGAAAGAGCACTTTAACTAAAGCATTACTTAATTTAATTAATTATCAAGGTGAAATTTATTTTAACAGTACAAAAATAGAAACTGATACTGATTTAAGCCTAAATATAGGTTATTGTGAAGTTAATTCAGAGTTACTTCCTTTTGAGAAAATAGAGCAAGTTATAGCTGGTAATGAAGCTTTTGATTTAGATAGAATTTCTGACTTATGCAAGCTTTTAAGCATAGATTTAGCTTTATATCAAAATAAAAGCTTTGATATCAATTCTCTTTCTGTTGGAGAGCAACAAAAACTGAAATTAGCTAATAGTTTCTATCAGGATAAAGATATTTATATTTTAGATGAAGTTATTTCAAATCTTGATGAATCTAGCCGTGAAACAATAGCAAATAATATTTTAAATTACGATAAAACAATTATAGTTATTTCCCATCATATTTCTGATTCTGAAATTAAAGATCGCTTTACAAAAATTATTGATTTAAATCAATTAAAATTAAAAGATAGCAACTAGTATTGCTATCTTTTTTATTCATATTATTATTTAATTTTTAAATCAAGCGTTGTTAAATAAACAATTTAAAAACTTTACGGTAAATTTAACCTAACACCATGATAAAGCTAGTAAATAACGATAAAACTTAATAAACTTTAATTAAATAAATTTGAATAATATAGTAATCAACTAAATAGACAGTAAGACTGTCCAGAGCGTCAGCGTCTTCTGTTGTCGATAGCACAGAGACGCAGACGCTCCTAATATTTTAGTTATTAATCTATTATGTGAATGTATTTATTAAGTCTATTAGAATTATTGTTAATTTGTATATTAGTTTTATTATGGTGTAAACAACACGCACAAAAGCGGTGTTGTTACATCATAATAATTATAAACCTATTAAACTAATAGTATTAATGAAAATATAAAATTATTTGTTATATATACATTAACTATAAAACTACTCCAATAGCTTTTATAGTTAATGTTATTTATTAAATAATAATATTTAATATATTTATATATTTAATTTATATATTATCTATTATAAATAATATTATATTATCTAATATAGTATATATTTAATAAAATATGGTAAAATATTTTATTAAATATATACATTTATATATATATATATATATTAATAATTATATATAAATATATTATTATTAGTATATATAATAAAAATATTTAAAGTATTTTTATTATATATACTTTATATATATCTAATATATTTAAATAACATAATATTAAAAACAAATGGTTAAAACTAGTATAAACGACATTACTAGCAATAACCTTAAAAACAATTTAAACGGTCCAGCGTTCAGCTGTCCGCACCCTTTAGTGCGGTTCGCTAAACACTGAAATAAAAAAAGGTTACAACGTAACCTAAGAGAAAAGAGATAAAGAATAATAAACAAAAGAATTTAAAAAAAATAAAAAAATTTATTTCTGTTTTTAAAGAAATAGTTTTATAATATTACTGTAAAAAGTTTACTCAATACAGCAAACCATTGAATAACTTAACCTTAATATATCTTTACGGTTAGTTATCAATTAGGTAACTAACTTTTTACGTTAATAATAATATATACGTTATATGTTAAATACAGCAAACCATTTAATATATAAATAAATTTTATTAATGTTTATTATGTTTTTATAATTTTATTAATTCTGTTTATTTGTATAGAAAAAAAGTGACTGTATTTGACAAGTCACTTTTTATTTTTATTTAATTTATTTTTATGAAAAATTTAAAAAAGTGGTGTGTACTAAAAGCAAACCATACACACCGATAAAATCATAACATATATATTTCAAATTTATTATAAAAAAAGGAAAAAATATTATGAATTTATCAAATGGAACTACTAAAATCGAAGTTCAATTAAAAACAATTAAGAAAATGAGATTACTAACTAAGAAACTCAATCCTATTACAATGGAGTACATTATTGGAATGTTAACCAAAGAAGAAGCTAAAGAACTAGCTAATAAAAAAATTAATGTATTTACTAGCAAACTTGATTATGAAACTATTGAAGCGAGAGAATTTATTAAAACCAATGTACTTAAAACATATGAAGACATTTTAAACACTGTTAAGTTTTCAGATTTATCTGATACATGAGAAACTAAACAAATTTAAGGAGCTACGTTATGTTAAAAGATTTTAAAGAATTTAATAATAAAGAGTTCTTAAATGAATTTTTAAACCGCAAGGATATCAAACTAAGTTCACGTAAAAAATACGCTAGTGCACTTAAAAACTTTTTTGATGAGGATGCTAGTTTTAATTATGATGATATTCTAAAAAGATTAATTGAAATTAGAGCAAGTCATAAAGCTAACTATTTTAATTTTTGTAAAGCTATTATTAAAAAATACTTTAAAGAAATAGAGAACGTTTATGATGTTAGTTTTAACGTTAATCGTTTCCCAAAAGCTACTAAGGAAATACCTAATAAAAAACCTCTATCAACTGCTGAAATTGAAATTATTAAGTCACAGCTTAGAAAACATGCAAACCCTTTATTAAATCTATACACATGCTTTTTAATTGTTAATGGTTGCCGTTCTAATGAGTTTTTAAAAGCAATAAAAGAAATAACCTGACAATATGATGATAAAACAGACACATATACAGGAATAACCCAAGCAAGTAAAAACGGGAACCTTAGACCGTTTGTTATACCTAAGGAATTTAATAGCACATTTAAACAAATTTTTAAAATTGTGTTAGAAAAGCATGGTAATAACTTCGATGCTCTTAATGAAGCTTTAAAGGTAGCTCTCGCACGTTTTGCACGTAATCACATTTATACACTAGATAACTGAGACAGTAATAAGTTAGTCACTAGTCATATTTTTAGATACTCTAAAGCTTCTAAATGTTTCCGTGATGGTATGAAGCTTGAAGATATCGCTGATATATTAGGACATAAATCACTAAGCACTACATGAGTAAACTACGTAAAAAGAGACGAGGAACAAAAGATTATAAACCTACTTGATAGCAATAACATCCAAAGTGTTACCACCTTGTCTTATCATGATTTATTAGAAGCATACGATGTAATTAAAGGGAAATATAAAACGTTATTTAAACAATACGGAGACGTTTTAAGCATGTTAACCATTCAGTTAGCTAATAACTTAGAAGTAAAACAAAAAATAAAAGAATTATTAAAAACAGATATGAATTTAATTGATGTTTTTGAAAATGTTAAAACCTTAATTGATACTCTTGGAGATACCAATAATATTTATATTGAAGAAGAACAAAAAACAAAAATAGAAAAATAAAAAACACGCCAATTAATGCGTGCTTTCAATTATGCTTAAACTGTTAATATAAATAAAAAAAACACAGGAATTGAAATAAATTTATGAAAATAAATTAGTTATGTTGTCAGTTTGAGATTATCAAAAAGTTCTAAAAAAAAGACATTAAGGGAAGGTTTTAATTTCTTCCCATTAAAATTATAACATAAATAAAATTTATAAATATATAATATTTATAAATTTAAAGGATTACTATGAATAAAATAAAATTACCAAACATGAACGAATTAGGACTGTCTGTTAAAAAAATTTTATGATCTAGAAATTGAAAAAGTTACAGAGAGTTTAGAGATTTAGAAGGTGATAAAATCACCTCCCACATTATTAGCTATTTAGAAAAAAAGAACCTCCCAAATACAAACGAGATGCTAAGGAAATACCAAAAGCTTTTAATCGATTGAGCTTTTTTAAATTACTACGCTGAAAGACGTTTAAAAACATCCTTAGAAAATAAAGGGTATACCGTCAAAATTCCTAGTGATTTTGAGGATGCTGTTTATAAAATCGATTTAATAGCTACAAAAAAAGGACATACTTATTACTTTCAACTTAAAAGTTATTTTGTACCAAAAGAAGAAACTCAAAAGCAATTTAAACGTCTAGAAAAGAAAATAAAAGAAAATGGAGGAACTGCTATTTTTGTCTGATACGATAAAAAGAATATTAAGACTGAAAAATTTGAAAAAAATTACATAATTTTCACAAGTAAGAGAGGATTAAAATTAAACACCTTCTAAAACTATATAAAAAAGCGTTTTAAGACGCGTTTTTTTGTTTAGATATAAAATCCTATTACTGCATGTTTTCTGTAGCTCTAAAACGCTTTGTAATGCGTTCAAGTTTTTCCACATCACTACGATCTAATGGAATGTTGCTAAGTAATGTAATAGCTGCTTTTTAGAGTTTATTTTAAATCATGTAAAAAACTCTCTAAGTTTATTTAAAATTTTTCTAAATTTAGTCATTTAAAAAATCTCCTTTAAGTAAGTTATTAATTTGCTTTTTGGTATGTTTACTAATGTTTTGACTTTCTACAAAGAATAAAAAAGCGTTATCGCTTAGATTTTGCTTTTTTTCTAGTTCCTTAACCTTTTCTGTCAGTGTTTGAATTTCTTTTATAATTCAATCAAGCTTTTCATCAGTTGTATTAATGTTAATGTTTTGGGTATTATTGTTTTTATTACTGTTTTGCTTTTGCTTAGTTATGTAATAAATTGCATAGCATAGTGCAGCTAGGGCAACACCACCTGCACCAGTAGCTATATACTTTAAAACTTCCATACTCCTCCTATTTTTCTCATCTTAGAACAATTTCAAACCCTGTTGATAAATTTGTAGGGTCAGGTGTATCGGCATCGTCTAAAATGAAAGCAAAGACTAAGTCAGCGGTTTTAACATTTACCTGTGAAATCTCTGAATTTGGTAGCTGTCTAGGGTTTTGCTTTTCTACTCATTTATTTTCTGTATTCGCAGCATTTCTATATGAATCAATTTCACTTAAATTATTTGAAAATTTAACAAACATAGCTCCATTAATAGGTTGTGTAATTTTCCCAAATGGTACTAATTCCCTAAAAATTTTAAAGCTATCAACTAATAAACTTTTAGCTAAAAAATCCTGATTATTTGAAACAAATTTTTTAAATAATTCTGAAGCGTGATTAAAGTCTAATAGTCCGCAGTAAATAGAACGGTTAGCAAGGTCAAGCACTCTACTATAAGATGAAATAATAGAATCAATTCCCTCTATGTTTTGGTCTTTACGTGGTTTTGCTATTTTTATTTTGTAATCACGTTTAAAAATCCTTCTAAATGCTAACGGATTAGTAAATGATTTAATTTTTCAAATGTTATTGTTTTGATTATTTACTAATAATTCAACTCCATTACCTAAATATGCTATACGTGTATATTCCTTGCTATCATCTCACTGTGCTAGTCCGTCTATATTTAATAATTTTGCATTGCTTGTTTGAGCTTCTACCCTTGGAGCTTGTTCGCTTTGTGTATTAGCTAACTGCTCCATTTTGCTTTTTAGCTCATTAGTTTGCTCTTCTAACTGCGTCACTTTTGGATTTAAGTTCTCAGCTTGTGTTAGTCTTTGACTAAGCTGCTCAGTTTTAGCTACATTATCATTAGTTTTTTTAACAAGTTCATCGAACTGCGGTTTTCTAACAATAAACTGCGGAAGTGGTACCTTATTTAATTTAGTTTCTATTTCTCTAATTTTATTATTGATAGGTGTTAAGTTTACCGCTTCTCCGTCGCCTGATTGTCTTGGCAAAGTCTCTAACTCTTGTAATTTTGTTTTAAGACTTTCTAAGGTGCTTTTAATATCCTCATTAGCTTCATTAATTTGTTTAGCTAATTCCCTTTTAGTACTTTCAAAGTCTTTATAATTATCATTTATATTGCCTTTAAAATCTCTTAGCTGATTTTGTAGCTCAGTTATTTGTGGAAAAATTTGCCCATCAATTCTTGCTAAATTATCAAAAAACTCAGCAGATGATAAAAATCCAGTAGATTTATTTTTTACATCTTCCACATCTTTTTTAAGTTCATTAATATCATTAGTAAAAGCTTCAAGCTGCGTAATGCTTTGGCTTTTATATTCTAATGTTTCACTAGTTCAGTGTGTCAGCTCTGCTTCTAGCTTAGTAATTGATGAATCTAGTGCACTAGTTTTTAAATTAGCTGCAATTTTATTTTCTTCTAATTTATCAGCTAATTCTTTTAAGGTGCTTAATTTTTCTTTTAATGCTTCAAGTTTTTCGCTGTCGTTAGCTGTTAGCTGCTCTAATTCTGTCAGTTTGTCACCTTGTTTGTTCACTTTGTCATATAGCTTTAGATTTTGTTCTAAATTGAAATTAATTTCATTATAAAGGGTGTCAAAATTAGCATTAATTAACATCCTTAAAGCAAGTGGATTTAAATACTGTTCAGTAAAAGAAAACTCGCGACCATCATTATATAAATTAAGGTTCGAACTTGCTAACCTTTGACGGGTTGCAAGCTCTGGAATTGATTCGTTAAGTAACCTGAAATTAATTTCATTAAAAATTGCTTCCCTAAATAGTTCGTATCTTCGCTTAGTTATTACATCAATAAAGTCATCTAGATTATCATTTAAAGCATCTTTTAAGTAGCTCGCTTTATTGTTTATCAAGTTATCAGCTGCTAAGAATACGGCAACTGCGATTTTGTTATAAATATAGTCTACATCAGCTGATTTATAAAGTATTTTAAAACGTTGTGGAATTATAAAATCAGAGTTTATAATCTGAAGAGAGTTTTTAAAATCTTCTTTATTCAGTTTAAAAAAATCCAGAATACTTTTAATTTTGCTTGGCAGTGTGTTTTTACTGACACTGCTTTGTTTTTCTTTTGTCTCTTCGGTTTGCTTTTGATTATTAGGCACATTATTCTTTTCCTCTTCTTTTTCTTCTTTGTTTAAAACTACCTCCGTCGTTGCGTCGGTTGGGCTGCTTTGCAGGGTTTTGTTTAGCTGGGTTTGGAACTTTGCAATAAATTCGCTTAGCTGATTTTGTAACGTGCTTATTTTCTCATTATCTTGGGTACTTTCGCTTTTAGCAACTTTTAAATCAGAAATAAGTTGATTACCTTTTAAAATAGGTTCATTATCACTCATTAGCTCTTTAAATTTAGCTAGTTGCTCACTGGTTAATTTATTAGATGATTTTACTAACTCTTTAAAAGTCTCTTCCTCAGCTATTGTAACCACTTCATTAACGCTTCCAGGTGCTGCGGGTGTTTCGTCGCTTGTGTGTCTTGTAGCTACTTCACTAGTAACTTTATGATAGCTTTCCACCTCTGTTATTTGCTCCACTTCATCAGATTGAAGTGCTAACGCTTTTAATTCGTTTTCGATTGTCTTTTGGCGTTCTTTAAGATTGTCTAAGTCTCTGGATGCTTTTTGACTGCTTCACACTCCTTTGTTATCATAACCATACTCATTTGCTTTAAAAATATCTGTCTGATACTCTCCAAATGCTTGCCCTTTTATTTTTTCATCAAGCTTATTAATTAATTTCTTAACTTCTTCTAGTTCACTAGTTTTATTTTGAATTAATTCACTTTTATTTACCTTAGGTTTTGCTTTTTCTTGCTCTGCTTGTTTTTTAAGTGTTTCAATTTCGCTTTCAAGTACCTTTTTACGCATCTTAAGACTTTCAAGGTCCCTCGATGCTTTATCGCCGTTTCAGTTCCCTCTGCTATCATAACCGGGTTGATTTGCTTTAAGTTCTTCAAGTGGAATTTCTTGAAACATTTGGGATGTGATTTTATCAGATAATTCACTTATTTGTTGCTTAATTCTTTCTAGTTCATGGGTTTTACTTTCGAGTTTTTCATTATTACTCATTTTTACCTACTTTCTTTTAATTCTTTTTAATTTACTTATTTTGGGTTGATACTTTGCTTGACGTGTATGGTAAAAGCTTCTTGGTACATCGCTAAGGTTACGCGTAAAGCTTAGCTTATACGCGTTCCCTTGCTGTTCTATATACGCTATTTTTTGCGTTTTATTAGTTCTGTGACTTTTAACAAACTTGAAGTTAAGTAAATCAGTTTTTAAAGCTTCCGCATATTTATTAAAAGAGTTTTCTATTCTATACCTTCTAAGTGTGTCGCTGTTAACCAGCTCACCAAAGCTATTAAAATGCTTTTCAACCAGGTCAGTGCGTCCTACTCTTCAAATTCATCCTCATGCTAAATTTTTCAGGTAATACTTTCCTTTACTTGGTGCATAAATAAACTCATAAAAAGTTCTAAGTGGTAAAACCATTTCAAGTGGTCTTTTACCAAAGAGGTTAGTGCTGGTTTTAGTTGCATCTCTTTTAAAATAAAGAAAGAAACTAATAAAGCTAGTTTGCTCCCAGTATTTTGGATTATACACACGCACTCCACTGATTCAGCTACTATTAAAATATATTTGCCCTTTATTGTATCTGTGTAATGCTTGGGTGTATCTCTTAGCTGCTTTGTCTGTTAGTTTATTTTGACTAATTAACTTTTTAGTGTTTTTCTCTCATATATCTAATGCTGTTTTTTCAATTCTTTTCTCGAACTTTGCTTTAGATATTTGTGCTATTTTTTGACGTCCTTTCGCTACTAGTGTCAGCGGTTCTCTAATACTTTTATAAACAAGCTTAGCCCTTCCTACTATTTGGTTAGTATTTGTTAAATTTATTTTTTTAGCTAAATTAAAAAATTTAGGATTATGTTTAAAAATCTTCTTTAAAACTGCATTGCTTGTTTTTGTTATTTTTCTAGTAATATCAGAGCGAATAAATCTATAAATGTTTTTAGAAACGTTTAAAGCTTTTTGTAAATTTGCAAAAATTCTATTAGTTTCACCTTTAGCTTTTAAAAATGTGTTAACACCTTTAAAAGCTTTTCCAGCAAAAAATACAAGTGATTCCATTGCTGTGCTTAAAAAAACACTCTTTCAATTTACCTCTCCGTAAAAAATCAGTTCACTAACTACATTTTTAATAAACCTCACACCTATTTTAATAACTTGCATTGCTGCACCTATAGGAGGATAAACTAAAACAGCTAGATCACTAATTGCTTCAACTAAGAAATCAAAAAAGAGCATAGCAAGAGATTTTAAAAAACCACCTCAATAGCCTGCCCTTTTTGTTTCCTTTTTCTTTATAGGTTTAATTATTGGGTTAGAGTATGCTAATAGCATTTTTAACCTTTAAGTGGTTCAATTCCATCAGGTAACTCAACCGCTTTATTCTCGTCCTTTTTGTTTACGCTTGTTTTAGCTAATCCAACAGCTAACTTGTCGTATACAATACCTGTTGCGAATTTTCCTTCGAAGTATAAAGCTAAATCCTCACTAAGATTATCGACTTTACCGTAATTTAATGCGATGATACTCATAGCACCAGTAGCTAAGAAATTAACAGAAACAATTGCATCAAATTGGTTTAGATATGGGTTTGATAAAATTCTGTAACCTGCTAGTGTTTTAATTCCACTAGCACCTAAATCATAGCTACGCTCTGCTCTGTTTCCTATTAATCCATATTTAGCTAATTTATCAAATACCAGAGGTTTAACCATAATAACAATATCATCAGGATCAATTAAGTCAATTCCTTGTTCTTGATCTACTGTTGTACTTAGTGTTGTTGCTTGCTTAACTAATTCGTCGTAAATTTCTTCAGGTTTTTTAGCTTCGTAGTCAAAAGTAATTTTTTTATTATCTGTAATAATTTTATTTTCTAAGTTTGTAAAGCTAGTGCGTTCAAAAGTGTGAGCGAATTGGTTTAAAATTTTAGTAGCTTTAGCACTTGCAACGTTCACCGGCATCATTTGTGATTCAAACTGAGTAATTGCTTCACTTGCAATTAACGGTTCATTTCATGGGATTGAAATGTCTTTCGTAATTCTTCATTTATTGAATTCTCCAGTTCCAAGCTTAGATTTTTTAGCAAGTTTTGAAGCTTGGTTTTTAGCAACTGTTAAATGTGTTGATGAAGCTGACAGCACAGTGTTATTATTACATAATTCATTAATAAAAACTGATTTGTCAAATACGTAGCTAAGAACTTGTGACGCTTGTGCTTGTGATAGTTTTAGTTGCTCTCCACTTGATGCGTTCCCTTGAATTAAAGAAAATTGAGTTTCTAACGCACTTTTTAAGTCAATTGATGACGCCATAAATCTCCTTAATATTTTGTAATAATCCCATTAGGTCAATATTTAAACGTTTTGGGTTTTTCTTTTGTCTCTTCTTTAACTTCTCAGTTTAGTTTTTTACCTTGTTTAATAATTGATAAATTTAAATTATCAAAATCTAGTTCATTTAAATCAAGTTGATTAACATCCACTTTATTAGCAAACTGAATTTTATTAATTTCACTTTGAACTATTTTATTCACTTTGTCGCTCGCTTTTGCTAGCTGTTCGCTTAGCGTCAAAGTTTCCTGCTCTTTCTTTGTCAGAGCTTCTTTTAATTGATTTATTTCATGTTCCTTATTGTTTAATTTATTACCAATATATTCAGTGAGTGCTTCCTTGGTTTCGAAAACTGAATATATACCAAGAGCGTTTAAAATTTCTAAAGGTTTTGCGTCCTGTTTTAAATTTAAACGCTCGTTTATTTCCTGACTAGATAAGTCAAGTTTTTCGCTTAATTTATTAATTAAATCCATAAGTTACATCCTTATAATCCGTCTTTCGGGCTGCGGTTCCCATGTTATCATATGTTTATTTTAGTTCTTGCGTGAGTTTGATTTTCATAATTAGAAGTTCTCAGCTTTATACTATTACCATTTTTAAAATCTAGTTCCACCCAGTCAGTTCATACCGAAGATATTAAAAGAGATTCAAGCCTTTCACCTTCATTTAAATCAAAAGCAAAATCATAGCTAATAGTTTCAGCTAAATTATCAGGATCGATAATTTTAGCTAAATCGTTTTTATTGTAAAAATATAAATCAGGCTGCTCGTCAAAATAAACGAATTTAGGTTTGTCTATTTCATATATTCCCACGCACTGATATTTATAAATTAATTCAGTTGTTGTACCAGTGTGTGGCCCACCTGTATAAGGTTCATTAATTTCAATAGTGTATGAGCCGAGAGACTTGCACCTTATATCCTTAACTGTTCCACCTACTCTTTCGATCTTCCATTTTAAAATATCCTTGGTTTGAAACTCTCTTCTCACTGCAAATGATGAGTCTGTAACTGAGCCTGATACCGTATAAGTTTCATACATAAACCGCCTTTGTGTTTTACTTTTAGCATCTCCTAAAAATAAAAAATTACTTTGTGCTTTTTCACCTATTAGCTGAATTCAAAAAGGATAATCAAGGTTTAAAGTTTTTTCATTAAAGTCGGTTGGATTTTGTGAATAATCTAGTTCCTGTAATTTCTCAGGCAATAATGGAAGTTGTACCATCTGGTCATTAACTATAAAAGCATTAGCATTTAAAAACGCATTTGTTAGTAATGGTTTTAAATGCTCTTCTAATTTATAGATATCACTCTTTATATAAAAGTCAACTCCGATTTTTTCAATATAGAAAGGGAAAATAGTTTTATGCTCCTGGGTATTACCACCTTTATAACAATACTGTCCTGATAACTGAGATGATGAAAGCAGCATAATCGATTTAACAGCTTGAATTTGATTTTGTTTTTTATAGCTAGATAAGATTTTAAAAACTTCATAATCAATATACTCACTGGCTTTATTAAATTGCCCGTACTCTTGTTGTCACTTTTCTTTTTCTTCTTTATCCATTCCTTTATATCCAGAATTAACAGCATCAGAAACTGCAAAAAGTTGTCAGTAAACATCTTTAAATTCTATAATTTCTAAAATTGTAAATAATCTAAATAAATCAACTCTATAACTTTTGTCTTCTTGTTGCTCTGATACTTCTTTTATAACTGCGTAGGAAATTCATCTAATAGGATTAAAAGTTCAAGGGTATAAGCTTAATTTATTATCAATAATATTGATAGGGTTACAAAAAAGTAAATACGGTGGGTTATTGCTTAATAAATTTGGTTTAATTCTATAGCTTTCGTTTTCTTCATTTCTTGCTGTAAAAATCAGGTTGTTTATCAGTGCTGTTTTAGGTAATTTTAAAGTTAGTTGATTATATTTATTATTATCATCTTTATTTAAAACGAAACTAATTTTATTAAGCTCTTTAAAGCTTTTTAATCTACTAGCTGTAAAAGTCACTGCACTTTGCTCAGTTACTTCATTAAATAAATTTTCTTCCAGCTTAGATTCAAAATAATAAGAATTATTAAGCTCTTCAGTTGTATTTATTTCTGTTTCACTTAAAACGTAAAAAGTTGATTCCTTTAATGGAATTTTTTGGGTTGTTGATAGTTCAAAAGAATTAAATAATCCTAATCTTGTTTTATCTTCTTCACTTGTTAAAATCGTATTCTTACTATTTGTAACAACGTTAAAAGTATAATAACCAATGTTATTAATTCGAACGATATTAATGCTATTGTTTTCTAATAAAATTTTTTCACTGTCGCTAAGTAGTTCATAAATATAAAAGCTTTTTAGATTGTCACTAATTGCTAAAAAATCGCTATCTATATTATTCATATTCTTGCTTTTGCTCCGCTTGTTTTATTTGCTTAGTTGGGTTAATATTAACACCGTCTTGATTAGTTTGCTCAATTCTTGCCTGCTCTTCCATTCATAAAGTTGAACCTGATACAATAACGCTTATATCCTGTTTATAATCAAGGTTTAAAGCTCTTAAAATAAGTCTAGCAAAGTCCTCATAATAATACTCTCTTAGGTTTGCTTTTGTTTCAATATAATCCTCAAAATCTGAGTTCATTTTTTGAACTTCAGCAGTATGTTTATTATGTGTCCCTCCATCTTCTGAATCCTTTTTAAAAAATAAACTTTTTTTGATTCAGTATTGAATTGATTCAATGGATTGTAGTAGTACCTGTGACTGCGTTGAAGTTTGACGAATTTCAAAGCTGTCACCCATAGAGTTCAGTGCACTCATTGTGTCGATTTTAACAAGTCTATTAGAATCTAGAGAATAAAAAGCTTTTAATATTTCCTTAGGTTTATCACCTCCTAAATTTCAGTTAATAGTTGGAAGTGGTAAACTTAAAAATGTATCAAATACAAAAGCTTTTAATTTAGTGTTTAAAATTTTTCAATATTCTTCATTAACTAAATCAATATCCCTCATTTGATCCGCTCTATTTCTAAATAAAACGTAAGGGATATAATCTAAGTCATTTAATTTTTGTCTATAATGATTTTTAAAATTTGCAAAATCTTCAGTTACGCCGGTTTTGTGACTTCTTAAGTATTGCTTAATAATTACAGAATTTAATAAATCGTATTCCTCAATTAAGTCGTAACTTTCACCTTCAAGTGTTGCGGTTTTAGTTACTACTTTTAAATATACTAATTTATTATTTTCATCTTCTTCATAGCTAAGTACTTCCGCTAAAACAATTTTTTTATTATTTTCAATACCAAGTGCATAAATTCCCTTGGTATATAAATTAAATTCAAGCATTTGAATTTTTTCTAAAAAACGATTATTTTTTAAAAATTGCATTAGCTCCGTTTTATTTTTTAATTTAAAAGTTGGTAAGTTAGTTGCTAATTGCGTAACTTGAATATTAGCACCATTTCGCTCAAATTGTGTTTTAGTATTTGGTTCAATTTTAAGATTATTAAAATTGTTTTCTTTTTCCATTAATATTTTTTGCACAAATAACGCTGTATTACTCTTACTCATGTTGCTCACCTTCTTTTAATTTTTGTTTATACATTGATAAGCTATATTTATAAATTCAGCTTGCTGACATTTCGAAAGCATTAATTAAATCGTAAATTCACGGGTATGCTTTTTCATTTCTTTTTTCTTCATTAGCTTCTATTACTTGATAACCAAGATTTTTTAAAAGTTGTTTAGTTCCTTCACTTGGAATAACTTTAATCAAACCGTTTTCGAAAATAAATTTCTGTCAGTTTTGACGCGATACTATTCCGAACATTTCCTTTTTAGTGTCTCTTCGGTTTGCTTTTGTTGCCATAATTGGTGGCATCACGCTTTTACCTTCTAGTACGTATTGCCTAGCAAGTGCGTTTAAGCTTTCGAGAATAATATCATTATCAGTGAGTAAAATAGTATTAGTTAAAAAATCCTCCTCGTATTGGTACGAATTTTTTAACTTCTCTTTTAACTTTTTATTATGCTGATGAATTAAATTAATTAATGTAACGTTAACGCTTAGACGTGAATCAGTTTTAGCTATTTGTTTTAAGTCTTCGATTGCTTCCATTAAAATAATTTCACCAGTTTTTAAAACTGCTATCCTTACCCAACTAGCATTATCGCTTTTACCTGGATCAAAACCATCTCAAAAGCTATGAACCTCACCATTATTTAAAAGAGTATAAAAATCATCATAAGTAATAACATCTATTTTTTTACTTAGGTTTCCATTTTCATCATACAGAATAGGACGCATAAAAAAGTTAGTTTTATTATTGCTATCTTCATACGCAAAACCTGCAACTGTAACAACTCATAAACGGTAATTTTTAACCTTTAAGCTATCTAGGTGCTTTTTTTGTAACGGTGACATTTGTGAACTTGGAACAAATTCACGAGAGAACATAATCACGGTAATCCCAGCATCATTGTCAAACTTTGAATCCTCTTTATAAATATATTTATTATTAATTAAATCTTTTAGTACTTCTTCGTTAGTTGCTCCGTTTATATTAGTTAGCGGTATAACCTTATTATGGTAATTTTGAATTAAAAAATGAGAAGTTGTGAAGATGTTATAAAAAAACTTAACTTTAATTTGGAAGTTTTCAGGTGGTAAACTTCTTAAAACTGTATTCTGTAATAATAAGGGAAGCTTTTCCTCTTGAAGTGCATAAAGTTGTTCTAATTCATATGCTGTCTTTTTACTATCAACTGGATCTTCAATTGGTTCATCAATAACAAGTTCACCAAATCTGAATGAAGATTTTGGTAATGTAATCCCTTGGAATGCTTGCGTTTTTTCAAAGTTCTGGAAATAAATAGCTCTACCCATTCCACCATCATCATAATTTCAATAAACCGCGTCATTAGTTATCTTAATATAAGGATTATAATCAAGTCCATGCTCGTTTTTTAAAAAGTCTAAAACTTTATAAAACATTGGTTTAATCGTGTTAACTATGTGATTATATTGGTTACGACATCAAACAGAGTTGAAAATAGGTTCATTAACTAACCTGTATATAGAAATAATCGCACCGCCAAAGGATTTGCTCACTCCTTTTGCACCGCTTTGGATTTCATAAAATTCTTTTGATTTAAATGCGTCATACGATGGGTTAGCTTCTAAATCTGTATAATGTAAAATTTCCTTTAATTTTTCTTCGGTAAATAAAGGAGGTTGACTTAAATTATTTTCCATTTCTTCCTCTACTCTTTTCACTCGAATTTATACCCATCAAGTTCAGCAAAAATATCATCTTTTACTGCAGTGTTTTGTTGTTTAGGTTCCTTAATTTCTTGTTTCTCTTCTGCTTTTTCTTCTGATTTTGTTTCAATTAATGTTTCGTTATTCTTTTCCTCTTCTTTTTCTTCTTTGTTTAAAACTACCTCCGTCGTTGCGTCGGTTGGGCTGCTTTGCAGGGTTTCCTCTTTGTTGTTTTTAAGTTCTTTAAAAAACTCTTCGCTTTCTTTTTGTAGTTCTTTAATTTTCTTTACTTCTTTTAAAGACATTAAAGCCATTTTTAAGTGATCTGTATTTGGAAGTGATTGACTTGTAAGATTTCCTTCTAAGTTTATATTTTCATTATAGGGAAAATCTTGTGGATTTTTTGGACTTGCAAAAAATACAAAACTTAGTTCTAAATTTAAATTATTATAAACTTTTCCGGTACTTGAATCACGTTTTGTTTTTACGTATGGTTGGAATAATCCTATAACTTTACTTCCTTTATTTAAATGGTTTCAAATATCAGAAGAAAAACCTAAAAGAAATTCATCACATCAGTCTCGTCCGAATTGTCTCTCAAAATTAAAAAAGTTTGATTGCGTGTTTCCATTGTAATCGTTATAAACTATTTTGCTAGAATAATTAAACTTAAATTGAGTATTCAAACGTTTTCCAGGTGAAGTAACTTTGATTTCTTCAGATAAATAACCCTCTACTAGCATTAAAATACTTGGGTAATATTGAAATCTCATTTTTTCAGGAGGAAAGGGAACAAAATCAGTAATTATAACATTGATATTTTGAAAATATTCCTGAGTTTCCTCGTTTTGATTTCTTGTTATGTTATATTTTCCGACAAATTGATAAAAGCAATCACGTTGCAAGTTTTCAATTATTTTAGGATTAAAACATAAAAATTTTAAGTATGCTATCGTATTTTGGCGATCAGGTTTTTTCTGTAGGTATTCAATTGTTCCGGAAATATATTTTTTACCATTTGATGAAACATTTTCTTCGAAATCTTTCACAGTACCTAGCAGATATATATTTGCATTATAATTTTTGTTATTTGTATTTTCCATTATTTAACCTCATTATTTTCTTTTGCTTTTCTTTCAGCTTCTTGCTTTACTATGTTTTTAATTTCTTCGTTTTGTCTTCTTAACTCTTGTAATCGCTCTGCTTCGTTATAGCTACGGATTACATCTTTATAAATTGTTTCCATAGATTGAGCATTTAAAATGTGTTTTCTAATTCTTAAGTTTGCTCCTTCATCTTCCATTAGAGCAAACTCAGGAACAAAATTTAAATTACTATAACCACACCTTCCGTTTCTGTTCTTTAGAACATGTAATTCAATAGTTTTTATATGTTTGTTAGTTGGTTGAGCTTCTTGCGGTGCATCACATAAATATAAAACTGTATCAGCATCCTGCTCTATACTTCCACTATCTCTTAAATGTGTCAGTGATGGTGCAGCTTGTTCGGTTTTATTGCTTGCTTGTTTAACACTTTCACGAGAAAGTTGAGAAAGTGCAATAATAGGGATATTCAATCTAAGTGCAGCAGTTTTTAAAGTTCTTGTTATTTTTGTTAATTTTTCATATTTAAGTAAATTAACCTGCTTTGTTTCTGTAATTTGCAAGTGATCTAAGAAAACAGCAACTATTTTAATCCCTTGTCTTTCAAGTTTATTAATTATTTCCTCTAGGTATTCAATTCTAAAACTTGGATCTGTTGATGTAAGTACTTGTAATTTACTTACTCTGTTTGCGATAGAATGAATATCAGAAAGTAAATCACGTTTATAATTTCTAATTCCTTTAAAGTTATTTAACGAATAAAGTCCATTCATTGCAATGAACTTTTCTAAGATGCTGTAATCGTCTTGCTCTAACGAAATAAATAAAATATATTCATTAGGTTGCAACCTCTTTGAAACATTGTGCATAATATTTAATGCTAATGTTGTTTTACCTGTTCCAGGTCTACCAGCTAATATATTAAGCTGAGAACGCCTAAAACCAAATAAACCGTAATCAATAGGAAGGAACCCAGTATTCGTTAAACTACCAGCATTAATGTCTTCTATGTCCTCCCATTCTTTTAGAATTGATTCTAATGTTCTTATTCTTTCTGTTATTTCCATTTTTTTGTTTTCCTTTTGTCTTTTTTTATTTGATTAGATTAAATCGCAACCGTCCCTATTTTTTTCTGAGGTACCTCTTGCCCTTGGTACCTCTTTAATTAATAGAGTTGTTAAATAAACAATTTAAAAACTTTACGGTAAATTTAACCTAACACCAT
>NZ_JPOK01000008.1:39221-83287 GCF_000733865.1 Mycoplasma buteonis
AGATTAAATCGCAACCGTCCCTATTTTTTTCTGAGGTACCTCTTGCCCTTGGTACCTCTTTAATTAATAGAGTTGTTAAATAAACAATTTAAAAATATTTAGTTTGTTGTTTTAATTAAATTAAAAGTTAAGCTATGTAATGGATTTACTTAGAAAAATAAAATATAAAAAACCTAGTAAGAAATTCTTACTAGGTTGTTTTTTAATTATTAATTTGACAATTATTATTTAGCCATTTTTTCAAGACGTTTGTTGAATTTATCAATTCTTCCTGTTGCTTTAACTTGTGAACGGTTTCCTGTGTAAACTGGGTGGCATCCTGAACAAACATCAACTGAAAAGTTTTTACGTGCAGATTTAAAGCTAAAATCTGTACCACATGTTGAACATTTAACATTAACTTCAAAATATTGTGGGTGAATATCTTTTTTCATAAATAATTTCTCCTTTTACCTATTATTTTGAGTAGAACTCAACTACTAATGCATCTTTAATTTCTGTATGCATTTCGTTTCTTTCTGGTAATCTGTCTAATGTTACTTTGAAGTCTTTTCTTGTCATTCAAGCTGATGCTGATTTGTTTTCTAATGCGTCTTTAATTTGAACGTTGTTTCTTGATGCTTCTTTAAGTTCAACAACATCTCCTAATGAAACTGTCATTGAAGGGATGTTTGCTTTTTTACCGTTAAGTGTAAAGTGTCCGTGGTTTACTAATTGACGAGCTTGTCTTCTTGTTGTAGCGAATCCTGCTCTGTAAACTACGTTATCTAAACGTGTTTCAAGTAATTGAAGTAAGTTTGTACCTGTAACACCTTTGATTTTAACTGCTTTTTCAAATGTTTTACGTAATTGTTTTTCACTAACACCAAACATGTATTTAACTTTTTGTTTTTCGTATAAGTGAAGTCCGTAATCTGAAAGTTTTACTCTTTTGTTTCCATGTTGTCCTGGAGCGTATTGTCTTTTTCTTCCTTTAGAAAATTCTTTTCCAGTTTCTAAAATTGAAAATCCATAACGACGTGATTTTTTAAACACTGGTCCTGTATATCTTGACATATTTTTCCTCTTTCTGCATAAGGAGGGTTTATTTCCAATTAGGTAAATTTAACTTAATGTTTTCAGTTAAGCAGCTAACCTACTTGCAAATTGCTTAAACAAGTTAAATTTGTAGCTAAATGTAATAAACTGCTGTTTTTATGCTTTATTATTTTACAATAAAAAGCTCGAAAACCGAGCTTAATAACAATTTTTTTAAAGCTTAATATTAGCAATAAAAAATATTTTTTCTATTTAAAAAACTTATTTAAAAATTTAGTTTTGTGTATCTTTAACAAGTTGTCTAAGAGTTTTAAGCTCTTTCATGTTAAGTTGACGGTATTCACCAACCGGAATTCCTTTAACTGTTACACCACCAAATTCAACTCTTTTTAAGTTAATAACAGTTTTACCAACTGCTTCAAATAGTAATTTAACATGGTGATATGTACCAACTGTTAAAACTACAAAGTAACTTTTTGGAGCTCCTTCAATCGGAATTACATCTTGAACACTTTGAGTATTATTAATAAAAATTGGTTTGTTTAATTTTGCTAATTCTATTTTTGAAAGCGGTTCATTTAATCTAGCACGATAAACACGAACAACTTTATATTTTGGGTGCATTAACTTATTAGCTAAATCTCCATCATTAGTTAGAATTAATACACCAGTTGTATCATAGTCTAAACGTCCTACTGGAAAAATTTTGTACGGTGTATCGATTAAATCAGTCACGATTTTACGATTAAAATTATCTTTTAATGTACATACTGTTTTAGGAGGTTTATTAAGGACAAAATACACTTTTTGTTCTTCTTGAATTGGTTTACCATTAACGAGTATTTGATCGTTAAATGTTGCTCTTTGTCCTAGAACTGCTATTTTGCCATTAACTGTTACTTTCTTGTCTAAAATTAATTTTTCAGCATCACGACGAGAAGCAACACCAGCTTTCGAAATGAGTTTTTGTAGTCTTTCTTGTTCCATTAAATTTCTTCTCCTAAATATTTCTTATATAAATCTAGTGCTTCTTTATCGAATTTTACACCTTTATTAATGTTATATTCATAATTAATTCGTACAACTTCTTTAAAACCTGCTTGTAAATCATTAAAGACAAGCTGTCTAACTTTTTGAATTCCTGGAAATCTACGACCTTCACAAATTTTGTCAGCAATAAAAATGATTTTATCTAAATTAGACATATTGTCACTCATTGTTGTGTGGAATTCAATTGCTTTTAAAATTTCTAAGTCAGTAACGCCATAAAAATGTTTAGCTCATAGCATTCCGCATAATTGATGTAATTTATGTGCTGGAATATTTTGTTTTTCTGGTTCAAATTCTGCTATAAATTCACGAGATTTTTCTTCACTTCAAGTTTTAGCAATGTCATGCATTATTCCTGCTAAATAGGCTTTTTTAGCACTGATTTTATGTGCTTTAGCTAGTTCGGCAGCAAAAGATGCTGTTGCAACGCAGTGCTTTGCTCGAAGTGCAGGTAACAAGTTGTGTACAATTTGTTCAATATATAATCCTTTATTTTGGATGTAATTCAAAACTTTTGGATCTACTTCGTCTAAATATCCTTTTTTAAAATCACTAGAGCTATGATCATATAAACGATTATTTAAAAGTTTCCCATGATACTTTTTCAAGTTAATTTTATTAATATTTTTGTCACGACGAGCAACTACTATTTGTGTCAGAACAGCAATTTCATCAATATCTTTTCATTTATTTAATTTTGGTAAATTATCTGAACCAATAATTAAAAATAGCTCATCATTTGGATATTTGTGTTTTAAATATTTGACAGTATCAATTGTATAGCTTACACCACCACGTTTTGTTTCAAATTCACAAATTTCCATTTTGTCTTCAAGTACTAATGATAGCATCTGAATTTTATCTTCGTTTTTTGCACCTTTATTTTTTTGTTTAAAAGGTGATACATTTGTAGGTACAAATAAAAGTTTATCTAGCTTTAAATCATTAATAACGTATTTAGCTAAGCTAATGTGTCCTTTATGTACTGGGTCAAAACTACCACCATAGATTCCGATTTTCATATTTTCTCCTATCATCTTTTAAAAACAACATTATCTAAAAATTCGCTATTTTCTTGTTTTTCTTTTTGTTTTTCTTGAAATTCTTTTAAAGTATAAACCTTTTTAGCTTTTAGTTTATCATTAATATTTTCGATTATTCGATCTACCTGAGTTAACTGCTTTTTTTGTTTTTCTAAAAGACTAATTGGTTCAAAAACATTTAATTTATTTTCTAGTTCACTTAGACGGACAGCAATACCTCTAAAAGAACTGTTTAAGTAAGTGTCAATAAACATTTTTTTAACAATTTTTTGTATTTGCTCTAAATTATCGGTATATTTTGGCAATTTCTTTTGTTTATACTCTCAATTTTTATTTAAAGTTCTAATTCCAACTGCAATGTTTTTGCAAACTAAGTTTTTAGTTTGCATTCTAATTGTTAATTCCTTAGCAAATTGATTAATGGTATATATTGCTTTTTCCTCACTTACAGGAAAATTAGTAAATGATTCTGATTTTCCGATCCCTTTTATAACTCTTTTTTCTTTATATATATGATCATTTCGATTAATATTCAAACAATTAAAATAATCAATAAGTGTTCTACCGAAAATTTTTTGCAAGTTTAAGTCATTTATATTTTTAGAAGCAAAATCTTTAATCGAATTAATTCCAATTTGTCTTAATTTTGGTGAAATTTGTTTTCCGATTCCGTGAAAATATTCGATAGGTAATTCTCAAAAACGATCCTGAAAATTAGTTTCATCAGTATATCCAATACCAAAAGGTTTAACCAAGTTAGTTGTCATTTTAGCTGCAAAAAAAGTATTTGATATTCCAATTGTAATAGGAATATCAAATGTTTTCAAAATATCTTGCTGCATTTTACCAGCTAGTATAATCGCTTCTTCTTTACTAGCACAAAGATTAGAAACATCTAAGTAACATTCATCTATTGAACACACTTTCATTAAGTTGGTGTATTTGTGAGCTAGATAACTAAAAATATTATTAGAAAGAGCATTAAATAATTTGTAATTAGCTGGTACAATTCTAGCATTAGGGACTTTTGCTTTAATTTCGTAAATTTTAGTTCCAGCACTAATTCCAAGTTTTTTTAGTTCATAGCTTACTGAAACAGCTATTGCGTGTTTTACGTTTTTAGAACAAGCTACTGGTTGATTTTTTAAATGTGGATATATTGTTCTGAGTGCACTGACAAAATAAGAATCAAAGTCAATGTGAAAAATAATAGCTGTTTGTTTATTTATTAAAGTCATTTAAGATTTGATTACTTGTCAAAGTTGCACATGTAACACGGTTTAAATGAGTTTTAACATTATAAAAGACTCAAAGTGAACCTAATTTTTCAATTTGTGTTTCACTCAATTCTTCTTGATTGACAAATTTATTAAATAACGTAGCTAACTCTATAGCTTCAGCAATCGTTTTACCAATAATTAAGTCTAAAAATAAATCTGTTGAAGCTAAGAAAATAGCACATCCATTACCATTAAACTGCGCTACTGTAATTTTATTATTTTCATCCAAATTAATTTCTAGCTCTAGTTTATCTGAGCAAGTTGTACTAAAAGTAGTAGAAAATTTTCCTTCTTCTAGCTGTGCTTTGTGCTGCGGCTTCATGTAGTGCTGCATAATAGTTTTACGTGCTAAATCTGGATTAAAATGCATAAAAATCACCTCCGTGTTCAAGTTCATACACTAATTTATCAATATCTTCATAAGTATTATAAATCGCTAAAGAAATACGTAAAAAGGAGTCTTCAGTTAGTACATTTCGCATATAAAGTGCACAGAAAATTCCTGCACGTGTATAAATGTTTTTACTTCCTAAATATGTGGCTACATCTTGTGGATGAATACCTTTAACGTTTAAAATTGCAATATAATCACCAGGATTAGAATAAACTTTTACATTTGATAGCTTAGCTAATTTACTGTGTAAATACTGAGATAAATCTTCTAAAATATTTTGTGTTTTTTGATAACCAACTGAGTTAAAAAAATCTAAAGCTTTATCAAACATAAAAAAAGCTGCTAAATTAGGTGTCCCTGGTTCAAAAGCGGTAATTGTTTGACGTAAGCCTCAAGTTGAATCTTTTTTAATTTCAGTAATACTTCCACCACCAAATTTAGCTGGTGAGAGCTTAGCTAATAAGTTTTTGCGTATTGCTAGCACTCCAAGACCAGTAGGCCCATAAAACTTATTGCAACTAAAAACAGCTACATCAACTTTTTGTAGTGAAACTTTTTGATGAATAATAGCTTGTGCTGCATCAGCAACAATAATCGCATTAAAGCTACGAGCTTTTGCGATTAAAGCATCAAATTCAAATTGATTTTGAAAGTTATTGCTTTCTTGACTAATAGCTAAGATTTTAGTTTTGGCTGATAAATGACTCTCGATATCTTCACTGTATACAACTTTTGCACCAGTTTTTTTTGCTACTTCAATCCAAGGAACAATGTTAGAACTATGATTGTTTACTGAAAGTAAAATTTCATCACCTTCATTAAGTAATGGTTCTACCATTCAAGCAAAATTATTAAGTGATTCAGTTGTTCCGGATGTAAAAATAATTTCAGATGACTGACAATCTAATAAAGTTGCGACTTTTTCTCTAACTCTATGTAATGTATTATTAACTTCGTTTCCTAAAGGAGTATCAGCCGTGCGAGATGAAATGCTTTTATTAGTATAAAAATCTGTAACAGCATCAATTGCACTTTGTGGTTTTAAAACAAGGGCAGCATTATCAAAATAAGTAATTTGGTTAGCAAGCGGAAATTGATTTCGAATTTCTTTGTTTTGCATTATAGTAATATTTTTAATAATTGAATTAATGTTGAATTATAATTTGGAATTTTTTTAAATTCATCAAGAAAATCGTAATAAAAATCTCTTTTATTGTGATTAAGTTCAATTGCATTTTCTTTGTTATATGAACTTGTTTCGATAAAAGTTAATTTAATTTTTTTTAAATAACTTTTATATGCTAATTGATAAAGTGCATAATGAAAAAAATTTTGTAGCATTACCTTATGTAAATGACTCAAATTTTCTTCATAAGGAAGATTCTTAATAAAATCTTCAATAAAATCTTCTAAAGTAGCTCATTTACCATTTTTTTTAATTTTAGTAAATTTCATAGATGTTACATTAGTTAAAGATAAAAGGTTAATGTCACTAAAAACTTTTAATATTCCGTTTATTTTTTTTTGTCAAAATAAAATATTGATAATTAATTTTCAAGATGTTTTATTTTCAAGTTCCATACTATTCTCACATTATTCTTCTTCTGTTGGACTGTATTCTGATTTTGCTGAAAAAATTTCAAGTTTTAAAAGCATTTTGTAGTAGTTTTCGAGTACTCCATTAACAAATTTGTACTGTCAATCATCGTATGCTTTTGATTCTTTGTTTGCTGAGTTTTCTGGTTTTAAAAAGTACATTTTAGTAATTTCGATTGCTTCGTTAATAACAATTTTTGGTTGTAATGTAAAAAGTTCGCTCCCACCATTAAGTAAAATGGCACGTATTATTGGACTAATACGGTTTCATTCTCAGTTTTTATTAATAAATTTACTGATTGTTTTTTTTAAAAAATCATAATTTTTAGCAATTTTATCAATTGCAATTAATTGTTCTTTATCTAAATAATGAAATTCATCAAATACTTCTTGTAAAACAATTTTTTGGTTTAGTAATTCGTATTTATAGATTACTTGAATTATTTCTACACGCTTTTCTCTTCTTGTTTTATTATGCATTATAACCACCTTTAAGAACGTTTATTTTCTTGTTATTTTTTTAATAATTTAAATTATATATTAATTTAAAAAATAGTATTTAAATAGCGTTATTATTAAACAAAAAAGTAAGCTTTTGCTTACTTATGATACGTAATGTTATGTTTAATTGTAAAACCACGATAAATTTGTTCGACAAGCATAATTCGAAATAATTGGTGCGGAAATGTCATCTTTGAAAAATTGATTTTATTAGTAAACATCTTTTCAATAACACCATTTGAACCACCAATTACAAATGTTACATTGTCTTCGTTAACAAAATAATCTTTAAAAGTAACAGAGTCCACTTGTTTGCCTTGTAAAGATAAATAATAGACAGTGGAATTTTTAGGTATTTTTTCTAATATTAACTCTGTTTCCTTTTGGATTTTTTGCTCAATGTTTTGTATTTTTTGTTCTTTAATTTCAACCAAATTTACTTTAGCAAAAAAGCTAATTTTCTTTAAATAATCATTATAAAGTGCTTGATATTCTTTTGAGAGAGAACCAACAGCAATAATATTTAATTTCATTATTTACGATGTTTGGTTTCAATGTAAAACATTAACATTTGAATATCAGCTGGATTAATTCCACTAATACGTGAAGCTTGTCCAATTGTTTTTGGATTAACAGCTATCAATTTTTGTTTTGCTTCTGTTGCTAAGTTTTGAACAACATTAAAATCTAAATCACTTGGTATTTTAAAGTTATCAAGTCGATTCATTTTGTTAGCTTGAGTTTCTTGTTTTTTGATGTAACCATCAAGACGAACCATGATAACTAGTTCATTTTTGTATGGGAAATCACCAAGGACATCTGCTGCTTTAACTTCTGGACGAGCAACAACTTTTAAAAGTGATACTCCATTTTCAATTCCGTATTTAATAGCTAAATCGCTTTTTGAAGATAAATATTGTTCTGATAATTCTTTAATTTTATCTTCAATCATTTGGTATTTTGTAATAACTTTATTGTATTGATCTTTGGTTAGTAAACCTACTTCATAGCCGTATTTGCTTAATCTTAAATCAGGATTATCATTTCTAAGTAATAAACGGTATTCAGCTCTAGAAGTTAGCATTCTATAAGGTTCTTTTGTTCCTTTAGTTACTAAGTCGTCGATTAAAACTCCAATATAAGCATCTGATCTACCTAAAATTAATGGTTCTTTGTTTTCTAGCTTTTGACCTGCATTAATTCCTGCAATAAGCCCTTGAGCAGCTGCTTCTTCATAACCGCTTGTTCCATTAATTTGACCGGCTGTAAAAATATTTTTAACAACTTTAGATTCTAAGCTAGGTGAAATTTGTAGTGGGTTGAGTGCGTCATATTCAATAGCATAACCTCATTTTTGAACAACGCAATTTTGTAAACCAGGAATAGTTCTTAACATTTTATCTTGTACGTCAATTGGCATTGAAGTTGACATTCCGTTAACGTAAATAATGTCTCCTTCAACTGTTTCAGGTTCAAAAAAGACTTGATGACGATTTTTTTCTCTAAAACGCATAACTTTATCTTCTACACTTGGACAATATCTTGGACCAATTCCTTCTATTAATCCTGAATACATTGCAGAGCGATGAATATTTTCTTCAATAATTTTATGGGTTGCTTCATTAGTATAAGTTAAGTAGCATGAAATTTGTTCGTTTAATTTTACACCTGAACGATCAGAAAAGGTTAAAGCACAATCTTCAAGGTTTTCTTTTTCTACTTGTGAAAAATCTATTGAATTAGCAAAAACTCTTGCAGGTGTTCCTGTTTTTAAGCGTTGTAATTCAAAACCAAGTTCTTTTAGTGATTGACTAATTTTTGGTGTTGTTTTTTGATTATCTGGACCACTGATTTTAATTTCATCTCCACGCAGAATTCTCGAATTCATATATGTTCCTGTGGTAATGACTAAAACTTTTGCTTCAATAATTTCTCCACTTTCAAGTTTTACCGCTTTAAATGAATTATTTTCATAAGTTAAAATATCAGTTACAACTGCTTCTATTAAGGTTATGTTTGGATGAGTAATCATTGCGTCGTGAATAAGTTTTGAATATTTTTCTTTGTCAATTTGAGCCCTTAGTGCTCTTACTGCTGGTCCTTTAGATTCGTTAAGCATTTTGATTTGAATCATTGCTAAATCACTAAAATAACCCTGAACTCCTCCAAGAGCATCAATTTCACGAGTGATGATACCCTTTGCTGGTCCTCCAATTGATGGATTACATGGCATCATTGCAATTTTATTTAAATCAAAAGTTAGTAAAGCAACTTTATGTCCTTTGTTTGCAATAGCAAAAGTAGCTTCTACTCCGGCATGTCCCGCACCAACTACTAAAGCTTCAAATGTTTGGTTGTTAAAATCCTTGTTATTCATAGTATTAATATTTTAAACAAATTTAAAAATTATTTAAATCTTTAACTTAGAAAAAAAGATAAAAAAAGTAATAAAAAAAGCATTTAAAATGCTTTTTATTTTGTTAAATTAAATAATTCTTGATATTCATTTAAAAGATTTGCAACTGCAACAAATTTTGCATTAAAATCTTTTTTACCAAAGGTTTCTGTATTTTGTGTAAGAATATCTCTAAATTTGTTTTTATTATCTTCTGATAACTTAGTGCTTTCTAAAGATGATTCATATTTAGCTTTTAATTCATCAAAAAGTTTATTCATAAGTTCACTTCCAGGTTTAATTAATTCTTCTTGGAAGTATTTGTACTTGTCCATTAATGCTTTATCTACTGCTTGATATTCTGGGACAGTTAATAATTTTTGTAACTGACTAGCAACTTCTGAATCGTTTTTAGTTGAAAAATCAAAGTCTAAAGATGAGCTTGATATTTGATTAAGTTTTGCTTGAATTTCAGTAACTTTTTCGTTCATAATTTCATTAAATTTAACAGTTGCTTTTGTAAAATCATCTCTACTTATTTGAAATAAGTTTTTAGCACTAGATAATTGTTGCATTGAATATGGATATTTTGTATTTAAAGAAAATAAATAGAAAGTGAAAGCCGAATTAAAGGCTGAAGGTCCATTCATTGAACCTAAATTATCATTTTCTCCAAATCATGGAACTGTATTTTTTGAAGAAAGCATAGCGTCAATATTTACTGCTTTTTTGAATGTATCTAAAGTTGCATCTTTAGAGTAAGGAGAATTCAAGAATTTAACAAATCTTCCTTCTCATTCTGAATGTTCTAATTCATATTTATTTCATTTAGCTAATTCTTTTTGATAACTTTCTTCATCTTCAAATTCATCTCTTCGAGGCTCATCCATCTCTTCATTTCATTCATCTGAAATTTGTTTAAAGTATTCAATAATTTCTTTTTTATTAGGGAAACTATCATAAATATTTGTTTCTTCATCAAAATCTTCTAGTTCTTTACCATAAATAAAGTAACCAAAATCATCTAAGTTTTTAGCAGCAAGAATATATGGCATTGTGTTTCAATATAATTCTTCGGGTGTGTGATAAATTGGATCTAAATCAGTTACACCAGTATAGTTTGTAGGTTTATGAATTTCTTCAAAATCAGGAAGCTTTGCTTCATCAAATTCAGAATCAGGTAGTTGTAAAATTTCTCAAGTTTTTCCGCTTCGACCAAATGTTGTACCATCTTCTTTTGAAGCTGTTAGGTATCCAAAAGCTTTCATCAACATTCTCATAAAATCACCTTTAGGTAAAATTGTATAAGAAGCATCAATAAAGTCTGCGGTATCCTTTAATGATTTGAGCAGTGATTCACGATACACACGAGAGACGTTGTAAATTACACTCATGTATTTATCTTTAAGTTGTTGCAGTGAAACACCAGGTATTTTTGGTTCTCTTATATTTGTAATATCGATTTTAAAAGCTTCTTCTTCATTTTCTTTAAAATCTTGCTTTGTTTGAGCTTCCAGAACTTTAATTTGTTCTTTAGTTTCAAACAATTCTAAACTTAATTTTTTAATCTCTTCATTAAGTTTTGAATTATTTTTATCTGTTCAACCCATTAATTCATTTTGAGGCAATTGAGATGAAGAATTTGAGTGCATTGTATTAAGACGAATATTTTTGTATAAATCTAATTTACTATATCCTTCATAGAACTTTTCGCTCGTAACTGCACGACTTTCGTTAAAGTCTTTAACAAAATCATTGAGTTTTTCTTTTAGTTCTTTTGTTTTTTGATTAATTTCTTTTCTATTTGCTTCTTTATCTTGCATTAAAACTTTAATTTCATCATTTAAAGTTTTAACTTCTTCGGGTAAATCATAATTGTCAGCTAAAGTAGTTGAAATTTCACTGTATTTTCTATCTTCGTATAAGTCATATGTATGATGTAAATTGCTTAAATATTCATCAAGTTTTCGAGTAGCTTCTTTTACATTGTTTAAATTATCATTTTGAATGTTTTCTTTAGCAGTAGCAATTGCTAAAAGTAAATTTTCTTTTAATTGTTCTACTTGTTTACGTTCTTCAGGTAAAATTCAATCTTGATAAACTTCTTCTTCTAACTCTTTACGTTTTAATATATCGTTAGCTGGGACTAATACATTAGATAAATTCATTTGTAAAATTTGCTCATAAATATAACTGTTTTCAGAATCTGGTTTATAAGCTTCATCATACAATCTTTGTTCTTTAGATTGTAATTCTGTTTTTTCTGAGTCAGTTAAATATTTAGTTTCTTGAATTTTTCCAAGAACTTTATCGTTTTCATTTTTAGCTGTTTCTAAAAGTTGAATATTTTCCAATGCCTTTTGTACATCACTTTTAATATTTGAAAAAGTATTTTTTAATGTAGAAATTGTTGCTTCTTTGTAATTAACATAAAAGTCCATTTGATTTTTATCTTTTTTAAGACTACCTTGATATTTTTGGTTTGCCTTGCTTACATCAGGAATTTGATAAGCTTTATATTTATCTACAATATCATTTCTTTCTTCTTTAAATTTCACAACATTATTAAAGCTATCTAAAAGATTTTTATAAACTTTTTCTAAAATTGGTGTTGTTTGATTAGATTTGCCAATTTCTCTTTTTGCAATTTTTAAAATATTATTTAAATTATTTTCCATAGAAGTAGGAACTAATGACATATCTATTGCTGAGGCATCATTGATTAGTTTTTCTAGTTTATCATAAGCATCTAAGTATTCTTGAGCACTAGTTTTATAATTGCTTAATAAATCATACTGTGCATTAACAATATCTTGCTTTTTAGAAAAAATTAAATCAATACCTTTTTTATTAGCGTTAAGTAGCTTTTGATATCCAGCAAAATGAATAATTTTATGTTGATTATCACTAACCATTTGTTTAACTTCTTCAGTTAATCTAAATAGTTTTTCATTTTTAATTTTAGTTTCATGGAGTAAACTAACTCATACTGTTGTAGCAATAGCAGTTGCGGCTGTTGCTGTATAAATAATTTTTTTAGTTGGATTTTTGCGTTTTTTATTATTCATAGTTTTATTATATATTTATATGATTGATATGTCTCATTTTTTTGCTTTTATTTAGAAAATTACCTATTTTTAGCCATTTTTTGAACAAAAATGTTTATAATAATTAGATTTTTCTGCCTAAATATGGTAAATATTTTCATATTAGCATCCAAATATTGAAATTTAAAAATTAAAAGAAAAAGACAGCAAAAGACTGTCTTTTTAAATATTACTGAGGTGATTTTAACCATCCATTTTTTAAAGCGTTAAGTAAAACGTCTGCTTTTGTTTTGTTTGAATGACGATCTTTTGTGTTCTTCATGTAGTAAACATAAGCAAGTAGTTGATCGGCTCAGTAATTACTGTTGTAGGTACTTGCACTACGATTTCCTTGGATAAATTCATCGTTGTATCATCCGCGGTAAGTTGCACCCATAACCTTTTTTCATGTTCCTAAAAATTCATTAAATTTAGGAGTAGCGTTACGTGCTTCATCGAAGGCTGCACTTGCACCACGGTTAATAATAGCTTGAGCATCAATTCCAAAACTATTTCAGAATTTTGAACTGTTATATCCTAAACTTGAACCAATTGCTCAAAGTAATGTTGTATAAATTCTAAATAAAGCACGGTATTCATCTGTCATTTTATAAGTTGTTAAATATTGTCTTGAATACTCGTTGTTTGTTATTTTTCTAAATAATTCTTGGTAAATTGGTTTAAAGAATATTTTAAAGAAACTTTCGGCTTTTGAAACAACATTAAAGATATTAACGTCAAATTTAACGCTAGTATTAGAAGTATCTTGTTTAATGAATGAAATAAATAGTTTATAAATTCCAGTAGTTTCTTCCTCGACAATATGTCCACTATTTCCGTTGTTAGTTGAAATGTATTTGAAAGTTGAAGCTTCAAATAAACGGTTAATAAATTGAACATAATTTTTATATCCAATTTTTTCGATAATAGCTTTGAGTAAGTCTTGTTGGTTTAATAATTTATCTAATGAAATTTCGGTTTTACTATTATCAACCATAATAATTGATTTGACACCATCAATCATTGCTGAGTTAAATTTAGCTGCTGGATCACTAACTTTTGTAAAATCAGTTTTAGCTAAATTGCTATAAATATTATCAAAAATAGTTTTGAATTGTTTTGAACTTGCAACAGCCTTAAAAGCACCTTCGATTACTTTAGTAAATAGCTCTTCATCTTTTGTAATTGATAATTTCATACCAGAGTTATTCATTTTAGCAATCATAACACGCGCTATTCCGTGATAAAAACTATTAGAAGAGTTTAGCACATCAGTAATTCAACCTTGTAAGTTGGTTTTTAGTGCATCAACAGAAGAATCTTTTGGTTTGTTTAGTAAAACATTTAAAGCTCCATATCAGCTATTTTGTTTTAAGTATTCATTATTTCTACTTAAAATATCTTCAATTACAATTTCTAAAATTCTATTTAATTTAGTGTTATTTAATGCTTCGACTAAAGCTAGGTTAACACTATTATAACTTTCTTCATCAGCTTCACCAAGTAAAGCACGAGCAATGTTTAAATCATGAATAATCTTAGTTAATTTATCTTTTTGTGTCAAGAATTTACTAATAATATCAAGTAAGATTCGTTTTACAACTGTCTTATGATTAATTATTAAATCGTTAGTTAAGAATTTTTTAAATGTTGCATAATCAGTTAGTTTTAAAGAACTAATAAGATTATTTTTTAAATAATTTGTTAGCTCTTCGATTGTCATTTCAGGTTGATTAATTAAATTGATTAAAGTTTGGATTAAGTTATCTAGAATACCTAAATCATCAATTCCTTTTCCTAAACCTTCAACTAAAACATTAATATAGTCGCTAATTTCACTAGTAATATTAACACCTAAGAATTTAAAGAACTTGTTAATTACGTATTTTGTATTTGTTTTAAATGAATCTGATTTAACTGCACCTAAGATAAATTGTTTAAAGTTAGCTTTAAAATCATTTTGTCTTACTGTGTCTTTTAAGTATTTAGCGAGCAACTCTCTTAAATTAGTTGCAGCTTTTCAATCATTAGATTGATCTAAAAGATAATCACTAAAATGGTTAATGATATTAGATAAATAGTTTACTCTAATAAAATCATTAACTATATTAACAAATGTATTTTGTCCATTATCGCTAGTATTATCAACAAAATTATCTAAAATAAATTGCTGACTTGCACTAGGGATTGCATCTCAAATAATTTGACCAAAATCATAATTATGAACAAAATAATTAACCAGGTTGTGTAATAAGGTTTTAACCGTCGCTTTATGTTGGTTAAGTTTTCCATCTTCAGCTAACATTACCTTAATTAGACTAAAAATATCTTTTTCAATTTGCTTAATATTTTTGTTTTTGAAAAATTCACTGAATTTTTCTGTTATTTGACTAGTAATAGCAGTAAAATCAATATTTTTTCCGTTAGCAGCAACTTGCTTGATTAATGTTGTTAGAGCATCATTAATAAATGGAATTTGTGAATCTAATTGTTTAAGAATTCCGTACCCATCAGATAGCATTGCTAGTGCATTTTCCTCAGAAATATCGTTTAAAAGGAAACTAAAGTTAGATGCTTTGATTTGGGTGTAAAGAATTTTTGCAATTAAGTTAGTTATGCTTGAATCATTAGTTACTTGATCTATCAATCTTAAAATATCTTCAACAATTTTATTTTGAAATTCACTGTTTTGGACAAATGCTTTGATTAGCTCATCATATGAATTTGGACTTACAAGATCGCTAGCATTAGTAAAGAAATGATTGATTGAATCATTAAATAAAGTTTCAAATTCTGGTAAAACAAGAATTTTATCAATTAACTGAGTAATTTGGTTTGATTCTAATCCTAATTTAGCTGCAAGTAAGCTCAAGTCAATTTTATTAATTAAGGATTGTCTATGCTCATTATTGTTTAAAAAGTTATGTACAAGATGATTACTAAATTCAATTCAGTTTTCCTTGTGTTGCGTTACTGATGTAGACGCTTTAATAAGTTCTTTTACTATACTATAATTATTTGCTAAATCTAAATTCTTAATTACTTTTGTTGCTAATAGAGATGTAAACTCAGTTTCATCATTTGCTTGTGAAATTGACTCTGTAATAGCATCATAAACTAATTCATAAATATTAGTGTTATTTAATAATGTTGCTAAGTTTTTAAGTACATCTTTAATTAATAATTCTTTATCAGTAATAGTGTTAAGTTCTTCATCTAAGTGATAAATTTTTAATACATTAAAAATAATATTAGTTACAAATGGAGAAACGCTTTGATAAGTTGTTGTATCAGCTAGCTTCAGAATTGTTTCTTTAAGTTTTGGTTTTAAACTTGTAATTAGTTTTTCATTATTAATTAAGTATTTAGCAAAGGCAAATGGTTGGGACATTTTACCTAAATAATCAAGGTTTTGTTCTTCTAGAGCTCTTGTTAGTAACGGATCTAACACATTATATACATCGTCTTTTGCAAGAACTTCATTAATAAAGTTAGTTAATAATTCTTTTGTATTTAAATCAAAAACCTTTGAGTTAATTTTGTTAATTGGAGCTTTAATTCAATCAAGTAATTGATTTGATTGCTCGGTTTTGGTATTGTATAATCCTTTAATTAACTCAATTAATACTTGTTTTAAAGCTTCTTTATGATTTTGAATAGCTGGAAGTTGGTAAATTTGATTAATAAAGTTTAATAAGTTATTACCATAGTGATTTTCAATGATTGTTTTAACAGTAGCTGGTATTTTGCTAAAGACACTAAGCAAGTCAGAATCATTTTCTTGAGCTTCTTTAATTTGGTTAAAAATTGATTCTACAATTTCTGTAAGAAAATCTAAGTTACTAATAAATCCGGTTAAATCATGTGATAAGTCATTTAAAAAGTTTTGAACCTTATCTTCGCTTGTATTAACTTGGTAAGTTTGTAGTGTTGTTTCTAGTGCTGATTTAATAATTTGTTCACTATTGTGATTTTTAATTATTAAATTAACAAGTTTTAAAAGTGAATCTTTTAACTGTGTAAAATCTAAGTTTTTGAGTGTAATTTTAATTACATCATTAAGATTCTCGATGTCTTGATATTCTTGCGAATGATTAATAATACTTTTAGCTGTCGCTAAAAAGACGTTTTTAAATTCTTGTGAACCTATCACTTCACTAGCAAAACTATTAAATTTATCTCAGCTAATGAATTTGGTAATTTGCTCTTTAACTGATTGACTTAGAGTGTTTAATAATTTAGCTGCATTTTCAGGTGTATCAATTAATTTATAAACGTTATCTAAAATTGTTAAAATTGTAGCTTTATTTTGCTCGAAAAGATTGCTCTTAGCAAACACTTTAATTAGCTCAATAATTTTAGAATTGTCACTAGTTAAATTTAAACCATTTTTAAGAGCTTGTGCAACACTTGAAGTAATAGAAGTAATTTCTAACTGATATCCATTGTTTTGTAATTGATTAATTAAAGCATCAAAAACAGTTTGTGAAAGATTTAAAACTGGATTGATTTCATTATATAAACCAATAATATTTTTAGCTAATTTCTCTAGCTCTACACTTTCAATTCCATTAAAGAATTGGTTGTATGCTGGGTCTTTAAAAATTTCAGTCAATTTGGTTGCGATTTGGTTTTGGAATTCAGAATCACCAATAATATCACTAACAAGCTTGTTAAAGTAATCTCTAATTTTAACAACAAAATCTTGATTACTAAATACAACTTTTGTTAAATCATTATAACTATTAGCTGCAGCTAAAAGATTATTTTCAGTAGTTAACTGAGTAACAAAAATATTAATTGATTCTTTAATTATGTTTTGCAAGTCTTGATTTGCATATTGTTTTTTAATAAAATCTTTTAATTTTTCTTCAGTAAGACCTACAGCTCCTAGCTTATTAATAACAGCAGTAAAATCTTGTGCATCAATAAGGTTATTAACTTTTTCGGTTGTTAAGTAATTTTTGAAAATGTTTTTAACTATTTGGGTGAGGATATCTTTGTTTTGTTCATTTCAAATTGGAAGATTTAAAAGTAACTTAATATTTTTGTAATCTTTGAAATCGAAAACATTAATTAATTTTGGTGTTATTTTTTCAAGTAGCTGTGCTCAGTTATTTACTTGTTCATCACCAAGAGCTTCATTAAAGATATTTAAAAGTTGATTGAGCATTAAATTAGAACTATTGCTTGTTAAAACAGCAATTAATGACTGACGAGCAGAGCTTGCAAACTCCTCTGGTAAATCACTCTCAATAAGATTTTTATCTTTTAGTATCTTATTAATTATCTTATTTAAGCTTTTATCAAGTTTTTTGTTTTTAATTAACTCTAAAATTGCACCACTAATTAATTGAGAGTTATTTTTTGTGTAATTATTAGCTTTAACTAAGTCAAAACTTAGCTGTGCGTAGTCTGGTGAATCACTTTCAATAGCTGTTTTTAATAATTCAAAATTATCAATTAAATGATTAATTAAGCTACTTGTTAAGTTGGTTAAGTTTTTACTATCAAAAATAACTGTTGCTAAGTTGCTAAATTCATCTTTATCTACTCATTTTTGAATTTCACTGTTAGCTTCATATAACTGATTCATAGAAGTAGCTATAGCTGTTTTTAGTCAGTTTTGAACATTTTCTTGGCTAATTAGATATTTAATAAAGTTTTTGATTAATGGTAAATTATCATTTACTATTGGTGATTTTAAAAGAATTTTAAAATCAGACATTAATTTAGCTTTATTAAGCTCATTATTACTGTTTAAGTAAACAGCTTTAACTTTTGTTAGTAAATGAGCAGCAAAATCTTCTATTGTATCACTAAAGCTATTTTGTTGAAAAATTTTATCTAAATATGAAGTTAAAGCATTAATTAATACATCTTTTAAATTAAGTTCATTCAATAAGGTGTTAATATTTTTTGCTATATCGCCTGTAAATTTTTCTAGTTCATTAGCGTTTTGGGTAGCAAAATCACTAAATTGAGTTTTTACTAATTTATTAAGTGTATTTGCTAAGATATCCTTAATATTTTGATTATCTAATAAGTTAGTGATAAGGTTTTTAATTTGTTCTTGATTTGTAGATCAATCAAAGTTTTTAAATAATAACTTAACTAAATCAAAATAAGAATTTAAATTAATTGAATTTTCTGTTTTAACGTTATTAATAGCATTAGCTATTAGTTTGTCAAATAATGCTTTAAAGTCATTATTTTTAAGCACAAATTTAACAAGTTCTAATAATTGACTATCAGATAAAATTTCATTGATTTTATCGTGAATTTCACTAGGTAATTTTGTAAGTAATAAAGTAACTTGCTCTTCGTTATTGTCAAAGAAAGTTATGGCGTTATTTAAAAGTTGTTTAATTGCATCTCAATCTGTGTCATTTAGATTTTCTTTACTATTAAATAAATTATTTAATGATTGAATTACTAACTTATTAATATCTAATGTAGCAACTTTTTCTTTTATTTTATCGGTAATTTTATTTAATAAGTCACTTCAATTATTAGCTTGACTATCTTTGCTAAATTCTGCTACTGCAACAGTAATTAAGTTAACTAAATCTAGCTGTTGAATTAAACTTCAGTTAGATTTTAGAATATTACTTAATAATTTGACTTGACTGTCAATGGAAATCTTATCAAATAGCTGATTTGCAAGAGAATTAGTTGCAAGATATTTGATTGTTAAATTACTAATTAAATCGATATTTTGCTCACTAATTAAATGACTGTTAATTAATTTAACAAGCGAGTCTTTAATTCCTAAGAAGTAATTTTCATTTTTTAAAGCATTTAAAACTATGTCAGATAAAAGTGCAAAGTTAAATTCAACTTTATTATTAATTAAATATTTAATAGTTTTTTTAGTTAACTTAACAAATTCTTCATCTTTTAAAGTTGCTAAAATAAGGTTTTTAACTGCTTGATTTTGATCTCCAATAAAAGTATTTGATAGATCAATGTAATTAATTCAAGTTTCAAAATCTTTGTATTTTGTAACTTGTTCAACTAAAAATCCTAAGTAATCAGCTAGTTTATCTTGTTGTTCTTCGTTTAATGAACTTGCTGAAATAACTAAATTATTTGCTAAATCATTAAAATCTAAACCTTTAGCTCAGTTAGATACTTCGGTTAATAATTCACTAGGTATTTGAGTTAAATCTTCTGCAGCTTGCAATCTAGCAAATATGGTATCAATTAAGTTATTTAAAAATCCAGTGCTTTGTAATTTTGCTAAGCTAGTTGCTAAAATAAACTCTGCCTGTGCTTGGTAATGTTCTAAATCTAAATTAAATTCATTTTTCTTAGCAGCATAATCTAAAACTTTTAATAATGAATTTTTAAAGTTTTGCTCATTAATAACTCTTTTAATAAATGGTTTAATTTCATTTAATAAATCATTTTTAAATTTTGTTTTGTTTCAAAAGTAAGTAAAAACATCGATAATTGACTTATTGGCTAAATCACTTGTTCAATTAGTATCACTAAGAAGGCTAGAAATGAATTTTTCACCAACGCTAATAAATTCATCGCTACGAATAAATTCTTTTACAATTGCTTCTATTTCATCAGCATCTACATATATTTGAAGTTTTTCAAGCTCAGGACGTAAATTGGTTACAAGAAGTTCTTCGATGTAGTTTGAATGAGCTAATTTAACAAACAATTTAGTTAGTACTTTTGCTCATACTTGTTGGTTATTTTGAAATAAAGGACGTGAAATAATGTTTTTAATTAATTCCAAATAATTGTCTTGATATTTCTCTTTAAGTAGCTCTAAAATTTGATTTGGAATAGCTTTAAAAACAGCTAAATATTCATCAGTAGAATTTTTGCTTTTAGCTTGCTCAAAAGCATTATATAAAATGTCTAATGAAGGTTGTCAAAGATCTAACTGGTGTAAAATTGAACCCAAGTCATTTGCTATATCTTTAGCAAGGTTGCTTTGACTTTGAGATTCAATTTCAAGATTTAAAGTATTTAAATAATTATCAATAATTTTTGCTAAAGCATCTTTGAAATTATCATTTGCAAGTAATGAATCAATTAAGTTATTAAGTTGTGTTTTTAAGTCGTTAATGTCAAGTTTAGTTAAAATAATTTTTGCTAAGTCTTGCAATTCATTGATGTTTTCAGCTTCAGTTGCTATTAAATCAATTTTATCAATAACTTGAGTAACAACTTTATTTACTAACTGAGCTACATTTGGATTGCTAGTTAGCTCACTTAAAATTTTGCTAAAATTATCCATTCCTAAGTATTCATCAATGAACTTTTGACTACCTTCATCAAGAGCTGCTGTAATAATAAGACTAAGATTAATATCACTGTTAGATAATAAACTATTTACTATCTCTTTAATAATCTCTTTATTATCATTAATCTGATCTTGTGTTTGCTCATTTGTAATTCCTCTGGAAAATACTTTAATTAAATTAATAGTATTTTCTTTATTTTTAAAGAAATCAATAAGTACATTCTTAACAGCTTGACCAGCAAGTGTTGTTAAATCATTTAAATCACCACTTGGTAATAAGGTAAAGAATTCTTTAACTAAGTTATTTGTTAGTTCTTTTAATAACTTACCTTCATTTACGTTTGTTAATTCATCAAATAACCTGGTAATTAAATGATTTGCTTTGTTTTGGTGTTCTTGTGAAATTATTTTTTTGCTAATTAAAGCTTTAGTAATTAAAGCAATAATGTTATTTCTCACTTTTGGATTTTGCAATAATGTTGATGCAAAACTTTGTACGCTTTCAGCAATCTGAGTAATAAATGTTAAATCGAGCTGTGATTCAGATTCTGGCTCATCACTTAAAATTAAAGCATTAATAAATTCGGTAGCATTAGTGACGTTTTCGAAACTTTTTGATTTATTAACAAAAGCTGATGCAAAAGCATTTGCTAATTTTTTAACATCAAGATTTACAAATTCATTGTTTTCAATTTTAAATAAATCTTGTAAAAGAGTTTCTAGTTCTTCTTTTGTAAGTTCAGTTTTACTTGTTACAAAATCACTTAGTTGATTTACTGCTAAGTCGACTATTTTAGGACTATAAATTTTTAAAGCATTCACTAAAATATCATCAATAATTTGGATAATAGCTTCTTTATCTTCGTTAATTAATTTACTTTTTGCTAGTCCATTAATAATTTGGAATAAAAATTGTGGTTTAAATACTGCTGCTTTGAAAGCTTTAACTACATTTTGTAAAGTTAAGTTAGCTTTATCTTGTTGTTCTTGTAAATTACTTTGAATTGAATTAATAATTTCTTGGAATACATTTGTATCAATTAAGCGATCAACAAAATCTTTTACAATCGCATCACTTTCAGGTCCTTCAAATAAATATTTTTGTAATTTATGCTCAGGATCTAGCTGAGTATATAATGGATTTTGTAGTGCAAATTTAATTACTTGTAAAGGAATGTGTTTAAAAATTTCAATAAATTCAGTTAAACGTACTGAGTAATTATTTGGTGAACGTAAAATGTCTAAATCCTGTTCAAATTGGCTTTTATCAGCTAAGTAATCATCAGTATTTCTACCCAAAATATATTGATCTTGGTATTGTGGTGCTAATTGATATGCGATGGTTTTTGCATCGCTAGTTAAATAGTTCTGGTTAAAATCATAAAATCCATATTTATCTAAATCAAAAGTTGATTTAGATAATTTTAAATATAAATCCATTGCCATTTTTTTGTAAGCAACAGTATTTGGGTGAATATCAATAAAAATGCTACTTAATTTTTTATTATTTTTATTTCAGTATTCAGGATTATACAAGTTAACATAGTTAATATCGTATTTATTAGCCACTTCTTGTAAATTATCATTTAAAATACCAATAATTTCATCTGAAATGTTTAGTTTTAAACTATCACCCACTAAGTTTTTGAAAGCATTGTCTAAAACTTGTTTTAAACCTAAAAAAGGTGTTGGGTAACTAATTAAATTAATATTCGCTTTTGGAGCGAGTACTTTTAGATTACTAATTAAAGTTGCTAATCTTGATTTAACTTCCGGGATTGCTTCCTGGTAAATTTTAGATGCTAAAACAGCAATTTGTGAATAAGATGGATCATCACTGTTAAGTGTCTCAATTAGTTGGAATAAATTACTTTTTTGTAAACCTTGAAAAATTAAATAGAAAAAGTCATTAGCTCCTAGTGTAAATGTAATTAAGTTAGCATTTGCTAAATCATTTTTAATTTGTGCAACTGGAATATTTTTTAAATTAAATAAATTATTTAACACATTAACATCTTGTTTTTCAAAATCTGAATTAATTTGTAAAAATTCAATTCAGTCAAGTGCAGTGGCACCACTAATAGCGTAGTTTTCAAAGCTAGCTAATTTCTTTTCTTTATTTAAAATTTTTGCTAAAAAAGCTGGATAAGAAGCTCCTGTAACCTCATTATTTTTAAATTCTCCAGGGTAGTCAGCTGGAAGTGAACCATCAAAACCTGCTGTCATGGAATCACCAAACGCAACATAATTTACTTTTTGGTCTGTGTCAATAAATTTATCTGACTTTTTCTTAACTAATGGCTTTACAACTAAATCATTGTTAGAATTATTATCTTGTGAATTTTGCGGAATTTCTGAAGTTACTTTGTTAGTTGGTAATTTTTCAGTTACCGCTTTATCTTTATCAAAATTCGGATCAATTCCTGCGTCTCCTGTTTGGATTTCTTTTGACGAACCAGGTGCAGCACATGAAGTGGCTACTACTGCAGTTCCAATTGCTCCTAAAATTGTAAGAGCTAAATTACTTTTATTTTTCATAATCAATCTATAGCTAAACGCTAAACCTTTCTGAATTTTTATAGTTCTTTTTATTAAATCTTATTAATGATATCAAAAAATCAGCTTTTACGTGTCAATAAAAAAAGCTTGCTAACTATAAAAAGTTATTTTTTACCACTTTTTTATGATAAAAAATAAACTTTTAATGTTAACAAGATATTTATTCATTTTTGCTTTTATAAAATAGCAATAAATGACTAAAAGTATCCTAATCTAAATTGTAATAAGGGACTTTAATTAAGTGTTTCAAAATACGTTCTTTCGGGAATTTAGCACTTAAAAATTCGAATAAATGAGTTGCAAAAACTTGTTCATCTAAATGTGGGATCTCTAAAATTTTAATTTGTAATTCATTAAAATTAATTCAGTCACTTCATTTAAAATCACTACTTACAATCAAGTTAATTCCTTGACTTGCTAGTTGATTAATTTGTCCAACATAGCCACTGCCACTTAAAATTGCAAAGTTATTGATAGGAAGATCTAGGTCATTTTTGTTAATATTAGTTCTAAATGAGTGCATATTCAATTTTTGAGAAATAATTTTTTTAAGCTCATTAACTGAAATTTTACAATTTACCAAAGCACTAAACTTTGGAGAATCTTTTTGAATTTTTTCTTCAAAACCCAGAGCTTTTGCGATTTGATATGAGGTTCCTTCAACATCACAATCATAGTTTGTGTGCATTGCGTATACAAAAATCTTGTGTTTTTTTAATAATTCTCAAATTTGAAATTTATAAGGTGCTTTTTCTTGCTCTGCTTCTTTAGTTGCTTCAAAGAAAAATGGATGGTGCACAAGTATAACATTGCAATTATTTTTAATAGCATCTAAAACAACTTCGTTTGTCACGTCAATTGCTAGCATCACGCCTGTGAGTAAAACAGACTGGTTATGTTTGACTGAAAAACCGGCTGGATCTCAAATTTCTTTATTTATTAATGGATAAATAGAATCTAAATACTTAATAAATTTTCTAACTGTCATAATTTTCCTCTTATATTAATTTTATAAAAAAACTAACTAGTAGTTAGTTTTTAAGAAAGTCTTTTAAGTTAGCACCGTGTTTTGCGTTATTTTTTAGTTTTCTTAATATTTTATTTTCAATTTGACGCACACGTTCTTTAGAAACACCACCACGCTCTTCAGCTAATTGGTCAAGTGAGTGAACTTTGTAACGATTACCATCTTCATCATAACCAATTCCAAAACGTTTTCTAATTAAATCTTTATCTTCTTTATTTTCAAGTGTGTCTTCAATAATTTCATGTAAAATTTCTGCTAATTCTTCTTGTGAAGCAAATTCAACAGGAGACATAATATTTTCATCTTTAACAAAGTCACTAAAGCTTGAATCGTTTTCTTTTCCAACTTGTTTATCAAGTGAAATAGGATCAATATTAATTTTTCTAATGTATCTAACTTTATCAGCTGTATAACCTTCACCAAAACGTTCTGCAATTTGTTCGTCAGTAGGTTCTTGTCCTAGTTCTTGTTGTAATTCTCTTTCGATTTTTGAAATCTTGTTAATTGTTTCGACCATATGAACTGGCACCCTGATTGTCCGTGCTTGATCAGCAACAGCTCTTGTAATAGCCTGACGAATTCATCAAGTAGCATATGTTGAGAATTTAAATCCTTTATTTACATCATATTTTTGAACAGCTTTTAAAATTCCAGCATTTCCTTCTGAAATTAAATCAATAAAAGTAAGACCTCTGTTTTTGTATTTTTTAGCGTTATTAATAACTAAACGTAAATTTCTTTGGATTAGTTTATCACGTGCTCTTTTACCACGGAAACCACCTTTTTCCATTTGCTTAGCTAATTCTTTTTCTTCTTCAATTGAAAGTAATTCACCATATTTACCAATTCAACGCATGTATCATTTAACAATGTCGTTAGTTTCGGTAAGTTTATTAGTTAATGATTGTTTTTCTTTTTGTTCAGCAAAATCTACTTCACTATCAAAATCTAGAGAAAGAGAATTTAAATCAATGTCATCTTCACCAAAAAAGTCATCTTCTTCTTTTAAAGTTTCTTCATCGTCCTCTTCGTCTTCCTCTTCTTCATCTTCGATAGTTTCGTCATCATCAGGTTTTAAGAAATCTTCACTTTCATAATCAGTATCATCATCAATAACGTCATCATCTCCAAAATCATCATCAGATTCTAAATCATCTAAATCGTCAAGATTAATTTCCTCATCTTGAGTTTTTTTACCTTTTTTGTTTGATTTTTTTGCTTTAGAAACTTCTGATTCAAATTCTAATTCATCAACAAAATCATCATCTCCAAAATCAAATGAATCTAGAATAATGTTTGCATTAATTAAATCTTCCATGAATTCATCTAAGCTATCTTCATCAACTTCTAGTTGTTTTTTGTCTAAAATTTTAAAAACTTCTTCTTGTGAAAAATTATTTTTTTTAGCTTTCTTAAGTTCATTTTTTAAAAAAATAATAATTGATTCAAAACGATTTTCCATTATTACTCCTTATCTTTTTCGTCATCTTCTTTATTTGTTAAAATTGTATTTTTGTTACGCAATAATAACTCATTTTTACGATATATTCTTCCTAATTGTTCATAATTAGCATTCTCTAATAATTCTTTATTTGTTTCTTTAGATTTGTTTATTTTTTGCGTAACTAGAGAATTCAAGTTAATATGTACTCATTTTTGAGCTTTAGTTTTATTTTGGTCACTATCTTCTTTTGTATTATTAGATTGGAAATAAGATAGATTATTATTAATTGTTTCTAAATATAATTTTCAAGTAGCTTCTAATAAATCGTCTTTTAATTCTTCTTGGTTACTTATTCTTTCAAAAACAGGATCTGAAATAATAGAATTAATTAAAATTTCACGAACTTGTTTTAAAAATTTATCTTGTACTTCAAATTCTAATTCTGCTTGATTATCTTCCAATTTATCATATTCACTTTGTAAATTTATTAAAATATCTTTAACATCTTTTTCATCGTCAAAAAAATCAATTCAATTTTCTGTTTTTTCATTTTTTAACAATGGACTACTAGAAAAAATATTATAAATTAATCTGGATTTTAAAAAATAAATTAATCAAGGATAATTTACATTCCCAAACATCTTTTGCCTTAAAGTTTTAGAATTTGTGTTAATAAAATTTTCTTTATTTTTAGCGAATAATTCATCATTTTTATCTTCTATTGGAATTAGGACATCAGGAATTTGATTCATGATAGGATCAAATTCTTTTAAATCTAAAGTAATTGAATATTTAGATTGAATGTTTTCTGTGATAATTTTTTGAATTTCTTTGTTAGGGATATAACTAAAAAACTTTTCAAACTTATCTTTGATATATGCAACTTTTTTATATTCTTCATTTTCAGAAAATTCATTTTTTGCAATTTCTAGAATTTTGTGATAAACAAAGTCAACACCAGAAGAAGTTTTACTACTTATAAGGTTTTTTAACGCTTCGGGACCTTGACTTTGCAATATTTCATCCGGATCTTTTCCAAATGTATTATTTACAACATTTACTTCTTTATTATGTTTTAAAAGTTCCTTAATAGATCGAATTGTAGCTAAAACACCAGCATTATCGCTATCTAAAAAGAGTAAAACAGAGTTATTTTTAATTTCTTTTATATGTTCGGATGTTAGTGCTGTTCCCATTATTGCAACAGCATTTTCAATTCCTGCTTTATATAAAGCGATAACATCCATAAAACCTTCAACAATAATTATTTCTTTTTTCTCTTCAATCGAATTTTTAGCATTGTAAAAGTTATATAAAATTTTTGATTTTTTAAATAAGTCTGTTTCTGGCGAATTAACATATTTAGCTTTTTCGTTAGGAGAAATAGTACGTGCGCTAAAACCGACTATTTGACCGTAATGATTTCTAATTGCAAAAGTAATCCGATTAAAAAACAATTGATGTAAGTCAGAATTAATTAAACCAGCATCAATTAATCTTTTTTCACTTAAATCTGAATTTTCTGCAAAAGTTAATAATTCATTTGCTCCAGCAAAACCAATATCAAAATGATTTCTGATATGAGAATCTGCTAAGTCGCGTACAGTTAGATATGTAACAACTTTAGGGTTAATTAATACACGAGATTTGTAAAAATTGTTTGTTAATTCTAAAGTATCTAATATTTCAATTTGATCTGGATTGTACTGAAAAGTATTATCTGCTTTTTGTTTAGAAAAATCATAAGAGATATTTAATTTTTCTGCTAATTTTTCTAAAACTTCAAAATAATTTAATCCTTTATGTCTCATCAAAAAGGAAATTGCATTCCCGCTTACTCCACAAGCAAAACATTTAAAAATCTTTTTTTGTGGACTAACAGTAAAGCTTGGAGTAGTATCTTGATGAAAAGGACAAAGACCTAAGTAATTATTACCCTTTTTGTTTAAAGGAATGTATTCAGAAATTACTTCAACAATATCAGTATTTTGCTGAATATTTTGAATTATTTCTCTTAGATTATTTTGGTTCATTTAAACCTCAATTAAATTATTATGATTATTTGCTTATTTGCTTAAATGTATTTTTTAATATCATCAATACTGATTCTAATTTGTTCCATAGTATCACGATTTCTTAAAGTTACACAATTATCTTCTAATGTATCGTAATCTACAGTTAAACATCAGTAAGTTCCGATTGCGTCTTGACGACGGTAACGTTTTCCAATTGAACCAGTTTCATCATAAGTAACTGAAATACCTTGTTCAATTAGAGTTTCATAAATTTGGTTTGCTTTTTCTCCTAGTTTTTTGACTAAAGGTAAAATTGCGATTTTGTATGGTGCAATTGAAAGTGGGAATTGTAAAACAATTCTTTCTTCGTTTTCAACTTGTTCGACTTTATAGCAATTAGAAATTACAGCTAACATAAGACGATCTAAACCAATACTTGGTTCAATTACATATGGAATAATTTTTTGATTAGTGTTTGGATCTAAGTATTCAAGTGATTCACCAGTTGCTTTCATATGTGAAGTTAAATCATAATTTGTACGGTTAGCAACACCTAAAAGTTCACCTCAACCAAATGGGAATTGAAATTCAATATCACTAGTTGCATCTGAATAGTGTGATAACTCTTCTTTTTCATGCGCTCTAACACGGATGTTATCTTCAGTAATACCTAATTTTAAGACAAATTTGTATGCTTTTTGAATGTAGTAATTAAATCACTCATTAGCTTCTTCTGGTTTTGTGAAAAATTCTAATTCCATTTGTTCAAATTCTCTAGTTCTAAAAATAAAGTTTCCAGGTGTTACTTCATTTCTAAAACTTTTACCTACTTGGGCAATCCCAAAAGGTAATTTTGCTCTAGCTGTTCTTTGCACGTTTTTAAAATTAACAAAAATACCTTGTGCAGTTTCAGGACGAAGATAAACTTTGGCTTTTGAATCTTCAGTAACTCCTTGATGTGTTTCAAACATTAAATTAAATTGTTTAATTTCAGTTCAATTAGTTTTAGCACCTTCGTATTCAGTAATATTTTTCACAACGAAGTCATGCATTTCTTCAAAAGTCATTTTTTCAGGAATAATATTTGGATCAAATTCTTGAATTAATTTGTCTGCACGATATCTTTTACCATTAGTTTTATTTTCAATTAAAGGATCAGAAAAATTTCCTACATGACCACTAGTTACTCAAACTTGTGGATTCATTAAAATTTTTGAATCGATTAAAAAATTATTTTTTTCTTTAAAAATGAATTCTTTTTTTCATTCTTTTAAAATATTGTCTTTAAGTAGTGAACCTAAAGGACCATAATCTCATGTATTTGATAGCCCTCCATAAATTTCGCTACCTTGAAAAACAAATCCTGAGTTTTTTAAATGATTAACAATTTCTTGCATTTTTTCTTTATTATTAAGCATACAATGTATTTTATCACTTTTTTACTATATATCTAATAAAATTAGATATATACTAAAATTTGATTTTATCAAAATAAAAAAATAATTTTTTAATACCCATTTTTAAGCACTAAAAAATTATTTTTCTGTTTTTTGATTTTCAATCATTCCTTTTTGATGACATTCTCTACAACGAGCTTCGTATGTATCATCACCTAAAAGATGTCTATTGTTAGAATTAATCTTTCTAAATGACATATTTGCTTGTCCGTGACATTGCATACAAACTGCTTTTAATTTTAGTGCTGAATCACAAAGTCCTAGAAGTTCAGTTACAACACTAAAAGTTTTACCTTCATAATCCATATCAAGTCCAGATACAATTACTTTAATTCCTAAATTGACCAATTTTAAAATTTCTCTACTAACATTTTCATCAAAAAATTGTACTTCATCAAAAGCAACAGCTTGTGTGTCTTTGCTAATATATTTCCAAATTTCATTAGAATTATTGATTGTATAAGCCTGAATGTGTGAACCTGTTCGAGAAACTATTTCATCATCTTTGAAACGATTATCAAAAGCTGGTTTGAAAATAACTGCATTAACTTTTGCTATTTTTCAAATAGTAATTCTTTTAATCAGTTCGGCACTTTTACCAGCAAACATAGGTCCAGTGATAACTTCTAAAAATCCAGTTGGTGATTTATAAAACATTAATTCTCCCTGCTAAAAATGACAGTATAACTGTCATTTTAAATAAATCCTTTGATTTTGAAAATTTCGTTATAATCAGCAATAGTTTCTTTAATTAAATTATTTTGCTCAATTATATCTCAGTGATCTTGTTTAAGTTGATCGAAATTATCTCATTTTTCATAATAAATATAATCAAAAAAGTATAGTTCGTCAAAAGCAATTGTTATGTTTAATGAATTATATTTGATAAGAAATTCTTTTTTAGTTTCTAGTTTGTTCTTTGAAGCAATCGCATTTTGTAAATCATTTAGGTAAACGTTAAAAGTTTCTTTGAATTCTAATATACCAGCTTGTAATTTATTTTTTTCTAAGTTTGTATAATCAAATTTACGATTTACACTACGATCGAAAAATAGTTGTGCAGTTTCATTTTGGTTTAAACCATAAATATAGCACTTATTTTCAAAAATATGTTTTAATTCCAATTCTTGAAGTATTGCTTCATCATAAATCTCTTCACTAGATTCTAATATTTCTATCTTAATTAAGTCTTTAAAATTTGTTAGTAATTTTTTAGGATCTTTTTCAAGCTGCAATAAAGCAAAAATAAGCTTAGTATATAAATATTTTGAAGAATATTCGTTTGACATAAATAAAGTGTCAAAATTATTTTTTGGTTTAGCTAAATCTTGTAAATAACTTTTTAAAGCTGTAAAAATGCTATTAAAACGGCTTGCAAAACCACTTTTAGCGTTTGTCTTAGCAATATAAACTAAATCACCAATAGTTCATTTAAAAATACCTTTTAAATTTTTATGTTCTTTTTGAATGTATTGCATATTTTCCCTTCTTTAGAGTTAATTCACTTTTATTATATCTATTTATAGCTAAAAGCATAAAAAAACGCACTAGTGTGCGTTTAATATTTATTATATTGAATAATTATTTGTTTACACGTGCTCTAACAACTGAGTAAGGCATTAAAGCAACAAATCTTGCTCTTTTAATTGCGTTAGCAACTTTTCTTTGGTGTTTTGCACATGTTCCAGTTGTTGCTTTAGCTTTAATTTGTCCTGTTGCTGTTACATATTTTTTAAGTAGTTCAACATTTTTGTAATCAACGTATGTCATTCCATTTTCACAAAATTCACAGAATTTTCTTCTTCCTTGAAAAGCTTTTTTACGTTTAATGTAAGCCATTGTATCTCCTTTTATTTTTCACTTTCAGAAACTTTAATACCGTCAAATTCACTAAAAAGTGAATCGAATTGATGTTTAACTTCTGGAGTATCTTCGTTTAAATCATCAAAAATATTTTCTGATGTTTTAACAGAACGAAGTTGTGAAAAATCAGTATTTATATCATTATTTTGGGTAGAGTTAGGAGTGAAACCTTTTTGATTATTTGGTTTGTAATTATTAGTAGTGTTATTTCTGCTTTCCATTACTTCACGTGATTCTAGTAATCTGAAGTTAGTTACAGAAACTTCAACATTACGAACTGGTGTATTTGTTACTGTTGAGTTGTAAACATTTGAATGTAATTCACCTTCAACCGCTACTAGTGCACCTTTTGTTGCGTATTGTCCGATGTAATCAGCAGTATTTCTTCAAGCAACTAAGTTAATAAAATCTGTAATTTGATTTTGTCCACTATTTCTACGTGTAATTGCGATAGAAAATCTGACATATGGAATACCGTTTGAAGTTGAAGCTACAGTAGGTGTAGCTGTTAATCTTCCTACTAAAACAACATTATTAATCATTTTTAACTCCTATTCTAAATAAAGAAAATTATTCTTGTGATTCGCTAGCTTTTTTAACTCTTGGTTGTGAGTTAGTACGTTTTACGAATGGTTTTTTTTGTGAATTTTTGAAACTTTCTTCTCTTTTGTTGAATTGTTTTTTAGGTTTAGCGTTTAATCCTTTTTCTGAATCAAGGTTAATAACTAAAACTCTTCAAATTTCTTTGATAATGTTTGAACGACGTGTAAATTCAGCGATTTTTGAACCTTCTGCTTCAACTAATGCTAAAACATATTGTCCGTGTTTTGATTTATTAATTTCGTATGCTAATTCGTTGTTTTCTAATTTTTCAACTGATTTAACACCTTCACCAAAAACTTCTTTAAGTAAGTTTTCAACTACTGATGTTTCAGCTTTAGGATCAACGATTGACATAATTTCGTATTTAATCATTTTTCTCCTTATGGTCTTCTGCTGGGCTATTGAGTTTTTAATAGCCAAGGAGTATTTCTAGATACTCTTATTTATATTACCATAATTGTTTTATTTTAATAGTATATTTTATAGTTTTTCATTTATTATAAAATAAAGGTTAATTTTTAAACTAAAAACAAGTTTTGTTATAAAAATTGTTGTAATATTTATACATATGAACAAATTAGTTATAGTGGAGTCACCTAATAAGGTCGAAACAATTCAAAAATACTTAGGTAAAGATTATAATGTTGTGGCTAGTGTTGGTCACATTTTAAAAATGAAAACCACAGGACAATACGCTTTAGGTATCAACTTAGAAACTTGAGAACCTGAATATAAACTTGATACTACTAAGCGTAAAATAGTTTCTGAAATTAAAAAAGCTCTCAAAAATGCAGAGCACGTTTATATTGCAACTGACCCTGACCGTGAGGGAGAGGCAATCGGTTCACACTTAGTTAGTTATTTTAAAGTAGAAGATAAATATTCAAGAATCAAATACAACGAAATTACTAAGGATGCAATTTTAAAGTCAATTGAAAACGCTGGAGAGTTAAATTTTTCTTTAATAAATGCACAAAAAGCACGTCGCATGCTTGATCGAATTATTGGTTTTAGATTAAGTAAATTAATGCGTGGAAAACTTAAAAATACACCAGGAACACCAAGTGCAGGTAGAGTACAATCAATCGCTTTAAAACTTGTTGTAGATCGTGAAAACGAAATTCAAAGTTTTATTCCTGAAAAATACTCTAAATTACACGCTAAAATTTCAAGTAATCCAGTTCTAGCTTACTATTATAATGCAGACAATCCTTCTGATCGTAAAGAGTGAATTTTCGAAAATCAATTAGATGCAATTAAAAAAGATTTTGAAAAATTACCAAAAGAATTAAAAGTTTCAGAAGTGAAAGTAACAACGCGTACTGTAGGTGCTGTATTACCTTTCAAACAAGCTGTTTTATATCGTAAAAGCCCTTTAAGTTCACAATCAACACAATTTGCAGCTCAAAAGCTTTATGAAGGATACGGTGAAGGTGGACTTATTAGCTACCCAAGAACAGACTCAACACGTTTAAGCCAAACTTTTGTTGATGAAGCTCAAGAATTTATTATTAAAAAATGAGGTAAAGATTACGTCGCTACTGAAATCAAAGGTTTCAGTGGAGATCAAGATGCTCACGAGGCAATTAGACCAACAAATATAGAATTAAATCCTGAAAGTGCTAAAGCTCTTTATCCTGCAATGACTGAAGGTGAGTACAAAGTTTATAAATTAATTTACGAAACAACCTTACAAGCATTGATTAAACAACCAATTCGTGAAATTAAATCATACACATATTTAGCTGATAAATATGTATTTAAAAACTCATATAGCCGTATTAAATTTGATGGTTACTATGTGGTTACAGGTAAGCAAATTGATGATTTAGATCCAGATTATCAAGAAAATCAAATTATAGCCGTTGATGAATTTGTTTTTGAAGATCATCAAACAAAACCAGCACCACGCTATAATGATGGTTCACTAATTGAAGCTTTAGATAACATTAAAGTTGGACGCCCTTCAACTTTCGCAACTACCGTTAAGATTATTAAGGAAAGAAATTACGTTAAACGCGAAGGAAATCAACTTATACCTACTGAATTTGGGATGATTGTATTAAAAAACTTAATTGCTGCTTTCCCGAATATTATTAATGAAGGTTATACCGCAGAAGTAGAAGAAGAGCTTGATCAAATTTCAGAAGCACAGCTTGACAAAAATAAGGTTATGCAAGATTTTTGAGTCAGATTTAACGAAGAATACGCAACAGCAACTGATAAAATTCAACCATATACATTCAAGCTATACGAAGTAGATGAACCATGTCAAAATGACCAAGGTCAATTACTTATTCGTAGCAATAAAAAAGGTCAGAAATTTGTTGGATGTAAAAACTTCCCAAGTTGCAAATTTACTCGTAATTTAACTGATGAAGAAAAAGCTATTGTAAATGAACAAGAAAATGGTTCAAATCAAAACGAAGACGATGAGTAAATTTCTTCTTGATTAAGATAAAAAAGTTGACAATTAGTTGTCAACTTTTTCTTTATTTAAGTTTTTCAAAATTTCAGTAACTGAATAAATTTTATTCTCACTTCCCAGACCTAAATCATTAAGTATTTCAAAATTTTCTAAAAATTGATCTGCATTTTCATAACCTGATATTCAAAATGGTAATAATGCATCACTAACTCTACTATTTATTGAAAATACTGGATTAAATTGTTTGATAGAATTATCAATTCCGATTACAAACTCTTTGGTTTCTATTGGTTCAAAGTATTGAACTAGATAATTATTTTGTTGTGCTTCATAAATTTCAACCAAACTTTGTGCAGCTTCTTTGATTTGTTTCTTAATAACAGCATCATCTTTATTTTCTTTACTTGAAATAGTTTTTATAATTTTTATGTATTTATTTAAAAAATCATCATATTTTTCTTTAAAATCTTCGAAAGATAAATAAGTTACATCTTGATACAATTTAGGTTTATATGAAATTTCTATTTTTTGATCAAGTAATTTTCCGAAAGAATCCATCTTACCATGTAGTTGAATTTTTACGTCTGAGCTTTTTTCATAAATTGGTATTGATATCTTATAAAAAGTTAAATCTTTACTATATTTTTTAAGTAAGCTATCAGATTTTTTAACGGTAGAAATTAAATCATCACTCTTAATATTTTCTATTTCTCGAGTTAAATCACTAATATTAATGTCATCGGTATTAATATTTTCTTTGCTGTAAAAAGGTGCTTCTTTACCAAAAAATTCGTTGTATTCAATTTGAAAAAAATCTTTTTTTAAAAATTTTGCAGCAATATTTTTTCAAGTTATACTATCACTATTGACTAAAATATCTAATGTATTATTTCATGGTGCTAAAATTTTTGTAACTTTAATATTTTTTATTGGAGCTGAATTTGTTTTTCTGGTTAACATAGCAGAAAAATCTAAAGTTTTACCTATAAGTTTTTCTAATTTATGTGCAAAAGACAAAATAGCAACATTATTTGATAAACCATAATGTTTTTGATAAAACTCTGCAAAGTCTAGAATTTTCTTATCATTTTTTTGTATTTTTAAAAGCAATTTATTGCTATCAATTTCTAATTCATTATTTTCGCTCGATATTTCCGTATAAGAAGTTCCTTTTCCTAATTTATGAAAAACCGGAAAATTATCATTGCTTTTTATTAATGGTTCAGAACTATTTTCTAGTTTGTAATTTATATGTATTTTTAATAGTTCATTTATTCAATCTTTAACTTTTTTATCTTTTAAGTTTAAATCTTCTTTTAACTTTTCATAATCAGGATGGTTTTTGTCAAAAGCATTTTCTGATGTTAATAAATTAAAGCTTTTTAAATTATTTTGAATTTCTTTTTGAATAATTAATATTTTTAAATAATCTAAGTAAATATTGATTTTAAATACTTCATTTAAAATTTCTATATTTTGCTCTTGTGTATTTAATTTTTTATTTATTCTTCTTATCTTTTCAATTAAATTTTTAAATTCATTTAGTTGGTTTTGGTACATGAATTTGTTTAAATCACTACTTAATAAATAAGTTAAAGCTTTTTTGTTAAATTTTGAATTTAAATTTGAAAATTCAGATTCTTTTAAAAATTTATTTTGCTCATTTTCTTCTTTTGAAATGTATTTTTCATTTTTTACTTCTTGACAGCTAGCTGAAATTAATGGTATCATAACTGGCATTGCAAAAGTAAATAATATTTTTTTAAGCATTATTTCTCCAAATCTAAATAATATAAAATTTCTCTTTTTTAAAACAAAATTATTTATATTTTCGTTAGCTAAATATAATTTTATTTTTACTATTTAATTCTACTTAATATGTCAGGAACTGAATTAGCTTTAATTTTTTCTAAATCAGGTCATAAATACGAACTTCTTAGATTAACTCAAAAGTCATCTTGTAAATCATAACCTGATAATCAAAAAGGTACAATGTTATTTTCTTGTTGACTATTTACTATAAATAAAGGTTTAAAATCATTGTAATATGAAGATGAATCTTCCATTGCTACTAAAAACTCTTTAACTTCTATGGCAGGTTGTGAATAATAAATTTTAAGCTCGTTTAATTTACTTTCTAAGATTTCAACTAAAGCAATTGATGCTTGATTTGCATATCGAACAGCAAGTTTTTTATTATTGTCATTTGAACTTTCTGCAAGCTTATATGCTTGAATGTAATTATCTAAAAAAGCGTCATAAACTTCTTTAAATTCATCAAATGATAAATAGCTAGCTTCTGAATATAATTTTGGTTTATATGTAACTTTAATTTTTTGATCTCAATCATATTTCAACTTATCAAAAGTAATTTCGATCTTTGTATTTTTATCTTTGACGTAAATTGGAATAGAAATTTTATAAAAATTAAGTTTTTTATCATACTTTTTGAGTAATTCATTAGATTTCTTGACAACAGAAATTAAATCATTTTCTTTAATTTTACGAAGTTCATCTATTAAATCATCAAAATCTTTTTGTGATATTTCTTGACCAGAAAGGTCGTTTGATGTTCTAAGTGCAATAATTTTTGCGACATTTTTTAAAGTTATACTGTCACTATTTAGTAATATATCAAGCAAATTATCTTTATTAAGATTTATCTTGCTAACTTTAATTTCTTTTATTGGCTCTAAGATGCTTTTTCAGCTCAAAGCTTCTTTGTAATCAAAATCTTGATCTATAAGATTTTTAATTTTGTTGGCAAAATGGGAAATTGCTAAATTATCCAATAAAGGACTATACTTTTGATAAAAGTCTACAAATTTATTAAATGATTTATCATTTTTAACTTTCATTTCATCTGCAATTTTTTGATTTTCTTTGGGTAAGTTAACTTCCTCGCTAAAAACTTCGCTGTGCTGAAAATCATTTTTAATTTCTGTTATAGCTGGATAACTTTTAAAATTATCTCAAGGTAGATCACGAATTCCATTTGAAATATAATAATTTTCATTTGCAAAAAAATCTAATGGAGCATTTCATCAAGGTTTTTCTTTTTCTGATGAATCTTTAAAAGTAATTATTTCGTATTTATTTTTTGTATTTCATATGTTTTTTAAATTAAAGGTAATATCTTCCGAATGTGGAAGCGTCTTAAAAAAACTTATTTTTTCGGCAAAATACTGAATATCTTTTTGTAAAGTTATTGATTTAAGATAATCTAAATAAAAGTTTATTTTAATTATTTCATCTTCCGTATCTTGATTTTTATTTTTATTTAATTTTTGATTTATAGTTTTAATTCATTTTTGAAATTCTTTAAACTCATTAATTTGTGAATTGCTAAAGATTCCAGATAAATCTGTATTTAATAAATATAAAAGACTTGTCTTGTTAAATTTATCATTTATATTAGTAAATTCACCATAATCATCAGTATTACTTTCAGTTAAATTTTTTAATTCTCGTTTCTTTTGTGTTTTTTCAGATTCACTGTCCACTTTCTGACAACTAGATGACAGTAAAGGTAAAGAAACTATTGGTGCTGCTATGAATAATAATTTTTTTAACATTATTCCTCCAATTTAAAAACAATCAAAACTTTTTACTAATTTTGTATGTATTAACATAAACTTGCTTAAATAAAGCAGTTTTAAAGTTGGTATATTTTAAACTTTTTATATTTTCTTCATAAATAAGTAAAAAGTTAACTAGTTAAAAAAATAGTAGAGAGAAAAATCATTTTTTTATTTTCTAACATATAAATTTTATTCTTTTTCCGAAAAAATAAATTTTTATTAAAGTATATGAAAATTATCATTTTTGATTTTTTCCAGTATAAGGAAGGTAAAAATATAAAGAATCAACAAAATATTTTTCCTTTTTTGTAATTTAAAAAATAAAAATTTACTTTTAGTTTTATTAAGTATTTTGAACTATGTCATATTTTAAAAATGAATTTATTTTTATTAAATGTCATTAATTGTAATTATTTTTTTATACTAATAATAAAAAAGTAAGGAAGCCTCCTTACTTTAAAATTGTTAAATTTTGTGTGACTTTTTCTAAATAATAATATCGCATTACAAAAGTATTATTTTTGAAAAAAATCTAGCAAAAGTTAGAACTCAATTTTTATAATATTTTATATATAAAAAATAAATTAATACTACCTGCAGAAAATAAATAATTATTAATTTTGCAAATATACTGCATAAAAAATATCAATCTTTTTATTTAGAAGATTAGCGTTTCTATTTGTGTAAAAATAATTCAAGAATAATTTGATTTTTTTACTTTAATTATTCCTCTTTTGATATTAAGGTTATCGTTTCAATATGATGTGTATTTGGGAACATATCGTAGCTTTGGAAGTATTTAACTGTATATCCTTGTTTTTCAAAATATGCTATATCTCTAATCAAGGTTCTCGGATCACAAGACATATAAATTATATTTTTAACCTCGCTAGTAGAAAGCAAATCTATTAAAGCTTCATTTAATCCACTACGAGGAGGGTCAAGCAAGACTAAATCATAACTTTTTATTTTTACTTTTTTAATTAACTGAAAAACATCACCGTTAAGATACTCAAAGTTTTGAATTGAGTTTATTTTACCGTTTACATTGCTATCATCGGTTGCAGAAGCTTCTAATTCAATACCAATTATTTTTTGTGACTTATTAGCTACTAGTTGTCCAATTACTCCTACACCAGAAAATAAATCAATGATTCTGTTATACCTTGTGTTGCTTAATTCTTGAATTTTGTTAAACATTTGAGAACTAATTTCATCATTAATTTGAAAAAATGATTCATTGGAAACTATGAACTTTTTATCTAAAAGATGCATGTAAAAAGTTTCTTTTGAATAAATAACACTTTCCTTGTTACCTACCTGAGTTATTTGAGTCATATAAATTACATTGTCAAGGTTTTGTTTCAAATAATCAATTAAGTTGTTTTCTAACTTAAAAGTATCTTTAGTTTTTAATTTAATAGCTACTTGATTTTTAGCATTAACTCTAAGTGATATTTCTACGAAATTACTGAGCTTTGAATTTGCTTGTGAACTAGCAAAATAGTACTTATTAATTAGTGTTAAAAATTCTTCTAACACGTAGTTTAGTTGCGGAACATTTAATTTTTTATTACTAATAGCTTCTAAATTTTTGCTTTTTGGAAAATATTCAAAAGCTTGTAATTGATTATTAAACACTTTTAATGCATAGCGAACTTTATTACGGTAATTAAATTGGTGCTTAGCTGGTACAAAATCGTGATAAACATTTAAATCAACCTTTGTATTTCTACTTAAAAGCATTTTTAAGTAGTTATTTTTAAATTCTATTTGGTCTGAATAATTTAAATTGATAAGTGAAGCACTAGGCATGCGAGAAAAACCAATACGTTTATCACTGGTTTTTAAGTACTGTGTTACTTTTGCGAAGTAATTTTTACCACTTTTATTAATGATTTGAACCTTTGCAGTTTCACCAGGAAATAAGTCATAAACAAAAATAGCTTGTTTATTTTCTCGATATGTACCTAACCCTTCAAAACTTAGCTCAGTAGCGGTGATCTGAATAACTGAATTAATCTTCAGCTCTGCAAAGATAGATGAGGTTGATTTTTCCATATCTTTTTTCCTTAAAAATTCTATAACGCTCAGGTACTTCAATTAAATCAGCTACATCTGTTTCAATGATAATTTCACCATCAGCATTTAATGTTTCTTTATGTGCTAAGGTTTTTAAAATTTCATTAACCATTTGTGTTTGTTTAAACGGAGCATCTATAAATATAAAGTCAAAAGGTTGTGAATTTCTAGTCACAAAATTTCTTGCATCTGTATTTAAAACAGAGATATTATCTGCCTTAACGATTTTGACATTATTAACTATAGTTCGATAAGCAATTTTGTTTAAATCTAATGCAACAACATCTTGAGCGCCACGGCTAGCCGCTTCAATTGCTCAAGCTCCTGAACCAGAAAATAAATCTAAGCAACTTTTACCTTCTAATTTAAATTGTAAACTACTAAAAACTGCCTCTCGAACTTTATCGGTTGTTGGACGTGTGCTGTCAATATTAGGTTGTTCTAATTTTATATGTCTATATTTTCCTGCTATAACTCTAATCATAATTTCCTTTCTAACTAAAATCCATAAACTAAATGTGGTATTATTCCAAGCATTAAGATTGAAAGAACTACATTTATAATAATTACGATAAATAATGATTTTTTAAATTTAACACAAACAGCAGCAATAATAACAGCTAAAATTACATAAACGTACAGTAAAATTTTACGAAGATATCCAATAGGTGTCGTAATATCAAACAAAGCTGCTAAGCTGTGTGGTTTTTGTTCTAAATCTACTTTTCCAAAGTATTCAGTAATTCCTTTGTTAAAGTAAAATTCAGGTAATAAAATGCTAATTAATAATTGAACTGATAAAGCTATCATAATTCCTGCTACAAGAGGTTTAGAAATAATTAATAAATTTTGCATCATTTTGTTATGTTCAAATTTATTAATGTATTTCATCGCAAGCAGCATCATGCCAATTGCTGGTAAGCAAAAAACTAAGTATGTTAAAAACATCGCTAAGTAGCCTCATCATTCACCATTTGCTACTAAATATCCACTAAAAAAAGCAAATTTAGTGGAAACAACTCCGGGAGTTGAGTTTGAAACTGTAAAAACTTGATTAATGGTATTATCATCAATTTGACTACCAAAATTTTTAGCTAATAAATTTCAAAATCAGCTAAAAATCGGCATAAATACTTGTCCACCACCAAAGACAATTAGTGAAATTAAAATAATTAAAGGAATACTAACCAAGAGTGCTATCATTACTATCTCCTTTATTTATTTTTCTATTTTTAATAAAGTAATAAATAATATAAACCAGAAAGACTACAATAATTGGAACAATCGGAATATTATAAGGGTTTGGTACAAAAACAGTATAAACTAGGCTAAAAGAAAAAATAATAATTCATAATGGGAGTGACATTTTCTTATTAGCTTCTTTTAAATAACGATATCCAAAAGCAAAAAGAAATACAATAATTGAAATTAAAGTTCCAATTGCAATGTAATGAATTCATTCGGTTGGAATATAACTAAATAATTTAAACAATCCAAAAGCAAATAAAATGTGTGGAATCATAGCGATTAAAGTTACTATTATTCCTTTTACTTTACCTAAGCAATAGCAAGCGATATAACTAGTGGTTTGTATAACGCTAGCTCCTGGAAGCATATTTGTAATAATTACAACTTTATCAAATTCCTTTTTTGTCATTCATTTTTTATTATCTACACATTCACGTTTAATAATTGGCATTAGTGCATTACCACCACCAAAACCGATAAAAGTAATTTTGATTAAAAATCAAAAAACACTTCAAAATGAAACTTTTTTATTTTCCAATTCTAATTACCGTCTCTTTCTCTTGGTTTTTTGTTACATAAATAAAGTTATCTTTATTTTCTGTATAAACTATTCTATTTTCTGGTAAAGATAATTCTTTGCTGTGTACCAGCTCATTAGCTTCTACCTCATTATTATTATTTAAATCATTTCAAAAGTAAATTTTGCTATTATCTTTTACTTCTTCTATATCATCAGTAAAATAACTAAAATATTTATTCAAAGGATACAAACGATTATCAAGCTGATTTTTACGTTCGGGTGTTAATTCGTTAGAATTTGCTTGATATAACCGAGCGCCTTCATCAAAATTATAATGTCCAAAAAAGTTAAATATTGAATTGTAATGTAATTTAGCAATTTTATACATTCTATTTTGTTCATCAGTTAATACTAACGCTTTAAAATTATTGTTTTTTAAATAACCGCTTAAAACTAAATTATTATTATTCATTTTTGCAAGGGCAATGCTTTTACCATATCCCATCGCTTGTAAAAAAGTTTGATAAAACTCAATGCTTCGGTTTTTTCTTCTATTTTCTGGCAACTCAGGATAAATTTTCATTTTATTTAGTTTATCTTCAATTTCATAGTGTATTTGTGGAATTTCAAAAACGGTATTTGGATACATCAAAGCGTTTTGAATGAAATTACCCTGACGATGTGGATTTGATAACCCATTTAAATAAGTTCTAGATCAATCAACATTATTAGTTGAAGGAATAACATTTTTAATTAACCTTGTAAAAGGATTGTAAACATAACTTCCAAATCAACTTGAAACAATAATGTCATTTTGGTTAGTAAATATTTCGTTTGTTCTTGTTTCATCAATATTATAATATGATTCATATCCATATTTAGTATATTCTCTTGGTACTAACTCAGTCATAGAGTAGTAATATAAAATATCTGATAAAGAGTTAGCATATTGTAATCTAGCATCAATAAAAAACTCTCTTGCAAATTCATCTTTTGAAAAAGTTTTATCACTTTTGAAGTTAGCTAAATTAAAAAGCTGTGCCAAAGTAAAATTTTGATTTATAAATTTAGAATAATCATCTTTAATATTAAAAATATTATTAATAATAAAATCATTAATTTTTAAACGATAATCAAAATCATAATTAAGTAATTTAATAAAGTTATTAGAAAAAGTTTGATTTCAAAACTCTTGGTAAGTTAATGACTTTTGCAGTTTTGCTTGGTATGTAAAAGTTAAATCTTCTAGTGCTTCTTGATTATAAGCATTATTTAGATTTTTATTATTAACTTTAAACCTTTTTACTTTAGTGATATAAGAATTTGCTCAGTGATGCATGTATTCATGAAATACCGTAGGTAAAATTTGAGCAATTTTTCCATATAAATCTAAATTTGTACCAAATAAACTCACTGTATTGATAAAAATTTGATTAATATTGGTAATATAAAGACCATTAACATTGTCAGTAATTTTGCTCCCACCGTTAAAGTTAATCGCCTTTAAAAATTTTATTTCAGGTCCAAAAGGTACTTTTCTTTTGAATTCTTGTGCTAAAGCAATTAAACCTTTTGGTCCTAAAAAGTAAATTTTTTGTTTATTAATTTCTTTTGGATAATCTCTAAATGCTAAATTTATGTATGGATCAATATACTCATAATAACTGATATTATTTTTATCTTTTTTTAGCTGAACTTCTCCTACTTTATTTAACTCATTTAAGTTCTTATCGTGTAGTTTTAAATCCTTTTTGGTAGCAGAATATTCTAAAGGATTAATTTTTGTGTATTTATAATCGTAATTTCTAGGTTGATGTTTCTCATCGAAAGGAACTATTAAAGCTCCGTTTTCATTTTTATATTTATGTTTATTTGTGATAAATTCACCACTGTTGGTTGTTACTTGTAATTCTTCTTTATTTTTAAAATCAACTTCATTATATATGTATTTGCTTTTTGGTATCTTATCTTCTAAATGAACTTCATTTAAAAAGTGAAACTGTGTTTTTTCTTGATTATTAACACATGATGCTGAAATAACAGTGAAAAAAACACTGGAAAGCAAAAACAATTTAGCATTTTTTCATTTCATTTATACTCCTAATAAATCTATTTTAAACTATTTCGATAAATTGACACAAAAACATAATTAATCGCTAATTTTTAAAAAGAATTTACACAATATTTTTAAGTATATTTTTTAATGCAAAGAATACTTTTATATAATTTTAAAAATATATAATGTAATTTAATTTTTTAATTAAATTACTGTATAAAAAAATACAAGGAATAAAAAAATGGACAATAAAAAAGAACAAGAAAGAGATGAATTACATAAAACAATTTGAAATATAGCAGACAATTTACGTGGACAAGTAGATGGGTGAGAGTTTAAATCTTACGTACTTGTTACCATGTTTTACCGTTATATTTCTGAAAGTTTAGTAAAACATATTAATGCAATTGGTAAGCGTGGTCTGCCTGATTTTGATTATGCAGCACTTGATGACTCAGATCCAGTTGTGCGTCAAAATATTGAAGAAATTAAGAAAATGTGCTTACCTGAAAAAGGATATTTTATGTATCCTTC
>NZ_JPOK01000009.1 GCF_000733865.1 Mycoplasma buteonis
ATGAGAGCTGCTCTTAGTACGAGAGGACCGGAGTGGACGTACCGCTGGTGTTCCAGTTGTTTCGCCAGAAGCATAGCTGGGTAGCTAAGTACGGAAAGGATAACCGCTGAAAGCATCTAAGTGGGAAGCCTCCTCAGAGATAAGTATTCCCTTGAAATTCCTTGTAGACGACGAGGTTGATAGGATGGAAGTGTACGTGTAGCAATACATTTAGCTGACCATTACTAATAAATTGATAGGTTTAAAAGTTAAGATGTATATTCAGACATTTTAATAAATTATTATTACTATTCAGTTTTCAAAAAACTAAGCCCAAGAGGGCATTTTTTTTATTTTATTAATTATTTTTTGTGCTAAAATAATACTTTATTAAGTATAATATTGTAAAAGTAAAAGATAGAATTGAGGTGTAATTGTGAATAATATTTTTTTAAAAACAAAAAATAGATGAAATAATTTTTGAAAACACAAAAATCTTGCAAAAAAATTTATTTATACAACTACATTATTAACAATTTTTATTTTAGGTACTACTTTAACACTACCTTTTGTTAGAGTTAATAGTGGAGCGTTAGATAATAATTCATTTATTAATACTCTTAACCTAATTGGTGGTGGAGGATTAAGACGTTTTTCTGTTTTTGCATTAGGTATTAGTCCATTTATTAACGCTTCGTTAATAATGATGATTTTACAAACTAAAATATTTCCACCAATTTATAAATTAAGTCAAAGCGGGCCACAAGGACGTAAAAAAATTAATATTATAACTAGAGTTTTAACATTAATAATCGCGTTTCCGCAAGCTATTTTTTTGACTAAAGGTTTAACGGTTGGAACAAATAATTTTATAACAATTAGTTCTCAAGTTTTTTCTATAAATTTTTTAACTTATTTTTTATTACCTTTAATGTTGATTAGTGCTTCGTTATTTGCTTTATTTATTTCAGAGCAAATAACATCAAAAGGTGTTGGAAATGGTACGAGTTTAATAATTTTTGTTGGTATAGCAGCAAGAATTCCTTTTCAATTTCAAACGGCTTTTGGTACATATATTCAATCTGAATCTTCAGGTAGCGGTACTCTTGTAGGAGTAATTAATTTTGTTACTTATGTTTTAGTGTATTTGAGTGTAATTATGGTTGTTTCTATAGTTTATGTAGCAGAAAGACACATACCAATTCAACAGGTTGGAGCAGGTCGCTCTAAAACAAAAAAAGAAATTGGTAAATTACCAATTAAATTAAATCCTGCAGGTATTATGCCTATAATTTTCGCTATGATGGTTCTTTCATTCCCAGGGATGATTGCAAACATTTTACCTGATACAAGTGCTTCAAAACAATGAATAAATATTAACTTACAATTTACTCAACCATTAGGTTTTTCATTATTATTAGTTATTATCTTTTTCTTTTCGTTAATTATGGGGATTCAACAATCAAAAGTTGATAAAATTGCTGAAGATTTTGCTAAAAATTCAACATTTATTCCTGGCGTTAGACCTGGGGAAGAAACACAAGATTATTTAATAGCTGTTGTATTTAGATTAAGTGTTTTTTCATCAATTTACTTATTAGTTTTAGGAAGTATGCAATTTGTAGAAATAATGACAGGTGTTTTAAATCAGGCTATCTCTTTCGGTGGAACATCAATTATGATTTTGGTGTCTACATCAATCGAAACAATCGCACAAATTCAAGCTAGAAATAAGACTAATAAATTAGCAAAAGCTAAAAGAATGACTATCACTAAAAGTGATGAATCAAATAATTTAGAAGGGTTATTATGATAAACAAAAATATTATTTTCATGGGAATGCCAGGAGCTGGAAAAGGTACTGTTGCTTCTTTAATTAAAGAAAAAACAAATTTATTTCATTTATCTACAGGTGAAGTTTTCCGTAATGAAATTAAAAATAAGACAGATTTAGGATTAAAAGTTCAAGAGTATGTTACTTCAGGAGGATATGTTCCTGATGAAATTACAAACAAAATCGTTGCTAAAGCGATAGACTCATTAATAGAAAATAAACAAAGATTTATTTTAGATGGATATCCACGCACATTAGCTCAAGTAGAGTTTTTACAAGCTCAGTATGGTGATCAGTTTGCAGTAATTGAGTTAAAAGTATCTGTTGATGAAGTTTTAAGAAGACTAGGTGGTAGAAGAGTTTGTCCTTTATGTCAAACCGCATACCATGTTGAGTTTAAAAAACCTAAAAATGAAGGACATTGTGATTTAGATAATCAAGAGCTTTTAATCAGAGCAGATGATTATGCTGATAAAATAGTTAATCGTTTAGATATTTATAATCAACAGACTAAACCTCTTCTAAATTACTACCAAAACAGCAACAATTTATATACTGTTGATGCTAGTGCAACACCAGATGAAGTTGCTAAAAAAGTTTTAGAAATAATAAATAATATCTAAAAAAATGGTAAAATGTAAGTACTTTAAAGATGCTTGCATTTTTTATTGATTTTTTTATTCAAATGAGGTTCTAATGATTACAATTAAAGATAAAAATGCGATTGAAAAAATTAAAAAAAGTTGTGAAATCTTGGCAGAAGTTAAGAGTGTATTATATGACTTTGTAAGACCAGGGGTTTCTTTAAAAGAACTTGATCAATTGGCTTTTAAAGAAATAACAAAGAGAGGTGCACAACCTGCATTCCTAGGACTTTATGGTTTTCCTGCGACTGCGTGCATTTCCGTTAATCAACAATTGATTCATGGTATTCCATCTGATTATGTAATTAAAGATGGTGACCTTGTTAGTATTGATTTAGGATGTAAGTATCAAGGATATAATTCTGATAGTGCTTTTACAAAAGCTGTTGGAAATGTATCAGAAACTGATCGAAAAATTATTAGCGTGGCTGAAGGTGCTTTCCGAGCTGGTTTAAAAGCAATTAGACGTGGTGCCAGAGTTGGAGATATTTCATACGCTATTGGTCAATACATTAAAAAACACAATTTATATACTCCTGATGAGTTCTGTGGTCATGGGATAGGGCTTCAATTACACGAAGATCCAAATATTCCAAATGAAGGTAAAAAGGGAACCGGTCCTTTAATCAAAAATGGGATGGTGATTTGTATTGAACCTATGATTACACAAAGTCCAGGAATTAAAATCTTAAAAGATGGTTGAACTGTAGTTTCGCGTGATAATAAAAATACAGCACATTATGAACATACAGTTTTAATCGAGGATTTTAAAGGTGTTGTTTTAACGAAAGGAATTTAATTTGGCAAAAGATGCAATTAAATTAAAAGCAACCGTTAAAGAAATTCATTCAACTGATTTATATTCAGTTGAATTAGAAAACGGTTTAATTATTAAAGCTCACATCTCAGGTAAAATGAGAGTAAATCATATTCGTATTTTACCAGGTGATAATGTTGATGTAGAGATGAGTCCTTACGATTTAACGCAAGGAAGAATTGTCTACAGACATAAATAAAAAGGAGAAACTATGAAAGTTAGAGCTAGTGTTAAGAAAATGTGTAAAGACTGCAAAATTATTAAACGTAAAGGAGTTATCCGTGTAATTTGTGTACTTCCAAAACACAAACAAAGACAAGGATAATTAGAAAGGAAATATAAGATGGCACGTATTTTAAACGTTGAAATTCCAAATGACAAACGTGTAGTTATTTCTCTTACATACATTTATGGTATTGGGAAATCAATTGCTAAAGAAATTTGTCAAAAAGCAAATATTGATGAAAATGCTCGTGTAAAAAATCTTTCAGAAGATGAATTATCAAGAATTCGTGAAGTTGCTAAAGATTATTTAACAGAAGGTGATCTACGTAGAGAAGTTACATTAAACATTAAACGTTTAATGGAAATTAAATGCTACCGTGGAATTAGACACCGTAAAGGTTTACCAGTTCGTGGTCAATCAACTCAAAAGAATGCTCGTACACGTAAAGGACCTAGAAAAACTGTTGCAGGAAAGAAAGGTAAATAATAATGGCACGTAAATCAAAGAAAAAAAATATTACAAGTGGAGTGGCACACATTCACTCAACTAACCAAAACACAATTGTTACCTTTGCAGATGAAAACGGAAATGTAATCGCTTGAAGTTCAGCTGGTGCAATTGGTTACAAAGGAACTAAAAAGAAAACTCCTTATGCTGCTGGATTAGCAGCTCAAGCTGCTGCAGAAGCTGCTAAAGAACAAGGAATTAAAACTGTTAAGGTTGAATTAAAAGGTCTTGGAGCAGGTAAAGATGCTGCAAGAAAACAAATTGAAGTATCGGGTATTACAGTTACAGAAATTAAAGATGTTACACCAGTTCCACACAACGGAACAAGACCTCCAAAACGTATCTTAAAACGTGAACGTATGAAAAAATAATTAGTTCGTAATTGAAAGAGGGTATCAAATGGAAAAAATGAAACAATTAGTTTACTTAGAAAAACCTGAGATTAAACAAGTTGGAGAATACGAAACAACTTTTGTTCTTCAAGGATTAGAAAGAGGATATGGTAATACACTAGGTGTTGCTTTAAGAAGAGTTTTACTTTCAAGTATTACTTCTCTTGCTCCTTTTGCAGTTCGTATCGAAGGTGTAGAACATGAGTTTCAAACAATTAAAGATGTTGTAGAAGATGTACCAAGTTTAATTATGAACTTAAGAAAAGTGCGTTTTATCTACAATCCTGACATGATTTCTGATAATGATATTATTAAAGTTTCATTATCATCAGATGAAAAAGGAAGAATAAATTCTAGATATTTAGAAGTTAAAAACGCTGCTGGTATCGAAGTTATTGATCACAACTTACATATTGCAGAAGTTATGACTGAAAACGCTTTAAAACTAGAAATGTTCCTTCGTCCTGGTCGTGGATTTATGTCTTTTGAGGAAAATAAAGCTTTTTTAAGTAAAAAAGAAGCTGAACTTGAATCAGATATTAAAAAAGGTAAATTTATTGCAGTAGATTCTAATTTCTCACCTATTGAAAAAGTTTTCTACAATGTTACTGAATTAAACTCATCATCAGCAAAAATTGAAGAACAATTAGAGTTTACAATTAAAACTGATGGTACAGTTAAAGCAAAAGATGCAATTAAAACTGCAAGTCAAATTTTAATTGGTCATTTACAAATTATTGGTGATGTTGATCAAATGAGTAAAATTGAATTATTCGAAGAAGAAACAAAAGAATTAGAAACTAAAGATGAAGATGATATTGATATTACTCAATTAAATCTTTCAGTTCGTTCACTTAATGCTTTAAAAAGAATTAAGAAAACAAAACTTAGTCAAATTGCTGCAATGAAATATGAAGAACTTGAACAAACAAAGAATCTAGGTAAAAAATCAATTCAAGAAATTGTTGAAAAACTTGAAGAACATGGTTATGAACTAAAAGAAGGAGATGAATAGAATGGCAAATCCAACACAAATCTACTCACGTGATACAAAATGAAGAAATGGTGTAATGCGTTCATTAGTTAGTGAACTTTTTGCTAACGGCAGAATAGTAACAACTGTAACAAGAGCTAAAGAAGTTAGAAGACACGCTGAAAAAATGATTACAAAAGCAAAACAACCAACATTAGCAAACAGAAGAATTGTTGCTGCTTACTTACGTCCAATTAACGCAAGTAACGGTCAAGATGTTCTTAAATATTTATTTGCAGAAATTGCACCTAAGTACGCTGAAAGAAATGGTGGTTACACAAGAATTATTAAATTACCTAAACGTTTAGGTGATAACACACGTATGGCTATTATTGAATTAGTTTAATCTAATCTTCGCTTTAATAATTAAAATTTAAATTATAAAATATCAGTTCAACAACTGATATTTTTTTCTTTTTTGATAAAATAAGAATATGCCAGAATATCCAGAAGTAACAGTAGTAACTAATAGCCTAAAAGCACAAATTTTAAACAAAAAAATTACAGATTTTAAAACTTTAAATCCTAAGTTTTTAAAGAATATTTCTCCAGAGGAATTTAAAGCAAATATTTTAAATAAAACAATCACAAAAGTAATAAACATAGGTAAATTTATCGAGATAACTCTTAGTGATCAAAGTAGAATTATTTCTCACTTACGCATGTCAGGTAAGTATTATATTTATCCAATCAAAATGCTTGATTTTGCATATAGTCAAATGCATAATTATGTATTTTTTATTTTAGATGAACAGTTTATTATCTGCTATAACGATGCTCGAATGTTTGGTGGTTTTGATTTTATCCCTTCTGATGATCAAAGAGATTTATCCCAAATTAAAAAATTAGCTAACTTACCAATTGATGTAGATGTTGAACAGCTATTTAATAAACTTAAACGTAAAAATATCAGTATTAAAAGTGTTTTATTAGATCAATCATTGGTTTTAGGTATCGGAAATATTTATGCTGATGAATCTTTATGAGCTAGTCAAATTCATCCAATGCAAAAATGCAACACTTTAACCAAACAGCAGTTAGAATTATTGCTATCTAATGCACAAAGAATAATGGATCAAAGCATTTTGCAAGGCGGAAGCAGCGTGCATACTTACCAATCAGTAAACGATACAAAAGGTACTTACCAAAACGAACTTAAAGTTTATGGTCGTGCAAATAATTTATGTTTTAGATGTAAAATTGCAAATTTAGTAAAAGTAAGGTTAGATTACAAACCAAATGGGAGAGGAACAACATTTTGTCCAATATGTCAAGAAATAAAGAATTAATAATTGTTATTGATATGCTTAATGGATTTGCAAAAACAGGTCCATTAGCTAGCGATAATATTAATGCAATTATTCCGAATATTCAAAAAATTTTAGAAAATAAAAAAGCTGATAATTTATTCATTTGTGATTCTCATTCTACTAGTGATCTTGAAATGAAATGCTATCCTGAGCATTGTTTAACTAATACTTATGAAGCTAAAGTTGTTTCAGAATTAGAAAAATATGTTCAAAATGTGATTTTAAAAAATACTACTAATGGTTTTTTTAATCTTGATAAGGATAAGTTATTAGAATATGATGTTATAACTTTAGTTGGTTGTTGCACTGATATTTGTGTTTTACAACTTGGTCTTAGTTTAATTACTTATTTATACATGCTTAAATCCAAAACGAAAGTAGTAGTCTATTCAGATGCAGTTGCAACCTATGATTCTGAAAATCACAGTGCTACAGAATTTCATGAGTATGCTTTAAAATTAATGCATAATGCTGGAATCGAGGTAACTGAATGAAAACAGTAGATTTACATGGTTTGGAGTCACAAGAGGCTTCAATTATAGTTTTAAAAGAAATTCTATCTTTCAAAAAAGGCCTAATTGATGAGCTTTTTTTAGTAACTGGACATGGAACTGGAATTTTGAAAGTAACTGTTGAAGATTTACTTAGAAAAAATGATTTAAATTATAAATTATCAAATAATTCTGGTGCTTTTTATCTTTCCAAATCTAATAATTTTGATTATTTTTATAATATAAAATATAATGAAGATGACGAACAAATAATAGATGAGCAAGAAATAAAAGATTTATTTGATGAGTTTAGTTTAAAGTAACAATTAATTATGAAAAAAATTAAATTTCCAAAATGATTAATACTCTTTTTATCATTTATTTCTTTACCTTTACTCTCTTTTTCTTGCCAATCAATGCCTGAAGACAAAATTCAGATTAAAGAAAACAAACCTGAAAAAAATCAAAGTATAGATAATCAAACAAATGAATCGAATTTTGATTTAGATTCAGTAGAGAATAATAAAAATTTAGATGCTACTACAACGCGCTTACCAGAAGATATTTCTAAAAATAATCAAGATCCAAATTATTTACCTAAAGAAAATAATTCAGTAGCTAAAAGCAAAGGTGATAAGCAACGAAACGAAATTGATAGTTCTAAAAATGAAGAAAAAGAAAATTCTGAAGTTTTAGCAAAAAAAGATTTGTCAACAAATAATTTAAATCTTGAAAATGGAGAAGCTGAAGAATCCAATTCTTTTAATTTGAAAGAAACTGAAACACGTATAGATGAAAAAGAAAATCAAGATTTATCTAAAAATATAAAAGAAACAAAGTCAATAAATATCAAAAGCATTACTCTAGTTTTTGAGCAAGAAAATTTAATGAAAAATAAAATGACAAGTGCAGACTTTCTTAATAATACTCTAGATTTAACGAACTATATTAAAAGTGTTAGAGCAATAGATTGAGAAGACAACTTAATAAATATTAGTTTCCCAAGTTTAGAGTATAGATTAGAAGTGGATAATTTTAAAAATACAAATATTGGTTATAAAATAAATTTAAAATTACTGAAAAAAGATAAAATAGTTTATTCTGGTTCAAACGTTTTTACCGAAGGATTAAATTATTCAAAATCTGATTATTTAAATTATTTATTAGAAAATCAAGTATCACTTAAAAAAATAGATCGAGAAGTAAAAAAACATTTTCCTTCGTTTTTTGTGGCAAAGAAATTACAAGACTTAGACTTAAGTTCTTTATTTTTAAATTTAAATTCTGACTATCAAATGTTTGATCATTTTCCGATTTTAATTCGTAGCAATTATTATGCTAATGATAATGAAGGTAAGTTATTTTTAAATTATTATTTAGAATACAACAATGAAAATACATCTGAGACTATAATTTCAAATTCTAAAAATATAGAAGTTCTAGATTTAAGTTCATTGAATTTAGATAACGATTTTAATTTTGCTTTAGTTCACACTTTTGAATTTCCACAAAATGAAAAAATTAAGAATAAAATATTTTCCTGATATGAGCAAAATAAAAATAAAGATAACTTAGCTTTAAGTAAATTTGATATAGCTCGTTTATTTAGATTTTTAAATAGAAATTTATATCGGATGATTGAAGCAACACAAAATGAGAACTTCGAACTTTCTCTTTCTAACAACTACAATTTAGTAGGTAAGGTATTAGATACTAATTTTGTTATAAGTGGTTCGCACTCTGAAAATAGTTTTAATTTATCCAATGGTCTTTTAGCTAATCAAATTCAAATATTGAGAATTGATTTAGAGTTTGAAGGAGCTAATTTTACAAAAATATCTGATAATCGCTTAGAATTAAATGTCCAATATAAGATATTAGTTACAATAAATGGTGCTACTTTAGAAAATTGATCTAATACTAAAGTTTTAGAATTTCAAGGAAATTTACCATTATATTTCCAAAAATAAAACCACAGTTTAGTAATTATTAAACTAAAAAGTTGACAATTTAATTTGCCAACTTTTTATTTATTTTATCTTGCTATATTTTATGAAATATCAACTTAACAAATTGATTAATAGTTAATTTGATAATATTTTTAATTTACTTTTTTAAAATTTCAAAAACAGGTGTTTCTAATTTTAATTCCTGATTAGTATTAACTTCTAACTTACCTAATTCGTAGTTCCCGGTTTCTGGTAAAACTAAAACTATACAATCGCTCCTAAAACCTTCTTTTTTAATTAAATTTAAATCAATTTTTCCAATTAGATCACCGTGTTTAACGATATCTTTTTCATTTACATATATTTCGAATCCGTTTCCTTTTAAATTGACAGTGTCAATCCCGACATGAATTAAAATATTAGATTTACTTTTTGTTGTAATTCCTAAAGCATGTTTAGTAGGAAAAACAAGATTTACTTGACCATCAACTGGAGCATAAATTTTTCCTTCATCATCAATATTAAATTCAATAGCAAATCCTTCGCCTAGAGATTTTGAAGAAAAAACACCGTCATTTAAAGATTCTAAAGTTTGAAATTTACCTTTTGCTGCTGGGTATAATAGCTCATTTTGTACCTTATTAAAAAATTTAAAAAAACCCATAACTTCCTTTCTTTTTTATTATATTATTTTTAACTCTTTTTAAAAATATTTCAACCTTCTTGTTTATTTTACGTATATAAAAATTTAAAAAATATATAATTAATTAAATTATTAATAATTTAATTGCAGTAAGGAGGATTGATGTCTAAAAAAGTTATTATTGGTATGTCAGGTGGTGTAGATTCATCTGTAGCAGCATATTTACTTTTACAACAAGGTTATCAGGTAGAAGGATTATTTATGCGTAACTGAGATTCAATTTTAAATAATGATGTTTTAGGTAATGCTGATATTTCGCAAGATATTTGTCCACAAGAACAAGATTATCAAGATGCTCAAGCGGTAGCAAATAAATTAGGATTTCCTTTACATCGTGTTGATTTTGTTCAAGAGTATTGAGATAATGTTTTTGAAAACTTTATCGAAGAGTACAAAAAAGGTAGAACACCAAATCCGGATATTTTATGTAATAAATATATTAAATTTAACGCCTTTGCAAAATACGCTTTTAATGAATTAAAAGCAGATTATATTGCAATGGGACATTACGCAAAAGTAGCTGATGGACACTTATATCGTGCTAAGGACGAAAACAAAGATCAAACTTATTTTTTAGCTCAGTTAACACATGAACAGCTTTCAAAAGTTATTATGCCTCTTGCTGATTTACTTAAAAGTGAAATTCGTGAAATAGCAAATAAGTTAGATTTAATTACTGCTAACAAAAAAGATTCAACAGGAATTTGCTTTATTGGTGAACGTAATTTTGGACAGTTTTTACAAAATTATATACCAGCACAAGAAGGTGATATTGTTGATATTACTACCCTAAAAGTAGTTGGTCGTCATGTAGGATGCTTTTACTATACTATCGGACAACGTAAAGGCTTAAATTTAGGTGGTATGTCTGAACCATATTATGTGTGTGGTCACGATGTGAAAAAAAACATTCTGTATGTAGCACCTAATTCTCAAATTCAATATTTAGATTCTGACAGTTTAATCGCAAGTAACTTAACGCTTAATAATACAGAATATGACCCAAATAATTTAACTGCAAAATTTAGATATCGTCAAAAAGATATTCCGGTAACAATTCAATTATTGGCAAATCATAAAGTTAAAATTAATTACCCTCAAAAAGCACAAGCAGTAACGCCAGGTCAACAAGTAGTACTTTATGATGGTGAAAAATGTCTTGGTGGAGCTGTTATTGAAGAACTTTTTATAAATAATAAAAAAATAGAATATATTTAGGAGAATTATGAATTCAAAAGAAATTAGAGAAAGTTGATTAAAGTTTTTTGAATCTAAGCAACACATGATTGTACCTACTAAAAGCTTGGTTCCACAAAATGATCCTTCATTATTGTGAATTAATTCAGGTGTAGCTACATTAAAAGATTATTTTGCGGGTAAAAAAATACCACCAGCACGTAGATTAACTAACTCACAAAAAGCTATTCGTACAAATGACATCGAAAATGTCGGTGTTACAGCTAGACATCATACGTTTTTTGAAATGTTGGGTAACTTTTCAATTGGTGATTATTTCAAAAAAGAAGCAATTTCATTTGCTTTTGAATATTTAACAACAGTTTTAAAAATGGATGTTAACCGTTTATATTTCACTTATTATTTTGAAGATTTAGAAACCAAAGAATTATGAATGTCTCATGGAATTAGCGAAGATCATATGATTCCAGGTACTAAAGACACTAATTTTTGAGAAGTAGGTAGCGGTCCATGTGGTCCAAATACCGAAATTTTCTTTGATCGTGGTGAAAAATACGATGCTCGTGGAATTGAATTACTAAAAAAAGACATTGAAAACGATCGTTATATTGAAATTTGAAATATTGTTTTTTCAACATATAATTCAAATGGTGAAGGTGAATACACAGAATTAAAACAAAAAAATATTGATACTGGTGCAGGTTTAGAAAGAATTGTTTCAATTTTACAAGATGCTCCAACTAATTTTGATACAGACTTATTTTTACCAATTATTCATGAGATTGAAAAATTCACCGATTTTAAATATGATATTAAAAATTATTTTACAAAAGATGTAACACAAACTGAAATTAATTCATGCTTTAAAGTTATTGCTGATCACATGAGAACTGTTGTTAATGCAATAGCTGATGGAGCTAAACCTTCTAATGTTGGACGTGGATACATTTTAAGAAGATTAATTCGTAGAAGTGTTTATAAAGCAATGCAATTAAATATTTTTGAACCATTTCTTTATAAGCTTGTTCAAATCGTTAAAGATTCTCTCCCATTTGAATATGATGTGCAACCAATTGCTAAAATCATTAAAGATGAGGAACTTAGTTTTGGTCGTACTATTGAAAATGGTAAAGAAATTTTAAATTCTTACTTAAATGATAATACTAAGGTTTTACCTGGTGATATCGCCTTTAAATTATTTGAAACTTATGGTTTTCCTATTGAATTAACTAGCGAAATTTTAAATCAAAAGAATATCTCAATTGATTATCAAGGATTTGAAGCAGCTAAAAATAAACATGCAGAAGCGTCTAGAAATTCAAAATTATCAGGAATGGATAAGGTAATTAATTCCTTAACAATTTTAAAATCAAAAGTTGATAAATTTATCGGTTACGAACATACATATGCAAAAACAAAAATTTTACATTTACTTAACACAGAAACAGAAGTTAGTCAAGCTGAAGGTATTTCTTATTTAGTTTTAGAAGAAACTCCTTTTTATGCAACTAGCGGAGGACAAAAACACGATCGTGGATTTATCAAGCAAGGTGATAATAATATTGAAATTATTGATGTTTTCAAAGATAAATTTGGAAATCACATTCATAAAGTTGAAGGTAAAGTTAATGCAAAACAACTAGTAGAGTGTTTTGTTGATGAAACAATCAGATTGGGTCTTGAAAGAAATCACTCTGGAACACACTTACTATTTTGTGCTTTAAGAACTATTTTAGGCCCACAAATTAAACAATTAGGATCAGATAATAACGAAGAACGTTTAACATTTGATATGCCAGCTGATGAGCGTCCTAGTGATGATCAAATAGCTGAAATTGAATCACTTGTTAGAAGTTATATTAAAAAAGATGCTCCACGTTCTTATTTAAATATGTCAACTGAACAAGCTAAAGAAATGGGTGCTATCATGACATTAGAAGAAGCTGAATATATGGATCCAAAATCTGTACGTATTGTTGAATTCAAAGATATTACTGCTGATTTATGTGGTGGAACTCACCTTTCAAACACTGCTAAACTAGAGAATTTTAAAATTACTTCAGTGGAGAAAAAGGCGGCAGGTGTATACCGGATTAGAGCTATTTCATCTAATTTAATTGTTGATGAATATTTACAAAATGAAGTGAACTTACTTATTGGTGATGTTAACCGTGCAATCGAAAAAAATGAAAAATTAGATTCTAATTACAAATTTGATTTAAATATTCCAGAAGACTTAGAGATTGCTATTAAATATTTAAAAGACACTTTAGTAAGTTTAAAAGAAGATAATAAAAAATTAAACAAACAGGCAACTAATAATTTTGAGTTTGATTATGAAAATGTAGAGTTTAAACTAATTAAAGATAAAAAAGTTTACTTTAATAATCAAATTAATAAAGCAAATTTAAAAACAGTTGCTTCTACACTTAGAGAAAAATACGAGGATTCAATCATTGTTTTAGTTTCTAATGATGAAAACCCAATGTTAGTTGTTGCTTCTAAAAGTGCAGATTCAAACGCTTTAGCTCAAAAACTTTTTGCTATTTATAATGGAAAAGGTGGAGGTAACCAAATTTTAAGTATGGGTAAACTTTCAGCTACTCCAGAAAAATTACTTGACAAACTTGTGGAAATTTTAAATGCGTAAATTGGGTTTAGATCTAGGTACTAAATCTTGCGGTTTTGCAATAACTGATGAATCTGAAATTTTAGCAACAAGTTTAGAAAACTTTAACATGTCAGAAAACGACTTTGATGCAGTTTTAAAACGTATTGCTGAATACTTAGCTGAATATAAAGGGAAAATTGATGGTTTTGTTTTAGGTTATCCATTAAAAATTAGTGGTGAAAAAAGTGAACGCACTTTGATGGTTGAACAATTTAAAGAAAAACTTGCCGAAGCTTTTAAACTACCAATTATGCTTGTTAATGAACAATATTCAACTAAAAGAGCAACTGAAGTTTTATTTGCAGCAAAAGTAACTAGACAAAAAAGAAAACAAGTAAAAGATAAATTAGCTGCACAAGTGATTTTGCAGGATTACCTAGAATATTACAAGGAGCGTTGGACTAAATAATGCAAGTTTTTACACATAATTTATTAGAAACAAACGTTCATTTATCTAATACAGCAAAAAGTGCACTGACAATTTCAGCAATCGTTATTGTGCTTTTAGGTTTAATAGTTTATATTAGCATTATTATTTGAGCTAAAAAAACACGCAAAAAATATCAGACAAAAGCTATGCAAGAAGCTTTAATTAAAATCGAATCAATGCGGAATGATGTGGGTGTTTTACCATTTCATTTAAAAAAGGTTTTTAAGTCAAAAACTAATGATTATGATATTGAAGGCTGCATTAATACTGTTTATCAAAATCATTACCAAAAAGTTTTATGCATTTCAGAGGACTTATATACTTTTGCAGCAATCAGCTTAAAAACCGAAAATAAAATTTATTATTATTTACCTGAATTTGATTTTCATACTTATTCGCAAGCTCAATTAGATTCAGACAACAAAATTAATAAAGCTATTTCACCTTTTGAAAATCAAGCTTTAGATTTTGTTGTTTGTTGGAGTTCAAAAACGAATATTCAGGATTTATTTGAAAAGTTTTATCCAAATTTAAATCCAAAAGGAATGATAGCTATTAGAATGAAAGATTATCCTAAAAAAGATTTAAATAGTTTGATAAATTCATTGAAACTAACTAATAAAAAGTTTGATGCTAGTTATTTTGGAACTAAATTTTTATTCATTGTCAAAGAATAAAAAAATTTTTATAGTAAAATAAAGATATTAAACAGCTTAAAGGAGTTGTATGTCAAATATTAACGATAACAAATTATATCTTTCTCAAGAAACTTTAGATAAGTATAAAAAAGAATATGAACACTTAATTAGTGTTGAACGTCCTGCAGTACAAGCAGCTTTAAAAGAAGCACGTGCACAAGGTGACCTTAGTGAAAACGCTGAGTATGATGCAGCTAGAGATAAACAAGCAGCAGTTGAAGGTAGAATAGCTGAATTAGAAAAAATTATTGATCAAGCAGTTTTAATTGAAAATACAAATGCTAGTTCAGTTGGGATTGGTGCACACGTTACATTTTTAAACTTAGAAACAAATCAAGAAATGTCAGTAAGCATTATGGGTACTCACGATTCAAATCCATTTGAAGGAAAAATTTCAAACAAAAGTCCTCTTGCTGTAGCTATGCTAGGACACAAACCAGGTGATGTTGTTGAAGTTGAAGCACCTAAAAAATTTAGCATTAGAATTGTTGATGTTAAATTAGCATAATAAAATGTCGTTTGACATTTTTTTTAAAAAAATAAGGATGAAACATGGAAAAAATAAATAAATTTAAACAAAGATTAATTACATATTTAGAAATTGAAGCAATGAGTCGTTATGAAGAACCTGTTGCTGATGAATTAAGAAAAAATATTCAAGGATATGAAATTTTACGTGATAAGTTTGGATCAATAATTTTTCATAAACCAAGTAAAAACGCAAATGCTCCAAAAGTGATGATTGCAGCTCATATGGATGAAGTAGGTTATATCGTTCGGGAAATTGATAAAACAGGTCAATTATTACTTTCTCCAATTGGTGGAATTTGAGCTAACGTGGTAATTGGTACTAAGGCTAAATTAGTAACATCTACTAAAGAAGAATACTTAGGAGTTTTTGGTCATACATCAATTCATATAATGCAAGCTGAAAAAGTTGGTAAAGCTGTTTCTAATGATGATTTATATGCTGATTTTGGTTTTAAAAATAAAGAAGAAGCACAAGCAGCAGGTGTCGAGCCAGGTGATCGTGTATATATGTCTGGAGAAACTATTGAGTTTAAAAATCCTGATTTAATCGGTGGTAAAGCAATGGATAATCGTGCAGGTGTTACGGTTTTAGAATATATTGCTAATAATTTAGAAAATGAAAATTTAGATATTGATTTATATCTTGTTGGAACAGTTCAAGAAGAAGTTGGAACTCGCGGTGCTAGAACATCAGTTTCTATCATTAACCCTGATGTGGCTATTGCTTTAGATACTACTTCTAGTCATGATACTATTGGAACAATTTCAGGAACTACAGCTTTATTTAAAGGAGCTGCCCTTCGTTATCGTGATGGTGGAACAATGATGGACCCTAAATTAATTGAGTTTTTTGAACATGTAGCACAAAAGAACAACATCCCTGCATATCGATTTTCAGCTATGGGAGGCGGAACTGATGCACATGAACTCCAATATGCAAAAGGTGGTGCATCTGTTTTAACAATCTCTCTTCCACAAAGATATCTTCACAGTCCAATTGGAGTGTGCTCAATAAGCGATTTAATAGCTGCAGGAGATTTATTAATAGAATTTTGTAAGTCTTTTAATGCACAAGCATTAGAAAATTTAAAATATAAATAAAAAAATAGATATATTGCTTATCAATATATCTATTATTTTTGTTTTTTATTTAAAATTAAAATATCAAAATAACAATTTTTTAATCTAAAATTTAGACAATAATGATTTTGTAAAATAAAATTAACTTTAAAAATTGATATAATTTAAAAAATTAAGGAGAAATTCATGAATTTAAGCTTAACTAATTTATTAGAACAATTAGAACAAACAGGTAAAAGTGAAACGGGATTCGTTAAACTTACTAATTTAGAATTTACTATTATGATTATTTTTCTTGTAATTGGTGTAGTTTTAATCACAGCTTTAGCAACCTTTTTTGTAGCTAAAAGAATGTTTGAAAAACAAATTAAAGAAAATCCACCTGTTACTGAAAAAATGATTCGTGTTATGTTTCAACAAATGGGACGTAAAGCAAGCGAAACTCAAATTAGACAAATTATGCGTTCAATGCAAAATGCCAAAGACGATAAAAAATAATGAAAATTCATTCAGCAAATGAATTTTTTTATTAGATTCAGAAAGGACAAATTTTGACTGTTTTAGAAAAAATCAAAAGAAACTTTCAAAAAAGCAAAGTTAAAGCAGCTTTTGATAAATTTTGATATTGAAAAAGTAGTTTTTCTCGTTTAAAATATTTACTTTTTATTTACTTTATCATTATTTTAATATCAAGTTTATTGCTGTATTCTCCATGAACTCAAAATGTTGCCAGCAATGAACGAATTGGTTATTTAGATGCTGTTTTTACCACAGCTAGTGCTTTTAGTGATACTGGATTAGTTGTTAAAAATACTTTTGAACATTGAAATATTTTTGGACAAGCAATTATTGCTTTATTAATTTTAGCTGGTGGTATTGGAGTTTTTGCATTAAAATTTTTCATTATTACCTATATTTTTCGTAAGCGTACTTCTTCGATTGGAGATATGATTTTGCTCCAAACAGAACGTGGTGGAAGCGAAGAACGTAAGGTTAGTCGTATCATTATTGCTTCTGTAAAATTTTTATTAATTACAATTGTCATTTTTTCAATAATTTTGAGTATTTATTTTTATTTTGTACCTTTTAAAACTACAAATGCAATCGCTAATGAAATTATTTATGATAAAGATCATAATTTACTCTTACAAGATCCAAATGGAAATTGAGGACTAGCGATTCGTTTTGGTATTTTTCACACAATTAGTGCTATTAATAATGCAGGTTTTGATATTGTTTCGGGTAATTCTTTAATGCCTTATTATCAAGATCGTTTTGTTCAAATTTGTTTTATTATTTTACTCATTATTGGTGGTGTAGGTTACCCAGTAATTTATGATTTAAGAAGTTATTTAAAACACAAATTTTTACGTAAAAAACAAAAATATCAATTTACTTTATTTACTAAAGCTTCTTTAATTATTTATTTACTAGTTTTTCTTGTTGGTTTTGGTGGTAGCTTTCTTTTTGAAAGATTTAGCCAAGATCCAAATACTTTATGAAACAAAGGTGATGGACAATATTACGGAAGTTGATTTGATAAGACCTTTGCAATTTTCTTTACTTCCCTTTCAACTCGTAGTGCTGGATTTGCTACTGCTAATATGGATGATTTTACTCCTTCTAGCAAAATTATTTATGTTGTTATGATGATTATAGGAGCTGCACCCGCAAGTACTGGTGGTGGAATTAGAACTACAACTTTCGGAGTTTTCTTAATGTCTATTGTAGGGATGCTATCAGGTCGTCCAAGAGTTAGAATGTTCCGCAGAGCAATTGTAAAAGAAACTGTTGATATGTCAGCTCGTATAATTGGAATAGCTCTTATTATATTATTAACAGCTACAATTATTTGTTCAACTTCATTGGTTAATTTTGATCCTAAATTAGCTCAGTATTCAAAAATTAATGAAACTCAGCAATTTGGAGATGTTGTAAATAACAGTGATATTAAAACTGAAATTGAAAATCTAAGTCAATTCACTTCAGTTGACATTCTTTTTGAAGTTTCTAGTGCTTTTGGAACAACTGGATTATCAAGTGGAATTACTTCAAGTTTAAATAGCGTTTCAAAAATAGCTATTATTATTGTTATGTTCATTGGACAATTTGGAATTTCATCAACATTGTTAGTTTGAAAAAGAAAGAAAAATAAACACGATCGCTTTGAATATGTTGATGCTGACATTGCAATCGGTTAGGAGAAAAAATGAAAGTTAAATACAAAAATGATATAGCAGTTATTGGGACAGGACGCTTTGGTTCTGCAGTAATTGAACAATTAATTAAACTAGAAAAAAATATTTTAGTTATCGATAAGAGTGAAGATGATGTTCGTAATTATGCAGACGAAGTTCAAAAAGTTGTTATTGCTGATGCAGCTGATATGAAAGCTTTAAAAGCGATTCGTCTTGATCAAATGGAAACTGTAGTAGTTGCTGTTTCAGATAATATCGAAATTGTTGCTGCTTTATTAGAGCTAAATGTTAAAAATATTATCGCAAGAGCCAAAACAGAACGTCACGCTCGTGTTTTAAAACAAATTGGTGTAAACGTTATCATTAGACCAGAATACGAATCAGGAACAAGAGCAGCCTTAATTGCTGCTAACAAAAACTTTATTGACTTTTCTGAAAAATTATATGAACTTGAACCTAACTTTGTTATTGGAACTACCACATTAAAAAACATACATTTAGTAGATAAACCTATTCGGGATTTAAAATTAAATGAAAGAGGAATTAACGTTGTTTTAATTAAACGTGATAATGTACCTCATATGGCTTCAGCTAATGGAGTTTTAAAACTAGAAGATAACTTAACTATTTTTGGAAATGTTGCTGATGTAACATCTGCTTTAGAATGATTTAACGAAATTAATGAAGAGACTGATGAAATCGTTATAGAAGAGTAAAATAAAACAATTATTCAATAAATATGAAAAAATATGAAAAAAAATAACACATTTATTATTTTGATCATATTTTTTCTTTTTTTATATCATTTTATTTCTGTTTTTTTGTAAAATATTGGTGGATAGTGGGAGGAAGTGGTATGTTTGGACAACATGTAAGAAACCTAGATGATAAATCTAGGGTTGTTCTTCCACCAGCATTTAAAGAAATGTTGGGAGACAGATTTTTCATTACCGTCGGATTTGATGGAAATGCAGAACTTAGATCTGTCGAAAATTTCCGTAAATATGTTTCTATGCTAGAAGACAAGAGTTATTTCGATAAGAAGGTTAGAATTCTTTCCCGTCTTATAATGGGTAACGCTGTTGAAGTGACGCTAGATAACCAAAATCGGATTAACTTACCAAAAAATCTTAAAGAAAAACTATCCATAAATAAAGAAGTAATTTTTGTCGGAGCTGGTTCAATTATCGAACTTTGAGCTAAAGAACGCTTTGAAGAATTCGAAAATCAGTTTACGTCAGAAGATCTTATTGATATTGCACAGGAGCTTTCGAATAATGGATAATTCGAAATTACATTATTCTGTATTATTAACAGAAACAGTTGAATCATTAAACATAAATCCGGATGGGATATATGTTGATTTAACACTAGGTATGGGTGGACATTCTGCAGCAATTTTATCTAAACTAAAAAATGGTAAATTGTATGCTTTTGATAAGGATGATTACGCATTAGAAAAATCGGACATTCTTTTAAAAAGCATCAGCCCTAATTATCATTTAATTAAAAGTGATTTCAAGGATATAAAATCAAAATTAAATGAACTGGGAATTTACCAAGTAGATGGTATTATTGCTGATTTAGGAATCTCTTCACCTCAAGTCGATCAAGCAGATCGAGGTTTTAGCTACAATAAAGATGCTTATTTAGATATGCGAATGGATCGCACACAAGAATTAACTGCTTATAAAGTAGTTAATGAATATAGTGAAACACAGTTGAGTGATTTGCTATGAAAAAACGCTGATGTTAAGCTTAATTATAAAGTTGCGAAAGCTATTATAGTAAATCGCCCAATTTCTACTACTATGGAACTTGTTGATGTCATTAAGCGTGTTTATCCAGCAGCTCTATTAAAAGCGAAAAATCCTGCTAAAGCTGTTTTTCAAGCCTTACGCATTGAAGTCAATAATGAACTTGCTTCACTTGAAGTTATGCTAGATGATGCACTATCTTTACTTAATAAAAATGGTGTGCTAGCAATTATAACTTTTCATTCTATTGAAGATCGTATTGTTAAAACTTTCTTTAAAGAACAAATTGATAATAAAATTCCTTCAAAAATGCCTATTATGGAGGAAAGAAAATATCAAATTAAACAAATTAAACCTTCTAAACAAGAATTAGAAGAAAATCGCAGATCACGGAGTGCAAAATTAAGGGTAATTAAAAAATTAGTTTAGGAGTATTATGCTAAAGTATTTATTAAATATTCGTTTAGTTAATACTAATCTAGTAAGAGTTGTTTTAATTAAGGCAGAACAAAACAATTATTATAATGGTGGTATTTCTTTTAGCTTTAAATGAAATTCCGGTTCAGAAAAAGCTAAAATTATGAACTTTAGCAAACTTTCCAAATTTTTAAACAAATTACCTGAAAACTCTAACATTATTACAAACGTAATAATAGAAGATTCGCTACTTGAAAATTTAACAGTTACTAAAACAATTACACAATTAACAAGTACGGAAGTTATGCCTAAACTTCTGGAATCTAAACAAATTCAAAAAATTTTAGCAGAGCGAATGCAAAAAGATTTTTTAAACAATGATAGTATGCAATACTTGCACTACAACTATATGTATACAATCAATGAAAAAAAATCAGATACTAATGAAATGATTAAGGTTTATAAAAATTTTCCTTTTGATAAACCATTTAATGTTTTACAGCAACATTCTACTGTTTTTCAATTTTCTAAAAATGAAGTAGTTTTGGCGAAATTGCAGTCATTTTTAAAACAATTTAATTTAGAAAATAACATAACCAATTATTTTTTAAAATCACAAGTGCAAGCCAATGCATTAAGTGAATACAAGAAAACTACGTTATTAGTAGATCTTGGACTAGAAGCAATTACACTTAATAATGTACTATACGGAAAAATTGTTGACTATTATAAATCTAATGTGGGTACTTTAGATTTTGTTAACAAAGTCAAGTCTATTACAAATTTAAGACGTGATGAAATTAATTCGAGATTTAACTATTTATTAAAATTTCAAAACACAGATGAAGATGTTAACTTACAACCGTTTGAAGCAGCTTTGAATAAATTTGCTGAGTGACTTTTAAGTACAATAAAACTCAGAATTGCTGATTTGACTGAAAAAAATGGTGGTAAAATTGTATCAAGAGTAGCTTTTAGTGGTGAATTAGCTTGATTGGTGCAATATTTAGCAGCATATTTTAAGGATGAATTAGATTTTGAACTTATTGTTTTATCAAATTCACAAAATAGCTTTAATTTATTAACTTTAAACGACACAATAATTGAACAAATGTTAACACTTTTAGAAAATAAAAATACCAACGAGCAAGCACAAACACAAACTAGTCAAGTTTACTTGCAAAAATATTCCAAAACTAGTTTTTGAAGTAAAATTAAAGAACTATTAATTAAAGGAGTTTAAAATGAACGAATTATTCGGCGAAAAAATTATAAATAAAGAAAGCGAACAAGAAGCTATTTTTGATAAAAATACTGCGAAAATCGTCCTTAAAGTTATCGGTGTTGGTGGCGGTGGAAACAATGCTATCAAAATGATGCTTCAAGATCGTTTCACAAATGTTGAATTCATTATTGCTAATACAGATGCACAAGCACTTGCAACAAATGATTGTTCTAAAAAAATTCCTTTAGGAAAAGAAGGACGTGGGCTAGGTGCTGGAAGTGATCCAGAAGTTGGAGCTAGAGCAGCTAGAGAAAGTGCTGACAAAATCCAAGAATTCTTAAAAGGTGCTGATGTGGTGGTCATCGCCGCTGGATTTGGTGGAGGAACTGGTACTGGTGCTGCACCAATTGTTGCTGAAATCGCTAAAGGCAATGGTGCTCTTACTATTGGTATTGTTACAACTCCGTTTACTTATGAAGGTACAAAACGTAGAAAAATCGCAAAACAAGGAATTGAAGAACTTAAGAAAAATGTTGATTCATACATTATCTTATCAAATGATAAACTTGCAAAAAGTTTTGGTGACTTACCAGTTGAAGATACATTTAAACTTTCAAATATCTCATTAAAAAACATTATTTTATCAATTCACGACATTCTTTATCGTATCGGATCAATTAATATTGATTACGCTGACGTAAGAAAAATTTTAACTAATGCTGGACTTACTGTAGTGGGTATTGGACAAGCAACAGGAAAAGACCGTGCCGTGAAAGCTGTTGATAAAGCATTTGAACAAAACTTATACGAAAATAATATTAAAACTGCTAAAAGAATTCTTGTTAATATTCAACATGATTCAAAATCAACTATTAATGAAATTCAAGCAGCAATTAACAGAGTACACGAACTCCTTGGTGAAAATCAAGACGATGATGATTACGAATGCATCATCGGACAAGAAATGGTGCAAACTAAAGATAATTCAGAAATTTTCAAAATTTCAATTATCGCAGGTGGTGCCGATATAAATTCAAAATCAGAAGTTTATAACACTACTGGTCCAGCTGATTTAGTTTTAGATCAAGATGTTATTACTAAAGAGGTTACTTTAAATCCTGAGGATTTGCAAGATAGCGAATCAGTCAGTAACTTTCAGAGACTAGATGAGCAAACCGTTGAAAATGTAACTGTGGAACAACCGGAAGTTGAAGAAAAACCACAAGCACAAACCAGAAATCTAGAATCAAAAGAGTTTACTGATAGATTCGCTTCAAACAAAGAATCAGAAACTGAAGCTGAACTTTCAGAACGTAAGAAAAATCATATTTCTACAATTGAAATTAGCTCAATCTTTGATATTAATGAAAACGGAAATTACTCTCGTTTTTACGAATTAGAACCAGAAGATGATGTTGAAGATGATGAAAATACTCCTTGATAATTTGATGTCTTAGAAAAAGTATTAAAGAGTTTTTCGTCAGATTAGCAGAGTCGGTGCTAGTCACGAAACGTGTTTATTTATTAAAGAAAGCAACCAATTTGGTTGCTTTTTATTATTTTTATAAAATGTTTAAAAAATATTGTTTTTAAAAAAATACTTAAATAAATATGTTATTATTTTTATTAATTAGAAGTTATATTTCAAATTAGTTTTTTTAAAAAAAGTAAAAAATATTTTTTTATCAAAATAAGCGTTTTTTAGTGTTTAAATTTAAGATAAAAATAAGCTTTTTTCAATTAAGGAGAGAAAATGAAATTACTTGCAAAATGTAAAGAAATGGCAAATAATTGTCAAGCAAATCAAGTACCACAAGAAATTAATGAAGTTGTTGAAGCTTTTGGTGGTGTTGATAACATTTTAGCGATGAATAACAGTGTGTCTGAATTAAGATACGATTTAAAGGATGTTAATAAGTTAGATAAAGCTACTCTTGAAAAATTAGGAGCTAATAAAATCAAAGTTTTCGATCGTGAAAAACACGTTCAAGTATGCTTTGGTGGTGATGTTCAAGAACTTAACCAATTAGTAAAAAAATATGCTCCACAATTAAAAGAAGAATTAGCTTGTGCTTCTGTATCACAATGCTACTCTGAAACATCAGAAGTTAAAAATGATAGCTGTAATTCTGTATGTGAAACAAAATGTGATGCAAAAGATAATTCATGTTGTGATGAATCTCAAAAAGAATGCTGTCAAGCAAGTTGCGATCAAGTATCGACAGAAGATGATACAGAATTTTTAGCACCAGTAAGCGGAAAAGTTGTTTCACTTGAATCATTAAATGATGGAGTGTTTTCAGAAAAATTAGTTGGTAATGGTTTAGCAATTCAATTCGATTTAAACGCTTCAAAAATGGATGTAATTGCACCATATTCAGGAAAAATTTCTATGATGCCTGCTAACAAAACACAATTAATTTTTACATCTGCTAATGGTGTTGAAACAGTTATGGTTATTGGAAAAGATAGTGCAAAACTTGACGGAATTGGAATTGATGCTCACTTTGGATTAAACGATTCAGTTAGTCGTGGACAAGTTTTAATGACTGTAAATGTTGAGAAATTTAAAGAAGAAAATGTTGATAATAACTTTATTATTTCAACAACTTCAGATTCTAAATTCCAAATACTTTCAGATACATCTACTCAGGCAATTGCTGGAGAAAAGTTATTTAAATTAAATTAATAAAAAAAGCAACGTAAAGTTGTCTTTTTTTATTTTAAAATTCTTTTTTAACTAAAAAATAGTAATTTTTATATAAATATTTTTTATATAAATTTAAAAAGGTATAAAATAAATTTAGCAATTATTAAGGAGCTAAATGACGCTAAAAAAATACACAAAATTTTATGAATTAACATTTTGAAGTTTTTACAGTTTTTTCATAATTTTATTTTTGTGTTTGTTTAGTATTCATTCAGGTTTATTCCTTGGTTATGCTATAGGTGGACTGTTAAGTTATCTATTTTGAAAAATAAATTTAGTTATAGCAAGTTGAGTTTTACGTAAAACAAAAAAAACTTATGGCTATCTCTTTTTTTTATTTAAATCATTAATTGTTTTTGTTTTTCTTAGTTTAGTTTTATATTTTAGTTGAGAAATTAATTTTAGTTTTGCAACTAACGTTTTAAATGAAGAAACTAACCTATTTACTAAAGTTAACAAACCAATCAATCTTTTTACGTTATTATTTGGTTTATCGTTAAACTTTATTGTTATTATTACGCTTAATGTTATTGAACGAATCAAGACAAAAAGCAAGAAAGGAGCGAAGTGAATAAAATAATTGAAGGCTTTTCAAATTGAGCTCAACCACAACTTCTTTCCTTAATTGTAACGGTATTAATTATTACCATTATGTCAATTGTTGTTTTTTTCAAGGTTGACAAAGTTAAAGCTGATACTGCTCCAACTGGTGTAGCTTATATAGCTGAAGCCTATGTTGGTATGGTAGACCGTCAATTTGATGAAGCTGTCGGTGAGCAAAAACTACAAAAAGCAAGAGTTTATATTTTAACTCTTGGAACATTCTTGTTAGTTGGTAATGGAGTTTCAATTTTAGGTCTTGAACCAATTGTTACTTCTTACTCAATTCCTTTAACACTTGCACTTGCTAGTTGATTAGGAATTTTAGCTTCTGGTCTTATATATCAAAAAATTGGTTATATTAAAAAATTTTGAAATCCACTTGAGGTTATTGGTAAAATACCACCATTAATTTCTTTAGGTTTCCGTATTTATGGAAACGTAATTGGTGGTTCTGTAGTTATTTTTATTATTTACTCAATTTTTGCTAATCTTGGAACACCATTACCTAATGCACACGGTGCATCAGGATGGGTTTTATTAGGACCGATTATCACTCCCGTTCTTCACTTTTATTTTGATATTTTTGGTTCAACATTGCAAGCATATGTATTTTCATTGCTTACTATTGTTTACTGATATGTTGAAACAGGTAGTGAAGAAGAAAAATCAAAAAAGAAAAAGAAACACTACGGAAAACAAAAAAGAATTAAAGGTTTAAAAAAACAACTTGAAACTATTTATTAGGAGGTAAATTATGATTGAAAGTATGACAAAATTATTTGAAGCTGCAGCTAACTCAGAAGCAGTTAGTGTTGCTACTCAAACTACAGCAGAAGCTGTTCAAAAAACTGCAGATAGTGGAGTTGCTCCAGACCATGGACTTGTTTCTCTTGGAGCAGGTATTGGTGCTGGACTTGCTGCTGTCGGAGTTATCGGTACAGGTATTGGACAAGGGTATGCTGCAGGTAAAGCTGTTGAAGCTGTTGGTAGAAACCCTGAAGCAGAAAGTAAAATTCGTCTTATGTTAATTATCGGTGCCGGTATCGCTGAAACTGCTGCTATTTATGCTTTCGTTATTGCTTTACTAGTTAAATTCGTTGGATAATTAAAATGAATATTACAAAATTAACTAATTTACTTGAAGATAGACCACAAGTTTCAGATAAATTTGAGCAACTATTTCCAAGTTGACCAATTATGCTAGCGACTATTATTGCTTTTACAATAGTATTCCTAGTACTTTATAAATTAGTTTATAAAAAAGTAAAATCAAAAGTAAAAGAACGTCAAAATTTTATTCAACAAAATATTGACGATTCTGTTAAGCAAAAACAAGAATCTAGTGAAAAGCTTGAAGAAGCAAATTTAAACTTAATTAATGCTCGTAAGCAAGCTGACATAATTGTTACAAAAGCTCAAATTCGAGCTGAAAAAGTTTCAAATCTCTATACTCAAAAAGCAAAAGCACAATCAAAACGTTTACTTGATGAAACTCAAGTTGATATTGAAAATCAAAAACGTGAATTTGAAGAAAATTCTAAAAAATACGTTGTGTCAGTTGCTACTGCACTAGCTGATAAAATTCTCCAAAAAGAAATTTCAGCAGAAACTCAAAACGATATTATTGATCGTTTTCTAAACTCTGATAAGACTGTGGAAGAACTTTAATTATGTATAAAAAACGTAATGTAGCTGCTTATTCTGTTGCTATTTTTGACTTAGTAAAAGAAGAAAAAATGCTTTCTGATTTACATGAGCAATTCGAAAATCTTTTAGAGATTTTTAAAACTCATCCTGAGCTTATTGAATATCTAAAAAATGATTTAATTTCTGAAAAAGAAAGATTAGAAACAATTGAATTAGTATTAAAAGATTTTCACTGAATTTTAATTAATACAGTTAAGGTAATAATGCAAAGAAGAATGATGCCTTTTGTTGTTAAAATTCTTATCGAATACTTAAAATTATCAAATAAAGAACTTAGAATTCGTTTTGTTCGTGTTGTTTCTGCATTTCCTTTAACAGAAGAACAACTAGAAAAAATAAGATTAAAAATTCAAAAAGTTACACGCAGAACAATTGAGATTAAAAGTGTGGTAGATCCTTCTTTAATTAGTGGTATTCGTATTGAATCTCAAACTGAAATTTTAGAAATGAACTACAAACATGATTTAGAGACTATAAAAAATATTATTTTAACAAAGAAACAGAAAGGAGTGTAGATGGCAATTAGATTAGATGATATTTCAGCAATTATTAAAGATCGTATTAAAAATGTCGGTAATACTGCTGATTTAAGTGAAATTGGACAAGTTATTTCTATCGGTGATGGTATTGCAGTTGTTTCAGGTTTACAAAAAGTTAAAAACTCTGAAATTGTTGAATTCACAAACGGTGTTTATGGACTTGCTTTAAACCTTGAAGAAGAAACAGTCGGTGTTGCTCTTTTTGGTGATGCTAATTCAGTTTCTGAAGGTGATACTGTTAAAAGAACAGGACAAGTTATTTCAGTAAATGTTGGAAACGAACTTCTTGGTCGTGTAGTTGATGCATTAGGAAATCCGATTGATGGTAAAGGTCCAATTACAACTAATAAAAGAAGTGAAATCTTTAAAGTTGCGTCAGGAGTTATGTCACGTCAAGAGGTTAATCAACCTCTTGAAACAGGTATTATTGCTGTTGACACAATGATTCCAATTGGTAAAGGTCAACGTGAACTTATTATTGGAGACCGTCAAACTGGTAAAACAGCGATTGCAATTGACACAATTATCAACCAAAAAGGTAAAAATGTTAAATGTGTTTATGTTGCAATTGGACAAAAAAATTCTACTGTTGCTCAGATTGTGCAAAAACTTTCTGATGTAGAAGCTTTAGAATATACAACTGTTGTTGTAGCAGGTGCTAGTGAGCTTGCTCCACAACAATACATTGCACCATATACAGGTGTAACAATTGCAGAAGAATGAATGTCTCAAGGACAAGATGTTCTTATTGTGTATGATGATTTATCTAAACATGCTATTGCATATAGAACACTTAGTCTTTTATTAAGAAGACCACCAGGACGTGAAGCTTACCCAGGAGATGTATTCTACTTACACTCACAATTACTTGAACGTGCAGCACGCTTAAATAAAAATTTTGGTGGTGGAAGTATTACTGCTTTACCGATTATCGAAACTCAACAAGGTGATATTTCAGCTTATATTCCTACTAATGTTATTTCAATTACAGATGGTCAAATTTTTACCAAAGAAGCTTTATTTAATTCAGGTCAAAGACCTGCAGTTGATATTGGTTTTAGTGTTTCACGTGTTGGTTCAGCCGCACAAACTAAAGCAATGAAAAAAGTAGTTGGGTCATTAAAACTGGAATTAGCTCAATATAATGAAATGCTTGCTTTTGCACAATTTGGTTCTGATTTAGACGATTCAACTAAAAGCATTTTACAACACGGTGCTAAAGTGTATGAATTATTAAAACAAGAACAATATTTCCCAATTTCACAAGCTGCACAAAGCATTCTACTTGTTGGTATTAAGGAAAGAATTATTAACCCTCTTCCAGTTGAAAACATTCGTGAATATCGTGATGCAGTTCTTGCTTGAATTGCTCATGATGGACAAGAAGAATACGCTTTAATTTCTAGTGAAGGTGTAATTAGTGATGAAAATTACGCTAAAATCGAAAGTGCACTTGTACGTATTGTAAAATCAATTATTGCAACTATTCCAAATTATGACAGCAGAATGCATAAACCATTTCCAAGCAAATATCAAGAAGCATAGTTATTATTTATGGCGAACTTAAATAGTTTAAAAGGTAGAATTTCTGTTGTTTCTAACACACAAAAAATCACTAATGCTATGGAGCTTGTTTCGACAGCTAAACTAAGAAGAATTCGTAGTGAATTTGAAAGTATTCAATCTTATTTAGATTTATTAAGTGATACTTTTGAAGGATTAATTGCTCATGTTCAACCTGAAGATTTTTATGCAATTTTTCCAAATAATTCAAATGTTAAAGCAAAATTATATGTTTTAATTACTAGTGATTTAGGGCTTTGTGGTTCATATAACACAAATGTTATTAACTTATTAAAGTCAAAAATTCAACCTGAAGATAAAATTATTGTCATTGGGACAAAAGGATTCAGTTTACTTAATTCATCACAACTTAAAGAACAAATGATTGGACAATATTTAAATTATGGTGAAAAAGTAAGTTATCAAATTGGAAACCAAATTACTAAAATTGCAATGGATTTATATTTAAACCATGAAATTTCTGAAATTAACTTGATTTACACGCAATTTATTAATAATATGAATCAAGAACCGGTTATGAAAACTTTATTCCCAATTGAAATTGAGCGTAAAGTCAAAACTATTTCCCAAGCAATTGAATTTGAACCAAATGCAGAAGTAGTATTAAAAAATTCGATTCCACTTTACATTGGTAGTTTAATTTATTGTTTAGGAAGTAGCTCAAAAATTTCTGAGATGGCTTCACGTCGTAATGCTATGGAAAATGCTACAAACAATGCTAATGACTTGATTCACGATTTACACTTACAATATAACCGTGAGCGTCAAAGAGTGATTACTCAAGAAATTAATGAAATTGTTGCTGGTGCTGATGCAACATAGAAAGGAGTTTGTATGATTAAAAATCAAGGTACAATAGTACAAATTTTAGGTCCTGTTGTTGACGTTCGTTTTCAAGAAGGTAAGTTACCTAAATTGTTAAATGCTTTAACGGTTGAACACGAAGGACAAATTTATACTTTTGAAGTTGCTCAACATATTGGTGATGATACAGCCAGAACAATTTCAATGGTTTCAACAAATGGGTTACAAAGAGGAATGATTGTAACCGATACAGGTAAAGCTATTTCTGTTCCTGTTGGGAATGCTGTTTTAGGAAGAATGTTTGATGTTCTTGGAAATCCAATTGACGAACAACCTATTGCTGATGATGTTGAGAGATCACCTATTCACGCTGCAAGTCCTTCATATGAAGAACAAAAAACTACATCAGAAATTTTAGAAACAGGTATTAAAGTTATTGACTTACTTATCCCTTATGCAAAAGGAGGGAAAATCGGTCTTTTTGGTGGAGCTGGAGTTGGTAAAACTGTTCTTGTTCAAGAATTAATTAACAACATTGCTTCACAACATAATGGACTTTCTGTTTTTGCTGGTGTTGGAGAAAGAACACGTGAAGGGAATGACCTTTACTACGAAATGAAAGCAGCAGGTGTTTTGGATAAAACAGCTTTAGTCTTTGGACAAATGAACGAACCACCAGGTGCACGTATGAGAGTTGCTCTTTCAGGTTTAACAATGGCTGAGTATTTTAGAGATAAACAAAATCAAGATGTGCTTCTTTTCATCGATAATATTTTTAGATTTACACAAGCAGGAAGTGAGGTTTCAGCTTTATTAGGAAGAATGCCTAGTGCTGTTGGATATCAACCTACACTTGCTACTGAAATGGGTGCATTGCAAGAAAGAATTACTTCTACACGTAGAGGTTCAATTACTTCAGTTCAAGCGGTTTACGTTCCAGCTGATGACTTAACTGACCCAGCTCCTGCAACAACTTTCACTCACTTAGATGCTAAAACAGTTTTAGACCGTGGGATTGCTGCTCTTGGTATTTATCCTGCTATCGACCCACTTAACTCTTCATCTAGACTTTTAGATCCACTAGTAGTAGGACAAGATCACTACTCTGTTGCTCAAAATGTTGTAGCAATTTTACAACGTTTTAAAGAATTACAAGATATTATTGCAATTCTTGGTATGGGTGAATTATCAGAAGAGGACAAAAAAATTGTTGCTCGTGCAAGAAGATTGAGAAATTTCCTTTCTCAACCTTTCCACGTTGCTGAAAAATTCTCAGGTATCCCTGGTGCATATGTTCCACTTCAAGATACAATTTACAGTTTTAAAGAAATTTTATCTGGTAAATATGATGAATATCCAGAAGATCTCTTTAGATATGCAGGAAATATTCAAGATGTAATTGATCGTTTTGAAAAATTAAATGCAAATCAAAAACAAGAAGCTGAAAAAGTAGAAAAAGATGGCGACAAATAATATAAAAGTTACAATTACTACACCAGATGGTGTATTCTTTGAAGGAGATGCACCGATTGTATCTTTAAAAACCGCTGCAGGTTACATCGGTTTACAAGCTAATCGTACTCCACTTTTTAGTAATGTAGAAATTGGAAAATTGATTATCGGATGAGAAAATTCAGATGATTCAATTAAATGTTGAATCGGTGGCGGTATTGTCTATGCTGATTCTGAAAAAGTTAATATTATTACAGAAGATATTCTTAATGTTAAGGATATTGATGTAGCTCGAGCTCAAAGAGATGTTGCTGAAATTCGTCAAAAAATGAATTCAAACATAGGTAAAGAAAGCAGCATTGAGCTTTCAAAACTTGAGATTAAGCTTAAGAAGGCATTAAACAGAGTTGATACTTATAATCAATTTAATAATAAATAATGTTATGAGGTGATAATTTTATTTATCACTTCATTTTTCATAATTTTATTTTATATATAATACTTATGAAAGGACGATATGTTAAATTTTATTCAAACAAGATTAGATACTAAAATTAGACGTGCTACATTTTTAGCGGGACTTACAATTTTATTACTGCTAGCTATTTCATTTATTGTAGTACTTGTTGCGGATGGGAAAAGTAATTTTGAAATTATTACTTCTCTCCAAGGACAAAATAAACTAAACGATGAAAATTTAAGTACATTAATTCAGCAAGGTTTATTTATTAATTTTAAGTCATCGTTTTGACATCGAACAATGACTTTTACTTATTTAAGTAATTTTGCAATTGGCTTAGCTTTAACTTTTTATTCTTTATTTATGAATAAAAAAGGTTTAAATAATTTTGTAGTTTGAAGTAGCATCTACATTTTTGTGACATTTTTAATTTTTTGATCTTTAGTTTTCCCAGGATTGTTTAAAAGTGGTGTATATAAACCAGATAGGTTAATAGCATCTTTAATTACGCACTTAATTAATCCTCTTATTGCAATTATTTTTATTGTATTAAACCGTAAAAAATTAGTATATACACATAAATGAATTATAGCTTCTATTATTCCGATGTTTATTTACTACTTTTTTGCTATGATAATTTATTTTAATGCATTACCTACCTCGCATCTTTTAGCCAAAAGCGTGACAGATTTAGAGGTATGAAAACTACAAGATAAATTAGGATTAACAATTTATGGATTTTTAAATTTTGAATATCCTTTATTTTATCATGGTGATTCAACAGCATTAAAAGTAGTTTTTAACTTAATAATTGTTTTGGTTGGTGTGGCTTTACCTATTGGGATTGGTTACTTGTGAAAATTAGTTTGCTTAAAAAAGTAGGGAAGTAAAATGGAAACACCATTAAAAAAAGAAATTCTGTTTATTGATTTTGAAGCAATAACTCCGAATTTATTTGATAAATATACAGATTATTTAGTCAAAGAAGAAATAATTTATTGCTTTACTATTGGTAAAGTTATTAATAAAGCTCATTTTGTAAAAAAAACATATTTTGTAGATTTAAAAGCTTTTGATTTTAAAGTTTATCAAACTTTATTAAAAGCAACTCTTTATCAAGCTATTTTTGATTTTGTGGGAAAAGAAGTAGAAATTAATTCTGATAACATTACACTTTATGGTTGAAGTCCTGTATTAGAAACTAAAATTACTTCGCGTTATCTTAAAATACCAACTCAATCTTTAAATGATAAAAGTGTATCTTTAGATGATGTTTATAATTACATGGAAAGCGGAGAAGTAGATATTTTTGAACCTATACGTGATTTAAAAATAAATACTAAACACAACTTTAACTTGAAAACTGTACAAAAAACAGGCTTATTAGCAAGTTATTTAGGTTTTGTCATTTTCATGTATCAAAATAATTTTCCACCTGTTAAAAATTCGATTACTTATGATGAATATTTATTAATTTGCGATACTCTTACCAAATATAATAGTTTAGATGTTGAAAAAATGTTTTACATTTTAAAAAATATTAAAGAGGCTACTAAAGCTATTGAACATTTAACTGAAATTAACGCTAAAATTCTCCAAATTTCTAGTCAAATTTCTAAACATCATAATTTTTTAACAATAATTAAATCTAATTTAGGTTTAAAAAAACCTGATATTTTTATAAACAAGTACTTAGAAAATTTAGAACAAGAAAATTTTAAGTTTCAAACCAAAATAGAGAAATCAAATCAAGAAGATGAAGTGTTGATTCGGAATTTAAAAAGAAATATTAAGCAAAATGAGTATTTAATTAAACGTTTTAAAGCTGATTCAAATTGCAAAACTGTTAAAAATGTGATTACCAAATATTCTAAATATATTAATACTTTAGAAAAATCAAAAAATCAACTTAGAGAACAAAAAAAGTTAGGTAATTCAACTAAAATGAAAAGAAAAGTACCTAACAACATAAAATAAAGTAAAAAAAGTATAAAAATGCTTTGAAATATAAAGGTATTTTGTATAATTATTTTACTTATGGCGATTGTGGTGAAGTGGCTAACACAGCGGGTTGTGGTCCCGTCATTCGCGGGTTCGAATCCCGTCAATCGCCCCATATGCTTAATTGCACCTTAGTAAGCTAATTAGCTTACTTTTTTATTTTTTTATATAAAAAAACTTACCGAAGTAAGTCATAATAAATTCATTGGCGGGAGTTAAAGGAATCGAACCCTTATCATCGGTTTTGGAGACCGCTATAATGCCATTATACTAAACTCCCAATTTGGTAATTACTTACCAAATTTGAAGTGACAAATGTCACCATCTTTCATTATATAGTTTTTACCTTCAGAACGTAATTTACCAGCTGATTTTGCACCAGCTTCACCACCGAAGTTAATATAATCTTCAAAAGAAATTATATCGGCTTTAATGAATTTTTTTTCAAAATCTGTGTGAATTACGCCAGCGCATTTAGGTGCGGCTCATCCTTTATGGTAAACTCAAGCTCGAGCTTCTACTTGACCTGCTGTAAAATATGTTTCTAAATTCAGTAAATCAAAAGCTTCTCTAGTTAGAATATCTAAACCACTAGTTTCGATTCCGTACATTCCTAGTAGCTCCATTTTTTCTTCTTCACTATCTACTTCAATTAATTCACTTTCGAGTTGTACGCAGATAGGTAAAAGCTTTTCGTTTACTTTCAGAGAGTTTTTAAGTGCACTAAATAAAGAATCATTTTGATAATTTGCAAATTGATCATTACTTAAATTAGCAACATAAATAATAGGTTTTAAAGTCAGTAAATGATATCCTTTAATAAATTTTAATTCATTTTCATCTAATTCAACTTCACGAGCTGGGATGTTGTTTTCAAGAGCTTCTTTAACTTTCAAGGCAGCATTTTGTTCGATGATACCATCTTTATCGCCAGCTTTAGCTTTTTTAGCTACACGATTTAAAACATTATTGATGGTTTCTAAATCAGCTAGTAGTAGTTCATAATTAATTACTTCTTTATCACGCACAGGATCTACGCTATTAGCTACGTGCATAATGTTTTTATTTTCAAAACAGCGAACAACATGAATAATTGCATCTACTTCACGGATATTAGCTAAAAATTTATTTCCTAAACCTTCGCCTTTTGATGCACCTTGAACTAATCCTGCGATATCAACGAAATCAAAAGTTGCGTAAATAACTTTATCAGGATTAATTATCTTAGCAATTTGTTGTAACCTTTTATCCACCAATGGAACTGATGAAATATTTGGTTCTATTGTTGTAAAGGCGTAATTGGAAGCCTCAACTTGTTTACGAGTAATAGCACTAAAAAGAGTGCTTTTACCTACATTTGGTAATCCTACAATACCTGCTTTTAATGACATATAGTCTCCTATCTTCTTTTTTGGTTAGCGTTAATGAAAAAGTTTATTCCTAAAATAAAAACTAATCACACAGATAAATATAAAATAATATATCAAATCTCAGGAGTAGTACCAAATAAAATTGCTGGATTAGTATCTAAAATAGGTTTAAACATCGCTATATCGTTTAGTGTCGCATAAGTAATTAAATTGGTTATTTGAGTAGATGGCAAAATACTTGCTATTTGTTGTAATCAACCTGGAAGTTGTGCTAGCGGAATGTATGCACCAATTATAAAACCACCACCAGCAGAAATTGATGCTGATAATGCAGAGAATACTCCTAAGTTTTTAACAAATGAAAAAATAAAGTTTCAAATTGAAGAGTTTATTAAAACTCCAAAAAACATAGCACAGAAAATTTTCAAAATAATTAAAGGAGTAAAAAGAAAATTTTGATCTGCAGCAATATAAATTAAAGCTATTAATAAAATAATTGCTGAGATGAAAGTGTTTAATAATATATTAAATAGTAAGTAACTAATACGTACAAGAGAAGAACGCATTGGTGTAATATAAAAATCATTTAACACTTTCTTTTGTTGATCTTCTACCATAATTGAACAAAGTGAAATAGCTGTTGTTAAACTAGTAATTGTTAGCAAAGTGATTAGTAAAGAAGTGTCAGAATATTGATTTTTAGTAACTTTTATAAAACTATTAATTTTATCAATAATATCTTGATTAAAAATAGTTTGATAAATTGTTGTATTTTCTAATTGTGGATTATTCAATTTAGCTAAGTACATTTTTTGCATTATATTTGAATTATTAAAAATGCCACTAAAATTTAAATTTTTTAATAAAGGATTATATAAATCATTTATAGATAATTCATTTCTATTTTTTAAGATTATCTGATTCATATCTACTGTCTTAATAACTTCATTAATTGATAAAGAGTTATATTCTGCATAATTTTTAGAAATTTCTGAATTAATTAAAGGTCAAATAACTTTTCAGTCATATAGTTTATTTAAATAATTTAATTGTACATTTTGGTCTGGATTTAAATTTAATTTCATTAAGCCTATAAAATGTTGAATTGAGACTTGATCTAATTTAGATTGCAAAGCATGATCGTCTTGAAAATTTGAAAATAAATTATTTCAAATTACGTCATTAGTAGCAAAAGCAATATTTGGAACTTGATCTTGATAAAATTCTTTGGTAAATAAAATAAAAATTAAAAGAACAAATAATGGAGACATTAAAACAAAAAAGATTCTTCTTGGATCTTTAAAAAACATTTTAAAGTTACGTAAAAAGAGTATATTAATCTGTTTAAACACTTTTTTCTCCTAACTGATTTAATTTTTCTGGATGTGTAACATTTAGGAAAACTTCATCCATTGTTCCTTTTAGTAATTCATAATCTTTAATTAAATCTTGGTTTTTAAATACAAAATTTTTGGCTAAACTATACTCACTAAATTTTAGAACGTAGCAATTTTGTTCGTAATTAAAATTAATATTATTTTTCTTTAAAATTGCTTCCAGTTTTAAATTAAAAGTGTCAAAAATTTTAATAGTGGTTGTTGAATAAACTTGTTTTAATTGACTTGGTGTACCCTCAACTAATTTTTTACCCTTATTTATAATAATTGCGTATTGGCAATTATTAGCTTCTTCCATGTAATGAGTAGTAAGCAAAATAGTTAATTTTCTTTCTTTTTGAATTTTAAATAAAATTTCTCAAACTAATTTTCTAGAAGATGGGTCTAAACCTGTTGTTGGTTCATCTAAAAATAAAATTTCTGGTCTATGAACTAAAGCACGAGCTATATCAACCCTTCTTTTTTGTCCACCACTCAATTTTCCATATGGTCTTTTAGCAATTTCTTCTAATTGAAATTCTTTAATAATATTTTCAACAACTTCCTTTACAGTAACTTTTTGTACTTTAAAAAAATCTGTATACATGGTTGCTCTTATCATTAAGTTATCTTTAACACTTAATGTAGGATCTAAAATAGATTCTTGAAAAACAATTCCAATACTTTTGCGAATTTGCTTAATGTTTTCTTCAGCGTTTAAACCATTAATTGTAATTAAACCTGAGTCTTTACTAAGTAATCCTAAAATAATGTTTAAGGTAGTGCTTTTACCTGCACCATTTAAACCTAAAAAACCAAATAGTTCACCCTTGCGAACTTTAAAACTTAAATTATCTAACGCTTTATTTTCTTTAAAAGATTTTGATAAATTTTGAATTTCGATAGCTATTTCAGAATTATTTTTCAATATATCGTTCATCAAATACTCCTATAAAAGGTAAATTTCTAAGTTTTTCTTGATAATCAAGTCCAAAACCAACTAAAAACTCATCAGGAACTATAAAACCAGAATAATCAGCGTTTAGATTAGACTTACGATTATAAGGTTTATCCATTAACGTTAAAATTCTGAAACTTTTTGGTTTACGATTTATTAAAATTTCTTTAATTTTTTCTAAGGTAATTCCACTATCAATTATATCTTCAACTATTAAGACATCTTTGTTTTCAATATCTTCTGCTAAATCCATGATTATTTTTACACTGCCAGATGTTGAATGACTTCCGGCATAACTTGACGCTGTCATAAAATCAATTGCATGGTCGACTTCAACATTTTTAATTAATTGAGCTAGAAAAGGAACAGAACCTTTTAATAAACCAACCAGAATTAGTGAGTCTGAATCTTTATAAGTTTCATTAACTCAATTAGCACAGTCTTTAATTTTTTCTTCAATGAATGCTTGATCAAAAAGTATTTTTTTAATTTTTTTATGACTATTCATTTTAAGCTCCTTGATATTTTTTTATTATACTTACTGCTTGATAAAAAACTTCATCTTCGGTTTTATTGTTAGTGTCTATAATTTCGTATTTTATGTTTAATTTTTTAACAACTTCAATAAAAGTGCTTTTATAAATACTTAATAGTTCATAAAAGTATGGTTCATTTTTATCTCATGTTTGAATTTCTACTTCTCTGCCTCTTTTGAATAATCTCTTTTTAAAATTATCAAATGTAACATCTAAAAAGATAGCTACTTCTGGTAAATCTTCTTTTTGTACGATTGTATTAAAAAGCGAATTATAAGCGTTTTGAATTTTAGCTTGTGCATTTTTTAAATTGATTTTAGAAAACACATAGTGCTCAGCTACAAAACGATCAATAACTATTAAATCGTTTTTTGGGTTCATTTTTCTTCTATTAAATTCATCTTTAATTTTTTGTATGCTACCTAGATGGTGTTCAATTGCATAAACTTGAAATGTTAAATCAAAATTAGGTTTTCTTTGATAAAGTCATTGTAGCATTGTATTAAAAACTTCATCTTCTTCGGAAAACTCTTGCAATAAAAGTGCTTTATCATTATAAAAATCTTTTAATTTCTCAGATAAAACGCTTTTTCCACTACCAATCATTCCTGAAATTCCAATTAACATAACTTCTACCTCTAATTAATTTTTATTTGACTTAGCAAGAAAATTCCTGCAGTTTCAGCTCTTAAAATTCTTGAACCCAATGAAACAATTTTTGTATTATTTTTTACCGCTAAATCAATTTCACTTTCAGAAAATCCACCTTCTGGACCAACAATAAAAGTGCTGCTTTGATTTATAGGTTGTTCAAGCGAACTGCTTAAATTAGTTTTTTCGTGTGCTAGTATTTTATTTGGAAAACTTTGCTTAATAAAATCACTAAATTTCATTATTTCAGTAATTTCTGGTACTTGATTTCTATAAGATTGCTCAGCAGCATTTAAAACAATTGTTTGAAAGCGCTCTCTTTTTTTGTTAAACTTATCAAATTTTAAAAGATCATGATTAGTATGTTCTGTTACCAAAGGAATAATTTTTGTAACACCTAATTCAGTTGCTTTTTGCAACAACCACTCAAATCTTTCAAATTTAATTATTGCAGCTGCGAGTACAATTTCATATTGATGCTCATGATTCTCATCAATTTTAGAAATAATTTTAGCTAAGTTATTTTCAAGCTTACAGATATAAAATTCTTTTTCATAAACACAAACAAATTCTTTTTCTTGAATTCTAAGCACTTTTAAATGTTTTAAAGTTTCTGGATTTAAAGTAAAAAAATCACCTTTTTTAGTTGAAACAAAAAAACGATTCATTACTCTTCATCCATAATTTCTTCGTATTCTTCAAGTGTTCCTCTAAATAAGAAACTTTTTGTAGGTGATTTTAATTCTAAAATAACATCTGCACATTGGTTAACAAATGCACGGTTATATGTAGTAAAAATAGCTCCACCTTTATAGTTTTTAACTCCTTCAATTACTGAGTCAATACTTTCTGCATCAAGGTGATCTAAAGGTTGGTCTAAGATAATAAAGTTACTTTCAAGAAGCATCATTCTAGAAAACATAAGTCTAGCTTTTTCTCCACCGCTAGTTACTGCTACTTTTTTAAATACTGAATCATTGCTAAAAAGCATTCTTCCTAAAAATCCTCTCATACGAGCATCGTCGTTTTCACGATTTTCTTTTTCTTTATTTTCTAAAGGTCATTTTGAAATTCATTCTAAAATATTTTCATCAGTATTGAAATATTTTGAATTATCATTTGGGAAATAACTATGTGTTATTGTTTGTCCTCACTCTACTGTTCCACTTTTTGGAGTTCTAAGTCCGACTAAACATTCCAAAAGTCTTGTTTTAGCGATATCATCATCACCAACAATAACCATTTTTTCTCCAGGTCTTAATGTGAAAGAAACATTTTCAAATAGTACATCACCATTTTCGTTTTCGTATGATAAGTTTTCAACATTTAAAATTTGTTTTCCATGATCACGATTCATTTCTCAACGAACAAAAGGATATTTTCTGTTAGAAGGTTTGATTTCTTCTAGTTGAATTTTGTCAAGAGATTTTTTTCTTGATGTTGCTTGTCTTGATTTTGAAGCGTTAGCACTAAAACGAGCAATAAAACTTTTTAGTTTTTCGATTTGAGCTTCTTTTTTAAGATTTGATTGTTTCATCATTTCTCTTGCTAATTCTGATGATTCTTTTCAAAAGCTGTAATTTCCTGTGTAAATTTTAGCTTCATTGTAGTCGATATCAACAATATGAGTACAAATTGCGTCTAAAAAGTCGCTGTCGTGACTAACAACAATAACAACATTTTCATAATCAATTAAAAAGTTTTCTAATCAACGAATACTTCTAAGGTCTAAGTGGTTAGTTGGTTCGTCCATGATTAAAATATCAGGATTTCCAAATAAAGCTTTTGCTAATAAAACTTTAATTTTTTGATTAGCTGTTAACTCAGACATTTTTTCATTTCATTTGTCTTTTGGTATATTTAAGTTGCTAAGCAATTCTTGAGCATCATTTTCAGCTGTTCATCCACCTAATTGACCATATTGATCTTCAAGTTCTGCGGCTCTTTCATAATCTTCCATTGTGGCTTCTGGGTTTGCATAAATTTTATCTTTAGCTTCTTTAATAGCATATAAATCAGTATTACCCATAATTACTACTTCAGTAACTTCAAATTCATCATACGCATTATGATCTTGGCTTAAAACAGAAATACGTTTATTTTTTTCTTTTAAAATTTGTCCAGATGTTGGTTCTATGTTACCAGCAAGCATTTTTAAAAAAGTACTTTTTCCAGCTCCATTAGCTCCGATAATTCCATAAGTGTTACCAGCAGTAAATTTTAAATTAACATTTTCAAACAACTTCTTATCAGTAAATATTTTGCTTAAATTTTGAACTTCTAACATTTTTTCTCCTTTTTAAGTTTATTTTTTATATAAATTGTTTATATTATATTTTATTTTTAGATTTTAAATCATACTTTCTAAGTATAAATCTGGATAAAAAAATAAGGAAATGATTCCTTATTTGTAACCAAACTTATTAAGTGCTTTTTCATCATCAATTCATTTATTAGCTACTTTTACTTTTAAATTTAAAGTTGTTTTTATATCAAATTGTTGAGTAATTTTCTTACGAGCATCAATTCCTATATTTTTAATCATTTGTGCATTTTTACCAATAACCATTCCTTTTTGGGAAGCTTTTTTGACATAAATAATTGCTTCGATTGTTAAATATTGTTCTTCTTCAATAAATTCACTAACTTCTACAGCAATTGAATGCGGCAATTCTTGATAAAGACGATTAATAGCTGATTCTCGAATAATTTCTTTTGCTAGAAATCTCATTGATTTATCAGTAACATAATCTAAATCGTATTGCGGTTCACCTTGATAGCCATAAGTTTTGATTAAATTAATTAACGCTTCGATAGAATCTAAATTTTGAACATCAGTAGAAACGATGTGTTCAAAATTATAAGGCTGCAATGAATTAATTTTTTCGGTTAAAAGATCAATATTACCTTTAATTTTGCTAATTTTAGAAACAACAGCAATTTTATGTTTAACATGCTTAATGTTATCTAAAATCATTAAGTCACCTTTTCCTAAAATTTCATCACTTGGAGTTAAAAATAAAAGAACATCAACTTCTTTAATTGAGTCATAAGCATTTTTATTAAGTGATTCACCAAGTTTATTTAAAGGTTTATGGATTCCAGGTGTATCTGTAAAAATTATTTGGTATTCATCATCAGAGTAAATACCAGTAATTTGATCTCTGGTTGTTTGTGCGGTTGGAGTAACTATAGCTACATTATAACCAATGATTGAATTTAATAAGCTACTTTTACCAACGTTTGGTCTTCCTATAATACTTGCAAAACAAATTTTCATAATTATTTAATATCTTCTGATCTAATTCCGAAAGGAACTAATTCTTCAACAGTGTTTACTCTAACTTGTTGACCATCATTACTATATTGGTAAACTTTAGCATCTGAAGGGAAAAATTCAGTCATGACTTGTCTACATCCAGCACATGGGCTAATAATTTCGTTCTTTTGGCTAATAATATGTATTTCTTTAAATTGTCCAACTTTTCCACCGTATGCCACAGAACCAAAAAGTGCACTTCTTTCTGCACATAAACCTGATGGATAAGCAGCATTTTCTACATTAACTCCGTAGTGTTCTTTGTCATCTTGATCAATAGCAATAGCGGCAACTCTAAAATTTGAGTAAGGAGCGTAAGAGTGTTTCAAAAGATCTCTTAATTTATCAAATTCAATTTTCATGTTATTCCTCTTCTCTAGTAATTTTAAGTGGTTTAAAGATTTTATCAACTAATTTATTCATCTGAATTCTTTCTTGCTCAACTTCATGGTCATATCCCATTAAATGTATTAATCCATGAGCAAAAAGATAACAATATTCCCTTCTAATTGAGTGACCGAATTCATCAGCTTGTTTAAGCATTTTATCTCAACAAATAACAAGTTCTCCAAGATGAATAAAAGGCATTTTCTTATAAAGTTCAATATCACCAAAATCAAAAGATAAAATATCAGTCACGTAATCCTTATTACGATATTCACGATTTAATTCTCTAATTTTTTTAGGCGAAACAACTGAAACATCTAAAACGATATTTTGCTTTATTTTAAAAACTTTTCTTAAGTTTTCTATTAGTTGTAGCATCTCTTTTTCGTAAACCACTACATTTTTTATTCTTGTTTTAAATGTAATTAAAACATTGTCATTTTTAATATGCATATTTTAATTATATTTTATTAATTGATTAGTACTATAAAAATTGGAAAATCATTTCCATAATTGTCTTTTGCTCTAGGAAAATGGAAATGTTTAAGTTTTTTATATTATAATCATTCATCAATTGTTTGGTATTTATTGCCTCTATAAGTATTTTTTGATCTAAATAACCTTTTATTAAAATTGTATCTTCATAAAATTGTTCATTAATTTGATAAGTAATTTTATATTCGTTATTTTGCAATATGTTTCAATCTACATTTTGTAAGCTTAATTCATTTTGATTTAAAAATAAAAATCCATTTTGGTATTTTTCAACTTTGAAAAATATAAAAAAATAAATTAGTAAGCTAGTGTTAATTATCAAGAAAACTAGTATTAAATAAAAAAATCATAAATTTCTAAATTTAGCAAATTTCATAAGTTTCACTTTCTGGGAAAAAGAATTTATTATTGTGACTTATTTCTACTACCATTTTATCTTTCAATAATAATGTGAGTGCTTCTTTGATTTTTAAATAATTGTTTTAATCTATTGCTTCACACGCTTCATCAAAAATAAATAAATCAGTTTCATAAAAATAGCATTTTAATAGTTTTAAGATTTGTTTTTGTCCACTTGATAAATTAGAAATATTTTCAAACAAAATATTATTAGTTTCTAAATAATCAAAAAAATATTTATTCGGAAGTTGTTTTAAAAATATCATAAATTCATCCAAATTCTTAATATCTAAAAAATCTTGTACCGCCATATTTAAATCTATATCTTCATTTGTAATGAGCATAATTTTTGACTTATAATCTGTGTTTAAATAAGTACAAAAGGGAATATCATTTACTAAAATTTCACCACTATCTGGTTTTAAATTACCTGCTAATAATTTGTATAATGTACTTTTACCAGCACCGTTTTTTCCTTTAATTATTAATTTATCTTTAATTTCTAATTTAGTAATATCAATTGTATTTTTCAATTTATTCTTATTAAATTTAAAACTTAAGTAGCTAATGGTAATTTTGTTAATTTTATTATTTAATTTCAATTTGTCTTGATTTTTTTGTTTTAGTTTTTCGTCTAAATTAAGGATATTTAAATAACTTAAATTTTTATTATTTTCATTATGTAAGTTTCATAAAGTTAAGATTGATTTTATAGGTTTTGTCATTAGGTTAGCAGCAGTCAAAAAGAAAATTAATTCAATTATTTTTAACTGATTTTCTCATATTTGAAAACTACCAAAAATTAACACGATAAAAGGAGCTAAAATTTCAAGAAAATCATTTAAAAGCATAATATTGGTATTTTTTGTTTTAAATTCGAATTGGAATTTATTTATTTGCTCAAATTCTTTATTAAAATCATTTTCGGTATTTTTTTCAATATAAATATCATAATTATTGCGGTAAATATTTAGTAAATTATTGATTTTGCTGTCTAAAATATTGTTTTGCTGTAATAATTTATAGTAGTTATTAGTGTATAAATTTTTATTTATTCAACTAATTATTATGCTTAAGAAGGAATAAATAAGTAAAATAAACATTAAAGTTCAGTTTACTTTTCAAAGAAGAAAAAAACTAATTGCAAAAGAAACAAAGTTGTTAATTACTGTTGCTCAAAAAACAGTTTGATATTGAATTACATTAAAACATAAACTAAGTCTATTTTTTATTTCCAAGTTACTAAACTTATTTAAAAGCGAAAATCGATTATAACTAACATTCTCCAGAAAATCTAAAAACATTTTTTGTGATTTTTGAAAAAGTATTTTATTTATTTGTCTTTGAATTAAGGTTTTAAAAAGCAAATAAGTAGTAGTAATTCAAAAAAATGTTAAAGCAATCATAATAATTTGTGAATTTAACCTGCTAGGAATTACTGTGTTTAGCAAATACTTTGAGACAAAAGGAAAAATAAAACTCACCAGCGTTTCTGAAATTAAAATTAATAAAAAAGGAATATTTATAAGTTTCTTTATTTTATTGCCTTCTTTTAATTCATCGTTTTGATTTTTTGTCACTTTTTTTGAGCTTTTTTGAAAACTAATAACTACATTTAAAAAAGATTTAGCAAAATTGTTATAGCTTATTTTAACTTTTCCTTGTGCTGGATCAAAACATATTAAATTTTCTTTTGTAATTTTTAAAATAACAATAAGATGGGACACATTATTTCTATTAATAATTGCAGCAAGAGGAAATGATTTTTTGTCTAATTGCAGCATTTGTTCAAAAGATAAATTGTATGTGTCTGCTTGAATGTCATACTTATTTGCCACAGTTGTTAAATCTGCAATTGAAACACCGTTGTCAGAATAAAAAACTTGTGATTGTAATTCACTAATACTTGGTACATTTCAACTAAATTTTTCTATAAAAAATTGAAGAACATATAATCCGCAGTCTTTTTGGTCGAATTGTTTTGCTTCCATACATTTAATAAGTAAAAAAAGTAAGTGACTGAACAAAAATAGGAAAAATTACATAATTAGCTCTATAAAGTTTTATAATAATTAAACTTAAATTTATTTTTAAAGGAGTAACTAAATGAAAAAAGTAGTTGCATTAGCTAGCGATCACGCTGGTTATAAACTTAAAAAAGAACTTTGCGATTATGTTCGTTCATTAGGATATGATACAGTTGACTTAGGACCAGATACTGATGAAAAATCAGTAAGTTATGCCGAACAAGGAAAAGAGCTTGCAGAATACATCGATTCAAGACACCCGGACTTTGGAATTGGAGTTTGTGGTACTGGACTTGGGATTTCATACGCTTTAAACAGACACAAAAGAATTCGTGCTGCTAGAGTTACAACAGTTGAAGATGCACATTTAGCAAAACAACACAACAATGCAAACGTTTTAGTGTTCGGTGGAAGACAAGTTAAATTAGAAGATGCTAAAAAGATGGTTGATGAATACATTAAAACAGAATACGAAGGCGGAAGACACCAAGTTAGAATTGATCAACTAGATGAATAAAAATAAAAAGATGCAAAATTAATTAGCATCTTTTTTGTTTTAAATATCTACAAAACTTAATTTTTATAATCAATTGATTAATTAAAAAAAATTTAATATATTAAAATTTAATTATGAAAAAGAAAAACTTTCATTTTAAAAAGATTTTGTGAATTATTTTCGAAATCATCATTTTTGGTGGTTTAATTTTTGGTTTATCACTACTTATAACACAAATTAATATTTTATTAAGTTGATTATTTTTACTTATTTTTTATTTAATAAATGTTTTGTTTGCTTTCATTATTTATTCACAGAAACGACAAACAAATGCAAAACTCAGCTGAGTGTATTTAATTTTAATTTTCCCAATAATTGGACATATTATATTTTTAACATTTGGTTTAATTTTCGTTAATCGTTATGAAATTAAGACTCAGCATGATACAGAATACCAATATGAAACTTATTTTCAAAAGCAAGCTACTTTAGCTGATAATGACACAAGAGCTTTAAGTGTTTTAAATAAAAAAAATTTTCTGAGTGCTAATTTTCAATTTTACTCTGAAGGTTATCATTTTTATCATGAATTAATTGATGCTTTATCACAAGCTCAAAAGAGCATATTTATTATTTCGTATATTATTAAACGCAGCGAAATTACAACTGAATTTATGCAATTGATAAAGGATAAGCTTGCAAAAGGAGTTAAAGTTTACTGGCTTGTTGATGATTTTGGTGTTATGCCATCTCAAAAAAAAGAGCTTAGAAAACTTAAAAAATTAGGTGCACAAATTTTTATTATTGGAAAAATACATTATCCATTTATTAATGCAGCAAGTTTTAGTAGAAATCATCAAAAATTTATTGTTATTGACAATAAAATAGTTTATTCTGGTGGTAACAATATTTCAGACGAGTATGCTTCACTTAGCAAGAAATATGGTCACTGAATTGACTTAAATTATAAAATTACTGGCGAGTATGTCAATGAATACAATTTATGATTTATGAGATTTTGAAATATTGTTACAAAGCAAAAATTAGACATAAAAAACTTTTTAAATTATGACTTTAACACTGAAAACAATAGTAAATCGCTTTTAGTTATCGATTCACCTTCTTATAACTATTCAACTTCAGAGTTTAACTGATTAAAGCTATTTGGAGATGCAAGATGTGAAATTAAGATAGCAACTCCGTATTTTGCTATTAGTAATTCATTAGAAAAACAAATTATTTTAGCTTTACAATCAGGTGTTAAAATTACAGTATATATACCTGGCCTTCCTGATAAAAAATTTGTTTATAAAGTTACTTTAAATCAACTTAATTATCTAATTAAATATGGATTAGAAGTTAAGGTATATAAAGGATCTTTTTTACATACAAAAGCAGGAATTGTTGATTATAAATATGCATGAGTTGGAACTAACAACATGGATAGTCGCAGTATGTTTAGTCAGTATGAAACAATGGATTTATTTTATGGTGAATCGGTTGTTGATTTAGCTAAAATTTTTGAAATATACGATCGTAATTGTGTTGATTTTAAAACTCTTTATGATCTAGAAAAAAACGGAACTTCTTTTGGGAATTTTTTAGCTAATTGAACCAAACCTTTAATCTAATTAAGTGTGGATTTCCACACTTTTTGTTGTTGTTTATTTTTATTAACTAGCTACCAGAATAATGATAAAATTTATATATATGTTAAAACTATATTTTATTGTAAAATATTAGTTTTATTTTTTTATAAGAAAGCGAGGACGGATGAAATTATCACTTATTTCCTTAACCAGCAACTCAGCAAAAGAAGTTGATTGATATTTAAAAGATTTAAAAGATCAAAGTAATCAAGACTTCGAAGTAATTTTGTGTGTTAATAAAAACTTAGAATTGAAAGGAATTCTCAAAGTTGTTAAAGAACACTTAGATTTTTTTAAAAATCGTTTAGTTCTTGTGTTAAACACCAAACAAAACTCATTTCACCATAATTTAAAAAGTGCATTTAATTTAGTTAAGGGTGAATATGTAGCGGTGTTAAATGCGGAAAATAGTCTAAAAAAATATTATGTGCAAAATATGATAGATGCTGCAACAAAGGCTAATGTTGATATTTTAGAATTTAAACCAAGAATTGTGGGAAGCATTCGTTTTAAACCTAAAGCACGTCTAGAAGAAGGTAAAAATTTACTTGTTGCACAAAATTCTCAAATCTTCGCTTATTCATATCCTTTTATTTTTAACAAAATTATTCGTAAATCAGTTGTTAAAAAAGTTTTAAAACAAAATATCGATTTTACTAATGATTCAAAATTGTGTACTTTTTTTGTTTATCTACTATTAATGGAAGCAAAAACTTACATGTATTTAGATTATCGTATTTATCGTGAATATTTTGGTTCAGACATATGATTTAATACTAAAAATTATTTAGTTGTTATGAATGAAATTGAGCAAATTTTTGCAACTAATAACTTAAAATTAACACAAGAACTGAGATATGCTAGGTATTATTTAGTTAAATTGTTAATTACTGCTTTTTTAACAGAAACATCTTATCTTTATAAGACGACTAGATTTTTAAGAAGTAGTTTTAATGAAAAACGCTCTGATAAAGCAATTCAGAAACACTTAGATTTAGTTGCTAAAATGGAAGCTTCTGCTGATTACCAAAATTTTGATTCATTGAACTTTTATATGCTTAAACATACAGATGAAACAGAATTATTAGGTAAGAGCATTTCACAATTATCAAAATCTAAAATTTTAGATAACCTCGAGTAGTATGCTTTATAAAAATTCACCAATATTTAGAAGACTAATTGCTAATATATTTGACTGATTAGTTTTACTGAGCATTTCTTATTCTTTTTTTGCTCTTTCCTCTTTAGCAAATAGCAATTTAAATGTGAATTATTATTTACCTACTGCTTTATTTTTTGTATGAATAAATTTTTATTTTTTGTTGTTGCCGGTTATTACAAGAGGTAAAACGCTAGGATATATTATTTTTAATTTAAAAATAATATCAACTAATGAAAAAAAATTTACTTTTTTAAGTTTAATCAAGCGTAATTTAGTTTTAACTTTTTTACTTGATGCAGCTTTAATAATTGCACTTAGCGGTGTTAAACCTATATATTTGCTGCAAGTATCAGAGAATGTAAAAAAAGTTGATCAAAATAAAAGTCAACAGTTATTATTGTGGCTAGCAATTGCATTTATTGATGCAGTTTTATTAATAAATTTTTTCGGATTTTTTTATGGTCTTTTTGATAAAAAAAATCTAACTTTTACTGACATTATTTCAAATTCTAGAGTGGTGGTAAATAAGCCTATCACAGAGGAAAAAAAGATTGATTTAGTTTTTTTACCTTATTATTCACATCGTAGAAAATATCAATATTATCAAGTAAACACAGACAATTTGGAGAATTATGATTTTAAAGAAAATTAATTTACTAGAAGATTTAAATAGTAAGCAAAAAGAAGCTGTAGAGTATTTTGATACTCCGCTAAGAATTATAGCTGGTGCTGGTTCTGGAAAAACAAAAGTGCTAACACGAAAAGTAGCATATTTAATCAATGACTTAGGTATTTCGCCAAAAAATATTTTAGGAGTAACATTTACCAATAAAGCTGCTAATGAAATGTCAGATAGAATTAGTAAATATGTTAATACACAAAATAATAAAATTCAAATTTTTACTTTTCACTCATTATGTGCTCAAATTTTAAGACGTAAAATTAAATACCTAGGATTTCATAGCAATTTCTTAATTATTGACGAAGTAGATCAAATTCAAATTTTAAAAAATATTTATACTAGATTAAATATTTCTAATCACGAAATCAGCTATCGGAACATGTTGCAATATATTTCGTGAGCTAAAAATTTAGATTTAACTAAGGAAGAACTAGCAACAAAACTCAAAAACGAAGCAAGCGAAATTGTCTCACAAGTTTATCAAGAATATATTAATGAACTAGCCTTAAAAGGTTCATTGGATTATGATGATTTAATTATTCATACACACTTTTTACTTACAAAGCGCAAAGATGTAGCTAAAGAATATCAAAAATTATTTTCTTATATTTTAATTGATGAGTTTCAAGATACATCAGTTAAACAATACGAAATCATTAAAGCAATTACTGGTCAAAATACGCATTTAACAATTGTGGGCGATCCAGATCAAACTATTTATAACTGACGTGGTGCTGATGTTAACTTAATTTTAAACTTTGATAAAGATTATCCAAAAGCTAAAACTGTTGTTTTAGATCAAAATTATCGTTCTACTCAATCAATTTTACAAGCTGCTAATAAACTTATTAAACATAACAAAAATCGTTTCCATAAAGATTTAGTTACTCAAAATGAAGTGGGTGAAGAAATTGAATTTTACCATGGTTTTAACGCTGAGGCAGAGGCACGTTGAGTTGTGCAAAAAATTAATGAACTTAAAAAACAAAAAAATCAGTTAAAAAATATCGCTATTTTATATCGTTCAAATTATTATTCTCGACCTTTTGAAGAAGCTTTAATCAACGAAGGGATTAACCACAAAATTTTTAATGGTACAAAATTTTTCCAACGTACCGAAATTAAAGATGCAATTGCTTTTTTATGAGTTCTAGAAAATGGTCAAAGTATTGCGTTAGAAAGAATTATTAATGTTCCAGCTAGAGGTATTGGTGAATCTAATTTACAAAAATTAAATAAATTTGCACTACAAAAGCGCAAAACATTATTCAACTGCTTAAGAGAAGATTTAAAAACGCTACCTATTTCAAATGCTTTAATTGCTAAAAGCATTTACCCATTTATGAAAACAGTATTAACATATCGTAAGCTACTAAAACAAAGAAAAGAAAAAATTGCTACTGTTTTAGATAATTTTTTACAAGATATTAATTACTATAAACACATTGAAGGAAACAAAAATTTACGCGGAAGTGCTATTGATAATGTTAAAGAATTAATTAACTCTATTAATACATGAGAGCAAAAAAATCCAAATAAAACTGTTGAGGATTATCTTAATACTGTTGCATTATTAAGTGCTTCAGATGAATATGATAACATTCCGAATTACGTTTCACTTATGACAGTTCATTCAGCTAAAGGTCTTGAGTATGACAATGTTTTTATTGTTGGGATGAGTGAAGGAATTTTTCCAAGTATTAAAGCTATAAATAATAATAATAATTTATTTTCTGATAATGATTTATCTTCAAATGTTGCTGATAACCTTGAAGAAGAACGTAGATTAGCCTATGTAGCTGTAACTCGTGCACGTAAAAAACTATTTATTTCTGATGCTCGTGGAAAAATCATTGGTACAGAAATCAATAAAAAACCATCACGCTTTATTGAAGAGATGGGAATTGATGTTAATCAAGTTATTTTATACAACGAACATGATTCTGCTTTTGATAATGAGCAAAAAAGCGAAGAAGAACAAAAACAAATTAATAAGTCAATTGTAGTTGGTGATATTGTTAGTCACGTAGTTTTTGGTGAAGGTGAAGTTATTGATGTTAATAACTTTGAAATTGTCGTTGAATTTGTTAAAGATAAAAGTGTTAAAACTTTAAATAAATTTCATCAATCAGTTAAATTAATCTCTAAATAATAATGATTTACTTATTTTTACTTACTTTAATTACAATTTTTTTATGTACTTGCATTGCTTTTATTATTGTATTAACATACTATAATGCCAAAGCTTCCTCTGGTATTATTTTATTTAAAATTGACAATAACAACAAAAGAGTTTTAAGACTAAATCATAAGTATCGTTTTTTATCAACTATTTTTGATGCTAAAAAAGCTAAATTTGATGCTTTTTCTTTTATTCCATTACAAGATTTTTTAGAATTTCTAATTTTAGAAGATCAAGAAAAACTAAAAGAATTTTTATCAGAAGGTACAAACAAACCATTTGAACATTCGATACATGTAAAAAATAACCCAAGTCAAGAACTAACTTTTTATGAAAAGTTTTTAGTTCAAGTAGATAAATCTATTTTGCATAGTTCTCACTTTTTTCTTCGTTTGGTTCCGATTGACAACAACGAATTTATAGGGTCTATCAAGTGGACAAGAGTTAATAAGAAAAATAATAAAAAAGATTTACTTAATTCTGCTAATTCAAAAGTAAAAATTCCAAACAAAACAACAGTTATTGCTTTTGCTTTGAAACCTTATTTTTATGTTAATAAAATTTTTGATGATGACTTAATAGATTTAAGTTCACAATTAAATTTAAATTTAAAAAGAAGCAAAATTTTCATTAAAGATGGTATTTTGTATTTTATAACTCGTAAAATGTATAAACGAAATTTTAATTATATTTATGATATTTTGTTAAATTTAAATAAAAACAGTTATTTTTCAAAATTATTTATAGCTGGAACTATTTTTAATCATTACAGTTCTAATTTTGAAAATCAAGAGGTAATTTTATCTAAAATAAAATATTCTTTATACAACATTATTAACGTTAACAATAAAGATGAGTACGTTAAATATATGGATTTACCTTTAGATATTGAAACTCATTATTCTTTCAAAGAGTTTGTTAAAAATTTAAAAATTTATATAATATCTAATTTAGCTCAAGAAAGCTTAAAAATAGAAACTACATTTTTAAGAAAGTATGATTCAAATCGTGAATCTTCCTTAGTTGCTGCTTGAATTAATACGGAAAATATTGAACCTAAGTGAAATACATTTTTTAAAAATATTCCTCGCTTAAATTTTAAATATGAAGAATCACAACTAAACTTTATTAAAAATATTTCAAGTAATGAAATGAATATTCTACCAAGTAACATGCTGGTAAAAGTTTCTCAAGAAGTATATTTAAGCGAAAACTTTGTTAGTCACACTAATTCACCTATTTGTTTAGTTTATGCGTACAAAAATATGTTTGATTTCGAACGCTTAAAAAACAAAATTCGAGAGAATTATGATAAAGAGATTCCTACTGCACTATATATAGATGAAATCACAAAACCCATTTATAATATTTTAAATAGTACTAAGTTAAAAGCAATTGTTATTAGTGAAAATGTTTCTAAAAAATTGCATTCAACATCTACTTTTTATGATTGTCTGAGCATAGTATTATTATCTCGAACTCATGGAATTAAATTAATATATGAAAATCCTCCAAAAAACTTAGATAAGTTAATTACTGAAAAAGCAGAAGTTGAAATTTGTTATTATAAATAATTAATATTATTCAATATTTTAAAAGCTAGCCAGTTATTTGCTAGCTTTTTATTGTCTTTATTATTTTTTACTATCATGAGGATAAAACATTAATAATTATGGAAAAATTTCCACAAATTAAACTGTATTAGTTTCATAAATATTTTAAAAGTTATAATAAAAAATAGGTAGTCATGACATGAATACCTATTGATAGAGAAATAACGGAGACAAAATGAAAAATAGTAAAAAAATATTTACATTTTTACCATTAATTATTGGAACTACTACATTACCATTAGTAGCAGCTTCATGTACAAATACGCAAAAACAAGAAGATAAAGCAAAACAAAATCTTGACAAATTAAATGCGATTGTTAAATCTATAAAAGACACTTATAAAGAAGTTTATACTAATTATGATGCCAAACTATCAGAACTAGCTGGTGTTTTAAAATCAGTTAAACAAATTAAAGATGCACAAGAAAAGCAACGTTCTTTAGAAGAATTAAAAATGAGAGTTCAAAATGAACTAAAACCATTAAACTACAAATATCAAACACTGTTTAAACTACTTAGAGATGCTGAAGCACAAGCAAACTCTAAAGTGAGAACTGTTAAAATTTATCACACTAACGATGAACATGGAAGAATTGAGTTTGATGATGGTAAATACAATTTATATTCTGGAATGCTACGCACTGGCTTGTATTTAAAAGATAAACCAAGAGATTTATTATTATCAGCCGGTGATATGATTCAAGGCTTACCACTTTCGGATACTGATAAAGGAGAAACAATTGCTACTATGGCTAAAAACATTGGTTATCAAGCGGTAGCTGTTGGAAACCATGAATTTGATTATGGACTTAACCATATTTTAAATTTAAATAGCAAATTAAACCTAAATGCAGAAAAAATGCCTTTTTTATCAGCGAATATTTATTACCGAGAATTATCTGATGATGAGCAAACTAAAGTTCAAGGATATGATGCTTCTAAAGTTGGAAAAAGAGCATTTAAACCATATATTATTCGAGAATTAGAAAATGGTGTTAAAGTTGCTGTTTTTGGTTTAACTACTCCAGATACAAAAGTAACATCACACCCAAGAAACTCACAACTTGTAACATTCACTGAGCCGCTTGAAGAAGCTAATAAAGTTATTGCAGAAATTAAACAAAACCACCCTGATATTAAGTTAATTATTTGTATTGCGCACCTTGGTAAAGGAAGAAGTAATGCTGCTTGAACTTCTGAATATTTAGCACAGCATTCTAATAACGGACTTGATTTAATTATTGATGGTCATTCACATACGTTTGTAAAAATTAATAATGAAAATAATGATGATGTTTATGTAACACAAACTGAAGCATATACGAAATATTTAGGTGATATTGAACTTGAATTTGATACTGAATCTGGAAAAATTCTGTCACAAAGACAAGTTTTAAGAGATATTTATCAAGTTGAAGTAGCTACTCTAGCGGATTCTTTACCAGCAGCAGATGAAAATTTAGTGCTATTAAATAAATTAAAAGAAAAGTACTCTGCTGAAAACGATGTTATAAAATTCAATTCACCAGTTAATTTACTAGAAATTGATGAAGTAGTTGTTGATGGAACACCATATTGAAGAGGAAGAGTCTTACCAACAGCAATGGGTCAAATTTTTGCTAATGCAGGAGTATGAAACTTTTTCCAAGCTAAAACATGAGAAGGAAAAGATGGGTATGAACCAGCAACTATTGATAATTCTTTTGGTTTAGTTAATGGAGGTGGATTACGTGCTAATATTGCTAAAGGTCCAGTTAAATACGGTGACTTAAGAGCTGTTTCACCATTTGGTAATCGACCAAATGTTGTGCGCATTAAAGGAGATGCAGCACTAGCAACAATTAAGTACGGAATTTCAAAAGCTCGTTCAGGAGGTTTCTCACAACTTTCAAGCAATATCACTTATGAAGCAGAAATTACAAAAGGTATTAATCCAAAAACTGAAAAAGAAGAATATCTATGAAAAGCAAAAGAAGGTACTATTAAAATTAATGGTAAAAGTTTTGAACCAGCAAAATATTACTATGTTGCAACAAATGATTATTTAGCTGCTGGCGGAGATGGTTATTCTGAACTTAACTACGTAAAAAATCCTGAAAAAGTTCAAATGGTTTATGAAGGTTCTAGTTTAATTGAAGAAGCAGTTAAATATATTCTACATGTTGAAAATACAGAAAATCAACTAGATTTAAATAAACTTGAAAAAAGATTAGAAGAAATAGTTAAGCCAGAAAGCTTGCAAGGACAATTAATAATAATTCCGGAAGAAGCAACTAGAAAACCAGCACCAGTTAATTAATAATTAATTTGATTAAAAAAATCTTATGCATGCATAAGATTTTTTAAATTTCATCTTCTTCATCAATATCAAATTCATCATTATCAACGTCACCGAAAATTGATTGACGCACAAGTTCAAGCGTTTTCTTTTGTGAATTTTTAATGTTGTATTTTTTAGTTGATTTTTCTTTGTTTTTAACCTCTGAATTAACTTTAACATCTTCAACTTTTTCAGCTTTTTCTTCAATGACATCTTCTGAATCGGTTTTATTATTTGTAAATTGAACTTTTAAATCTTCTAAATCAGTATCTGGTTTTTCATCTGTAAAAATAATTGTTGGAATAATAATTGGATCTCTACGTTTTTCTTTATAAAATAAGGCTGATAGCCGATCAACAATTATAGCTTCTAAATCTTTGATAGTTCAATTTGGGAAATTTTTAATATGATAAAGAACCGCACCGTGTGCTACCCTTTTTGTTTCGTCGATTAATTTTTTTGATGTTTTTACAAAGAAACTACCACGTGTAATAATTTGTGGACGTCCAATAATTAAATTTTTTGTTTTGTCAATAACAAATACAATATTAACAAATCCGCTATCTTTTAACTGAGTTCTTTCTTTTAAAATTTCATTTGAAATACTTAAAATACTATTTCCATCAATGTAAATTGGACCGTAATCAACAGTTTCGTTTGTTGGATAAATTTCTTCATTTAGCATGTTGTACACTTGACCTTTTTTGATAACAATAACATTTTTAGGATCTACTCCATTATCAATTGCGGTTTGTCCGTGTACTTTACACATTCTAAATTCACCATGATAAGGTAAAAAATACTTAGGTTTTGTTAATTGGAAAATTTTATCGTGTTCTCATTTATATGCATGACCAGAAGTATGTAAGTAACCGTCAGGTCCATTTTCTTTAATTAAAGCACCCAATTTATATAATCGATTAACTAGTAATTCCACTACCATTCTATTACCTGGAATTGGACTTGATGAAAAAATAACGGTATCACCTTTACTAATTTTAATAGTAGCATGTTTTCCGTAGCTCATTCTTGAAAGAGCAGCTAATTGCTCTCCTTGTGAACCTGTTGTTAAAATAACCAAATCAGTTTCGGGTACACTTGCAAGTTGTTTTTTGTCAATTAAAACATCATTACCAACATTAATATAACCTAATTTACGACCAATTTTAATTCCTTGTATCATTGAACGACCAAAAGTAATTACTTTTTTATTTAATTTGGCTGCTAATTCAATGATTACCTTAACTCTTGTTAAGTTTGAAGCAAAAGAAGTAATGATAATTTTTCTTTTAGCATTTTTCATGTGAAATTCTAAGTCAGTTAAAATATCACTTTCACTTGGTGAGTGATTAGGACGCATAGCGTTTGTTGAATCGGAAAGCAATGCTGTTAATCCTTCTTTTCCGATTTGATCTAAACGAGCAAAATCGGTGTAATTTCCAATTGGTGTATAATCAAATCTAAAATCACCAGTACACATAATTTTTCCATTTGGAGTAGTAATTCTAATACCGAAAGCATCAGGAATTGAATGTTGAGCAGTTCAAAAATCTATTGTACAGTTATTTGCAAACTTATGAACATCTGCTTTTTCAATTTCGATAAATTCAATATTACGTGTAATTTTATGCTCTTCAAATTTTAATTTTAAGTATTGAATTGCTATTCTTGGTGCAAAAATTTTGTTTAACTTAGTTTGCTGAACTAAGTAAACCACACCACCAATATGGTCCTCATGACCATGGGTAATAAATAAACCTTCGATGACTTTTTCTGGTTGATTTAAATATTGATAACTAGGAATAATTCCTTTAATACCAGTGTTAAAAGTATCTGCAAATTTAATACCTGAATCAATTATAAAAATATGATTTTCATGTTCAACAAGCATTGTTGATTTACCGATTTCCTCAAAACCACCCAGTGCAATTAAGCGTGTTGGTTGCATATTTCTCCGTTCTATTAATTATTGTTTGAAATTATTTTGCATATTTAAAATATGTTAAATATATTATAAATAAAAAACTTCTTTTTATTAAATTAAAAAAAGAAAAAAGCTCTTATTTTAAAGAGCTTTTTAGTCAGCTAAGTAAGGGATTTCTTCTTTAAATGAATAACCAACTTTATTGTTGTTATTAATAAAACCGATTGGTTTAAAAATTTCAGAATCATAAATTATTGCAACTTGTTCAATTTGACCATTACCAAAGTTTCTTTTAGCTTGTCATTCAGAAGAAAAACTATTTTCAGTTAAAGGTTGATAAACAAACTTAAAGCTTCTCCCTGTACTTTTATTTAATACATCAACAATCTCTTGAACTTTAGTTCCAGCATTATTATTTACTTCTGTTAAACCAATAATATCCATTCCTACTTGCGCAATTAATTGACCTATTGCTGTTGATTTTAATGGATTTGAACCACCAAAATTTAAAATATTTCAGTGTCCAATTCTTACCGTATTTTCACCTTTTGGATTGTTTTCTAAAACTGATACATTAGTTTTTAGTTTTTTATTTTTAATTTTCACATCTGTATAAACAGGAGCATGATCGCTAATATCATTACGGATTATTGAAAAATCATTCCCATCATCGAATTTTTTTTCTTGTTTACTATTAGCTATTTTTTTTAATTCCTTTTTGTCTCAAATTTTATATTTACTTTGTGTATAAAAACCTTTAATAATATTTACTTTAAATCTAAAATCTTGACTACCTACTTCATCTAGTGTTTGAACTACTAAATCACTCGGTGTGTTATTAATAAAAAACATCTTGTCATAAGGATTAGAATAATTATTTTTAGTTCCTAAGGATGTAAAAAAGTTTTGATCTGGCCTTTCTGATTTTTTTCAAGTTAAATTATCAAAAAGTTTAGATACTCCATCAAAGACACTATGATTTTGTAAGTAAAAGTTTTCAAATTTAATATTTGTATCACCACCAAAAATTACAAAATCATTCGGATTACCTAATTGAAGATAGTACTTCATCATAGATGGGACTGCTAAAAATTCACTTATTTCATTTACACCTTGTTTATTTAAGTCTTTTGAAGATGTAGAGGTATTGCTTTCTAAAATTTTTGCTGATGGTTTATGTTCTTCACTACTTTTGCTTTGTCCTGGACTGTCAAGGTGATCAAAAATAGCTGTAATATTGGGTAGTTGTAAACTTTTATCGTTAAAAGCAAAACTTGCTCCATAAGGAGGACGAACAAAAATAGTTTTTTCTTTAAATTTTTCAGATAAACTAGATTCAAATTTAGGCGTCTTACTTTCTTGAATATGATTAGTTTTTTCCTCTTGCTTGCTAGTATCTGAATTTGATACTGATGGTTTATCAGAACTTTCGTTTGTGTTATCGTTTGATTTTGCTGGTTGCCTAACAGGTAAATTTTCATCATTATTTTGTTCAGGTTGCTCTAAATTTTTTGGCTCTTCTGCATTAGAAACCGGATTATCTTCATTTTCGTGCTCGTCATTTATTTCTGGATGATTAACTCTTTCGTCATCTTCAGTTGGTTGCTCGTTTATGTCTGAAAAATTTGAATCTGAATCGTCTGCAGGAGTTTGATCATTTGGATTTTCACTTTTTCGATTAGGAATATCAGCTTTATTATCATTGTCTTTTTCAACTTGGTTATTTTTTGAGCTATTAGAATCCTGATTATTAACAGGAGCATTATTATTTATTTCATTTTCCTGATTTGTTTTTTTATTTGTGTCATTAGAAGTTTCTTGATTATTTTCTACTTTTGGATTATTAGCTTTTTCTTCTGAGTTAATAGGTTTTGAATTTTCTTGAGCCGGATTAGAAACATTTTTTGGTTTTTCTGAATTAATTTCATTATTTTTTTTAACTTCTTGTTTTTGATTGTTAAAACATGAGGCTGATAATAATGTTGAACTTAGTGCAATAGCACTAAAAAATGTAATTGTTTTTTTCATTGTGCTCCTTAGTGTTATATATTTTAATTATATATTTTTCAAATTAAAAGAATAAAAAACCCAGCGAAAGAACGCTGGATGTGAAAATTACATACGGATGTTTCCTGTAGTTCTTGGGTATGGAATAGTATCACGAATGTTTTCTGTACCTGTTACATACATAACTAAACGTTCAAAACCAATACCAAATCCAGAACTTAACATGTGCCCGAATCTTCTTAAATCTAAATATCATTGAAGATCTTCTTGATCAATTCCTAATTCTTGAACTCTTGTTACTAATTTATCATAATCAGATTCACGTTGACTACCACCAACTAACTCTCCAACACCTGGAACTAGTAAGTCGAAAGCTGCAACAGTTTTTCCGTCTTCGTTTTGATGCATATAAAATGCTTTAAAGTCTTTAGGGAAGTTGATAACTGCAATAGGAGCTTTGTAGATTACTTCTGTTAAATATTTTTCGTGTTCACTAGCTAAATCAAGACCAAAAACGATGTTTTGTTCTTCGAATTTTTCTTTTACTGCTGCTAACTGGTCAATTGCTTCTTTATAGTCAACAATTTGTAATGGTGTTTCAATAAAATGATTTAAGCGATTTAATAATGTATTTCCAGAAACTTCATCTAAGTATTGCATTTCAGCTGGATGTTTAGCAATTGTGTTTGCTACAACTACTTTTAACATATCATCAGCTAAATTAATTGCATCTTTTAATTCATAAAAAGCGATTTCTGGTTCAATCATTCAAAACTCAGCAAGGTGACGTTTTGTATTTGAACGTTCGGCACGGAAAGTTGGAGCAAAAGTATAAATTTTTTTCATTCCAATTGCGTATGATTCACCATGTAACTGCCCTGTTACACCTAAAGTTGATTTATTTCCTTTTCCAAAAAATGGATCAGTTGAGTTAGAATCTGAAACGTTAAAAGTTTCTCCTGCTCCTTCACCATCGTTTGAAGTGATAATCGGACTATTCATGTAGTAAAAATCACGCATCATGAAATATTTATGAACTTCTTGAGCTAATGTTGATCTAACTAACATGATTGCTTTTAAAAGATTTGTTCTATGTCTGAGTTGTGGTAATTCTCTAAGTGTTTCTAATTTAATTTCTTGATTTTGGATTGGATAATCTTCAGATACATTTTTAGCTTTTAAAATTTGACTTGCGTGCATTTCAATAGGTTGCTGTGCTTGTGGTGTTGCTTTTAATTCACCTTCTAAAACTAAAGCAGATCCTGGTTTTAGACTATCAAGTAAATCAAAATCAAATTGTTCACCTTTGAATACTACTTGTAAATTCTTAATTGTTGAACCATCGTTTAATTCAATAAAACGAATTTTTTTGTTACCACGGTTGGTAGCTACTCAACCTGAAATAGTCACTTTAGTTCAACCATCATAAAATCCAGGTTTTAATAATATTTTTTTAATTGTTTCCATTTTCTTACCTTTAATTGTTAATTTTTACTTTTATTATATATTTATTAATTTTATTAAATTTATCATTATTAATTTTTGGAGCATGAAACTCACCAGGTAAAAAGAGAGCAAAACTATCTTTTGTTAAAATTACACTATCTTTATAATTTTTTGTTTTTGGAAAAATCACATCAGCATTAGGGTTTGATTCTAAAATATCAATTTCCTCATAACTGTAATCTAAATCGAAGTAAATTTTTTCATCACATGTACCACCATATAAATGTATATCAACATGTTTGTCGTGAAGTTCACCGAATTTTTCACCAGGAAAAAAATCTCAAAAATCACGTTTAACTATAAAAATTTCATTATCAATTTGATTTATTCCATCATTTAATTTTTCATACTCAATGTCTTCAATTAAATTTAAAGCTCGATTGAGTGCAGGGTAAATTGTTTGATAATTTTTTGCGTTTTTTACCTTGTCAAAAATCATTTTTTCTCCTTTTATCAGTATTATTTATTATATCATAATACGACTATGACTTAGTTTGATTAAAGTATTCAGTATTAATTAAGCTTTGTAATTTATCATCAATAGGTGCGATAGCTTTATGAATATTATTTTTATTATTTATAATTTCGTAAATTTTAATAACATTTGCATCTTGTCCAGTAAATAAATCACTAAAATAGTTACGAATAACTAATTGATAAAGCAATTTATCAGTTGGTACATAACGCACATAATTAAAATTATTGATGTAATTGTATTTATCTGCGACAGCTGGATTTTGTAAATCTAAAACAGCTAGCATTCTTGAAATTACTTGATATTTTTCTTGTTTATTAAGCTTGGTAAAACGATCTTTATTTTCTTTATTCAAATAAATATCGAATAATTTTTGTAGGATAGATTCGATATTATTATTTAAATTAGCTTTTGTGTTTATTTTATCAGCTAAATCTGGGTAGTTATCCATTAAAAACTTTGCAAGAATTTCCGTAGCTGGATTAATTCTGCTTTCAATAGTTACATCTTTAGATCTATCTCCGTTTAAAAATGCGATATGATCATTTTGTGACTTAATAAATTTTTCATGTAAATCTTTATTTTGAGCTTGCCCTAAATTAATAATGGGAGTTAAAAAATTAATTAATAAATTAATTTCTCTATCACTTAACTTATAACTAGTTAATTCAGCAGCTTTTATTTCTTTTCAAGCCTCAAAATATTTATTTTCATCATTAATTTCTGAGTTTTCTTCATTCAGTTGATATTGTTTGATTAAGTTATTAAATAAAGAATTAGATACGTTATTTAAATATTCTTTTTGATGCTTAGCAATGTCTTTGGAAATAATAAAACCATCAACCAGTAATATATTGTGTTTTGGTTTAATTGTTCTTATTTGTTTTTTGTTTTCTAACTCATCAAAATGTTCATTGCTGTAATATGCATTCATTGCATCACCGTTATACATTAAAGCTGCAGCATATTTTTTGTAATCAGGATTTAAAATACTACGAATAATTTCTAAGCTATCACCCTTTAAAGCTACTTTATCTAAATCTTTAACACTGGCTTGAAAGTTGTTTTGAAATAAGTCATTAAAATAACTTAATAATTCTTTGTAAGTATTTTGGTAAACTTCACCAGTAAATTTTTTATCAGTATAGCTACCATCAGGTAATTTTCAGTAAGCAGATGCATAAAGTAGATTATCACGAAGAGCATCAGTGATTGTAATATGGTTAAAATTATTATCGTTTAAAGTTCTTAAAATAGATGATAAATTGTGTGTTTGATCTCCACCATAAGTTTGTCTGTATTTTTGTGCTTCAAAATTTATTTCATCATTAATTTTAACTTCTAAGTTTTTAATTGGATTTTTTTCAATGTTATATCCAATAATAGCATCTTGCGAATAGTAAGGAATGAAATATTCTCAAAGTGAACCTTTATCTTCGTTTAGATATTTATCGTATGATTTTAAGTGATCTCAAATTTCTTTACGATATATTTTTTTTAATTTAGACTCTACTTTTGCTTGAGAATCTAGAGTATTATCATTGAAAAAAGCTGCATAATCAATTTTGCTAATTAAATTACGATTAATTAGATTGATTGATAAATAATCTGTTCCAATTCCAGCTACTGCTTTATTGTTTATTAAAGCTTTTGAAAATTGATTAATTTCATCGAAAACTTTATAATCAAATTTTTCGTTTATTTTATCAATGTTCTCACTAGCTAAATATGATTTATAGTTGTAAAAACTAGGTTTAAAAGAATTTTTGACTTTATAGCTAATCAAGGCGGTTGAACTAATTAAAAGAGAGCTTAATCCTAAGGTTCAAAATATAGTTGATTTTTTAAATTTAAATTTCATCATTCCTTTCATTTTAAAAAACAAAATTATTATAAGCAAAAAAAATTTTTTTACATCGAAAAAAGTAAAAATAAAAACATGAACCTAAGGTTCATGTTCTATCTTATTTTCCAAGTGTTAATAATTTAATAAAGCTATCTGCTTCTAAGCTAGCTCCACCAACTAAGAAACCATCAATATCTTTTTGATTAGCTAGTTCTTCAATATTTTTTGGACTAACACTTCCACCGTATTGAACTACAAGTTTTTTTGATGTTGATTTATGAATGAATTCACATACATCTTGTGCAATTTCGGGTGTCGCAACTTTTCCAGTACCAATTGCTCAAATAGGTTCATAAGCAACAATGATTTTTGATAAATCTAAATCTTTTACTGATTCTTGTAATTGAGCTTTAACTACTTCTTTAGTTTTACCAGCTTCATATTGTTCTAATGTTTCACCAACACAAATTACTGGTGTAATTCCGTTTTCGATAGCTAATTTCGCTTTTTCGTAAATGAATTGATCTGTTTCACCGTAGTACATTCTTCTTTCTGAGTGACCTAGAATAACATATTTAACATTTAAGTCTAATAACATCTTTGGAGATGTTTCTCCTGTGTATGCTCCAGCTTCTTTGTTTGACATGTTTTGTGCTGCAAGTTGTAACGCTTTGTATTTACTTGATTTAAAAGCTGCAAGGTTAGCAAAAGGAGCAGCAATTGCGAATTTAACTCCTTTAACTACTTTATCTTTTTGAGTTTTATATAATTCAGCAAAATCTTTTAAAAAGCTTTGTGTTTCTGAAAATGTTTTATTCATTTTTCAGTTACCAATAATTACTAATTTTTTCATATTTCTCCCTAATATTTATTTTTAAATATATTTTAATATATTCAAAAACTTTTTTGTTTTATTTTAAATAAAAAAGTCAATAACTTCTTAATATAGTTCTTTTTTAGTTTTTACCTAAATTTATTTTAAATATTAATTGATGAGTAATAAAAATAAAGGTATGTTTTTAGAAGAGGTAATAAACCGTTCTTTAAATTATTATGCAATGAACAATATTGCTTTCATTGAGAAAAAAACAGTTCCGTTTTTAATCACAAAAGTTAATTCTGTAAAAGAAACTAACGGAGGAAAGCAAATACAAGGTTATTTGTTTCAAAAAAGTACAGTCGATTATATTGGAATGTATCGAGGAAAATTTATTTGTTTTGAAGCTAAAAGTTGCAAAATCAATCGTTTTGACTATAAAAATATTAAAGAACATCAAATTGAATATTTAAATTTAATAGAAAACAATGGTGGGATAGCTTTTTTAATTTTTTATTTTGAGACAGAAAATGTATTTTTAAAAACAGATCCTGTATGAGTTTATAATGACATGATTTACAATAAATCGGTTTCATTAGAAAAACTGTTAAAAATTTCGATCAAAATAGATTTAGAATTTCCTGGAATTTTAAATTTATTAAAATAAAAAGACTGACGTTTGTCAGTCCTTTGGTATTTTAATTTAGTAAATTAAGCTTTGATGTCGATTTGATCACGTAAATATTTAGAAGGTTTGTATTTAATCACACGTCTTTGTGGAATTTGTTGTTCTTGTTTTGTAAATTTGTTTTGAATTGTACGTGGTTGTTTAACAACTGTTGAGAAAATACCTAATTTTGATAATCTTACTTTTTCTTCTGTAATTAATTGTTCTTTAAGAACGAAAACCATTGAATCAAAAACTTTTTCTACTAATTTAGGTTCTAAGTCTGCGTAATCCGCAACATCTACGATAAAGTCTTTTTTTGTCATTTTTCTCCTATTTTTTCAATTGGTATTTATATTATATTATAAAAAAAGCATTTTTAAACTTTTAACGCTATTTTATAGGACTTTTTTTATTTTTTGTATAAATTTTTTAACTTTTAAAATCAAATTTGTAAAAAAATCCCTTTTTGAAAAATATTCTTTATTTTAATTATGAAATAAAATTTAAACTTTTTATAATTTATTTTGTAAATTTAGTTAATTAAAACTGTTTTTGAAATATAAATATTTATGTTAATTTCTAAATTACTTATAAATACATTTAAATTTCTAATTTATATTTAATTAGTTTCATTTTATTTAAATAATGTTTCATATTTAAAAATAAATGTTATAATAATTAAGCAATTTACAACTAATACAATAATATATGGAACAGTACTCAAGAGGCTGAAGAGGCGGTCCTGCTAAGACTGTAGGGGAGGCAACTCCCGCGGAGGTTCAAATCCTCTCTGTTCCGCCATTTATATCATTTTAATGACCTAAGCAACATTTGTTGCTTTTTTTATTTTTGTGAAAAAGTTTTATTTTTTTCATATTTTCACCTTTTTTTGATTAAAAAATAATGTTAAAAACAATATAGATTAAAATAATATTAGACGAGACAAAGGAGCTATTATAAAATATGAAGAAAAAAATTGGATTATTAACCACATTATCATTAACTACTACCATTTTTTCAGTTTCATGTATAAATACAAATTCTAATTCAAAAACAGATAATAAATCTGAAACAACTGAAAAAACAAAAACAGTAAGTAATGGAACACAAACTGGAAATAATGAAAATAAAACTATAAACAGCGGAACTCAAACAGATCCTGTTGCGCCAGCACAACAAGATAGCAGTCAACCAGCACAGCAAGATAGCAGTCAACCAGCACAACAAGATAGCAGTCAACCAGCACAACAAGATAGCAGTCAACCAGCACAACAAGATAGCAGTCAACCAGCACA
>NZ_JPOK01000010.1 GCF_000733865.1 Mycoplasma buteonis
GTGAAGCAAACGCTTCTTTTATATTAATTTCATGCGAAACTAATAAGTATCCGGCATTAGCGCTAATTTCTCAGCGTTATTCCAATCTAAAGGGCATGTTAAGTACGTGTTACTCACCCATTCGCCGCTAAGTTCCGAAGAACTCCGCTCGACATGCATGTATTAGGCACACAGCCAGCGTTCATCCTGAGCCAGGATCAAACTCTCGAAAAAATTGACTGTCATGTATTGTATATATCTAGTTTTCAAAGAACTTTATTTTGCAATTTGTTTGCTTAAATATGATAACATGATTTTTAAAATAACAAAATATTTTTTTAAATATTTTTTATTTTTTTAAAAAAAGCCGATTGATCAGAACGGCTTTTTATTTAATTAGTATATTAATAAATTAAATTAAACCTTTTGCTTTTAAAGTCTTTAATGTTTTTGCACTTACTCTAAGAGTTTTTTTAGTACCATTAATATTTACTTTAACTTTTTGAAGGTTTACATTAAACTTACGCTTTGAAGCATTCATTGCGTGTGAACGTTTATTACCAGTTTGTGGTCCTTTTCCAGTTAAGACGTCTCTTCTAGCCATAAATAATCCTTTCTTAATATTAGCTAATATATTATTAAAATATTTATAAAGCTTATTTATTATAGCAAAAACTTTAAAATTATTTCTTTTTTTAATCTAAAACTTCTTTAAACATATCAATTAGTTCTTTATAAGTAAAATTAGGATTATTCTTAGGTAAGAAAATAATTTTTTCTAAAAGATTTAAAGTCATAACTTCAATTTCATTTCCGATTAAACCAAAACGGTAAAAAAGTGAATTTAAATAATAAGCAAACAGAACACTTACTTCTTTACAGTTTTGCATCATTAAAATATTTGATGAAGCATCATATTTATAATATGTAGAAAAAATCAATACAAACAAAATCGCCATTTTTCATTTTCTATCTTTTATTTTTAAAACATTTATGTGAGAAAATATATTTTTTATGAATCTTAAATCCCTTTTATTGAGACATATGTTTGTCATAAAATCAGACCAGTTTTTCTGCACTCACACACCAGGTTTTTCTTTTCCTTTAAAAATATATGTTTCATTTCTAAACAAGCAAAAATACAAAATAAAAATGGTGTAAATAATTTTTCTTTCATTATAACTATATTTATCAATTTTAAAATCTATATTAACCTTCTGATTATGAATAAATAATTTTGAAATTTTTTTATCTAAATCAGGATTCGTTTCTCTTTTATTAGATTTATTTAAAAATTCATAAATTAAAATAGCTTTCTGTAAATTTCAGTCTGCATTGAATTTGAATTCCTTAAAGTAAGGTAATAAAAATTTAGTTTTCCTTTCAATTTGTTTTAAATATAAATAAAATATGTCTAAAAACTCAGCAACTTCTTTAATATTTGTTTCATTAATAAAATTAAACTCATCAAACACTCTGAATAAAAATTCGTAAGGAGAATTGTAAATATAAAACTTTAAAGGTAAATGTGCTAAATTAAAAATTTCAATGACTTTATATCTGAAAATCTTTACTCTGAAATAAAGATAAGGTAGCAAATAAGAAAATAAATTAATATTCATACGAAATTCAATATCTTTTTGTTCTTGAGTTCTATTTTCATTAATTTGTGAACCCTTATGAATATTATTTTTAAAGAAATTTATTGTTTTTCAAATTTGATCATATATTTCATCAAAAATAAATTTTTCAAAACCAAGATAATTATCTAAATTATAATTATGAACTTTTGATAAATTTACTTTTATTTTGTTTTGTTTTTTAAAAAGAAAATAATCAAAGTTTCGAAAATATGATAAATTCAATAATTTCATTAAATCTAAGGAAGTTTCTAATTTATATAATGTTTTTGAAAAGACATTGCAATTTCCATCACATTTAATTTTCACTTCATTTTTATGAAAAATTGTGTTTTGAAAATCATCAAAAGTTAAAGTAATATTATCTAAAATACGATCTCTTTTGTAATCTTTAAAATGCTCCTCTAAATTCTTTTTATTACAGGTTTCAAAATGAATTTTTAAATGTGTTTCATTTTGTGCACTATTTTTAGCATGGACGTTTAAAATAAGTAAAATTTTGTTAACAAATAAAAAATTTAAATCTTCAAATAAAAAGTTGTTAGTAATTAAAAAATGTTCAAACGATTGTCGTCACATATTTAAAGTATAAAACTAATTTAAGTAATTACCAACTATTTGATTTGCTTTCCACAAATTTTTATAAAATACTTATATGAATTTCTTTAAAAAACTAATAAATAAAATAACTAACAAAAGCAATCAAAACGAAATAACATTAAATAATTCGGAAAATTTTGATGAGTTTTATCAACAAAAAATAGAAAAATATCAAACAGGTTTATCTAACGCTTCTAATTTCGGAAAAAAATTACTAGAACTTCAAAACTCACACACTAAAATTGATGAAAATTACTTTGAAGATTTGGAAGAATTATTAATTATGAGTGATATTAACTATAAGTTAGTAAATATAATAATAGATAAAATTAAGTCAGAAATTAGAACAAACCAAATCACAGATATAAAACTAATTAACGAAATTATTGCTGATCAGCTTTTTATAATATATGCTAATAACTCAGTTATTAATACAACATTAAATTTTGATGATTCGCGAAAAACCAATGTTTTTATTTTTGTAGGTGTAAATGGTTCAGGAAAAACAACTTCTATTGCAAAAGTAGCATATAAATACATAAAACAAGGTAAAAAAGTTTTAATTGCTGCTGCAGATACATTTAGAGCTGGAGCTGTTAATCAGCTGCAAGTTTGATCAGATAGAATTGGTGCTAAAATTGTTAAACCTGATAAAGAAGGTCAAGATCCCGCTTCTGTTGTTTATAAAGCTATGCAAAAAGCAGTTGATGAAAATTATGATTTAGTAATCATCGATACAGCTGGTAGGTTGCAAAACAAGATAAATTTAATGAATGAACTAGAAAAAATGATTCATATTATTCAAAAATTTGAGGCTAGTGCTCCACACGAATCTCTTTTAGTTTTAGATTCAACAACTGGTCAAAACGGACTTAGTCAAGCTAAAATTTTTAAAGAAGTTGCTAATTTAACCGGAATAGTATTGACAAAACTTGACGGAACCTCAAAAGGTGGAATTGTTTTATCAATCAAAGACGAGTATGATTTAGATGTTAAACTTGTAGGACTAGGCGAGAAATTAAATGATTTACAAGAATTTGATTTAGATTTATTCATTTATCAAATGATGAAAGATATTATTCATGAATAAAAAAGATATACAGAATGTAGAAAAGTACACTTTTCTTTTTGAAAAATATAGCAATTTTTTAACACAAAATCAAAAGCAAGTTTTTCAACTTTTTTATTTTGAAGATTTATCGTACTCAGAAATTGCTGAAATTTTAGCAACCAGTAGAACAGCTGCGTATGATACACTAAAAAAAGCTACACAAAAATTAGAAAAAGTAGCTTCTAAAGTAGATAATTCACTTCACTAAATTTATATTTGTGAAGTTTTTTATTAAATTCTTGTTTTTATATTTTTAGCAAAGTAATATAAAATGTGCTAAAATTATTTTAATTATGAATAATAAAGATTTATATAAGATTTTAGGCGTTGATAAAAATGCAACACAACAAGAAATTAAAACCGCTTACCGTAAATTAGCAAAAAAATATCATCCAGATATTTTAAAAGACGGAACTAGCGATCAAAAAATGAAGGATTTAAACGAAGCTTACAGCGTTTTATCAGACGAAACAAAACGTAAACAATACGATCAATTTGGTTACGACGGAATGAATAACGCAGGTGGATTTAATGCGGGTGGATATGATTTTTCTGGTGGTTTCGGAAATTTTGGAGACTTTTTTGAAAATATTTTTTCAGGTGGTTTTGGTGGATTCTCAAGCAGTAAGAACTCTAACGCACCAAAAAAAGGACAGGATTGACAAGTTACTGAAACAATTTCATTTACAGAAGCAATTCAAGGTGTTAGTTTTGAAAAAGAATTTGATAAATTCGAAACGTGTTTACAATGTGGTGGTTCTGGAGCAGAAACTAAAAGCGATATACATACTTGTCAAAAATGTAGTGGGCAAGGTTATGAACAAAGAGTTCAAAACGGCTTTTTTGGACAAAGAGTTGTTATGGGAGAATGTTCACAATGTCATGGTGAAGGTAAAATCATAACTAAAAACTGCTTAAAATGTAATGGAAAAAAATATATCAAAACCAAGAAAAAAATCACTATCAATATTCCAGCGGGAGCTTCTAACTCAACAAGATTAAAATTGTCTGGTTTTGCAGGTGCAGGAACTAATGGTGGACCTTCTGGAGATTTATACATTAAAGTTAATGTGAAACCGCACAAATTTTTTACTCGCGAAGGTAATGATATTTTAGTTACATTGCCAGTTTCTTTTATAGATTTATATTTAGAAAAAAATATTTTGGTTCCTACTCCTTATGGAGAAGAAAAAATTAAACTTAAAAAGTCTTACCAAAATGGTCAATATATAATGTTAAAAGGTAGAGGAGTTAAAACATCAAGTAAAACAGGTGATTTATACTTTAAAATTCAAGTTTTTACACCAGAATTTAATAGAAAAGATACAAAAATCTTAAAAGAATTATTCGAACAAGTTAATGATAATTCTAATCAAGAATTTATAGATGAAGTTAAAAAGGCTAAATAGAGTAAAGCAATGCATTTAATTGAATATTATTTGCATTGTTTTTTTATTGTTATAATTTAAAAGATATGAATAACAAATATACTGCTGATGATATTACGCAACTAAAAGGCTTAGAGGCTGTTAGAAAAAGACCAGGAATGTATATTGGTGGAACTGATGTTCACGGATTACATCATTTAGTTTGAGAAATTGTTGATAATGCAATTGATGAAGCTCTTGCTGGTTTTGCCAACAAAATTGAAGTTACATTAAAAGAAGATGGTTCTGTTATTGTCCAAGACAACGGTAGAGGAATACCTGTCGAAAAAGCAAAAGGACAATCTAAAACTGCAGTTGAACTCGTTTTTACTGAGTTGCATGCTGGAGGAAAATTTAATGGAAATGTATATAAATCTTCTGGTGGATTGCATGGTGTTGGTTCTAGTGTAGTTAATGCATTATCAACAAAATTAGCAGTAAATGTTTTTAGAGAAAATAAAGAATACTTAACCGTTTTTGTTCAAGATAAAATTATTGAAAGAACTCATTTTGTTGCTGATAGTAAAATAAATGGTACAAAAGTGCAATTTTGACCTGATTATTCATTTTTTAAAAAAGCAAGTTTGAGCTTTGATAAAATTTCTGAACGTTTACAAGAAAGCTCATTTTTAATTCCAAATTTAAAAATAATATTAAAAGATGAAAAAAATGATTTGATTAAGGTTTTCGAACATCAAGATGGTTTTATTGCTTTTTTAAATTTTTTAAACGATTCAAAAACACAAATAACAATTCCTTTTTCATTTAGTGAAGTTAAAAAAGACATAGAAGTTTCTTGTGCTTTTCAGTGAACAGATTCTTATAATGATTTAATTTTAAGTTTTGTTAATAACGTTAAAACTAAAGATGGTGGAACACATGAAATTGGACTAAAAAGTGCAATAACTAAAACATTTAATGAATTTGCTCAAAAAGAAAATATCTTAAAAGGTAAAAATCTTTTTGATGGAGAAGATATTCGTGAAGGATTGACTTGCATTTTATCATTAAAAGTGCCTGAAAACTTACTAGAATTTGTAGGTCAAACAAAAGATAAATTAGGCACACCTGATGCAAAATCAGTTGTAGAAGAAATAGCATCTAAATACTTGGAAACCTGAATCGCTGAGAACAAGCAAACAGCTAAAAAAGTTTTAGAAAAAATCAAACGGGCTCATGAACTAAGATTAGAAGAAAGAAAAAGAAGAGAAGAAGTTAGAAAATCTAAAAAAGCTTTAAAAGAAAAAACTATTTTAAGTGATAAGTTAACTCCTGCGACATCTAAAAAACCAGAAGAAAAAGAGTTATTTTTAGTTGAGGGTGATTCTGCTGGAGGTAGTGCCAAAAGTGGACGTGATCGAAGATATCAAGCTATTTTACCATTACGTGGAAAAGTGATAAACAGCGAAAAATCAAAGCTTATTGATATTTTAAAAAATACTGAAATCAGTACAATTATCAATACTATTGGTGCGGGTTTTGGTAAAGATTTTGATATTTCAAAATCTCAATATGACAAAATTATCATCATGACTGACGCCGATACTGATGGTGCACATATCCAAATTTTATTATTAACTTTTTTCTATAGATTTATGAAACCTTTAATTGAAGCTGGAAAAATATATATTGCATTACCTCCACTTTACAAAGTAAACAATAAAAGCAAAAAAGAAATTATTTATGCATGAGATGATGATGAGTTGAAAGAAATTTTATCTGAAATTAAAGGACAAACAGAATTACAAAGATATAAAGGTTTGGGCGAAATGAATGCTGATCAACTTTGAGAAACTACAATGAATCCTGAAACTCGAACTTTAATTCAAGCGACTATTGACGATGCTAGTCTTGCAGAACGCAGAGTTAGCACATTAATGGGTGATAATGTTACAGTGCGTAGAGAATGAATTGACAATAATGTTGATTTTAATTCTTATGATGATTTTTTTGAAATTATTAATAATTAAAAACATCCTGGTTTTCTACCAGGACGTTTTTAATTTATACTGTTTTTGCTAGGGTATTTAGAAACTTTTGTTCTTTTAATTTTGGGTAAATGTAAAACCATTGTAAATTCACCTTTAATTTCGTTTTTTTCTTTTAATTGATTTAAAACTTCTAAAGCATTCCCGAAATATCAACTCTCATGCACTTTAGTAACTTCTCTAGCTAAGCAAACTTGTGCATTGGTTTGAAATACTTGATAAATATCATTTAGTGTAGATTCTATTTTATGTGGAGAAACATAAAAAATATAAGTTCCTAATTCTAAATTAGTAAGTTGATTAATTCTTTGTTGACTTTTATCTTTAATGAAACCTAAAAAAGTGAATGTATTATCAAAAGAAGAACCAACAAAAGCTGTAATTGCCGCATTTACTCCAGGTACTATTTCTATAAAAATCCCATTTTCTTTTGCTAATCTAATAATTTCAAAACCAGGATCGGACACAACCGGCATTCCGGCATCCGAAACTAACGCAACAGATTCTCCTGAGTTTAAAATAGATAATAATCCTTTTGCAGAATTTTTTTCTGTGAAATTATTGTATGTCATTAATTTTTTGTTTTCAATTCCAAAATAATTAAGTAATTTCTGAGTTACTCGAGTATCTTCGCAAGCAATATATTTCACTTCTTTTAAAATTCGTAATGCTCTAAAAGTAATATCTTCCAAATTTCCGATCGGAGTACCTACAATATATAATTTATTGTTCATATACCTCCATTAATTCAATTAATAATTTTTCTTTTTGTAAAATAAAATTACCTTTATTTTTAATGCTTTCTAAAAAATCACTAATTTTATCTATTACCAAAATTGAATTTGAATTTTTCTCATCTAATTTTTGACTTATTTTTAAAATTCTATCTAAATACTTATTATCTCAGTTATGATTAGAAAATAATCATTTGCTTCTATGAATAAGCATAATTAATTTAAAAAGAAAAAGATTTAAGTCTTCATTGTCTTTTTCTAAATGTTTTACTAAAAAAATATATAAATAATAATTATTTTTTCTTTTTAACATCTCGATGTATGCTGAGCATAATTTATCAAATAGTTGTATATAATCATCATTAACATATTTTTTTGCCAGAAAAATATCATTCGCAATTCATGAAGCAATTAATGCAAAAGGTTCTAAAATACCATTACCTATAAATTGAGAATAAATTTCAATAGATTTTAAAGGCTTAATAATAATTTTTTGTGCTCGAGAAAGTATTGTTGGTAACACGTGAGAAATATTATTTGTCGCAATTATAATAACTAAATTTTCAGTTGGTTCTTCAATACTTTTTAAAATTGAATTTAAACTCTGAATGCTAAAATGTTCAATTTGATTAATAATAATAACATTAAGATCGTTATTGTTTTTAAAAGTCGCTTTTCAGAAAACTTCTTCGAGTTTGTCTTTTGTAAAATCATTGTTAAAACCTGCTAAAAATAAATTATTCGGCAATATTTCTTGGCTAAACGTCTTAACCTCATGATTTAGAAAGCAATTAACCAAACTAAGTAATTCAGCCTCAAAATCATAGTGATTAGGAGCACTTAATAAATAAAGATGACTATTCTTTTTTAATGCGATTTGTTTTTTTAAAGAGTTAATAATTTCTGGATTAATCATGTTGTTTTAAATATTGTTGAAATTTAGGATTACTTATTAAAGCATTATAAACGTCTTTAAAAACTTCATCAGCAGTTTTAGATGCATCTACAATTAAAAAGCGATTAGGCTGTTCGTTTATTAATGTTTGATATCCATTGTAGACTTTTTTATGAAAATCTTCTTTTTCTTTTTCTAGTCTATCAATAATTAATCTATTCCCTTCACGACGTTCACGAGCTTCTTGTGGAGAAATATCAAAAAATATTGTTAAATCAGGATAAGTATTTTTAACAACTAAGTCGCTTAATTGTTTAACAAAATCATATCCTAAACCTCTTGCAAATCCTTGATAAGCAAAAAAACTATCTAAATATCTATCACAAAAAACTATTTTACCTTCAGCTAATGAAGGTCAAACTAATTTTTCTAAATGCATTCGACGACATGCTGTATACAAAAGAGCTTCTGATTCATTTGATAACTTTGTGTTATTGTGCAAAATCATTTCTCTTAATTTTTCAGCTTCAGGAACGTTTTCGCCTCCTGGTTCTCTTGTTTTAACTATTTTTAAATTAGGATATTCTACTAATAATTTGTGATAAATTTTATTTAAAATTGTCGTTTTTCCTGAACCATCTAATCCTTCAAAAGTAATAAACATATAACCTCCTATTTACTACGATTTATCATTGACATTTTCAACGTGATTTCGTCAATATAATCAACGGAAGAACCCAATGGTAATCCAATAGCTAACTGACTAACTGAAATATTTTTACTAATTAAATATTTTTTTAAAATTTGTTTAGTGATTTCACCTTCATAAGTTGGTGAAATAGCCAATATTACTTCATCAAATTTTTCAGCATACTCAACTAGAGTATCAATTTGATCTTTGATTTTAATTATGTCTTTTTCGTTTTTAATCAAGTTTTTAAAAACAAAATATTTTCCATAATAAAATTTTGCTCTCTCAATTTTCTCTATAATTCCAACGTTTTCTACAATAAGCAAAACATTATCTCTTTGATTATTTTCGCAAATTTCACAATTACTATCTAACTCTTTTGCATTTCCACAAATTTCACAAAAAGTTATTTTTTCTTTAATTTTTTTAATATCATTTGCAAGTAAAAAGACATCATGTTCTGGATTATTTAAGATTCAAAGAACCATTTTTTCAGCTTGTTTTTTACTTATGCCTGGAACTTTTTTAAATCTGTCTATAAATTCTTGAATAATTTTTGAATTAAACACTAAAATCCTAAACCACCTGGCATTTGTGGCGCTAATTTAGCCTCTTCTTCTTTAACTAAATCAATAGCTTCGTTAATTGCGATAACAATTAAATCTTCTAAAATTTCTTTATCTTCTGGATCAATTAATAATTCATCAACACTAATTGATTTAATAGTATGATTTCCTAATACAACTACTTTGATTCCTTGTTTAGTTACTGTGAATTCTGTTTTTTCTAATTCTTTTTGTTTTGACATCATTTCTTCTTGCATTCTCTTTAATCTTCTAAGCATTTCTGGGTTCATAATTTACTCCTATCTTTTAATTTTAATATCTGGCCCAAAGATTTCGTAAGCTTTTTGCTCAGCTAAATCTATGTCATGATTTTGTAATTTTAATTTATCAGGACCTTTGAAATTTAAAATAATATCTTTACCACGTTCTTTTCATTTCATCATGTAATTTGCAATAATTTCTTTTTCATCTTTTGTAATTGGAAAAACGTGTAAATAAGTACCAAATACATCTTTAAAAAATTGCTGTAAAGTCTTACTATGTTTATTTTTATTTAATTCAGCAATTTTGCTTTCCTCAGCAACAATAATTATGTAATTACTATGTACTCCTAAAATTTCGCATCCATTAAGTATTTTAAGCACAGCTTTAAATTCTGAATTAGCTGAAATTTGTAAGTTACTCAAAACATTTTTTAATTCATATAATCATCTTTTACTTCTATTTCAAGCTTGAACATCGAAAAATAACTTAGCAAATAACTTAGCTAAATATTCACTGTCTTTTTCATTTTCGATTGCAGACAGATAATCTAAACTAATTTCTTTAGTATTTAATAATGGATTGCTTTCAATAATTTCATTAGCAGTAATATCGGTATCTAAATCTTTTTTGTCGCCATCAAGCTCATTATCAAATAAAATAAACTCATCTGTTCTTTGAATTTCTTGATCGTATTTTTCATTTATTTCTTTTGTCTCTTGAAAAATAGGATTTTCTTCGCCTAACTCTAAGTAATCTTTAGATGTTAATTCTTTATTTACTTTTTGTAATTGCATTTTTTGAGAAATTAGATTTTGATTATTTATACTATCAATTGTTGTAGTTATTGTTTTTAATTCTGAATCAGCAAAAGTTTTTTGAACATCTATTTCTACCTCTACTGTTTTTTGAGGTTTTAAATTAGCTATTTCTCGTACTTCATTAAAATATTGAACAGCCTTTGTTTTTGATTTTTCATTAATTGGACTTTCTTTTTCTTCTTGCTGTTCAACAAGCTCTTCTTTTTGGATATTTGGTTTAATAGCAATATTAGAAGCAAGATTTTCAGCTAGCTGAAATGATTTAGAATCAGAAATTTTACTTTCGTTATTGTTTTGATAAACTTTATCTTTTTTTGAAATTGTTTCTTCTTTAAAAATTACAGTTTTTTGAATTTCTGGGTAAACATTGTTTTGTTGGCTAGTAAAAACAGGTTCTTTAAAATTATTTATAGAATTAACTAACTTAATTAAACCTAACTGAATTAATTCAAAAGGTATTTCTTTTTTATGAATTTTTACCATAATTTCGTAAAACTCATTAGATAAAATGATACCTTGATTTAAATTTTCGATTTTGATACTTTCTATTTGTTCTTTTGTTAAATTATTAAGAATATTTATATTTTTAGTTTGATTAAAAATTAATCATTCTTTAACAACAGTAATTAAATTCAAAATTAGTTGAAAAGGATCGATACCCTCTTCGCTTAATTCATGAATCCTTGGAATAACATAATCTAATTTTTTTTCAACTAAATTATTAACTATTTGAATACATTCTTCAAAAGATACAATTCCAAAGTTTTTTAAAATAACTTCATTAGAAACCTGATTATTACCAAATGCTGTAGCTTGTTCTAAAATAGAAAGAGCGTCTCTCATACCACCACTTGATAATCTCGCAATTGAATGTAAAGCATCTAATTCATATGAAATTTTTTCTTGTTTTAAAATTCATATTAAATGATTTAAAATTTCCTTTTCACTCATTCTTCTGAAATTAAAACGTTGAACTCTTGACAAAATTGTAACCGGAATTTTATGAGCATCAGTTGTAGCTAAAATAAAAATAGCATGTTTTGGCGGCTCTTCTAAAGTTTTTAATAAAGCATTAAAAGCATTTTTTGTTAGCATGTGAACTTCATCAATAATATAGACTTTGTAACGCGATTCTAAAGGTGACTGCTCGATTTTTTCTTTTAAATCTCTAATTTCATCAACTCCATTGTTAGAAGCTGCATCTAGTTCGATAACATCAACAGAACTATTAATTTTTCGCAAGCAGCTTGAACATGCTTTAGTAACATCTTCACCATGCATGCAGTTAATAACATTTGCAAAAATTTTCGCTACAGATGTTTTTCCTGTCCCTTTAGGACCACTAAATAAATAAGCATGAGAAATTTTTCTTGATTCTACAATATTTTCTAATGTTTTTATTATGTGTTCTTGACCCACTACATCTTGAAATCTTTGCGGTCTATACTTACGATAAAGTGCTTTATATTCCATATTAAACCCTTCCATGCTTTGTGTTTAATAATTATATTTAATTTATATTTAAAATTGATAAATTAACTTATAAATATAATTTAGATCGATTTTAAATTGAAAATTTTATTCATTTAAGAATTTCTGTAAAAACCTCAAAAAAAGTAAAAAATTAAAAAATAATAAAAATTTTCAAAAAAAATTAAATTTATTACAATTTAGTTATGATTAAAGTCAATAACATTTCTTTTAAATATAATTTAGAATCTGAAAAAAACGTTTTAAACAATGTTTCTTTTGAAATAAACAAAGGTGAATACGTTGCCATACTAGGACATAATGGTAGTGGTAAAAGTACATTATCTAAAATTTTGGTTGGACTTCTAAAACCTAGTGATGGTTATATTTCAATTGATAATGTTGTTTATAGTAAAAAAACACTCAAATTTGTTCGTAATAAAATAGGTATTGTTTTTCAAAACCCAGATAACCAATTCATTGGTTCTAGTGTTGAAGATGATATTGCTTTTGGTTTAGAAAACAAACTTTTACCACACACCGAAATGCAAAAAAGAGTTTATGAGTTTGCAGAACGTGTTGATATGAGCAAGTATTTAGAAAGAGAACCTCAAACATTAAGTGGTGGTCAAAAACAACGTGTTGCGATAGCTAGTGTTTTAGCACTAGATCCTGAAGTGATTATTTTTGATGAAGTGACATCAATGTTAGATCCAAAAGGTAAAAATGAAGTTTTAAAAATAATTAGCGAAATTAAAAATAAAAAAGATAAAACCTTAATTTCTATTACTCACAACATGGACGAAGCTATTTTAGCTGATCGTTGCTTGGTTTTTGCTCAAGGAGAATTAATTGCTCAAGGAACACCTAAAGATATTTTAAATAATAAAGAAATTATTGGCATAGCAAAAATAGATTCTCCTTTTATTTATAAGTTAAGTAGTTTAATTGAAGGAGTTAATCCAACATATTCAAAAGAGGAGTTAATTTCAGAAATATGCAAATAAAAATTAAACATATAAGTCATATTTTTAATAAATCAACTCCGTGAGAATTTAAAGCTCTGGAGGATGTTTCATTAAATATAGAACAAGGCGAATATATCGGAGTTATTGGTTCAACAGGTAGCGGAAAAACTACTTTAATAGAACACTTAAATAATTTACTTGAACCTACAAGTGGATTAATCGAATGATCTTTTTCTGATCCAAGCATCAAGCAAAACCCAAAATTATTACGCAAGTGACAAAAGCGTAAACTTAAATACGCAAAATCTTTATCTAAACAATTGGTTAAAAGTACTAAAAATAAAATAAATAAATTTAAAAATGAATTTAAAGAACAGAATTATAAAAAAATGCCATCTGCAGAATACTCTAAAAAGTTAGAGGAGGGAATTAGAGAAATTGAGACAAATTATGTAAAAAATTCTTCTCTAACTCACATGATTTATTTAGTAAAACACTCAGATGTGGGTGAATTATTCTTTAATGCAGGAAAAACTGAATGAAAAAGCTTTTTACATAAAAAGAGTTTTAAAATAATCCGCCAAAAAGTCGGTGTTGCTTTTCAATTTGCCGAATATCAATTATTTAAAGCAACAATATTAGAGGATATCGCTTTTGGGCCCATTGCTTTTGGTATGTCTAAAGAGAAAGCATATGAGCTCGCAAGAAAATGTCTAGCTACTGTTGGCATGCCAGCTGAATACGAACAAAGAAGCCCTTTTGAATTATCAGGTGGTCAAAAAAGAAGAGTCGCTTTAGCGGGTATTTTAGCAATGCAACCTGATTGCTTAGTAGTGGACGAACCTACTGCAGGACTAGATCCTAAGGGTGTTGTAGAAATCTTAGATATATTATCGGATCTTCACAAGCAAGGAAAAACAATAATTAATGTTACCCATGATTTAGATAATATTTTAGAAAGAGCAAATAGAATTTTACTGCTTAAAGATGGTAAGCTTATTTTAGATGATACTCCTTATAATGTTTTAAACAATGTCCCTCTTTTAATTGAAAACAATTTGCAACCTCCCAAAATTTTAGAATTTGTGCATGAGCTACGTTTAAAAGGGATTCCTGTACCTGAAGTTCACTCAATCGAAGAACTTGCAAGTTATTTAACAAAGTATAGAAAGGAAAAAAATGAATAGTATTTTCGGTCGTTTTATTCCTGGTAAGGGTTTTTTATATCGTCTAGATCCTAGATTAAAATTAATTATGACAATTTGTTGTATTATTTTAGTTTTCTTTATACCTACTTTTTATGGATTAACTTTTTTGCTTTTAACCTTAATGATATCTCACATTTTTGTCACCAAAAGACCACGCAGCACTTTGAGAATGATTAAAATACCTCTTTTTATCAGTATCGTTTTAATGGTAGTAAATATTTACACTTTGGATCTTCAAACAATAATTAAATTAGATTACTATCCAAACTATTTTTGAACACTTTTTTCAAAAAGTGCACCAGCATTTTACCAAGATAAAGATAAACCTTTATTAGAATATGCGCAAAAAATTTATGAGTCTCATGGTTTAGAATGAACTCATCCAGAAGGTAAAGGACAAATAAATTATTATGTAATTTCATTAGCATCTCTAAATCGTACAGTTTCTCTTTTATTTAGAATTTATATTATGATTTTAGCAATGTCATTACTTACAAATACAACTCGTCCTATTTTACTCACCAAATCAATAGAAGATATTTTATGACCTTTTAAACTTTTAAAAATGCCGGTTCATATAGTAGCTATGATAATCTCGATAGCTTTAAGATTTATCCCAACATTATTAGATGAAGCAAATCGGATTATGAAAGCTCAAACTTCACGTGGTGTTTCATTTAAGCACGGTAGTTTTAAAGAAAAAATAATAGCATTAACAACACTTATTATTCCGTTATTTGTTTCAAGTTTTGCTAAAGCAGAAGATTTATCCAATTCAATGGAAACTCGTGGATATGATCCTTATGAAAAAAGAACTAAATATCGTTTACTTTCATTAAATTGAATTGACTTTGTGATGGGCTTTATTTTAATTTTAGTTGTTGTTGGTGTTGCTTTATCTTCACATTTTCAAGGTGTTTATGCTGAATCATTACCAAACTTCTTATTATGATTTAGAATTATTTAAAAAATCTAGGTTTATAGCCTAGATTTTTAAATTATCAAATTTCAAAAATTTCTTTTTCATCACAATACATTTTATCTTCTGGAGTCAATTTATAGTGCTTTTGGAAATCTTTGCAAATTTTAAATTGTAAATTAATTCTTGCTTTACCAGGTGAGTGTGGATCACTAAGCAATCTTTTTTGAGCAATTGCAGGACGAGATTTTTCTCTTTCACAATAAGCACTGTTTTCGAAAAACTTCTCAATATCATAATCTTGCTCTGTTTTAGCAGCTTCTAACGCAACTAAAATTCCACCTTGATCTGCAATATTTTCTGACACAGTTAGCTCACCATTAATTTTTCCATGTTCAGTTTCTTGTTGATCAAATCATTTAATCATTAATTGTGTTTTTTCTTTGAAAGCTTCATAATCCTGCTCTGTTCATCAATTATTAAAGCTTCCATCACTGTCAAATTGTGCTCCATTATTATCAAAGGCATGTGAAATTTCATGCCCAATTGTTACACCCAGTCCACCATAATTTAATGATGAATTTCTACCATATTCATAAAAAGGCGCTTGTAAATAACCAGCTGGAAAAACAATTTTATTAGCTAGCGGATTAAAGTAAGCATTAACTTCATAAGAAGCCATTCCTCAGATATTTGTGTTAACTTTTTGTTTATATTGTTTAAAGTTATGTTTACGAACAATTTCATCAAAAGCATTCATGTTTGAAGTTAATGAACCACCTTGTTTGTAAGTTTGAACTTGAAAATCATCAAAAAAGCTGTAAATTTCATCTGGATAACCCACCATTGGTTGAATTTTATCTAATTTATGAATCGCTTTTTTAATAGTTTCTTTAGATAATCAATTATTTTTCGCTAAACGTTGCTTGTAAATATCAATAATCTTCTCAATCATTTTGATTACATCTTTTCGAGCTTGCTCACTAAAATTTGTTTTTCCGTAAAACACACTAAATGGTTCACTAAAATAACTAAGAGTCTTTTTGTAAGCTCATTTATTTGTAGATTGAGGTTTTTCTGCTCCGGTTTGACTTTGAGTAATTTTGAAAAACGCTTTTCTAGTACTTGGAGTTAAATATGAACCTGCTGTTAAAATTTCATGTAAATACATTAATGATTTAATGTCTTCAATTTCAATATTAGTATAAATTGCATCCAGGTTTTCAAAATATTTTAAGTTCGGAATTATTACTTCATCAACGTTTTGTCCCACAAGTTTAGTAGCATACTCATCTAATTTAAAAATTTTGCTAAGTTGAGCTAACTTTTCTGCATTCTTTTTGTTATATAACTTTTCAATTTGATTTTTTTCGACACTAGTGAGCTCATAAGTTGCAAATTCTTTATCTAATTTAATGGCACGCTCAAGAATTAGTTTAATTTCAGATTTACTCTTACCTAAAGATAGCATGTATTCTGTCGCAACTTCTTTAATTGATTTTAAAATTTCTTCACCTTTTTTAATTGAATAGTACTCTTTTGAAGGTAATAAAGTTTCACAACCACTTAATCAAAGAGTATATTTTGTATTATCAATAAAATCTTCTTCAACACTGAAAGAAAATGGTGCTCAACTTAATTTTTCATCGATTAATAAATAATTTTGTCCAAGTTCTTCAATTGAATTAATCTCTTCAATCATACTTAAATTGTTTTGAATTGGACTTCATCCCATTTTTTCTTGTTGCTTACTATTTTTTAGCATCTTGAAAAACTTAATCATTTCTTGAATTTTTGGATCATTAGGAATATCATCCTTATTTTTAGCTCAGTTACCAACTAATTGTAGTAATTCTTTTTCGATTTCTAAGTGATGTTCAGTATATGAACTAGTTCCACCTAAGTGGGCTGGAATCTTAGTTTTTTTCATTCATTCGTCATTTACGTAGTCATAAAAATCATCTTTTCTTAAATCTTTTGTCATTTTGCTTCCTTTTTTCTTAGCTCTTACTAATTTTTTTAATTTATGTAATTAATTTTATACTACTTTAATATCTATTGAATAGAAAAACTCTCTATTAAGTAGAGAGTTTTTCAAAATTCAAAATTAAGTAATTAAAAGATATTTTACATCAGAAATGTTTAATAATCCAAAACGTCTTGAATCTGTGCTGTTATCTAAATTAGTTCCCATTAAAAAGATTTTGTCATTAGGTATAGTAATATTTAAACTAAAATTGTTCATATCACCATGGAACTGACTAGAAATATCTACATCATTAACTGATATTATTCCATTTTGTCATTGAATTGTGTCTCCGGGTAAAGCTAAAATCTTTTTTACAATCAATTTGTCCTCAAAATTAGCGACTACAATTTGATTATTTCTTAAAGAAAATCATTTAGTAACTAAATGACTAGATTTATTTAAAAGGTCAGGAGACATAGAATCTCCTTCTACTTTAACTATAGAAAAACTTGTAAATCAAATAATTAGGAAAGCAATCAATATAATAAAAATAATAGAAAAAGAATAAAAAATCTTTTTATTTGATTTTGTCATTTTAATTTCTTAGTAGCTTAGCAGTATTTTTATTATAGTTTTTTATAGATACAAGTAAATAAATGAATGAAGAAATGATTAAAATAACAAATCAAATTCAAACCACATTTGTTAAATTTAAAAGTAAACTGTTACTAATAATATCTAAATTATCTATAAAGTTTGAAAACACTAAAAATACAGGGTAATATAAAGCCAGACCCACCAGTAAACTAATTAAGCTGATTGTAAAAAATGTCATGTAATGATAAATTAAATTTCAAGATAATTTTGTTCCTAAAACTTTTAATAAACCAATTTCTTTTTTCTTACTATCCGTTAAAGTTTTGGCAAAAATGATAACAAAAAGTAAACTAATAATTCCAATTGCAATTGTTAAAATATTAATTGTATAAATTGTTCCAGCTTGATTTAAGAGTAAAAGAGCAGTAACTGACTCAGCATATGAATTTACTTTTAAGTCCGGCAATTTTGTCTTTAAAAGCTCTTCATATTCAGGTATTTTTTCATAGTCTTTTAAATATAGTTTGAAACCTTTTACAAAGGTTGCAGAATTTAAAGAATTTCATAGCTGAGAGCTAATTCCAATGACATCATCTGCTAAAAAGTTATCAATAGTTACTTTCGCAACCATTTCAAAATCATCTACGCTTGTCTTGATAGAAAATAAATAATTCTTATCTAAACTTAAATTTCTTTTTTCGAAGCTAACTTGATTAAGTGAAACTTGCAGATCTTTATAATCATTTTTAGCTTCATAGCTTAAATTTTCTGAATTAGAGTTTTTGATAGCGTTTTCTCCGTTAAAAGGTCTAAAATTTCATTCAGCTTCAATTGAATAAGATCCATCATCATTAGGTCTTAATTTATTTTCTTTTTCTTGAATAATTTTTAACCAATCATTTGTTAATATAAAACTCAAGCTTTCTTTTTGTCCTAAAATATTTGTTCGGTTAATTCCAACAACTTTAAATTTAGTAACTTTAGAAATATCAGCATGAGGATTTGCGGTAATTCATAAATCAGTTGGGTTTTCTAAGCTAATTCGTAATTTTTCAGCAAGATCTTGTCCTAAAATGATTTGATTTTCATTTAAATTAGCATTACCTTCAATCTTATATTTTTTAAGTCTACTTTTTCAAAATTCATTATCATTAATTAATTCAAATCTAGGATTAATTTCAATTTTTCTTAAAGTTGGGTTAATGACAAGAACACTTAAAACTTCTTGATATTGAGGTACTAAATCAACTTCTTTGTCTTTTAGTATGCTTTGAATTTGATTTATTCTACTGTCGGTTATTAAAAAATTAGAATCAACCTGATTATCAAATAAATAAGATGAATCAATATGGATGTTGTCAATATTAGCTTCTAAAGCATTTTGTTGATTTTTTATTGCGTTTGCTGTATAAATATTGTACGCGTTAGCAACTAAACTACTAGAAAATCCAAGAAGAAATATAGTTAAAAAGAACTGTCAGATTTTTTTCTTAAAATCAGATAAAACAAATTTTAAAACAGGTTTTAATTTATGAATAAACTTGCTTTTATCTTGTTCAAGAGCTTTAGTTGCTTTTTCTTGTGTAGTATTTCGATCTAAATTTTCACTGATTTTTAACTCTTTTGTTTCAAAATTAAATAAATAATCATGGTATTTAAGAGCGGCTTCCTGGTCATGCGAAATAACAAACACTATTTTTTCTTTGCTTATTTCTTTTAATAAATCAAAAATAAGTTTTTTATTATCAGAATCTAAATTTCCAGTAGGTTCATCACAAATTAAAATTTCGGTATTTTCATGGCTTAAAGCTCTTAAAATTGCAAGTCTTTGTTTTTCGCCACCAGACAGATTTTTTGCCTTTCTATCTGAAATTTCATCACCAAGCTTAAAATATTCTTTTTCTCTTTTAAACCTGTCTTTCTCAAAGCTTTTTCCTAAAATATTGTGTGAAACAGATATATTATTGTAAGCTGATAAATCATTAAATAAATTAAAATCTTGAAAAACAAAACCAATTTTATTTTGCTTAATTAAATCTTGCGGAGTTTCTTTTCTTAGATTATTCTCTCATACAATCTCACCTTCATATTCCTTATCTAATCCGCTTATTAAATTTAAAAAAGTTGTTTTCCCAATACCTGATGGTCCGGTAATAAAAAATAGTCCCTTATCTATTTCTCATTCTAAATCCAAATTACTTAAAATATTTTGATTTTTAACTTTTTTGGATAATTTTTTTACTAATAATCTCATTAAAATTCTTTTTTATTTCTCCTTTGTAAGTAATTGAAAGTAATAAAAATCCATAATGTTTTTTGGGTTATTTATACTTTGAAAATATGAAGAATTAATAGTTAAATTTTTTAAATTTAAATCATCACTCTTTTTGCTAAAATTAATTTTTCTTAATAATCAATTAGGAATTTCTTTATTGTTAAATTTATAGTAATCAACTAAATTTATTAGTGTTTCAATATCAAAAAAATACTTAAAATTTTCAAATTCCTTTAAAGTTGAATTCAAAACGTTTTGATTAATTTGCATTTCGAAATCTGGAGCTAATTTTTTTAAGTAAAACATTGATACAAAGTAGTCTAATTTTGCTACATTTGAAAATAAAACTAATTTTTGATCGTCAATATCCTTCATATATTTAAAAACTTTCTCATAAAGTTCTTTACTTCTATATTTTTTGTTATAAAAACCAGTTTTTAATATATATTTAATATTTCTAAAAGTGTATTGATCACTTAAATTTAAAGAATCTGCAACTGAATTAGTTATTGATTTCCTTATAAAATCTAACTTAACATTGTCAAAAAGTGAAGCATAAAATAAAAATTGGTTATTTTGCTTATGAAATACTTTTGAATTAATTATGAATTTGTTATAAAAATCTCTTTTATCAGAAAAAGTATTTCAAAATTCTGCATTATATTTTGCTAAATAGTTCGCTTCAATTAAATTTTTTAAATTAATATCATTAAGGTTTTTTAAATTTAATTTTTGTTTTAAAAAATATTCAATCTCTGTAATTTCTAAATTTAAGTTTTCAAAAACGTTTTTTATAAAAATTAAAAATTTGGTTTCGCTTGGGTATCACTGAAGAATTGATTGATCGAACTTTTCTTGACTAAAAAAACTTAGTATTTTAGGTTTTCAACCTTCTATTTCTCTAGTAAAACTCTTTTTAATTTGTTCGTCTACTACTAAAGACAATAAATAAAAAGCAGTGTCTACTTCTAATTCATCCGTGCTAAGATAATACTTTTTAAAAAGATCAAGTAATTTATTGTCATTTCTATATTTATTCAAAAGTGTTTTTAATCCAATATTTTTTAAAGCATAAAAAATTTCTGCTGTAATTCTATAATCAGCAAAATAAGGATTTTTTTGATTTTCTGTAAAAATACCTAAACCTGAATCATAGTAATAATCTAAATATTTTTCTATTTGATCAGTATAAATTTCTGGTTTTACAGTAGACATTAAATAAATAACATTAGGAAATTCGTATAAATCATAATTATCTAAATTTTTTGGAACAAATTTCTGAATAAAATCATTCTTTATTTCTTGTTATTCAAGATCTAGAGAATTTTGTTTAGATAGCAGAAAAGAAAATCCACTTATTAAGTCTAAATCTCTAACTAATGAATAATCAACAAAAGTTTCAGTTAGAAAACTGTAATTTTTTTGTAATTGAAAATACAAATCTTCTTTTTTATAATCCGTTATTGTTTTATAACTTAAAGGTTCATATATTTTTTGACTGTCTAATACTAAATAATTATCGTTGCTAGATTTATTTTTAACTACTTCATATGTTATTAACCCACTGCCTCCTAGTAAGATTACGATTAAAATACCGTAAAATATTTTTTTCATTTCGGTTTATCCTTTCGAACTTATTATATGGAAATTAAAGTTAAAGCAAGATTTTTTTATACTATTTTTTAGGCATATATAAAAATGTTTTCATAAATAAAAAAAGAAGCCTAGCTAAGCTAGGCTGTTTTTAAAATTATTTTGAACAATGTCCTGTCATTCCACAGTAAGCATTTTTAAATGCATCTTTACCTAATAATACTGAAACCATTTTTAATCCTAGTTTCATTGATGCATCAGCACATCTTGCTGTATAAATATTTTTTGTACTGTGAATAACATAATTTGATAAATAGTATTTACCTTGTAAATCTTTAGCTCAATCACTTGGATATGCACTAAATGGTGTTTTATCATCTAAAATGTTTGCTTCACGTAAAACGTTTGGAGCATCACAAATAGCAAAAATATATTTATGTAACATGTTGGCTTTTTGAATAATTTCTAAAGAAACTTTGTTTTGTCTTAAAGTTTGTGCTCCTTGTCCACCAGGAACAAAGACTGCATGATATTCTTCAAGATTAATTTCATTTACAAGGTTATCAACTTTAACAATATCATATTGTCCTGAAACCTCTCTTTGTTCTGGGTGAAAATAGTCGATTTGTAAATCTGGACTGGCTTTTCTAAGACATGATAAAACTGTTGTTAATTCTACATCATTAAATTTTGGTTCAATAATCACTAATAATTTCATTTTTTACTTCTTTCTCCGAATAATACGGTTATATACTAAATAGATAAAAACTGCAAGTGGTAGCAATACAACAAGAATAAATACAATAATATACATTCTTAGTCATGCTTTATTTTCACTTCGCTTAGCTTCTGCAACGGCATTAATTACCGCAGCAGCATCATTTCCTAAGTAACCTTTTAAATCATAAGTTCTTTTTTTATCGTATAACATTACAAAAGCATAAACAGCTGAAATAATTAGTATAAAAATTAAGCTAATTATTAAAAATTGTTCTGTTTTGCCTGCAAATGCATTGTTTAAAACTTCTTGTCATTTAATCTCAATGTAAAAATTAGAAGCATTCCCGTCGGATGGTTTAGTACCTAAAATAGTATCACCTTTATAATATAAAGCTGTTACTATAATTAGAAAAATTCCAAAATATGTTAAAAAGAATAAGAAAATTCATGTAATTCTTAATCCTTTTAATGTTACTGATTTATAAACATCAGCAAACATAGTACCTGCAGAAGCATCTCCTGTAGTGTAATTATGTCTATAATTTTGTTCTGTTCTTCTTCAAGCACTTAATTTAATGAAATTAAGCACTGTCATTGGTAAGGTAACAACCATTGCTAAACCAATCAAAATAAAGTAGCCCACGCTATTTATTTTCTTTAATTCTTCTGTTGGGTTAGATTTTTTTAAAGTAACACTAAGAACGATACCAAGTGCAACTAATGCAGCAACAAAAAATGTCATTCACATAAGAGCACTAATAAGTTTAATTGTTTTTTCTTTTTTAATAGTTGTAAAAGCAGAAGGGTTAATTTGCTTTTTAGGATCATTATAGACCCTGGCTGGTTGTTTTTCATTTACTCCGTAAGGAACTTGTGTTGTTTTTAAATTCACATCATCATTACCGGATTGTCTGGGACTAAAGTTATTCATAAACCTCCTGTTTTATTTACTAATTATTTTTTGGTAGATTAATTCAGAATTAACTAATTTTGCATTCTCTGGTTTTAAAAGTGTATTTGTAATTCTTTGAGAAATTTCAATTACAAATTCTTTTAAATCAGGATATTTAGTTAATATTTCACTACTTATTTTCTTAAACTCATTGTATGTTTCTGAGTATTGACCTTCTTGAGTTTCTGTTTTTAATTTTTGGTTAATTAAGTCAGCGATTTTTTCAGAAGCATCTGGACTTTCAGGATTAATGTTATTTTCTACCAATAAATTTTCAAACTGATTATTAATATGTTCGATTGTTTTTTCAAATTCTTCTGCTGAATTATTTGAAAATTGACTATAAACATTTTTAATTTCAGTTTCAATATCTGCGCTTCTAATAGCAGTAATTAACATTTTTGAAATTTCATTATCTTCTTTAAACAAGAAATCACCTACTTCGCTGACATAATTACGTAAATCTTGCAATTCTGATTTATCTAAACTTGTGATTCCTCTGTTTGAAATCTTATCAAACAAGTTGGAATGTTGTTTAGTTTTTTCTAAAATAATAATAATTTCTCTAGTTAAACCAGGTGCAACCTTTGCAGTTGATCCAGAAGATAACCATGCAGATGCTTTAACAAATCTAGTTGTTGATGTAGATTCGGCAGCATACACAACAGGCGCAGCCATAGAACTAACAGTAATAACACCTAAAATTCCTGAAATCCCTGAAGCAATACCTCTTTTAAGAAGTAATGATTTTTTGTTTTGAAATTTCTTAACAAATTTCACAATTCCTATTAATCTGACAAGTACTAAAATAAATCCTCAAATTAATTGCACAATAATTACAAAAATTAATGCGAAACAAAGCACAAATGTAGGTATTGTTTGTGCAGCAAAAGAAATTAGTATGTCTGGACCGACTTTATTTATAAATTCACTTGAAAAGGCAATATCAATAATACTTTTACCTAATCATTCTGCACCAAATCTGAAAATTACACATAGTATTAAAATCAGAACAAAAAATACAATATTTGTAATAACTCAACTTTTTCCCGCTAAAAATCCCATAATTAATCCAAAAAAGAACATAAAGATAATTCCAACTGTTATTCAAGGAACAATTTTATCTGCATAATTTTGAATAATTGTTAGATTTTCAATTGCACTATCTATAGCTGAATTCATTATAAGTATTTTGCCTTACTGTTTTTTTGTCAAGGATTTTTAACCTTAATACGATCAATGAATAAATTTCCATTTAAGTGATCTAATTCATGTTGGAAAACAATAGCTAAATATCCTTTTACATCAAAACGCATAAATTGACGATTATAATAGCTATAAGCATCAACAACAATGCGATCTGAACGATGAACAAAACCTTCTTGATTTGGAATATCATCACCAACACTAAGACAACCTTCTCCTTCCTCTAAAGCAACCTTAGTTTGACTTTTAAAGACTACTTTTGGATTAAATAGTACGTCTTTAAAAATTACATTTTTGTCTTCATTTTGAACAAAAACATAAAATACATTTTTTAAAATTCCATATTGTACGGCAGCAACACCAACACCAGGTCTAAACTTAGTATTTGGTTTTTGCGAATCATCAATATGGTAAATCATGCGTTCAGCTAACTCTATATCTTCTTCAGTTAGAGGTAGTGGAACGTCCTGTGATTTTTTTCTTAGCACTTTATCAGGTAAAAGCACCAAATTTATATCAAATTTTTTATTTCCTTCCATATAATTTATTATATAAAATAAAAAATATTACCATAATTATTTAGGAGTATATATGAGCTTTTTGATTAATTTTTTCATTTTTATTTTAGGTTATCTTTTTGGTTCCTTAAACACATCAATTATTTTAGGAAAACTATGAAAAAAACAAGATGTCCGTCAGTTTCATTCTAATAATGCGGGAGCTACTAATTCTTCTAGAGTTTTTGGAAAAAAATTTGGCTTAATCGTTTTAATTTTAGATATATTAAAAGGTTATATTGCTGTATCAGTGATTGGTTTTCTAGCTTTTAGTACCTTGCAAGAAAAATATTTTCTGTTTCCTCTACTTGCAGGGCTTGGTTGTGTTTTGGGTCATATTTTTCCAATTTTTTTCAAGTTTAAAGGAGGAAAAGGAGTTGGATGTAATATCGGAATTTTAATTGCTATTAATCCAATTTTATTTCCGATTGCTGCATTTTTCTTTTTTTCAATTACACTAATTTCTAGATACGTTTCACTAGGAAGTGTCTTAACAGCTTTTTTTATGATTGCTTTTGTATCTATTCCTTGAATGAACACTAGCACTCTAGCTTTCTTAACACCTAAAAATATTCCATTTTGATCTAACACTATTATTTTTACTCTTTCAGCAGCTCTTTTAATTGGTTCTCATTATCAAAATATAATTCGTTTATTCAAGGGTGCCGAACGTAAAATTAATTTAAAAAGAAAAAATAAAACTAAATAATAATCTAGTAGCTAGCATTTTTTATAATCTGTTAGTTTCGGAGTTTTAAAGAGTTATCAAACGAATAGCACTAAAAAATAGAGCTATTCGTATTTTTTATGTCTAAATTACTTGTACAATTTTGATTATTTTCTAATTAAATATACTTTAAGATATTTATATTTTAGAGTATAGTTTCTTTTACTTTAACATAACAATTTGGTGACTTATTATTTTCATTACTTTATTTTTTAAAACCTATTAATTATTGATGCGTTTAAGTTCAAGCTATGTTTCCAAGTAGTAGCATAATATATTAATTTAAAAAAATTGCTAGTAAGCTAGCAATTTCTTTTTATAATTTGAGTTTTTGTGGATGTGTAGGATTGTTATTGATTTTAATATCAGAAATTCTTCCTTTTTTAACATAAAAAACTTTATCAGCAATTTTTTCAATTGTTGGGTCGTGAGTAACCATTACAATTGTTGTGCCATAATTTTTATTAATTTCTCATAAATATGAAAGAACTATACGTGAAGTATTTTCATCAAGAGCACCTGTTGGTTCGTCAGCAAAAATAATTTCTGCATTTTTAGCTAATGCTCTTAAGATAGAAATACGTTGTTGCTGTCCTCCCGACATTTGTGATGGAAACTTATTCTTCACATCTTCCATGTCAAATTCTTTAAATAAATCGTTTATATTTAATTTTTTATCTTTATTTTTTTGTAAATAAGAACCTGTTTCCACATTATCATAACCAGTTAAATTTTGCAATAAGTTATAGTTTTGGAAAATAAAGCTAACATGTTCTCTTCTAAATAAAGTTAATTGTAAATCACTTAAATAAGGTAAATTAGTATCACAAACAATTACATCACCATTACTTGGGCGATCTAGTCCACTTATAAGGTTTAAAAGTGTCGATTTACCACCACCAGACTTACCAAAAATTAAAACAAATTCACCTCTGTTAATGGTTACTGAAACATCTTTTAAAACCCTAGTAGCAACATTACCAGCTAAATAATATTTTGAAACGTTTTTTACTTCAATAATCGCATTTTCAGAGTTTTTTAAATCTTTATGTTCATCTTTTGCACGTTTTTTATTCGAAGCTTTACGAAGTTTTTTAACAACAGCACGATCTAAGGTAATCCGATTAGCACCACCATCAGCATTTAAAATTTCAAAAACATTTTTAGTAGTGATTTTAACGTCAGCAGAATTTTTTGTTAAAACTTGTTCTTGTTCTTGCACTTTAGTTTCTTCTTGCTTGTCTTTTTGATCTGATTTCATTATTTTCCTTTCAATAAGTCTACTGCTTTAATTTTATTAATATTTCTTCAACTAATAATAGAAGTAATAATAAAGACAGTAAAGACAATTAGTACAACTAATAAAATAGTAATTAATGTGATATTAAGTGGAATAGCAATAGCTGCACTAGCTGTTAAGAATGAGCTAAAGATAAACATGAACCAAATTCCTAATGGAATAGCAATAAGTAATGCTCCCAAAATAAATGGTATGTAAATTCCGAAGAACATCTTAATTTTTTCACGATTGTTGTATCCTAAAATACTTCAAATAGCAATGTTCTTTTCATTTTCATTAATTAAAATGGTTGAAATAATAACCAAAATAATTACAGAAACTAAGAAGCAAATTATTGAAATAATTGTAATAATAATTTGCACGGTAGCTGCAATTGACTTAGTATATCCAACTTCAATTTCCTTAGCATCAATTGATGATGCAGTTGCAATATATAAGTCATCATGATAGATTTTAGCAAACTGTTGAATATGAACTGCTGCATTTTGTTTTGCTAATTCATACTCACGTTTGATTGACTCACTATCAGAAACACTTAAATCAAAATTAGGATTTAATCATTTAATAATTTGACTTGGTGTGTAACCTTTACTAATCATATTTCCATCTTGATATGAAATGTCAATATATTTTCCGCCATAAATAGCATCAAACATATCTGATAAATCAGCATTACTCATTTCATCAGTATTAAATGAGTCAATTGATGGGTTATATCCACTATTTGAATAAAGACCAGTTGATCAGATTAACTGTTGTGGTTCATGATCTTTAGATAAAATTCCATTAAACACAGGCGCTCTTTGACTAGTTGCAAGTGTATCTAAACCTGTTAATTTATCAGCAATTTCTTTTGAAATAATAAACTCATTATTAATATATGTATCTGCAATCGCTATGACTTTGAATGTATAACTGTGATTTGGAACTTGATAATCAGGATCAATTACCTTATTTATTTGTTCCTTAAATCGATTTACATGGTTTTTAACATCAATTGTAAATGTATCACCTTCTTTAAGGTTAAAAATACTTTTTGAAACATTATTAATAACCACAGGAATTGGTTTACTTAAATCTTTATTATTTTTTGTAAACTCATCATCAATAGAGTTTAATAAATTATTATTTAGTTTATCAGTAACTTTAACAAATGTTGAGTCAGATTTATAACCATATAACTTAATATTTTGGTTATTTAAATTACTTGCTACGTATGTAAACCCTTCGTCAACTGCATCATGGTAATAAATTGAGTTAAATCCAACAAAGAAATCATAAGTTGGTTGATAAAGTTCTTTTTCTTTATCATCTTTTGCATTTGCTAACTTCTTAAGTTTTTCTTCATTTTGCTCATAAAGTTTTGCATAAGCGTTAACAAGGAACTGACGATATTCATCACGTTTATTATTTGTTGCTATCGTTTGACGTTCAAATTTATTACTTAAATTATTTCATTCATAGTAGTAAAACTTACCTTCCATTGTGTTTTGGAAGTTAGGTAAGTAATAGAAAAAGTGATCAATATTTTCTTTTGTTTTATTACCATCAATTAAATTACTATCTATTTCGTTTCCATTTGCGTCTTTAGTTTTTTCAAACACAAGTCCAGGTTGAGTAGATTGGAGTGCAAAACCAACCTTATCACGCACTTTAATAATTCTTGATTTTTGTGTATCTGGCAATGAGTTGTAAACTAATTCTCAAGGATCCACAGAAACTGAAGAACCTATTTTGATATTAACCGAGAATTGCGTTACTATATGTCCGTCAAAAATGCTTGGATTACCATTTTTTTCATCATCATTAAAAGCAGGAGAATACCCAGCAGCAAAGTATCTATTTTGATATAAATTAGCTTCTTTAATATTTCCAACAGGAACATATAAAGAATTATTAAGCTGCTCTCTTGTTAAATAAAATGGATTTAAAGGACCATTTTCTGAAGTTGGTGAAGCTAAATCGTATTTATAAGTATAATGACGATTTTGATATGTAGAGTTAATTGAACGATCAAAAACTCCAAAAGTACCAAAAGCAAAAACTGTTGTAATACTTGCTAATATAACAGATACAGCAAATGAAAGCAATTTACCTGTACTGTTAAATAATAAAGCAAATGAAAACTTAGATTTAACATTTTTAGTTTTAATTTTGCTTGAAATTTTTTGCATCGTTGCAGAAGTGTTAAGTTCAACTATTCCACTCATTAAATCAATCGCTTTATATCTCAATGAATGTAAAGCAATGAAAATAATTAAAATTGACATAGCGACTAAAGGAACTAAAATATTTACTACTAAGGAAATAATTGAGAAATTGAGAGTTTTAATTGGGATAGTTCAGTAAGCTTGTAATAATCCGATTCCTAATCCATGCATTAAAAATCCTGCAAAGTAACCTAATAAACCACCTAAAAAGATAGTAAAGAAAGCAAATGTTGTAAGTGAAATAGCAATTTGCATAGGTGAGTAACCTTGAGCAACTAAAATACCAATAACTTTATTTTTATTAGAAATATAACGTTTAATAATAAAAATAATTGATACTGTAACTAAGAATAATAAGATGACTAAGAAAATTAAAGAAACTAATCGAACTGATTTAACAATCCCTTGAGTTGTATAAATTCTCATTGCTCTTTCAGGATTAATTGGATCAATTTCTGTTGCTAAATAAACTCTTTTGAATCCAGTTTTTTGATTTGTAGATTTAATTACAATATTTTCAAATTCTTTTTGTAAAGCTAAGAGTTCAAGTTGCGGAGTATTATCAGCCACTTTTACTGTAAGATACTCTTTAACAACATTCCCTCTAAATGATTGTCTAATTCTATCAAAACCATATTGATTTACATAAATGATTGCTTGATTTTTAGTGTTGACTTGAATATTGTTTTCATCTACTACAGGATATAAATAGTCAAAAGAAATGTCTTCACCAATAATGATAAATTCAGAACCACTAATGTTTACTTTATATTCACTTGGTAAATCACTAAGTAATTGTGTTATTTGGATTGGATTATTTGGTATTGCTCCTGTATAAATTTTCTTGTTATTTTTTTGTAATCAAGAAAAGTTTACTTTTGCAAAATATGAAGGTATTTCATTAAATTTTAAAATCGAACTAGAATAACTGACACTTGTAATTGAGTTCATTCCTTTAATCATGATATCAATTAGATTTAAACCAAAAGGAGTATATTTTTCTAAATCGCTATCTACTGCTTTTTGAATTTGCACAATGTAATCATTATCAATTGCTACATATAAAATATTGTCTTTTTCTACTACGATATTATCTGGTTTATCATCTTTTTTAGGACTTAATAATTTGTATGCTTGTTTTTCATCTTCAAATAAAGTATAAAAGTTAGTAATCTTTTCATTTAAAAAGTAACTAAGGTTGGAATTATCTTCAGCAAGTTTTCCAATTGAATTTGTATCAGTAAGCATTCATACAAGTAGCTGTGGATTTTTATTTCTTAATAATGGGTTAATTAGCACATCAGAAATTCCAATTGAGCTAAGAACAGGTAAGCTAAATTCGGTATTTAAAACATAGTTTAAAATTTTGATTTCTTCTTGCACATTAGAATCAGAAAGCATTCCATTAATTAAGTTATCTAAAACAACAGATAATAAATTGTTGTATTTTAATTTGTACCCTCTAATTGTTTCATTACCAGCATAATTGTTATAAAGCTGACTAGTTCCAATGTAAGCAAAAAGCTTAGTGATTTCTACTTTATTTTCATTAATAAAATCTGAAAATTGTAAATGATCGCTAATTCAATCATGAACTAAATTTTGAGCTTTTGATGCATTTTGTTCAGTAAATAATCTATTACTAAATTTTTCTGGATAAGCTAGTGAATAAGTGACACCGAAACCAGAATCGCTAGCTGCAACAATATTTTTGCTATTTGCTTCACTTAAATCAAATGAATTAACTTCTTTTAATAATTCAGGATTGTTAGCTAAAGCAATTAATGAATTTAAAAACTCGATTTTTGCTACCATCGG
>NZ_JPOK01000011.1 GCF_000733865.1 Mycoplasma buteonis
GATGTTGTCAAGTATAAGTCACCACAGGATATGAAAGAGCACCAAACGGTGCTCTTTTGTTTACAAATTTAAGGAGGTAATTCATGGGTGCTTATTCAAACATATTACTCGAAGAAGAATGAATGTCAACTTTATCGGAAAAAGAGCTTCGAAAATTTTGATTAAAAAAATCTTTCAACGAACAAATTAATTTGGATTTTGAAAAGAAATATAAAAAGTCCGTAATCTTTAAAACACACACCACAAATTTACCGAAGATTGCAGCTAAGCAAATTTTTCTTTCAAAAACATTTTATGAAATGTTAAACACTAACGGTATCATGGGTAATTGTTTGGTAACACTAGGACTATTATGAAACTTAACTAACGAAGGTAAAGAGAAAGTAAAAAAAGAGCTGATAGCACCTATTTTAAAAATGGATGCATGTAACTTTCAAAAAATATTAAAACGTTTAAACGAAAAAGGAATTATTAATCTTGTAGGAAAAAGAAGAAAGGATATTTACTTTACACCATTTGCAATTAGTGAACTTTCTAACAAAACAGGAGAAGTTGATGGTATTTACATCAAAAGTGTTAGTCAATGAAAGTTTTTACTAACTTACGGTTATAAGTCTTTGTATTCGTTCATACTTTTAAAAAAAATTACTAGGAATTCAAAAAACAAAAAATATAAGACAACTTTAAAACAAATTTGCAAAAGAGAATATTTTAACGACACAATTCACCAAGTGCAAAATTCTCTTTTCAGAAAGATACTAAAAAGCGATAGTTCGATTTATCGTTTCTTTCAACTTATTCCAAAATGAATAAGAAAAAACAGTTCTTCAATTTTTCGCTACACTAAAAAGTGAATACGTAAAAATGATTTTGAAACAAAAAGGTTTTTAATTTTAAAAGATTTTTCTTTTTTAAGATTTTCTTTTTAATTTTAAAACACCTAGCAAGGAATTATAAATATTAGCTGACGAAGAAAGAGTGAAACTTTTTTATAATGCTTTGCGTTTATAAATATTGCATATTTGAAAATATGTTATTTAAACACGCATATATTTCAGTTATAGGTAATGGTTGACAAGTAAGAAAAGTGAAGAAGAGTGTTAACTCTTCTTCAAGAGACTTTTACTAATGTTTAATGATTGCTTAAATATTCTTTGCTTTTTTGATTATATGCATAGTACAGATAGTAAGAACTTCTATGTGGGAATTGATTTTATTTCCAATCGTACAACAAGTAAGAGAACCAAGTATTTAGAAGTTCATGATGTTAATTATCTAACAAGCGGTACATACTTTCGATATATCACAAGAAAAAGTGCTGCTATCGTACAAGAGAATTTATCAAACGATGAAATTGTAGAACAGTTTAAAAGCAAATTTGGAACTTATTATTACGAAGACAAGGTTAAGTATTTTCATTCATTTGTAAAAGCTAATAATAAGAATTTGAATGAAGAAAGTGGTTTATATAAACTTTTTGACACAGATGTTAAAAGTACTGATTTAGAACAAGCTATTAAAACATTAAAACGAAATAATCCAAGAACAGAATATTTAGACTTTGTTTTTAATGGTGGTGATAAGTTTCTTCGTGCTAACGTTTTTAGCAAGCAAGTTATTAGTGAAATGCTTTCAAACGTAATGCGTGAATTTTTGATTGATAATCAACTTTCTGAAAAAGAAATTAGTGGTTATTACGCAATACATGGAAATACTAATTTTCCACATATACATTTGCTTCTTTTTAGAAATACTAATCAATGAAAGTATTTGAAATACAACAAATTGTCTTTACAGCATCTAAAAAAGAATTTTCAAAAAGAACTTACCAAGTTTTCATCTGGTGAGAAGCTATATGAAGAAAGTTTGTTAAAAATCAGTGATTATTACGATACCAAGAAAATGGTAAAAGATACTTTCAAAGAAAACAAAATCAAGATTGATAGTGAAAAAGAATTTAATACAAGGTTTAATTTGTTAAAAAAAGAAATTCACACTAACAAAGGAACATTTAAAAATCAGAAACTTTGAGTACAAAAAGAACTTATCCAGATTGCTGCTAACTTAAAAAGTGACAATAGCAAACAATCAAGAGTTATTAAATCATGAAATGTTGCACTTAACAAAATGCAAGAAGAAGCTAATTGACACCGCTTTAATGGGAGTGATATTTTAGCTGATGAACTTGATGATTTTATTTCCAAAGAAAAACACCAACGTGATATTTATCTTGCAAATCAAGTAATTAAAACAATCATGCAGTCTAAGTATGTAAAAAAAGTTGCTTTTAGACTGTTAAGCTATGAAGATTTACAAATGATGAAAACAGAAAGGATTAGAGCTATGCAAAACTTTTTAAATTCAATTAATAATTATTCACCAACAATTATGAAAGCTGTTATTAAAAGCTAATGTATCAATTAAGAGCAATTTTATACTTTCGATTTTCACAGCGTTTAGGGAAAGAACTATGTAACTTATTACAAGAATTTTTAAACGAGTATTACGGAATGATTTTTGTTACCAAACAAAGAAGAATATTTTATAGACAAGAACCATACGTTTGTATTTTCATTGATTATCAAACTGATGCAACCGGAAACAAAGATGAAATAAATTGATTTTGTAACATCATTTTAAATGAGATTACTAAAATACCAACTATAAAGCAAATTTTAGAAGATGTAAAAATTGTTAAAAAAATTAGTAAGGTGATTTATGAAAAAACAAAAAGTTAAACAAATTCTATTAAGGTTTATCTTACTTTTATTTATTTTTGTGCTTTCTTTTTTACTAGTTACTTTTATTTTGATGCTTGCGTATTATTACAAACAACTAATACATCATTTTGAATATGATAACATCATATACTACTTCAAAAAGACTTTAACAAAACACCAAAACTTCTTAATGTACTTTTTACCTTTTTCAATTTCATTAATAACTTTAATTCATTGAATTTGATTTGCACCGAAAAGCAATTCAAGTAAAGTAACAATTAACGAAAGTTCTAATTACCTATACAACGAATATCTTGTTGGTGATTACAAAGAGTATGCAAGAGAACTAGATTTAACAAACAAAAAAGCAAACTGAGTTATTTCTTTTAAAAAAGTCTTTAATTGAAAGAAATTCCGAAACAATAAAATTAAATGAACGGTAAATAAAAAGGATATTCATTCTGTTGTTATTGGTGGAACTGGAAGTGGTAAGACGCAACGTGTCCTATTTCCTAATATCTTCTACAATGTTAATCTAGATTTTAAAGAACGTCCAAACTTTGTGTTAACCGACCCAAAAGGTGAATTAATTACAAAAACTGGAAAGTTATTTGTTGAAAATGGTTATGAAGTTAAAATTATTGATTTAGAAGATTACACTAAAAGTGAATTTTGAAACCCTTTACAAATTGCATGGGATACGCTTCACTGCAAGAAATTTCAAGAGTTAAATGATAAAGATTACTCGCAAGCATTTACTTATTTACAAGAGGTTGTAGCATCGCTTGATTGAGGTGATAGCTCGGGTGATAAATTCTGAGTTGAAAGTGCAAAGCAAATTGCAAATACCATTTTAAAGTATTGATTGCTTTTATCACTTGAAAACGAAAACTTTAAAAAATATCAAATTACACCTTTTCCAAAAGAAATGTTTTTACTTAGCAACATTACTAAAATGCTTGGTGTCAATCAATTTACAAATAACTTATGAAAAGAAATATCAGAGAAACTAAAATACACTGATATTTATTGAAATGATATTGCTACCGAAATTGAAGAAGTAACACAAATTACAGAAACTACATTAAGTGGTATTTTAAAAAACCTAGCAAGTGTTATTTTAGTATTTAGTCAAAACTCGGAAGTGAAGAATGTCACAAGCAAAGATACATTAAATTTTAAACAGCTGATTGCAAATAATGAAAATAAACCTTTTGCTGTGTTTATTAAATTTCCGGACGAAAAAGTCAGAGTTCATTTTTTAGTTAGTGTTTTAATCGATCAAATTTACAAACTATCACTTGAATACATTAATCATCTTCCAGCAAAGAAACTAGAAAGAAAATTAATGTTTATTCTTGAAGAAATGGGTTCATTACCACCAATACCCAAATTTGATAGCAAAATTTCAATTGCACGTAGTAGAAACATTTTCTTTTTAATGGTACTTCAAGATTACGAACAGTTAAAAAAATATGGAACACACAAAGGTGAAAATAAAATTATTCAATCTAATGCTGGTTTAACTTATATGCTTGCTAGTGAAAACATAGACACTTTAAAAGAAATTTCTACCAAAATGGGTGACAAAGAAATACGTAAAAAGAGTGAGAATTATTCACTAGGAACAAAAATGGGTGGTTCGAATTCTTTTTCAATTGAAACTAAACCACTGATGAGCGTTGATGAACTTAAAAATAAAGAAGCTGACAAAATGATTGTGTTACTTGCTGGTAACAAACCGATTGTAATTAAATCGCGTTTAGCGTATAAAGAGTTTCCGAGTTATTTTGCAAAAGATAGAGAGTACATACTTGAAAGTAAAAATGAATTAGCAAGTAAAGAAGTGACTAATTATGATTTACAAACCTATTCTTCACAAAAAAACAGCAAGCAAATTAATCTTGCAATTCAAGAAGCGTATAAATTCTACGGAAAAGCAGAGCTAAAATTACCAAAAGCTAATTTCGAAGGATATAAAAATGCACTAGAAAGTTTAGAAATTATCATTAGTAAATTAAAAAAGGAAGAGCATGACGTTAGATAAATTTAAACAAATGTTAAAAATTTTTGAACTAAAAAATATCAGTAACTGAAAAATTAGCGATTTTATTGAATATCTTGCTAGTACTAACGATATAAATGCATATTTTTTTACTAAGTTATGATTATTTGATAACAACTTAAAATGAAAAGATTTTAATGCTTGTGATGAAGATGATGCAAAAATTCTTCCAATTTATTCAAGTGATAAAAATTTTGTAAATTGAGAGCAATCTTGTGAGATTGATACTGCTAACACCATTGATTTTGATAATGAAAAACAAACTTTTAATTTTATTATGGAATATTTATATTACAAAAGATTTTATTTTCAAAACAAAGCTGAAAGAACACAAATAGCTTTTATGAAAAAACAAAATCTTGTTAAAGAAGAAAAAGTGGAAATTCAAATTGTGGATTTTGAAATGGGAATTGAGAAATTAGGGTACCACATTATTTATCAAAATGAAGAAACAATTATTCAAAAGAAAGTTGTTGCATATATCTTTTTAAATCGTACTGCAAAATCAATTCAAATGCATTTTAATTCTTTGTTAAACGCTTTATGTGAAATTTTGCTAACCAGAGAAATTAAGAGCATCGTTAACAACGAATGTTATTTTACTTTTTACGAAGAAGATAAAACTAACATTTTATTAAAAGTAGCAAATTACATTTGTGTAATGCTTTTAGTAAAGCATCTGAATTTACAAGCTACTACTAACAAAAAAGAAATTGATAACTTGCAAAAAATAATTGCTAGTTGAAATTTAGATATTTATTCAATTCAAGAAGTTTTATTATGAATTACTTACTTATTAGCAACAAAACTAAAAAAAATTGTAAACGAAGCAAAAAAAGATTATAGAGAAGTTGCTAAAAAAATAGAAAAAACTAAAAAAGAACTACAACTAAGTAGTTAAAAAGAGGGAAATATGGATAAAAAAAGTAAATTTAAATATTCTTTAAATAAACCTTTTTATAAGCATGGTTCAGTTAATGTTCTTAATGATGCTTTTGAAAAATTTATTAATTATGAAGTTGATGTAAATAAAAGCATCAAAAGTAACTTTCAAAAATTTTTAAAAGAGTATTTAGAAAATTTAAACGATTTAGAACTATTTAAAAAAGGAAGTTCAATTTTTGATGAAATTGATTTTTTAAGAATTAGTAAAGAAATTTCACAAAATGCATCAAAAAATGAATTTTACAAAAAAAGTATTGAAATTTTTTTAGAAGATTGCATGAAAATTAATGCACTGAATTTTTTACTAAATTACTTTGACGCAAAAAGTCCACTTACTATTAATAATTTTATAGCTATAAAAAGTGCAAATATCACAGAAGATACTATCTTAAAAGATATTGCATTAATTTAATAATTTTGAGCTTAACGCACAAGAGAGCATACATTTAAATTCACGATAATAATAACTTAAACCTCATAAATAACTTATATAGCTCCTTTAAAAAATGTGTGCTCTCTTGTGTGTTAAGCAAGAAAGTAAAAATAAATTTAACAATGTTAAGCGGAAGAATTGCAAAAGAAGTAATTTTACAAGAAGGAAAAAATACCCATTATGTTAGTAATCAACTAGCGGTGCAAATTAATGAAAAAATGACGGATTACATACCTTTTATGCTATTTAGCGAAAATGCAAAAAGTTTTGCAAAGCTATTAGAAAAAGGTGACTTAATTTCAATTGTAGGAAAAACTAGATATGGTAAATATCAATCTAACAACGCAGAAATTGAAAGAATTTACTTACAAATTGATAGCTTTTCAATCTTAGAAAGTAAAGAATATAGAGAATATCGCAAACAAAGAAAAACAGAAAGTGAAGAAAAAAGTTAATGTTTGATGATTTAAATTTTTTAGATAGAGATGAAATTTCACGGAAATTCAACTTAATTAGTTTTGATGATTGATTAGAAAGAAAAGATATTTTTGAAGGTGAAAGATTAGAAAAAATTAATTATGTTAGTTCTAATTTAAAAATAGCTTTAAAAAAAGCAATGCTTTTAATTAATAATGAAAACGCAAATTACTTTTTAATTACAAAAGAAAATCAATTAGGAAAATACTTTAAAGTATTACCGCTTAAAAAAATTAGTAAACCGCATTTTGAAAATTCCAAGCAAGAAGAAAGTTGAAATGCAAACAACTGTGTAATCAAACAACAACAATTTGAAAACGAGGTGAAATTAGCTGGTTTTGATTTAGATGATAAAGAGCGAATTACTTATTTATACACGTCAAATTTTAAATTGTATTATGGTGAATACTATCACAAAAATGATTTAAAAAAGCTGTCTATAAGAGAGTTATATCAGCAAAATCATGAATATATTAATGAAGTTCTTTTAACAAACAAAGAAGCTAAGCAAGAATATCAAAGACGTATTACAAAATATAAAAAAGATATTGAAGAATTAACTAAGAAAAAAATAGTTTTTTGCTAGAAAGGAAAAAATGAAAAAAACACTAGCTAACGTGCTTGATGAAATAGCACAAAAATACAGCTTAATGACTTTTGATGACTGATTAAGCGAAAACAACATTTTTTCATCAGAAAACTGAGAGTATTTTTATCAGCAAAAATATCCTGACTATGAAAAAGATGCAAGTTGATGAAAAATTAGACTTGAATATGAAAATTTAAAAAAACATGATGATTATTATCAGCTTACACCACAATATGAATTAGAACCTCTTAGCAAAGAAGAGGTACGAAAAATGTATGATGATGAAACAAAAGTTTTTGAAAATGAAGTGCAGGATGAAGATGATTTTGATTTTTATAGAAACGAAAACGAAATTTACAGCGATGATGAGCTGCAAGAACAATTTCAAAGTTTAGAATTATTAACTATAAAAGATATTCATGACTTAGAAATTGTAAATGAATTAATTAACGGTTTAAAGGAAGATACATTCTATCAGCTTAGTGCTGACGGGAACAAACTGATTGAAAGAAACGAAGATGAAATTTTTAATCAGTACGTTGATGAAGTTATTAAACTAGATAAAAGAGCGTATGCAAAATACGAAAAACTAGAAGCAAAAGTTGAAAGAACTAGATAGGAGAAAAAATGAACTTAGCAATATTAACTGGAAGAGTAGCACATGTTACTGAACTTAAACATACAAATGATAACGTACCGTATGTAGATACAACACTTGCGGTAGAAATAGCGGAAGGGAAAACAGATTTTATTCCATTTCGTATTTGAAATAAAAATGCAGAAAACTTTGCAAAAATGGTAGAAAAAGGTGATTTATTAAAGCTGGATGGAAAAGTACGCTTTAAATCTTACAAAGATAAAAATGGTAACAACCATGCTGAAATGGAACTTGAAATTAATAAGTTTGAAATGCTTGAAAGTAAAGAATACAAAGCTTGAAGAAAGCGTAATAATGCAAAAGAACAGGATGCAATAATTGACACAGAAAAAGATTTTAAAAATTTAAAAACAATTACAGTAAGTGAAAATAAAAATTACCTATTTGAAGATGAAGAAGAGATGGTGGAAGAGCAAAACAAAAACGAAGAAACTATTTTAGTTAGATAGAGGAAGATATGGAAGAAAATAAACGTAAACGGAAGAATATCATAGCAGGTACAATTTTAGGTTTAGGTATTGCAAGTGCAATTATAATTCCAAGCATGCTTTCACAAGGTTGCAAAATGAAAAATGAATTAACAACAATTCAAAATCAACTTCAAAAAATTCTAAAAGAATTGCAAGACACTAACTTATTATTAAAACAAAGACAACATGAATTAGAAGAAAAGAAAAATAATTTAATGGTGCTTGTCGGTAATGATAGCATTAATGAAAATGAAATTGATGCAAAAAAAGGTAGCGTTCTTTTTGAACTTAGAGAGGATATTGCTCGTGGTGAAGAGGAAATATCTTTATTAAAGAAAAAGATAGCGAAATTAACTTCTGAAAAAGAAGTTTTACAAAATCAGTTAGCTGATGAAATTATAAAAAATGAAGCATTAACGAAAAAAGTTGATGAATTGCAAAGTAATCTAACAAAAGAAATAGCACAAAAAGAAGCGTTAATGCATCAGCTAACTAAGGAACGTGAAGAGACACGAAAAGAAAAAACACGTTTACAAGCACAAATAGACGAAAATAACATGACAATCAGGTTATTAGATGTAAATATACAAAGACTTGAAAAAGAAAATGCTGATAAAGATGAAGAAATTGCAAAATTAAAAACTGAAAAAACACAGTTACAACAAGAAAATGAAGAGCAAGCTTTAAAAATTAGTTCACTACAAGACTTGTTACTCGAAAACTACAAATATCAAATTTCAACGCTTGCAAAAGTAAAAGATGGTGTTGATTTTTCTAAAATGATGTTTGATAAAATCGCAAATGCTGAATATAGCTTTTTTATGAGTTTAGAGGATGAAACATCACTAAAACAAAGAGCAAAAGAGTTATCTGACAAATTAGCTAAATCAATTGATGCAATTGATAAAGAAGTAGAAGCATCAATGCATAAAAAACTTGATGCAGAAACTAATGGAAGTTATAACATGCTTAATCCAATTTTGGTAAATGATTTTATCGAAACTTCAAAAACAGCAATTGAAAATCTAACAGCATTACAAAAAGAAATTATTGATAAATATGCAACAAAACTTTCGGAAGTTTTAAAAGAAAAAACGCAGTTAGAAACAGAATATCAAGACAAGTCAAAATTATCACTTGATAGCGTAAAAACTACTCTTGATGCTCTTTTAGATGTTGCAAGTACTAATGAGGAACTTAGCGAAGAAAAAACGCAGTTAGAAAATTTAAAAAATAAATTTGTTAATAAAGAAGCACCAAGAACAATCGAACAAGCAAAAGAGCTATTTATTGGTGCTAACGAAATTGCAAGCACTATTACTCAGTTATTACCTAAAATACAAGAAAAAGTTATTGATGCAAATAAAACAAAAAACGCAGAAAATTATGATGCTTTAATCAGCTCTGTAAAAGAAAAGTTTGCAGTACAAAAAGCAAAAATCAGTGAAATTATTGAAACTTTTAAAGATAATAGTGAATTTAATGATTTAAAAACAAAAATGCAAGAATATGCAAATGCAATTGTAGAAGATGCTGATTTAACTACTGTTGAAAGCAAAGTAGCAAAAATAAAAGAGTATATTGCAAAAACTACTGAAATTGCTACTGGTTCGTTAGAGTTAATGAAAGAGTTTGCTAATAAGCAAAAAACAAAAATTGATGAAAAAGGTACCGAACTTACAGATGTAAAAAGAAAGTTATCAAATTCTAATTCTGGAAATGCAGATGCAGAGCGTCAAATTCAAGAATTAACAAATAAAATTTCTAGCCTAACAATGCAACTAGGAACAAAAGATACATTGATAAGAGAAAAAAATGATGAAATTGAAAGATTGAAAAAAGAACTTGCAAAAAGTTCATCAACACCATCAGTTGATACAAGTAATTCAAGTTATAAGTTTAAGCTTGCAATCCCAATTGAGTATGATGAAAAAGATTATTTCATTAAAAATGCTGAAAAAACTATTCAAGATGAATTTGTTTTTATCAATTCTAAATTTACAATTAAAATTAATGATGTAAAAAATCAAATTCCTGCTGGTAAAGAAGTGGATATTAAAGCTACTGTTGACTGACACGGTATGACAAGAGATATTAAAATAGCACATATGACTTCTGATAAAATAATATATTATTCAAGTTCTTTTAATAATTATAGTATTGATAATATGTCAGTTTCTAATCCAACAAATAAAAATAATGATAAAAACGGTATTTTACTGTCACTTTTTGATGGTTATTATGGTTCCCATGTTGTTCCTACCGGTTCAGCCGGTCCAAGTGGTTATCCAACTACTACTAGTGAAAGAAATGGTTACTTTACAAAATACACTTATCAAAATGTTTTAATGTTTCCTACCAGCTTTAGTATCGGTATTCCGATTACAGTACCGGTTGGTAATCAAGAAAGTATGAAAAATATTGATTTGGATATGAGTAGTAGATTTGATTTTAAAATTCCAGACAGAGAAAATGATAGACAATATTCAAAACAATACACTTACTTTTTTAATGATGACGATAGGGTTAATGTTAAATACTTTGTACCAAGAATTGTTAATGCTTGATTTGAAGAAATTTAAGAAAACAAATAAGAAGCTTGCTTCTTATTTTTTTATTTTTGATAAAAAGTTATAAAAAGTTATATAATTTTTATATATAAAAATTATATAACTAGGAGTTATCATGAAGAAAGCAAAAATTATATTACCTGTTTTAATTGGTTTAGCAATCCCGACAGCTATTTGCAGTTATTTAATTATTAAAAATCAAACACAAGCAAAAAAAACAGAAAAAGTTAATGAAGAAAAAAGCGATAGCAAAGTAAACGCAAGAGATGTAACACTTGTAGAAAAAAATAATTTAAACGATGCTACTCTTACAAAAGAAAATAATCAAAAAACAAAAGAACCACAAACAAATACTAATCCAGCAAAAAATATTCAAGAAGATAATAGCATTGCAAAACAAGAAAATAAAAATAATATAGAACCCAATAATAACAATGCAAATACCAACAATAACCAAAAAAATCAAGCTACTCTAAATACTACAACAGTAGAAGAAGACAGACAAAAATCTAAATATGAAATTTCACGAAAAATTGATATTGAAGAACTTGATAAACTTTTAAAAAATAGCTTACAATTATCATCTGATGCAACGTGAAAAAAAATCATGAAAGATGAATATGCACGTTTAATTAATTTCGCAGGAAAAGATAGTTTTGATGACGAAAGAGATAACTTTTTTAATGTTACATACAACTGAAACAATATTGTAAAAACAATAGATGAAATGAAAAAATTTTATTTTACTGATGAAAGTAAATTAGAGCAATTAAAACAAGAATGAGCTAATAAATACGCATTAGGTGATTATATTAGTTATGAGTTACAAAAAGAATTTCAAAAAGAAGTATTAATTTCAGAACTAGTGCAGTTAGAAGAATATTTTACAACAAGCGATAAAATATGATTGCAAATTGAAAATCGTCTTAAATGAATGATTGCAGCTGTTAAAAATAATTACGATAAAAACAATCAAATTAGCTGAGGAATTGATGACAGTGATAATTTCAGCACCACACCAAAAAAATATGTAAGCGAAACAGCTAGTCCATGAGTAAATTTAGAATATGTAGCTAAATGAATTCGTTTTTACAAATCAATTAAATGAATTAAATTTGAACCAAGTGAAGGTATTGATGAAATACATGATGAAGATGTAATTGCTTTCCAAGATTATAAAAAATACCCAGAAGGTAGCAAAGAAAGAAATGATGTACTAAAAGCATTACATTTTGAACGCTATAAACATGAACTAAAAATATACAAAGATATTAGTGAAAGTTTATATTCAAAATATTCTGATGCAAGTGCTTATAGTAGTTATAATATTTACTTGAATGACTTATTTACACAACCTAACTTTTTTATTGATAATGCATTAAATTTTCGTCAATTAAAAACTGGAAAAGATAACTACCAAGAAATTACTAAATTTATTGAAAACTGAAAAAGAGTACTTCCTAAAATTATTAAAAAAGGTTGAAGTGATGAACAAATTATTAAAGCTCTTAGCATTTACATTACAAGTAACTCCTTATATTTAACTAATCCACTTTATAGAAATGATAAATATAAAACAATAAAAAATTATAATGATAATCACTTTGAAAGTCCTATTGCACTTTTTGAAAATGAACGCAGCTTAATGTGTAACGGGTATGCTACTAATCTGTCAATGAGCTTAACTCTTCTTAATAAACCTGTTAGATTAATTAGCGTTGATACCAAGCAAACAGCACCACAATTTCCACAAGGTTTCGGACACGCATATAACGAGGTGTGACTAGACGGAAGATGAAAGGTTGTTGATTTAACAGTCAATGATAAATGAGAAAAAGATTATTTTCAAACATATGAAGTAAATTTAAATAATTTAATTCGTGAAAGAAACGATAAATTTATTACAGAAAACTTTTTAATTTGATATGACGATTTTCAAGCTACGTTATCAAAATATAAAAATCCACGTGAATACGAATACGATAAAATTAATGAAATTTACGATGAATGAAAAGAAACACAAAAAGCTAGTTAATTCTAGCTTTTTTAATATAACATATTATCATATAAAATATAATATTATATTAATTTATAATATAAGTATTTAATAAATGTTGTTTTTGTAAATTTACTATATTTGATGTTTATGTTATACAAATATTAATAGTAACTATTTTATACTAACAAAAATGCAATGATGTTATACTTACTCTAAACTTGTTAAAGCGTTCAATAGCTGCTTTTAAATACTGCTATTACAACTTAAATTACCAAAAGCTAGAATGTAATATTTAGTACAACTTTGATTAGATGTTAATCTTTGCTAGTATTTTACATATTACTTTATCATATCTTATCATATATTATGATATTTATTGTATTAAAAAATCTGACAAAGATTTGTCAGAAATTATTGTTATTTCTTGCTGTTACTCTAAAAATTAATAAGCTACTTTTTAGTATATTCCCATATGATTTGCTCGATAGTTTGCGAGCGGTTCATAACTGGATAAAAGTTTTTTTGAATGTAGTCAACTTTTGCAAGTGCTTTTTGTGATAAGGTAATTGCTATCGCTTTCTTCTTACCTCCATCAACTTCTACTTTTTTAGTTTCTGTGTTTTCTGCAATATTTTCAATTCTATCTTTGAGTGATTTCATGTCTCTCCTTTTATATATTATATTATACGATTTTATCATATTTTATACTATCATTAGTCAAATCTAATCTTAAAATCTATTTCATCGTAAAAATTATTAAATACTTTTTTATAAGCATAATTTCCATTTAACATTAAAAACGGTTTGTTACCAATTAAAGTAGCACTACGCGGTATTGAAGAATGCTTAATGAAGTTGTTTGAAAAGTTTAGGTTTAAGTAATGTTCTTTTAAAACTGCAAATAATTCTTGTTCTGTTTTTGAACGTGAATTTGTATCAGTTGCAACAAAACTTAATATTTTTAATTTTGAATTTTTTGTAGCTGACTTATTAATAAAATCATGTACTGCTTGAATTCCTTTTATTGATGAAAAATCTAAATTATAAGGAATAATTAAGTACTGACTTGCAAGAAGCACATTATATAAAAGATTACTTAATGCTGGTGATGTGTCAATAAAAATATAATCATATGCTTTTTTTTCAAGAATATCATTTATTAAATTTGTAAATAAATAAACTTTTTCATTGTTGTTTATTTTTTCAATAAGTAGTTCATCAAAATCAAACAACTTTATTGAACTATTAATAAAGTCAATATTAAAATCAGTTTTGATAATTGCTTTTTTATAAGAAACATTCCTAAAAAGAATATCATATAAATCGTGCTTTCCTTTTTTAATATTAAACGTTTCTCGAATGTTATCTTGTGGGTCGGTGTCAATTATTAAAACTCTTTTTGATTGCTTAGCATAATATACTGCGTGATTACTTGTTAAAGTAGTTTTTAATACTCCACCTTTATTATTTAAATAAGTTATAATTTTTGTTTTCATACTTATATTATATCATAATATAGAATATGATAATATAATAATTAATATTATTAATAAAAAAGAAGCAAATCGCTTCTATTTTTGTTTTTAAAGTATTGTTTTTTACTTTATAAATCTTTCTTTTAGACAAATAAAATTATTTATTTCATTTTAAAATTTCGTTGTAATCAATATTTGCTGTTCTATTTATTTCAGTAACTATTTTGTTTATTTTTCCATTTTCTAATGAATTTATAATGTTAACAAAATCTGTAAGAATTTGATTATTAGTTTTTAACAATTCACACATTAAATTTGTTGTTGTATCAAAGTCTTTAACGTAAATCTTATGAATAAAAACATTGATTTTAGAAATATTTTCGATTAAAAAACTGTAAAAATCATTGATAGAGTAAGTTTCCTTAAAAAAGTAATAAAAGTTATCTTTAAAAACTTTTGTTTCTTTTAAATCTTTAAGATATTTAAATTCATTATCTTGTGTAATACTTAAAATATTATGAAAAAGAGTACTAAAACCATTTATATTTTGGTTATTATATGAACCTAATAAAGCTCTTAGTATTTTATTTTTGTTTTCTTCCTTATTAAACTCTAAGCTTTGTTTCATTTCTCTTAAACATGAAATACTTTGTTTAAATTCCTTTTTTAATTCTAAATTATAAGTATGGTAAGTTTGAAAGCATTTAATTAAAATAAGTTTCAGAATATATTCACACATTGTTCTAACTGCTGATTGAATAGCATTTAAAAAATAAGAATTTTCCTCTTCCTTAGAATTATGAATAATTTGATTTGTCAATTCAAATAAAGCATCTACTTGCTTAGATTTTAATGTTTTAATAAGAGTTTTAGACAAATCAAATTGATAAATTCTTTGATTAATTAATTCTTCAACGTTTTCATTTTCAACTTCTTTTTCTTTTATTGAAATTAATTCAAATTCACTCATAGTTGAAAACTTATTAATAAAATCCATTTTTGTTAATTTTTGATAATGTAAATTTAAATGGTAAGAACATAATTTTTTCATCTCATCAATATTTTCGTATTTAAATCGCGTAGTTTGTAAACCTTTTTCTTTTAAACTATTAATAAAACTTAGCACATTAGTAAGCTGAAATTGTCCTTTATTAATTCATTGTCTTCCTTGATTTTCAAATTCTAATTTATAAAATTCTTCAATTTTTAAATTAGGATTAATTGCTAATAACACATTTTTCAATGTTATTCTAACAAATTTAGTCAAAAAAGCGGAAGGTTTCATTTTAGATAATTGTTTTAAAACTTCTTCTTGCGAATAGTTACTATTATTTTTTAATTGTTGAATAAGAAAGCAAGCTTCTGTGTAGTCTTCAAATAAAGATTTTGAACTTTTATTTAAAAGACTTTCAACTTTTGCTTCATCGATATCTTTAAGTGTATATCAATTTTCATTTAAGAAAATCAAATATATATCACTGTAATATTTACCCTTACTTCAAGATGAATAACCTACGTTTTTACCACCAGTGTGCTTTTTAAATAAAGAGTTAAAAATATCTTGATTATTATCATAAACTGCAAAGTTTTTACTTTCTAAATTAACAAATTGCTCTGAATTTCAATTTATCGTTTCTTTAATTTTCTTTAAAAAATTATAAAAAAGAATATATTTTTCAGCAACAGAACTATTAAATTTTTGTTTTTCTAATTCATTGTATTTGTATAAAGCTGATAAATATTTTTCAATATTAGCTAGTATTTTTACACAAGCAATTCTACGATTACCTTCAATAACAATGTATTTATCATCTTTTTTAATTAATTGTATTTTTTCATTGACTGAATATAATTTTTTGCTAATTGATTTAAGAAGCTCTTCAAAAGCATCTTTTTCATCATTATAAAGCAACACCATTTGTTCTATTTCGTGATACAAATCATAATTTTTGTCTGCACTTTTAAATTGACTTAAAAAATCAAATTCTAAATTACCTATTATTTCAAACCTAGGGTTCCATAAAGCAAGATGTAACTCTTCTTCTTTTATTAAATTATTCATAAAACATCCTTTTATAAATTCTATCAATAAGAATATACTGTTATTAAATCTTTTTCAAAATTAAGATGCGATCTATTTTTGTGCTACCACTTTTTCTATCAAGTATTTTGAGAACCTTTTTATTATCATTTATTTCTTGTGTGTGTATTTTTACCAATTGATATGGTACATTATCTTTGATTTTTTTCCATGTATCAATAGCTAGTTTTTTACCTTTTGCATCTCCTATTACAAGACAAACAATTGCGTCATTTTTTAATTTAGGGTAAATATTTTCTAAATACTCCATAATAAAATTACAGTAGTTAGTGAAGTTATGTTTATCATCAAGTATAATTTCATTTTTTAAATTTTGACGCTGATAACCAAGAAGTCAAAGTCTAATTCAATTACTACTTGCATAATTTACCATGTTTAAATATGGTGGTGAAGTAAAGACAAATGCAACACTTTCTCTTTTAACAAAAGAAAGATTATTAAGAGAATTGTGATATTCTAATTTTAATTGTGGTTTATATTCAAAGTCGATATATCTATTTTTAATTCTATCTCTTAATAAATCAAAAGTGTTATAGTAACGAATTTCAAGATTGTTTTCTTTAACATATTTTTTAATATAGTTGGGTGTCATTGAAATGGTATTAACCATATCTACACTTAGATACGCACTAGTTTTATCTTTTTTTGACTTACCTTGCATGATTGAAAAAAGATAACTAATAATTGTTATATCAACATCATTTAAGTTAAGATAATTTATCCCTAACTTACTTTTAAAAAACAATAGTTCTTGATATGTTTTTGGGTGATAAATATATTCAAAATCTTCTTCTATCTTCTGATATTCATCTGAATTTATTTTGTTGAACTCCAATTCTAGCTGTGTAATACGTTTGAGTAATTTTTCTTTACTTACATTAACAGATTTTGCTTTACTAATAACATATGCATACGGGTTTAAATCGTTACCTACAAAATTTCTATTTAAAAGACGACAAGCAAAAAGAGTTGTTCCTCTTCCTGAAAAATTATCCATTACTAAATCATTTGGTTTAGTATATTTTTCTATGAAGTCAATCGGGACACTTAAAGGAAACATTGCTAAGTAGCTATTTAGACTGTTAAAATTAATTATTTTTTTATTTAATTCCATATTACTCCATTAGTATTGGTCTTTTCATCATATTTTTTATTTCTAAAAAAATTATAACATATATTTTGTATATATACAAAATATATGTTATAATTAAATTGCAAGGTCGGTTATACTCGAATATAACTAGTTTACGATTATCTTGTTAAAGTTTTATTTTAAACTTTAAAATAAAGGAACTCTTATAAGGAAAATATTATTAAGTATTCTCCCTATTTTTGCAACACTTTTATCTAGTTGCATTGATGTTTCAAAAGATAATCATAAAAATTCTGTAACTTACATTTATAATGGAAAAACCATTTATTCAAAAAATAATGATAATTATTTAGATTTACAAAGTAATGAAGAAATAGATTGAAATAAGCTTTTCTTTTGAAACAAAGATTATGTACTTGATAAAAACGCAAAACTTCCTACTATTGGAACATTAAGCAAAAATATTAGAGAGAAATTTTCAATTTATAGATTAATTCAAAATCCTAAACTTGTTAATGTTTATAGAAAAAATATTGCACTATTTTTTAACAAGTTAAGAGAATTTTCTAAACAAACAAGTTTAAGTCCTCCAAATTATGAAAATATATTTTTCTATGTTTATCAAGACTTTTTTAAAAGTATGGTTAATGACTATATAAAAGAAAATAAAAATATCTTAGAAGAAAAAGATATTACAAAGTTAAAAAAATTAAAATTTGAAAATTTAGTGCAAGAAAACTTTGCACTCGAACTTAGTCAAATTAACACCGATATACTTTTTGAAATTAAATTTAACTTGAAGGTAATAATTGATAGTTATAAGGAAATTAATTTAATGATTTCTTATTTACAGTGACTGAGAAAATTTTTAAGTTTTTATGATAAAGATAGCAAGGAAGCAAAACAAGATTATGAAAAATATAAAAAAGATAAAGAACTTAACATTCAAAAATTAATTAGAACTTCTTATTTAAAATTTTTCAAAAGTGACACATACATTTTTATGAGTATCACCAACGAAAATACAAATAACATTTATTACAACTTAGGAATGATTAATAATCAAGAACAAGAAAATGACAGTCAAATTACATTAAGCATGTTTTTTGATGGTGATAGTTTGCTTGCAACACAAAGTGTTGATTTTAGAGATTTTTTAAGTTGAGAATATTTCATGAATGCTAATTTTGAGTTAAATAGTTTAAAAAACTATATTAATGAAAATGAACTAAACGCAAATTCACAAGAAATTAATATATTAAGCAAACACCAAGAATTTATAAATATAGATATGTTAAAGCATAAAAAAGAAACGTTAAAAACTACTAAAAATTACAACCTAATCGAGCAAATTTTTAATAATGGTTTAGCTAGTGAGTTAGGTTGAGATTACTATTTAAAAAATAAGGAGGTGTAATGTTTACAAGAAACTTATACGAAGAAACAGAAATCATTTCAAATGCTCTCGAAAAAATCGCAAATCCAGTTATGAAGATTATTTTTGATGTACTAAAATACTTATTACCAATTATTGTGGTAATTTTGATAATTTATATCGTGATTAATTACGTACATATGACAAAAAGCGAAGAACCAAATAAACAACTTTTTCACAAAAAAAGTGTAATTCTTGCGATTATTGGTATCGTAATTTGCGTTATCGCTTATCCAATTGCTTATTTTATTACTTCATCTTTAATCGGTGATGGTGAAAATACAAAAGAACTTATCACTCTCGCTTCTAATTTAAACAATTTATCAATTAGCAATAACATATCAAATATCTATTAATGTTTTTTACTGCAATAATTTTTAATTTACTGTGAAGCTTCTCGCGTCTTTGTTTGTTTATTTTAAAATATCTTTTTATCATTTTTTATTGAATTTGTTTTGAACTTCCTAGTTACATGCTTTTTGGTGAAAATAGTGAAACAGCAATTGACAACATTTTAAACAATGGTGCACCACATTTATTTTTCGCATTTTTTAAAACCAGCTTAATTATTTTTACCATTTTACTTCTTGTCGGTATTATCAAAGTGGTACGCGAAACAGGTGCAAATAAATTTAGTTATACCACCTTACTTTGAAATAGCATCAAATATACGCTTTTTATTTTGCTTGTTGCTCTGGGATTATTTTTATTTATATTATCTGTAAAAACTCTACTTGCGTTAACTTTGCAAAAAGATAGTATTTACAATTTAGCTGACGGTATTTTTTTAAGTATTAAACCAAAAGAAATATCCCAAACTGACTGAGAAAATATCATGGAACATAACTATGATATTCCTTCAAGTATTCGAAACCAAATGGATAATGCTATTTCATTTGCAATCACTGGTTTTGTTGTAAGCATTCTTTCGGTTGTATTTTTAGCAATGACAATTTTTGGTGCGGTAGGAAAAGTGCTAGAAATTTACTTTCTTTTCGTTGTATCACCATGAGTTGCCGTTTTTACTGTTATTGACAAAGGGCAAAAAATGCGTATGTGAATACAAATGGTTGTTGGAAAAATTCTTGCACTTCTTTTTTATATTGTTGCAATCAATATTTTTACTAACTTTATTTCACAAGCAATGATTTACGTACGCAAAGATTTTGATAATGAAATTGTTGTTGTAATTACCCAAATTATTCTAATTGTTGGTGGAATGATGGGACTTGGTGGTATTAGCAATGTTGTTATGAGCTTTGTTGGTGAAAAACTGGGAATGCGTGAAAGTATTAATGAAATATCACAAATTGGTAAATTTGCTGTCGGGACAAAATCAATGATGCTTGGAGCTGGTGCTATTGCTGGAAAAGCTCTTCTTGGTAAGGGTGGAATGACACTAGCAAAAGAAAAACTTGGAAATAGCGTTCTTGGAAAAGGAATAGATGCAATTAAAAACACGGGAATTAGCGGAATGTTAAAAGCAAGTGCAAAAGGTACAGCTACTGCTGGTAGAAATGTTATTCGTTACGGTTCACAAGCAGGTAATATTGTTGGTAACGCAAAAAGTTTAATAGGTGACTTATCAAAAATGAATAAAAAAATGAAGCAAAACAAATATGGAATAATCGATCGTCTTGGTGCTATGAAAAATAACTTTAAAGACAATAAAGGATTTATCACAAAAAGCGTAGTAAACCGAGATGCATTTAACGCATACAACAAAGCACAAGCACAAGCGAAAAAACTTGACAAGGTAAAAGCAATCCAAGAAATACAAAATCAGTACAAACAAACGTACGAGCTTAACACCGAAGAAGACTTTGAAAAGTTAAATACAGATTTAAAACTAGACAAAGAGGCTTCAAAAGTTGCTAGTGATATGGGTAATGAAAAAGATGCTAAGTTTATAAGAAAAAGAAGCAAACTAAGAAGAAAGGAAGTATTTAATAAATAATGCTGTATTCAAAAGATTTGAAGAAAAAACAAGTTTTCAAATTAGGTTTATCAATATATGAAATATTAGTTTTTGTAGTCGCAATTATAATTAGTTTTTTCATATTTTGAAAACTAACTGGAAGCAGAGTTATTAATAGCATTTTTGCAATTTCTAATTTTCTTGTAACTGCAATTTTTATGATTAAGTTACCAAGAAGCAAAACAAGAATTTATAAACTGCTTTGATATAAAATTGTTTATCTTTTTAGTAAAAAAGAATACAAAGCAAGCGAAAAAGAAATGATTTTTGCTTACAAAGAAATTAGACACAATGCATTAGTACTTAAAAATAATAATAAAATAAGCGTAATTGCATTTAACGGAAAAAATATTTATAACGGTGATGAAATAGAAATTAAATCTTTTTTAGAACGTCTTAAAAATGAAATTGAAACAATAAATGGAAGATTTGAAATTGTTCGTTTAAAAGAAAAAACATCATACGAGCAAAATTGCAAATTCATTTTAGATGCTGCTACTAATAATGAAAAAAATATTGAAAGTAACGAAGTACTACAAGATTATTTAATTGAAACACAAACTAACTTTTTACAATTAGAAGATGTAAGTTTAATTGACAAATATTACATTTTATTAATCAGTAATTCATTTGATACTTTATATAAAGACACACAAAACATAACTAATGCTTTTAACATGCTAGGAATGAGTGCAACAACGCTAGAAAAAGATGAATTAATTGAATTTGTAGCAAAAATGCATGGATATAAAATTAGCGAAAAAGCAAAAGAGTACGAAGAAAATATTTACAATCAAAAAACAGAAAAAATTCACAAAGAAACTTTAAAAAATAAAAATTTAAAAGAAAAGTTGTTTTTACTTGTTAATTCAATAATTCATATTTTTTATCTTAGAGAAAGAAAAAATGAGTTTTTACTAGCAAAGAAGAGGTTCAACTAGCAAAAGAAAAACAAAAAATTTCTTTCAAAGAAGCTAAAAAGCTTATTAAAGAACAAAAGCAAAATAACAAAAAAGAAAAGATAGATTTAATTGATTGTTATGAAATTAATGAAGTGTTAGTAAAACCCAACTATATTAAAATAAATGATACTTTTATTACATATCAAAAAATTAGTAATCTTCCAATTCAATTAAATTACGGTTGAATAAAAGATATTTTTACTAGTGATAGTGATGTAACAATTAAAGTTACTTCACTAAACGAAAAACAAACACAAAAACTTTTTAATGCAAGTATGCTTTTCAATCAAATGAATATTAACGGAAGTGGAAATAAAAAATACACTTCATCAAGTAAAATGGTAGAACAAGAAGCGATGCAATATACACTTGATAAAATTACAGCTGAAAATAATTTAATGTATGAAATTTCAATTTTAGTTGTAACAAAAGCTGCTTCACTAAAAGAATTAAAACAAAAAATTTCAATGAATGAAAAAATTGCTCGCTCGCTAAAAATGGAAATTAAATTAATTAATAACAAAATGTTTGACGAATATAAATTAAGTATTATGGGAAATAATATTAGTGATGATGATACTATCTTTTTACCATCTTCATCCTTAATTAATGGTTACGGTTTTACAA
>NZ_JPOK01000012.1 GCF_000733865.1 Mycoplasma buteonis
ATATATATATATATATATTAATTAGTCCACCATTTCGTCAGAAAATGTTGCACGTGCTTTCTAGGATACTTAAAAGTGCGTACGCGTGCACGCGCGCGAAAAACTGCAACAAACCTAGTTACGAATACTTTTTAGTGTTTTTAGACAAAACATAACCTAAGTGAAACAAAATTTCACGGTTACAGACTGTAACCGTAATTTTCTTTCGCAAATAAACAAAAAATTAACTTTTTTTAGAAAAAGCTTGGGTGTATTTTAAAAAGTTGTTAGAATATTGGTGTAACAAAAGAGAATTTTGCTCTTTCGTATTCCTAATAAGTAACCTTTACTTGACACAATCAAAATTTCAAGAAAAAAGAATTTTCAGCAAAAAATTTGACAAAAAGTTTTTTAATAAACATAACAAAAATAAAAATGCTATAATAATTTTTAATTATGAATAAGACAGCTGAAAAGAAACCGATTATTATTTTTAGTGGACCTAGTGGTGTTGGGAAAGGTACAATCGAAAGACTGCTTTTCGATTTTGATGAACTAAACCTTTCTCTGTCTTGTTCTGCGACTACCAGAAAGAGACGTGAAGGAGAAATTCACGGCATTCATTACTATTTTATTGATGTTGACGAATTTAGAGATAAATTAAAGCATTTTAAATTTATCGAATTTTCTTATCACCTTGGTAACTACTACGGAACACTTTATTCTGAATTAGATAAAATTCATAATAAAAATAAAGTTCCAATGTTAGAAATAGAAACCAAAGGAGCAAAACAAGTTATTGAGAAACTTTCAAAAGATGGTGATAAGTATAATTTAATTACTATTTTTGTGCTGCCTCCTACAATGGAAGATTTACGTACTCGAATTTTAAAGCGTGGATCTGAAAACGAAGAAACATTAAAGAAAAGACTGGAAAAAGCTCAAACTGAAATTCAAGAATCTGAAATTTTTAGATACAAAATCATTAATGATGTACCAGAACGTGCTGCTGAAGAAATTAGACAAATTTTACACAAGGAGCTTAAACTTGCTTAAGTATTATGCTGAATCATCAAAAGGTGACATTCGTCCTAAAAATGATGATCGCGTTGGTATTTTTTCAAAAAATAATAATATTCTAGCAGTGCTTTGTGACGGAATGGGTGGACATCAAGGTGGTGATTTTGCTGCAAGTGTTGTTGTAAATACTTTAGCGTTTGAATTTCAAGAAAGTTTTGATTATATTGACACAATTCAAACCAAAAACTGAATTGGTGGTGCGATTGAAAAAGCTAAGTTAGCTTTGCGTAAAGCAGCTGAAAATGATTATTCTAAAGCTAATATGGGTACTACTTTAGTGGCTACTTTAATTATTCCTGATAGTAAGAAATTTTTTGTATTTAATTCAGGTGATTCGCGAGCTTACGTTTATACTTCAAATTTAGAGTTAATTCAAATTACTAAAGATCAAAATGTAGCGAATTCATTAATTGAAAAAGGTACAAACTTAGAATTAGCACATCAATTGCCAAATGCGCGTCATTTAACAAGTGCACTTGGGCCTAAAATTTCAACTACGGTTAAAATTTATGATTTTAATGAAACCAGTTATCAAAAAATTGAAAAGTTACTTTTAACTTCTGATGGAATTCATGAATTTTTATTTTTAAATGAATTGGAATTTTTAGTTAAGCAAGATTTAGAACCTGAACAAATAGTTAAAAAGCTTATTAATCAGGCTGTAATTAATCAATCAAATGACAATATGAGTGCACTAGTTATAGATTTTAATCAGAAAGGTGAACTATAATGTCTAAAATGCAAAATAACAACATTATTGCTAACTCTACGGTTTTTAATAAATATGAATTAAAATCTATTATCGGTAAAGGTGGAATGGGAATTGTCTACCTTGTGCAAAACATTTTGGATAAGCAGCATTACGCTTTAAAATATCGTAATAATGATTTAAATGAAACTAATTTAAATCGTTTTATAGCAGAAAGAAAACTACTTAGCAAGCTGCACTGCAAAAATATTCCACATTTATTTGATTACTACGAAGATGATCGTGAGCAATATTATGTAATGGAATATATTTCTGGTGTAACCTTACATAAGGTGATTTTAGATAATCAGCGTCTCCCGGTTAGGCATGCTGTTTATTATGCACGTCAAATTGCTGAAGCAATTGGTGAGCTACATGCTAACGGAATTATTCACCGTGATATTAAATCACAAAATATTTTAATCACTGATGCTCAAGAGGTCAAAGTTGTTGATCTTGGAATTTCGCTTTCAAAAGAATCACAACGTTTAACTAAAACTAATGCAGTTGTTTGTAGTCCTTATTATGCAGCGCCTGAACTTTCAGTTAAAAACGCTAAAATTACACCAGCTGTAGATATTTATGCTCTCGGTATAGTGTTATATGAAATGTTAATTGGAAAATATCCATTTGAAGGTGAAGCTGAAGCTCAAACTATTTTAATGCATAGACGCAATACTTTTCCAGATCCAAGAAATCACCGTGACATTCCACAATCTTTAGCTAATGTGATTATTAGAGCGACTGCAAAAAACCCAAACGATCGTTATAAAGATGTTTGAGACTTTATTGAAGATTTGAATACTTGTTTAAGTAAAGAGAGATTTTTAGAAAAACCTTTATCAGCAAAGACTATGCAATCTAAAAAAACATTAGCAGATTTGATTAATTCAAATGTTTTTCTAGTTTCTGCTATTGTTTTGATTGCTGTAATTATTACAATTGTTTCATTATTGGTGGTATTTTTATAATGAAAAAATATCGCATTCATAGTGTTGTTGGTGGAATTTACACTTTATTTTCTATTGAGGAAAATTTAGAAATTAAACTGCCAGCTGCTGGTAAGCTGCGTTTTTTAAAGCAAACTCCAATTGTAGGTGATTTTGTTAATGTGAGCGATAATTTAATTACTGAAATTTTACCGCGTAAAAATGAGTTTATTCGTCCGAAAGTAGCCAACATTGATCAAATGTTTATTTTTATGTCTATTAAGGAACCTGAATTTCAACCTTATTTAGTAGACAAATATTTAGCAATAATTGAACAAAAAGCAATTAAACCTTTTATTTGTCTGACAAAAGTGGATTTAGATAGTCAAAAAACACAAGAAATTTACCAATTATATTCTAAAATGGGTTATCAAGTATTTTTACTTAATAATACCAAACCAGAATATCAAAAAGAAATAACACCATATTTTAAAAATATGTATTCGGTTTTTATGGGTCAAAGTGGAGTTGGAAAAACAACTACTTTAAATTATCTTGCTGATCATAAATTTGAAACACAAGCAATTTCAAAAGCTCTAGGAAGAGGGAAACATACTACAAGAGTTGTCAAAGCAATAAGCTTTAATGCTGGTTACTTAATCGATACACCTGGTTTTTCATCTTTAGAGTTAAATATGAACAAAATTGAGCTTGCTCAAAGTTTCGAAAGTTTTAAAAATTTAGCTAAAACTTGTAAGTTCCGTTCATGTTTACACCTAGAAGAGCCAGAAAAGTTTTGTGCAGTTAAACAACAAATTGGAACAAGCTTGATACCAGATTTTAGATACCAAAATTACGTTAAATTACAATCAGAATTAGATAAATAAGTATATCTTATGGAGAAAAAATGAAAAAATATGTTACACCAAGTTTATTAAATGTTGAACCAGAACGTAGATTAGAAGTAGCTGACACTTTAGTTAGCAACGGAATTAAATGAATTCATTATGATATTATGGATGGTGAATTCGTTCCTAACACTGCAATTTTACCAAGTGAAATTGCAAAAATTAACAGTGAAGGCCTTAAACACATTAAGGATGCTCACTTGATGACTGTCGATCCATATTCACATGTTGATTCTGTTAAAGATAGCTGCGATATCATAACTTTCCATTACGAAGCAATCATGGATGATGAAGAAAAGTTTGATGAATTTTTAACTGAAAATTCAGCAGAATTAAAAATTGGTTTAGCAATTAAACCTGAAACAAAAGTCGAAGCAGTTAAGCCTTATTTAGATCGTCTTGCTCTAGTTTTGGTTATGTCAGTTGAGCCAGGTAAAGGTGGTCAAAAATTTATGCCAATGGCACTAGATAAAATCGCTCAGTTAAAACAAATTCGGATTCAAAATGGATACGATTATTTAATTCAAGTTGATGGTGGAATTAATGGCGAAACAGGGCCAGAAGCTTTTGCTGCTGGTGCTGATGCTTGCGTTGCAGGTACTTACTTAGTTTTTGAACCTACAAAAGAAAAAATTGACAGTGTACTTGGAAAATTCGCGAAGAAAAATTAAAAATTCACAGCTAGGCTGTGATTTTTTAATAAAAAAGTGTGATTTAATTTCACACTTATAATAATTCAATTCCTTCTTTTTTCATTTCTTCTCGGTATTCATCAGGTCAGTAGCTAGCTTGCACTTCACCAATGTGTGCTTTTTCAAGTAGTAACATACTTACACGTGATTGACCAATTCCACCACCAATTGTTAGTGGTAATTTTTGATTAACTACGCTAGCGTGATATGGTGATAATTTTAATAGTTGTTCAGCTGACATTTGACTTTGCTTAACAATTGAGTTTTGATCAACACGAATTCCCATTGATGAAAGTTCTATCGCTCTATCTAAAACTGGTGAATATAAAATTAAATCACCATTTAAATTTCAATCATCATAGTCAAATGCACGTTTAGAATGAATTAGATTGCTTTTTAATGGGTAGCCAATTTGATAAATAAAGACAGCTTGCTTTTCTTTTGTAATTAAATTTTCTCTTTCCTCAATTGTATTGTTGGGATATAAATCTTCTAATTCTTGAGCAGAAATAAAGAAAACTGAATCAGGAAGGTTGTTTTTTAAAGCAGGATATAGCTTTTGTAATCTTTCCTTAGTAGCTTTTAAAGCCTCAAAAATTTGGTTAACTGTTAATTTTAGAAAATCTAAATTACGATCTTTTGCAAGAATTACTTTTTCTCAGTCTCATTGATCAACGTAGTATGAATGAAGATGATCGAGTTGTTCCTCTCGACGAACTGCATTCATATCAGTATAAAGTCCTTCATATGGAGCAAAATGGTATTGCATTAAAGCGTATCTTTTTCATTTTGCTAATGAATGAACAACTTCTAGTCTTTCATCGCTATCTTTGGGATAAAATCAAACTGGTTGTTCACCAGATAGACCATCATTTAAACCGGTTTTTTGAGCTACAAAAAGTGGCGCAGTCGCTCTAGTCAAATTTAAGTTCTTTTTGAGCTCTTCTTGAAAAATCTGTTTTAAATCTTGAATTGCACTTTGTGTTTGTCTAATACTTAATTTGGGTATGTACATAATTTTCCTTTATACAATTATAAAAAAAGCTTTTAAGAAACAAATAAAAAAATATAATAAAGCTATGGAATTACAGAAAAAAACTTATACACGTAGGAGAATTAAAAGTAGTGTTTTAATGTTTGGTTTTTTATACCATATTCAGAAAACTTGACAGAAACTACTTGTAATTACGGTTATTGCTATTTTTATGTCTTTTGCCGGTGTTCTATTACTGCAAAATACTGGTTTATACGCTTTAGGATTAGAAGCTGTTGGTCAAGGAATTGGTAATTTAGCTTATTTCTTATTTGAAGATAAGACAATCGGTTATATTGTTTTTAATATTTGTTTCTGATTAATTTATTTTATTTTAAACATTCCGTTACTGGTTTTATCATATTTTAGAATTTCGAAACGTTTTACTTGATTTTCGTGTTATTATATTGCTGTTTTTACTTTGTTTGGTATTATTTTTGGTTTCATCCCACATATTGACAAAGTGTTTATTTTTAGTGATTTAATGTATAAAAGTCCTGATATCTTTATTGTTAATGAAGTTAGAATTATTTTATGAGACTTTACTGCGGATAGCAGCAAGCAAGTAGCTGTTTTCTTATATTCATTATGTTGAGGTATTTTACAAGGATTAGCTGCTGTTTCAGTAATTATTTTAAGTGGAAGTACAGGTGGTTTTGATATTTTTGGAATGTATATTGCTAAAGTTAAGCTCAAAGAAATTGGTTCTGTTTTCTTTATTTTAAATATCTTATCACTTGCTTTTGCTAACTTAATTGGAACTTATATACCAGCTTCGCTAGCTTTAAATCATCTGCAAGGTGATTTAGTAAATTCAATCCCAGCAAAAGCATGAAATTTAAATTTATTTTTCAACCCAAATTTTGTTTCTGGTATGTTAATGATTTTAGCTAATGCACTTGTAGTGGACGTGCTTTATCCTAAATATAAATTAGTACAAACACAAATTTATACAAAAAATCCTTTTGAGTTAATTAACCAAATTAACGATGCTTCAAATCGTCCATTTGCTTTTTCAGTACATACGGTAATTGGTGCTTACTCTAAAAAAGAAACTTTTTTAATTACTACAAATACTCAGTTTTTAGATGCTGCTTATTTATTTGATTTATCAAAAAGATTAGATAATAATTTATTAATTTGCCTTGTAGATATTAAAAAAGGTGATGGATATATGTTTATTGAAGAATAATCCTAAATTGATAGCTTTGCTGTCAATTTTTCTTTACTATCTGATTTATAAAAAACTTAAAAAGAAAAATTTAATTATAAAAATCATTTTTTATTCGTTAAATCTTAGTTTTATTGATATACTTTTTAAGTTACCTTAAAAAACAAAAAGTTAATTTTTTAATTATTTTGGATTTAAAAATTAACTTTTTAATTAAATAAATTAAAAAAAAGGAAAAAAACATATGTCAAAAATGTTTAACTCAAAAACTTTTGCACTGTTGGGAATTAACTATATTATTGGTTTTGGTTTTGTGGCAACTATTAGCGATATTACTACTTATGGATATTATGGAATTTTAATAATTTTCTTAGTTTCCTTAATGGCACTGGGAGTGGCACTGGTTTTTAGTAGGCTACTTAATGAATACCCTAATGAACTTGGAAGCAGTTTCAGTTATGCTACAAAGGTAAAAAATAAACCATTTGCATTTTTTGTGGGTTGAAATCAGTATATTCAAGGTCCGCTTTATGCTGGTAGTGGTACTTTATTTTTAACTCAAGCGGCAAGAGTCTTTACTGAAAATGAAACTTATATTAATATTGTCAGAGTTGTTTCGATTACAATTTTTATATTGCTAATTTTTTCAGCTTCTTTAGGTTTAAAAGTTTCTAAAAAAATGATTTTTGTGAATATTTTTATTAAATGAGCTGTATTAATTATAGGTTTTGTAGGTTTAATTATTTTAGCCTGCAAAGAGCAACTTTTATTAGAAAATTTTAATACTGCAGCTGGAAAATCAGTAGATACTTATTTAATTTTAACGAATGTACTTTATTTTATGTTTGCTTTTGGTGGTATTGAAACTATACCTACTTTAAGCAAGGATGTGAAAACTAAAAATTTCAAAAAAGTTATGATGGTTATTTTCTTATTTGTCTTTACTTTTTATATTATTGGTTACTTACTAATTGGTTCTACTAATTTAATTGAAAATTCATCTAACGCCTTTTTATATTTATACCGTATTAGTTTTGGTGTTTTTGGACAAGTACTATTTGCTATTTATATTATTACTTATAACATTGCTTCTACTTTGACAAGCACAATCGGTTATAGTCGAGCGTTAGCTTCGCTTAGTCAAGCGGGTTACTTACCATCAGCTTTTGGTGTTGAAAAAAAGGGTGAATATAAAAATGCAATTTGATTTAATTTTGCTTTAACAGTAGTTTCGTTAGTTTTATTTTCTTTACTACCACTGATTATTCAAAATGATCAAATTCAGTATTTCCAAAAAGTAATTTCGATTGGAACGATTGCATTTTTAGTTCAATACTTAGGAACATTTATTACAGCACTAATTTTAGCTTATCGCAAGCAAATTAAAGCAATTCCTTGATATGAGCAGTTCTTATACTATTATTCAATTATTTTAATATTAGTAGTGCTTTTAGCAAACTTTATTCCACCAATAGTTGGACAAAAGTTTATGGTTGAAAATGCAATAATATTAATTGCTTTTGTAATGAGCAACTTATTAGGAATTTCTATTTACTGAGCAAATTGAAAATTAAAGCAAAGAGCAAAGAAAAATTCTAGCCTAAGCTAGAATTTTTTATTTCATTAAGCTTTGTTGTTTGAACCAAATTCTCTAATTTTAGCTCTTACAGTTTCACACATAGCTTCAAAACCTGGTTTGTAAAGTTTTCTAGGGTCAAAGTTTTTACCTTCTAAGTCTTTACCGCTTTCGATGTAGGCTCTTAAAGCAGCGTGATTTGATTGTTGAAGTTCTGTGTTAACATTAATTTTTGTAATTCCTAAGCTAATTGCTTTTTGAATTTGTTCTGTTGGAATACCACTTCCTCCGTGAAGTACAATTCCAATTCCAGCAGCTTGAGAAATTTTTTCTAATGTTTCAAAACTAAGTGATTTTCAAGATGTAGGGTATGGACCGTGAATGTTTCCAATTCCAGCAGCTAAAACATCAATTCCAAGTTCTGCCATTTTTTTAGCTTCTTCTGGATCAGCGAATTCACCATTTCCAACGATACCGTCTTCTTCTCCACCGATTGTTCCAACTTCAGCTTCCATTGACATGTTTCTTGATTTTGCTAATTTAACTAATTCTTGTGTTTTTTCAAAGTTTTCGTTAAATGGGAAATGTGAACCGTCAAACATAATAGAAGTATAAGCTTCGTTTTCAATTGCTTTTTTACATCCTTCGTATGAACCGTGATCAAGGTGTAATGCAACTGGTACTGTAATGTTTAAGTCTTTAATTAATCCAAGTACCATTCCACCAACAACATTAAATCCTCCCATGTATTTAAGAGCACCTTCACTTGTTGCAATAATAACTGGTGAATTTTCTTCTTGAGCTGTTAATAATACCGCTTTAGCTCATTCAAGGTTGTTAATGTTAATGTGAGGAACAGCGTATTTTCCTTGTTTTGCTTTTTTAAGCATTTCTGTTGCGTTTACTAATGCCATATTTCTCTCCTTTTATGAAATTATTTATATATTTCGTATGTTGCACTTTGTCATGTGCCATCGCTATTTCTTGAAAATCTTTTATCAACTGTTAAAAGTCTATAAAGTTCTCCCATTTTTCTTGTACGTACTTTTTGATATTGTTCGTCAGAAAATCTATCTTCAAGTGTATCGATTCACTTGTCTTTCAGTTCTGCTTCAACGATTTCAAAAAGTTGATCAAAAGTAAATGGTTTCAAGGTATCTTCTGAAATTGTTTCAATCGCAATTTCTAGCATTGTTTTTGTTTTCATATTAGTCCTTTCACAATACTGATATTATAATATAGTTTTTTAAAGTTTTAAGTGGTTTAAAAAAGTTTAAATTTTAAATTTAACTGGAAAGTATTCCACATTTTACATACTTTCAGGAGCTGAGACACCAATTAAGTTTAATCCAAGTGATAAAACAATTTTTGTTGCGAAAACTAAGGCAGCGTATTGGGCTTCGTTTGGATGTCCAAGTAATTTGGTTTCTGAATAAAAACTGTTAAATTGTTTTGCTAAATTAATTAAAAATTGACTCATTAAATTAACTTTTCCAGTTTGAACGATAGTTTTAATTAATTCAGGGAATTCATCAAGTAATAAAATGATTTTTTTGGCTTTATCTGTGTAAATGATTTCATGAGTTGAATATGGTTTTAATTTATTAATTAAGCTAACACTACGTGAGTGAGAATATTGGACAATAAAAACAGGATTACTTGTATCTTTTGAGTTAGCAAAATCAATATCAAAATCAAATTTATTATTGATTTCTCTAGTTAACATAGTAAATCTAATAGCATCTGGAGAAACAACTTCCATTAAATCTTGCAATGTTACGCTAGTACCAGCACGTTTTGACATTTTAAATTCTTGTCCTTCTTTAATTAATCTAACAAGTTGGATAGTATAAATGTCCAAGTTTTCTGGGTTATGTCCTAAGCATTCCATCGCAATTTTTACCCGTGCAATATATCCGCTATGATCGGCACCTCAAATATTGATTAATTTATCAGCTTTAGCAAATTTAGTTTCATGATAAGCAATATCAGGAAGTAAGTATGAATCTGAGCCATCACTTTTAACTAAAACACGATCTTTATCATCTCCATAATCAGTAGTTCTTAAAAATAATGCTCTATCTTGCATATAAGTATCTTTAGCAAGTTGTTTAATCACTTTTTGAGTGAGTCCTGCTTTTTTAACTGCTTTTTCACTTGAAAAAGTGTCAATGTGAATATTAAGTTTTGCGATGTCATCTTTGATTTTGTTTAAAAGTATTTCTACTAAAACATTTTTAAATTCTTCAAAAAGTTCGTCAGTAAAAGGTAAAAATTTATCACCATAAATTTGTTTTACTTGCTGTGCAGCTCAAATGATATCTGCTCCGCGATAGCATTCTTCTGGCATTTCTTGTTCGATTCCAAATAAAGCAAGATAACGAACTTTTGCAGAATTACCAAGCACATTAATTTGATTTCCTGCATCATTTACATAATATTCGCTTTCAACTTGGTGTCCAGCGTGACGAAAAATACGAACAAGAGCATCACCATAACAAGCACCACGTGCGTGACCAACGTGTAAAAATCCAGTTGGATTAGCTGAAATATATTCAACATTAATTTTTTCAGGCTTAACTATATTTGTACCGTAGTTATTTTTTTCATCTATTACTTTTGTAACAACACTTAAAAAAGCATAATTAGAAAGTTGAATATTGATAAATCCTGGCATTGCTACATCAACAACTTGGAATAATTTATTTTTTAGTAATTTATCAGCAATTTGTTTTGCTATTTCTAATGGCGCAGCTTTCTTGAATTGTTTTACAATAAAAGCGATGTTTGTTGCATAATCATAAGCGACAAAGTTTTCGTTTAACTTTTCAGGTACTTTTGCTTCATTTAAATTGAAAACTAATTTACTAGCATCAAAATCTTCGGTAAAAAAACCCTCTTTTTGTAGATTCTCAACTACAGAAATAATTTCTTGTTTTACTGATTGTTTTAAAGTCATTTCGCTCCTTCTTTCTTTAAGTAAATTTATTATATTAAAAATTATTTTTAATATCACTTTTTAATTAAAAGAAATTATAATAAATAAGTTATGAAAAAAATTTATGTTTGTGGACCAACAGTATATAATGATGTGCATATTGGAAACTTGCGTCCAATTTTAACTGTAGATTTAATACTAAAAGCTGCCAGATATCTGGGTGTTGATTTTTATTTTGTTCATAATATTACTGATATAGATGACAAAATTATTAATCGTGCTTTAAATTTAAAAATTTCAGAGCAAGAAGTAGCACAAAAATATACTGACAGATATTTAGCACTTTTAAAAAGCTTTAATGTTGATACAATTTCAAAAATTGAACTAGTAACTGAAAATTTAAGTACAATTGAAACATTTATTCAACAACTTTTAAAAACAGAAAATGCTTATATAGATAACCGAAATAATGTTTGGTTTGATGTAAAGAAAAACGAGGACAACTACGGTACCGTATCAAATCAAAAAATTACAAACATGATTTTTGAAGATGAAAAATATTCTAAACGTTTTGCTGCAGATTTTGCTTTATGAAAAAATACAGAAGTTGGAATTAAATATGATTTAAGTTTTGGTGCTGGTAGACCTGGATGACATACTGAGTGTGCTGCTTTAATTCAAAAAAACTTTGGTACAAACGGAATTGATATTCATGGCGGAGGAATGGACTTAACTTTTCCTCACCACGAAAACGAAAATATTCAGTATTTTGCTTTAAACAAAGTGGAATTAACTAAAAAATGACTTCGTGCAGGTCAGTTAAATCTTAATGGTGAAAAAATGTCTAAATCTTTACAAAACGTAATTTTAGCTAAAGACTTTTTAAAGCAGTATCCTGCAGATTACTTAAAGACTTTTTTCTTGCTTAATAGCCTAACTGGCATTATCAATTTAGATGATAATTTAGTAAACAATGTTAAAAAAATGCATCAAAAAATCAAAAAGTGTTATTTCCTTGCTTTTCAAAACAAAATTGATGTAACAAAAATATACGATTCAGAGAATGTTAAAGATTTAATTCAAAGCATTTATAATTGCCGCTTTAGTGATTTTAACGCTAAAATTAATAGTTTACTAAAAAGTATTAACCGTGAACAAAAAGCGGACGATTTAAAAGATTTAGTTTCTGTTTTTAATATTTTAGGTTACGATTTTCTTAATTTTGAGTATCAAAAGCATTTAGATATTTTTGAAACTTGAAAAGAACTAGTCGCGAACAAAAAATATGAAGAATCAGATTTATTACGTAAAATCCTGCTTGAAGCTGAAATACTATAAAAGAACTAAAAAAGGAATTTTTGAGGTAAAAAAATGAAACAATTATTAATGTGTGGTAAAAACTCCGTATTAGAAGCTCTTGCAAACAATCTAAAAGTTGAAAAAGTTTATTTATTAAATGAAGAAAATGCTAAATATTTACCTGCAAAAACCAGTTATGAAGTCAAAGATTTAAATTTTTTCAGAAATTTAACAAAAGAAAACCACCAAGGATTTTTAGCTTTAATTAAACCAATTGAAACAAGTGATATTAATCTGCTTATTAAAAAGAAACCTAATGCTGTATTAGTCTTAGATCATATTCAAGATCCGCATAATTTAGGTGCTATTATTAGAACTGCAAATGCAGCTGGGATTAAAGACATAATTTTACCTAAAGATAATGCTGCAGACATAAATTCTTCGACTGTACTTAAGATTTCTTCAGGTGGTTTTGTTGGACTAAGCTTTTATAAAGTTAACAGCTTAAGTGCTACAATCACTAAATTGCAAAAAAAAGGTTATTGAGCTTATGCTACTACTTTGGATGAAAAGGCAGTACCACACACAGATGTTAAATACAATTTTCCTAGTTTAATAGTTATGGGAAATGAAGGGACAGGTGTATCAAAAAGTGTTCTTTCAGTTATCGATCAAAGTGTGTATATTAAACAGTTTGGAACAGTGCAATCTTTAAATGTTTCTGTTGCTACTGGAATTATTCTTTTTGATTTCATCAAACAGCAAAATGAGTAGAAAATATATTGAATTACCAAATAATGTTTTAGATTTTTTTCATTTAACAGAAACTAAACATGTAACAGTAGAAAAAATCGTTTATAACTTTGAAGTTTATCACCTTAGCAATATTCAAATTTTAGCTCATAAAATTAAAAGAATGTTAGGAAGTGAAACTTTCGATTATGAAGAAATTTATAATCAAATTTTAGCTAATACTTTATCAAGTATTCAGGATTATTTAAAATTAAAAATTCATAAAGAAGGAAAAGAATTTTCACATTATTTCTGAATGAATTTAAAATTAAAAGTTCTTAATTATTTTAATAAAAACAATAATCAGCAAGCTAAATTTGAACGTAATTTAGCTTCTAATCGATATACAAAAACTTACTTTAATAATCTCTATATTTATTTATATCAACAAGGTAACTTATCTAAAGTTTATGATTATGAGTTATTAAAGCAAAAAGTTTTAGCAAAACTTAACGAACAAGAAAGAAAATTTTTAACCAACTATTTAAAGAATGAGAATGACGATCATTTAACTACACAAAAAAGAAATTCAATTTTAGAAAAAATCAAAAATAAAATAATTTCTTAAAAAATTGATGTGTTACAATATATATTATGATTAGCAATAAAGTATCAATCGCATGTCAAGAATGCAAAAAGAAAAATTACGTAAAAAATAAAAGTTCTGGTAATGATGCTCGTATGCAAGTGAAAAAATTTTGCCCACATTGCAACAGACATACTTTACACAAGGAAGAAATTTAAATGTTTAAAAAAAATAAACTAGAAAATACTAAAGCTTATTCTTATGAAGAAATTCAACAACGTAAAGGTAAGCAAAAAAGATTTTTCTTTCGTAGAATTGCTAAAGACATTAAAAGAGTTCGTTGACCAAGTGCTTCAACTAATTGAAAAAACTTTATAAAAATTTTGATTTTTACAATAATTTTTGTGCTTTTTGTTTATGCTATTTCAATTGGATTTCAATCTTTATGAAGTCAGATAGGCATTGCTACAGGAAATTAGAGATAAAAAAGAAGGTGTAAATATGAATACATTTAAGTGATACATGATTTCAACAATTAGAGGTAAAGAAGATAATGTTGTTGAAGCATTAAATAACAGAATTTTTGCAGAACAAGTAGAAGAAAATTTTGACTTACAAGCAACTGAAAATGGACCTTTTAGAATTTTTAAAAGACCAACTTTAACTGCTAAAGAATTAGAAAATAAGATTCATGGAGATTCATTTAAAGTTAAATGAGTTAATTTATATCCTGGTTATATTTTTGCAAAAATGGACATGACTGATAAAGCTTGATTCGTTATCCGTAACACTCAGTATGTTACAGGTTTAGTTGGTTCATCAGGTAAGGGTGCTAAACCTACACCATTAAGTAATTTAGAAATTCGTAAAATGTCTCGTGCAGAGCAAGAAGCTATCAATTTATTCAATATCGGTAAAAACTTATTAGCACTTCAAGTTGGAGATTTAGTTGAAGTTACTGATGGTCCATATAAAGGTGAAGTTGGACCAATTGAAAAATTAAATTTAGATACTAATGAAGCTACAATTTTATTAAAAACATTTGGTAAAAAAACAAGTGTTGAACTTAATTTAGATTTACTTAAACCAAGTGAATAAAAAAATACTTGCTTATTAAAAATATCTTGATATAATTAATAAGCAAGTATAAAATGCGAGTGTAGTTTAATGGTAGAACTTCAGCCTTCCAAGCTGACTGTGAGGGTTCGATTCCCTTCACTCGCTCCATATCATAAATTGTCCGTCAGAGTTTTACTCTGATTTTTTATTTTCTGTTTTATCTATTTCAACAATTGTATTTAGTTTTCTTAATCAGTGGTTTAAACCGCTTTTAGAAATTACAATATTATGCTGAATTGATAATATTTCAGAAAGCTCAGATAAAGAAGATCATTTATTTTCTAATTTTAAATTAAAAAACACTAATTCATTTTCACTAAAACAGCTTTCTAAATTATGTTCGAATAAATAAGTGATATTTTTTATATGTTTTAAAGAGCTTTTTGCAATTTTTTGAATATTACTAATGTCAATATTATTTATACGATTTGAAACGTTTTCGAAGTCTTTCTGAATTCTTCAATTTTGTAAATTAAACCATGATTTTTTAGCACCTATAGCGGATAAAAAATCAAGTAGTTTGTCTTGTTTTTTTACATAAATAATATGTTTTGAGTTTCTTTGAAAATATTGGAAATTAAATTCATATAAATTTAATTTATTCATAATTTTAATAATATTTTCATAATAATGTGATGATATCTCGAGGTGATAAGAAGTTGAGGAACGAGATGATATATTTCCGCTCCCACAAAATACACCCGCAAAGAAAAAAGTCAAATAGTCTTGAAAATTAATTTCCGCTTTAAGCTTAAAATTATTTTTTGATATAAAAAATTTCGTTTTAGCTGTTTTACTTTTTGTATAAGAGACTTGTATTTTATCTAACTTTGTAAACAATTTATCCAAAATGTACTGATTCTTAATTTGTAAAGTGTAGCCATTTTCTGAATAAATTGCATTAGAATATATTAAACCGTTTAAAAAAGCTGTTATTTCATTTTTAGTAGTTGTATTATTTATTATTTCTTTTTTTATTTCTCAAGAAAACGAACTTTTATTTGCTTGCATTTTTCTCATAGTTAAATTATTATAAATAAGATAAATAAAAACAAGTTATTTTTTTCATTTTTTCGCAAAAAAATATATTATTTATTTTAAGCAAACAATTAAAAAACTAATTTAAAAACATACTAATAATTTTAAACTTTTGTTTTTATTTTTTTGCTTGTATGTTATAATAATATAGCATTTAATGAAGTATATTCATTTTATATAAAAATTAACGTAGGAGGATATCATGAGACAAACTACAATTATCAACAATCAAACTGCTGATAAAAAATGATATGTTATCGATGCTGAAGGACAAGTTTTAGGACGTTTAGCAGCATATGTTGCAACAGTACTTAGAGGTAAAAATAAAGCTACTTTTACACCAAATGCAGATACGGGTGATAATGTTATTATTATTAATGCAGAAAAAGTTCTTTTAACTGCTAAAAAGGAAGAAAATAAAATTTATTACTCACACTCAGGTTTCCCTGGTGGATTAAAAAGCATTACTGCTGCAAAATTAAGAGCTAAAAGACCTACAGCTTTAGTAGAAAAAGCTGTTAGTGGTATGTTACCTCATACAAAATTAGGTAATAAACAACGTCGTAATTTATTTGTATATGCAGGACCAACTCACAAACATGAAGCACAAAATCCAGAAAGATTAGAGGTTAAATAATTATGTCAAATCAAGTATTATATCGTGGTTTAGGAAGAAGAAAATCATCTGTTGCACGTGTAAGATTAACTGCTGGTTCAGGTAAATTTGTTATCAATAACCGTGATGCACGTGAATATTTAACTTCAGACATTTATTTAAAAGATGCTAATCAACCATTTGTTTTAACAGAAACTGTTGGACAATTTGATGTTTCAGTTAATGTACTTGGTGGTGGACTTAGCGGTCAAGCTGGTGCTATCAGATTAGGTATCGCACGTGCTTTATTAGAAGCAAGTTCAGATTACCGTTCAGTTTTAAAAGCTGCTGGTATGTTAACAAGAGATGCAAGAGCTAAAGAACGTAAAAAACCAGGTCTTCGTGCTGCACGTCGTGCAAGACAATTCTCAAAACGTTAATTTATTTTAATAATTTAGTTATCTATTTTACAAAATGTTGTATAATAGATATACATATGCGAGCGTAGCTCAGCTGGTTAGAGCACACGACTGATAATCGTGAGGTCGATGGTTCAAGTCCATTCGTTCGCACCATTTACTTCGTTAAGTACCTAACTCCTTTTGGAGTTTTTTATTTAACAAATGAATTAAATATTCATAGATAAAATATAAATTTTAAAATAAAAAAATATTAAAAAAATATTTGGTTATTTTAAAAATCATGTTATCATATTTAAGCAAACAAATTGCAAAATAAAGTTCTTTGAAAACTAGATATATACAATACATGACAGTCAATTTT